>NZ_JBITFK010000003.1:0-701538 GCF_044455985.1 Streptomyces sp. NPDC051064
CCGGCGTCGCCTTGCCGTACTTCTTCAGCAGCCGCGCGTCCAGCGAACCCGCGTTCACCCCGATACGGATCGGAGTGCCCGCGTCCCCCGCCGCCTTCGCGATCTCCTTGACCTTGTCGTCGAACTGCTTGATGTTGCCCGGGTTCACCCGGACCGCCGCGCAACCCGCGTCGATCGCCGCGAACACGTACTTCGGCTGGAAGTGGATGTCCGCGATCACCGGGATCTGCGACTTCCTCGCGATCGTCGCCAACGCGTCCGCGTCGTCCTGCGTGGGACACGCCACCCGCACGATCTGACAGCCCGAAGCCGTCAGCTCCGCGATCTGCTGCAACGTCGCACCGATGTCCGACGTACGCGTCGTCGTCATCGACTGCACCGACACCGGTGCGTCCCCGCCGACCGCCACCGACCCGACCTGGATGCGCCGCGAGGGGCGGCGCACCGCGAGAGGCCGGGCCGGCAGCTCCGGGAGACCCAGTACGACCGGCTCTCCTTCTCTCATGAGGTCACCGGTTCCCGCCGATCGTCTCCCGGGCCGCTCGCAGGGATTCCTTCAGCGACCCCATGGTGGCGAGCACCGCGGTGGGCTCGTAGCCGCAGTGCGCCATGCAGTTGGCGCAGCGCGGGTCCTTGCCGCGGCCGTACTTGTCCCAGTCGGTGTCCTCGATGAGCTCCCGGTAGGTGGGGACGTACCCGTCGCTCATCAGATAGCAGGGCCGCTGCCAGCCGAAGAGCGAGTAGTTGGGGATCGCCCAGGCCGTGCAGGGGAAGTCGGCCTTGCCCTCCAGGAAGTCCAGGAAGAGCGGGGAGTGGTTGAGCCTCCAGCGGCTCCGGTTGCCTCCCGCGAAGGACTTCTTGAAGAGCTCGCGGGTCTGCTCGACACCCAGGAAGTGCTCCTGGTCGGGGGCCTTCTCGTAGGCGTAGGCGGGCGAGATCATCATCTCGTCGACCTTGATCTCGTCGTTGAGGAAGTTCAGCACCTCGATGACGGTCTGCGGGGTGTCGGTGTTGAAGAAGGTGGAGTTGGTCGTGACCCGGAAGCCGCGCTGCTTGGCCTCCTTCATCGCCTCCACGGCTTCGTCGAAGACGCCTTCCTTGGCGACCGACTCGTCATGCCGCTCGCGCAGCCCGTCGATGTGCACGGCGAAGGCGAAGTAGGGCGACGGGGTGAACTTGTCGAGCTTCTTACGCATCAGCATGGCATTGGTGCAGAGGAAGACGTATTTCTTCTTCGCCACCAGCTGACGCACGATCTCGTCGATCTGCGGGTGCATCAGCGGCTCGCCACCGGCGATGGAGACCATCGGGGCGCCCGATTCCAGCACCGCCCCGACCGCCTGGGCGACCGGCATGCGCTGCTTGAGCACCCCGGCCGGATGCTGGATCTTGCCGCATCCCTCGCATGCCAGATTGCAGGCGAACAAGGGCTCCAGCTCGACAATCAGCGGGAATTTGTCCCGCTTACGGATCTTCTGTTCGATGAGATACGTCGCAACCTTGATGGACTGACGGAGCGGCATGGCCATCTGGGCTCACCTCCTGGGGAGCAGCAAAGATCGGTGCCATTCGTGGAAAGCCGGAAGGACAGCACGAAGAACGCGGAATGCCGATATTCCACCGCGGACCGTGCCGATGCGGACGAGCTCATGCTCTGGAGCGTCCACGACCACCCGTACGGCGGCAACGGGGCGTAGCCCCGTCCGTACGGCGGTGCGGAGGGTGGCGGCGGACTCCATGTCCACCGCGATGGCGCCGGTGGCCCGGAGCGACGCCCGCTCCGGACCCCGGACGACATGTGCGGAGCCGTTGAGCGGGCCGGTGTGGACGGTACGTCCGGGCGCCGCCCTGACCAGTGCGTCGACCAGCAGGCCGGTACCCGTGCAGGCGGTGGTGCCGCCGTGGTCCCGGGTCTCCTCGGCCACCACCAGATCGCCCGGGTGCATGCCGGGTTCCAGCCCGGCGCAGAAGCCGGAGGCGATGACCGCGGCGCCTCCGGCCCCGCCCTGTCCCAGGGCGAGCCGGACGGCGTCCTCGGCGGCCCGTGGGCCCATCCCGGACCTGATGATGCTCACGGGCCCGGGGCCCGGGGTGCCGCCCCTCCTTCCGGTGCGCAGGGCGAAACGCTCGATGCCGAGCGCGCAGGCGATCAGCAGCGGCGTGGTGGGGCCGGGCGGCTCCTGTTGGCCCCCCATCGGCTCAGGCCTCCTTGCCGGTGCCCGCGCCGATACCGGCAGCGGTGGCGAAGGGATCCCCGTAGACGTACCGGCCGAGGGCGGTGAGGGGGAAGACCTGCCGGTACAGGTGGTAGTTGATGGAGAAGTCCCACGGGAAACCGGTCCCGGTGAAGTGCGGTTCGTCCCAGGATCCGTCCGGCTGCTGGGTCTTGGCCAGCCAGGCGACGCCCCGTTCCACGGACCTGCTCTCCCGCTCCCCCGCGGCCAGGAGGGCGAGGAGCGCCCACGCGGTCTGGGAGGCGGTCGAGGTGCCGTGGCCGATCCATTTCTCCTCACGGTAGGACCGCAGGTCCTCGCCCCAGCCTCCGTCGTCGTTCTGGACGGACTTCAGCCATTCGACGGCCCGCCGCACCGACGGGTGCGCGGCCGGCAGGCCGGCGGCGATCAGCGCGGGCACCACGGAGCCCGTCCCGTAGATGTAGTTGACGCCCCACCGGCCGAACCACGCGCCGTTCGCCTCCTGTTCGGCGAGCAGCCACTCGATGCCCCGGCGGGTACGCGGGTGGTCCGCCCGCCCCTCGACGGCGAGCATCTCCACCACGTGTCCGGTGACATCGGCCGACGGCGGGTCGATCACCTCGCCGAAGTCGCAGAACGGCAGGCGGTTGGGGAACGGGCTTGTGTTGTCCGCGTCGAAGGCTCCCCAGGCGCCGTTGCGTGACTGCATGCCGAGGTTCCAGCGCACCCCGCGCGCGATGGCCGCCTCGACCCTGGCGGGGTCGGGGTGGCGGACGCGGCGCAGCGCCAAGACGACCTCGGCGGTGTCGTCGATGTCCGGGTAGTTGTCGTTGTGGAACTCGAACGCCCAGCCGCCCGGCGCCAGTTCAGGCTTGCGTACGGACCAGTCGCCGGGCCGCACGATCTCCTCGCCGAGCATCCAGTCGGCCGCTCTCACGAGCGCCGGATGGTCGGGGCTCACCCCCGCGTCGGCGAGAGCGATGGTGGCGAGGCAGGTGTCCCAGACCGGGGACTGGCAGGCCTCGATCATGCGGGCGCCGTCCTCACGCCACACGGTGAACCGGTCGAGCGACTCGAGCCCCGCGCGCATGACCGGATGGTCGAGGTCGTAGCCGAGCAGGTGCAGGGCGATGACGGAGTACACCGCGGGGGGCTGGATGCCGCCCCAGCAGCCGTCGTTCTCCTGGCGTTCGATGATCCAGCGGGCGGCGGCGTTCATGGCGCTGCGCCGCAGCCTGCGCGGGGCCACCTTGTGGTAGAGGTGCAGCGCCTGGTCGAGCCGCTGGAAGACTCCGTCCCAACTCGCGGCCGGAGCGGCGGGCTTGGGCGGATTGGGGCACGCCGGATCGGTGTGCAGCTCGTCCAGGGTGAACGGGGCGGGGCGTACGGGCCGCTTCGCGGACACGATGGTGAGCGGCACGATGGTCTGGCGGGCCCAGCATCCGAAGTCGTAGATGTTGAGCGGGACCCACTTCGGGAAGAACATCAGCTCGGGCGGGAGTTCGGGAAGGTCGTCCCACTTCCACCAGCCGAAGAGCGCCAGCCAGATCCGGGTGAAGACCCGGGACTCCGCGATGCCGCCCTGTTCCCTGACCCAGCCCGCCGCGCGGATCATGTGGGGGTCGTCCGGCAGATCGCCGGCCAGCCTCAGCGCGACGTACGCCTCGATGGTGGCGGAGAGGTCGGGCGGCCCCTCGTAGAAGGTGTTCCAGGTGCCGTCGCCCATCTGCTCGCCCCGGATGAAGCGGGCGGCGGCCTTGACGGTGTCCTGGTCCTGGATGCCCAGGAACTGACGCAGCAGCAGGTCCTCCGCGTCCATGGTGACGTTGGTGGCGAGGTCTCCCTTCCACCAGCCCTGCTCGTCCTGCCGGCCGAGGAGGTGCTCCACCGAGCGTTCCGCGGCCTGCCGCGCGACGTCCAGGATGTCGTCCGCGGCGTTGGTTGATTCGGTCGGATCGCTGGCCGAGGCTGCGCGGAGGTTCGCGGCCCCGGTGCTTCCGTCGGTCGTCGCTGTCATGGCTTCCCCTTCGTGCAGTCAGGTCCTCTGCTGTGCTGGGGTCTCCGTCGGCGGGCGCCCCGTGGGGCGCCCGCCGGCGACTGCGAGTCATATCTGGATGGTCATCATCTCTTTCGTACGACCACGAAGTCGGCGAGCTCGGTGAGCTGCGCCCGCACTCGTTCCGGCATGTCGACGCCGTGCAGCGCCTCGATGGCTACCGCGTGCTGACGGCGGGCTTCCTGGGCGGTCCATTCACGGCCGCCCGCCTCCTCGATGAGTGCCGCACGGGCGGCGAACTCCTCTTCGGAGAAGCTGTCGAAGTCGTTGCTCTTCGCGTCGGCGGCGAGCAGGTCGCCCAGACGCTCCGAGGCCGGTCCGCCCGCGGCGAGCGCGGCCACGACGGGCAGGGACTTCTTGCGCTGGCGCAGATCGCTCCAGGTCTGCTTGCCCGTGGACTCCGGGTCGCCCCAGATCCCGAGCAGGTCGTCGACTGCCTGGAAGGCGAGGCCGAGGTGGTAGCCGTACGCCTCCAGCACGTCGGCCGTACGGTCGTCGGCTCCGCCGAGCACGGCGCCGATGGAGACCGCGCAGGCGAGCAGGGCGCCCGTCTTGTTGCCCTCCATCTCCAGGCACTCCTCGACGGTGACCCGCTCGCGGTGCTCGTAGGAGATGTCCTGGGCCTGACCGTCGATCAGCTTGCGGCTGGCCGTGGTCAGCCGGCGGGCGGCCCGGCCGGCCTCGACGGTGCCGAGCTCCAGCAGGATCTCGTTGGCCAGCGCGAAGAGCGCGTCGCCGACGAGGATCGCCTGGGCGGGGCCGTGCACCTTCCATACGGTGTCGCGGTGCCGGCGCTGCTCGTCGCCGTCCATCAGGTCGTCGTGCAACAGCGAGAAGTTGTGCACGAGTTCGACCGCTACGGCTCCGGGGATGCCGGCCTCCGCCGGGGCGCCCGCCGCTTCCGCGGACAGCAGGGCCAGCGCGGGACGCACGGCCTTGCCTCCGTCGCCGTCGGCCGGCCTGCCCTGGGCATCGATCCAGCCGAAGTGATAGGCCGCGACGGTGTCCATGGGCGGCGCCAGCCGGTCCACGGCAGCTCGCAGCACCGGCGCTGACAGGGCCCTTCCGCGCTCCAGAAGCGCGGTGACGTCCGTGGTGTCCGCCACGGTGTCGTAAGCCGGATTCGCCGGGGTCACAGACTCTCCTCTTGTTCCGGTGGTACTGCTCATGCCGCCTCCTGCAGCGGATGTTCGTGTGGCCGGCCGAGGGCCTGGAGCGCGGCGTCCGCGGCACTGAAGCCACTGCGGACGGCACCCTCCATCGTGGCGGGCCAGCCGGTGGCGGTCCATGCTCCCGCCAGGTGCAGCCCGGGGGCGCGGGTGTGCGTGCCCGGCCGCAGGCGGCCCACGCCCGGCGTGGGTGCGAAGGTCGCGGTGCGTTCCCGGGTGACGAAGAAGTCGCGGATCCCGGCCCCTCGCGCTGCCGGCAGGAGCCGTTCGAGCTCGGGCAGATACCGCTTGCGCAGCTCGGCGACGGGCAGGTCGATCTCGTCCTGCGCCGCGGACTGGGACACCGCGAGGTACTGCCCGGCGCCCTGGAGTCCGGAGGACGCCGTGCGGTCGAAGACCCACTGCACGGGTGAGCCGAGCGCGGCGAAGAACGGTCTGCGCAGCACCTCGCGGTCGTAGACGACGTGCACGTTGAGGATCGGTGCGTCGGTGAGGTCGAGCAGCCGGCCGGGATCGTCGAGCGCTCCGCCGGGCAGCAGCCGGTGGGTCTCCCTCTGCGGCACGGCGAGGACGACGGTGTCCGCCTCGAACCGTTCACCGTCGGTCTCGACGGCCCAGCGGCCGTCCTCGGCGCGGGTGAGGGAACCGGCCCGGGTGCGCACATGGATCTCGACACCCGCCGACTCGAGCGCCTTGCGGGCGAGGGTGTCGTGGAGGTCACCGAGCGGCACGGCCGCCCAGCCGATGTCGGCGGCGCCCGGCTCGGAGAGGAGCCCCGTCTTGAAAACCTTCGCGGCCAGCGCCATGGAGGCGTCGGGCGCGGTGGCGTTGAGCGTGGCGACGCCGACGAGGTCCCAGAGGGCCTCGATGGCGCGGCTGGACTGTCCATGGCGGCGGAGCCAGGTGGCGAAGTCGATGCCGTCGAGCGCGGGGTCGGCGGGGTCGAGACGGCCCAGCGCCAGTGCGGCGCGGGCGACTTGGGCCTTCTCCGCGAGCGAGAGGTGCGGGTAGGCGGCGAGCCCGCCGGCGAGGTGCAGCGGTACGGGCAGTCCGGTACGGCGCAGCCGTCCGAGCCGCGGTCCGGCGGGCCGGCCCACGTCGAGTACGGGCACGTCGAGGCGGTTTTGCAGCGGGGCGAGGTGGGCCCCTTCGATCCGGTCCAGGAACCAGCGGTAGCCCGTGCAGCAGCGCAGGTAGACATGCTGGCCGTTGTCGACGGACAGGTCGCCGCGCCGGAAGGAGAAGGCGAGTCCGCCGAGCCGGGGGCGGCCTTCGAGCAGGGTCACGTCGAGCCCCGCGTCCGCGAGACGCAGCGCCGAGGTGACGCCCGCGAGCCCGCCGCCGACGACCACGGCCCGGGAGGACCGGGGGTTGCGACCGGTCATGCCTGCTCCCTTCGCCGTGTCGTCGCAGACAGGGACGCATCGCGGCACCCCGGGGTTGCGCGCCCCCGGACTCGGACCGGACCCGTCATCAGACCCTCCCCCTCGCCGTCCGGCGTGAGATGTAACGCGCGTCGAGACCCGAAAGGCCGCGCACCGCAACGTACGCCTTCTCATGGCCGGGCAGCGAGACCCTACCGCGCAGGACCGCCTCGGGATCGCGTTCGATCCGGTCGAGGAGCCGACGGTAGATGCCGGCCATGGCGGCCACGCAGGCACCGCTGCGCCGGTCCAGCATGGGCAGCAGCCGGTAGCCCTCGGCGAAGAGCGCCCGGGCGCGCCGGACCTCGAAGTGCACCAGGCCGGCGAAGTCGGACCCGGGGGGCGGGGTGGCCCGGTGGAATCCGGCGGAACAGCCGAATTTCGCGAGATCGTCGGCGGGCAGGTACGTACGCCCGTTGCCCGCGTCCTCGCGGACGTCGCGCAGGATGTTGGTGAGCTGGAGTGCGAGACCGAGGGTGTCGGCGTACTCCGCGGCCCGTTCGGAGCCGGGTGCGCCCGCTTCCGTCCCGAAAACGCCCAGGCTGAGCCGCCCGATGGCACCTGCGACACACCGGCAGTACGCCTTGAGGTCGTCCCAGGTCTCGTACGTCGCTCCGCGCACGTCCATCAGAACGCCGTCGATGAGCTCGTCGAGACCACCGAGCGGCAGCGGGAACCGGCGTGCGGCGTCGGCCAGGGCGACCGCGACCGGGTCGGTGTCGTCCTCTTCGACCGCGTTGTCCCGGATCCGGACGAGCAGCCCCCGGGTGTCCTCCAGCCGGGTGCGCTTCGTCTCCGGATCCAGCTCGCCGTCGCCGATGTCGTCGACCCGACGGGAGAAGGCGTACAACGCCGACATGGCCTGCCGCTTCTCGTACGGCAGCAGTCGGATGCCGTACGCGAAGTTGCGGGCCTGTCGTCCGGTCACGGCCTCGCAGTAGCTGTACGCGGCCTGTACCGGTGCCGACATGTACGTCGTCTGTCCCTCCACGGTCCGGCTCACCCCTCTCTGTGCGCTCTTCGCAGGACGTCTCCCACCTCGCGCAGCAGCCTGGGCGCGGTGGGTCTGGGCGGTCCGGGCAGTACGTCGAAACCGGCGGCCGTGACCGCCCCTAGGGCGGCCCGTCCTCCGCCGACGAATCCGGCGAGCAGCAGCTTGAGCCGGCCGTGGACGCTGCCCACCAGGGGGACTCCCTCGTCCAGCAGGTCACGGGCGCGCTCCGCCTCGAAAGCGATCAGCGACCGCACCGCCGCGCCCGCGGACCGTGCCGCCAGGTCCGGTTCGCCGACATGGAAGCGGGCCATGTCCTCGGCGGGCAGATAGATCCGGTCGCGGCCGAGGTCCTCGGCGACGTCCTGGAGGTGCTCGGCGATCTGCAGCGCGGTGCAGACGGCGTCGGAGCGGCGGATCCGCTCAGGGCTCGCGGTGCCCGTGATCTGCAGGACGAGGCGGCCGACGGGGTTGGCGGAGAGCTCGCAGTAGGCCAGCAGGTCTCCGTAGGTCCCGTAGCGGCGGACCTTCTGGTCCTGCCGGTTGGCCTCGACGAGCCCGAGGAAGGGTTCGGGGGTGAGCGCGCAGCGCCGCACGGTGGGGCGCAGGGCGCGCATCAGGGGGTGGCGCGGGCCGTCGCCGGTGGACCGGAAGACGCGGTACAGATCGGCTTCGAGTGCGTCCAGGACGGCGAGCCGGTCCTCGGCCTGTCCGGGTTCGAGGCCGAGGTGGCGGGCGTCGGCGCCACCGGGAGCCAGGTCGCCGTCACCGATGTCGTCGACGAGGCGGGCGAATCCGTAGACGGCCATCAGGTCGTCGCGCCATGCACGGGGCAGGAAGAAGGGGGCCACAGGGAAGTTCTCGTCGGCGGCCTTGTCGAGCGTGGCGGCGGCGTCGGCGCGCGCCTGCTGGGTACGGGTCACTGCGTACCACCCGACGCGGGGACGGCGAAACCACGTCGGAGCTGGAGATTTTCCATCATTGCCGTCATATCTCCCGTTCTACACTGCTGACCCAAAACATCCCTTTTCGGACACGCCGCTCGTCCGGCCGAGTGCGACACGCACACAACGGGCGATGTGCGGGGGCGTATCACCCCACATAGCCGCGAATCAGCACCGTCACAGCTTACGTTGTAGAGCTCACAGGACCGCGCCGGGGTGCAGCACGCCCTCGTGCAACGCATCGGCCGCCGTCAACCTTCCCCGGATCCCGAGCAATTGACGTCATCCGCCGGGAGGAGATCCACCCGGGGCGCTTACAGCCCCTGCGGGTCTTCCAGCGCGGGCCCGCACACCGCAGGGCCCCCGTCGCTTCACTCCGGCGGGGGCCACACGCACGCGACGGTTACTTGCCCGTCTCCCGCTCGTAGGCCTTCAGCACCTCTTCGGTGGGGCCGTCCATCAGGAGCTCGCCCTTCTCCAGCCACAGGACCCGGTCGCAGGTGTCCCTGATGGTCTTGTTGTTGTGGCTGACCAGGAAGACGGTGCCGGCCTCCTTGCGCAGCTCGCGGATCCGTTCCTCGGAGCGGACCCGGAACTTGCGGTCACCGGTGGCCAGCGCCTCGTCGATCATGAGGACGTCGTGGTTCTTGGCGGCCGCGATCGAGAAGCGCAGCCTGGCCGCCATGCCGGACGAGTACGTCCGCATGGGCAGCGTGATGAAGTCGCCCTTCTCGTTGATCCCGGAGAAGTCCACGATGTCCTTGTACCGCGCGCGGATCTCCTCGCGGCTCATGCCCATGGCGAGACCGCCGAGCACGACGTTGCGCTCACCGGTCAGGTCGCTCATCAGAGCCGCGTTGACACCGAGCAGCGAAGGCTGGCCGTCGGTGTACACCTTGCCGTGCTCCGTCGGCAGCAGGCCGGCGATGGCCCGCAGCAGGGTGGACTTGCCGGAACCGTTGGTACCGATGAGGCCGATGGCCTGGCCACGGTAGGCGGTGAAGGAGACGCCCCGCACCGCGTGCACCTTGCGCACACCGCGCGGTTCGCCCTTGCCCCGGCGCATGATCCGGCTCAGTGCCGCGGTGGCGCTTCCCTTGCCGCCACCTGTGCCGTTGACCCGGTACACGATGTGCACGTCGTCCGCGATCACGGTGGGGATGTGTCCCTGGGACTTTTCCTCAGCCACGGCCGTACCGTTCCTCTGCCTTCCAGAAGTACACGAAGCCCACGACGCCCACCACGAGCGCCCAGGCGAGCCCGACGGCCCAGACGTGCTGCGGCAGGTTCTCCGAGCCGTAGCCGTCGATCAGTGCGAAGCGGACCAGGTCCATGTAGATGGCCGCCGGGTTGTACTGCAGCACGTCGGCGATCCACTGCGGCTTGTCCGCCAGCATCACGGGAATCGAGAACATGACGCCCGAGGCGTACATCCAGGTACGCATCACGAACGGCATCAGCTGGGCGAGGTCCGGTGTCTTGCTGCCCAGGCGTGCCATGACGAGCGCCAGGCCGGTGTTGAAGAGGAACTGCATGGCCAGCGCCGGGACGACGAGCAGCCAGGAGAGCGCCGGGTAGCTGCCGAAGCCCACGGCCACGGCCACCAGCACGATCATCGAGTACAGCAGCTGCTGGAGCTGCTGCAGCGAGAAGGAGACGGGCAGCGACGCCCGGGGGAAGTGGAGCGCCCTGACCAGGCCGAGGTTCCCCGAGATGGAGCGCACCCCCGCCATGACCGAGCTCTGGGTGAAGGTGAAGACGAAGACACCGGTCACCAGGAACGGGATGAAGACCTCCTGGGTCATCCCCTTCCGGGTGCCCAGGATCAGCCCGAAGATCAGGAAGTAGACCAGGGCGTTCAGCAGCGGCGTGGCGACCTGCCACAGCTGGCCGAGCTTGGCCTGGCTGTACTGCGCGGTCAGCTTCGCCCTCGAGAACGCCAGGATGAAATGCCGACGGCCCCAGAGCTGCCGGATGTACGCGAACAGCCCTGGCCGGGCACCGCTCACCGTCAAGCCGTACTTGTCGGCCAGCTGGGACGCGCTCAGTCCCTCGTCGGCGGACGGCGGGCTGCTCAGCGCAATCCCGCCGTCATGGGTCGTGTCACTCACAGTTAAGAACTCTCGTCTTCACAATGCGCAGCCGGTCGCGGGCGCGGCCGAGGCGGACAGGTTCCCCGTACGAATGAATACGGTTCATGGTCTCAGAGGAAGAGCCTCTCAGATCACCGGTGGCCGGCCCAGCCTGGTCAGCCGCCATACCGTACGCCACCTCATGGGGCGCCGGGGTCCGCAGGGCTTGGTCCAGCCTTCCCGGAAACCCCCGAACCACGCTTTGAGGGCGGGCAGGGAGGGCCTGCGGACCAGCGTGAGGAGCAGCCAGACCCCGACGTAGAGGGGGACCAGCGGTGCGGGCAGGTTGCGGCGGGCGAGCCAGACGCGGTTCCGGGCCACCATGCGGTGGTAGACCGCGTGCCGCGAGGGAGCGGTCGTGGGGTGGTTGAGCACCATGTCCGAGCGGTACTCGATCATCCAGCCGGCGTCCAGGGCCCGCCAGGCGAGGTCGGTCTCCTCGTGCGCGTAGAAGAACTCGGCGGGGAGGGGGCCCGCCTCGGCGATCACCTGGCTCCGCACGGCATTCGCGCCGCCGAGGAAGGTCGTGACGCGGGAGGAGCGCATCGGGTCCGAGGCACGCAGCCTCGGCACGTGCCGCCGCTGGGTGACGCCGGTGTCGGGGTCCGCGATGCGGAAGGTGACGATTCCGAGCTTCGGGTCCGCCTCGAAGGCCTGCCGGCAGAGCTCGGCGGTGTCGGTGTTCGGCAGATGCCCGTCGTCGTCGAGGAAGAGCAGGGCGTCCACGTCGGCTCCGGACGGGCCGAACGCCTCGATGCCGACGTTGCGGCCGCCGGGGATCCCCAGATTCTCGGGCAGCTCGACGGTCCGTACGCCCGGGGGGACGTCGGGGACCGGGGCACCGTTGCCGACGACGACCACCTCGATCCGGTCGCCGTCCTGCTTGGCGACCGAATCGAGAAGGGCGCGCAGTTCGTCGGGGCGGTTGCCCATGGTGATGATGACCGCGCCGAGTTTCATGGGTGAGCTCACTTCAACCTGCTGGACGCCAGGATCGACACCAGGTGCAGGACGGTCTGGAGAAGGGCGATGCCGGCCAGCACGGCGACCGCGAGGCGGCTGAAGAAGAGGTCGTCCCTGACCGTGTCGAGGACGGCGACGACCAGGATGACCAGCGACGCCTCGATGCCGAGGATCAGCCGGTGGAACTTGAGCGCGCCGGCGGCCCGCCGTGCGAACGCCATGCCGGAGGAGCGCGGCTCGGAAGCGGCTTCCTTGACGGGCGGCAGCCCGCCCTGGTGACGGGCTACGCCGACGAGGTCGGTCTCCGCCTTGATCAGGATGGCGCCCAGCGCGGCGAGCGTGCCCAGGAAGGCCCACAGCCAGTCGATGCGTCCCGGGCCCCACAGATCGGCGGCGCGCAGGCCGAAGCCGACCAGCACCGCCGCGTCGCACAGATAGGCGGCCACCCGGTCCAGGTAGACCCCGCCCAGTGAGTACTGCTTCTTCCAGCGGGCCACCTCACCGTCGACGCAGTCGAACAGCAGGTAGAGCTGGACCGCGAGCACGCCGAGCAGGGCCCCGGGGATGCCCGGGACCAGCAGCGCGGGCGCCGCGAGCACGCCGGCGACGGTCATCACGTAGGTCAGCTGGTTGGGCGTGATCTTGGTGTTGACGATGTGCCGGTCGATGCGCAGGGAGATCTCGCGCATGTAGAGCCGACCCGCCCAGTGCTCGCCACTGCGCCGGTCCTTCACGCCCGGAGGGTGCACGACCGGACGGAGTTCAGCTATGGATGGCTTTTGCATAGTCGGCGTACGCGTCCCTGATCTGGTCGGTGGAAAAGTTGAGGTGTTCCAGGATCGTGAAGCGTCCCGGGCGCGTCTGCGGGGCGTAGTCGACGGCCCGCACGAATTCTTCGGGGGTGAAGCCGATCTCGTCGGGCAGCACCGGCAGCCCGTGGCGCCGCAGTACGGACGCCATGAGCAGCGACTCCTCGTGCGCGCCCCGCAGATGCATGGCGAAGCAGGCGCCGAGGCCGACCTGCTCGCCGTGGCTGGCCGCGCGCTTCGGGTACAGCAGGTCGAAGGCGTGGTTGATCTCGTGGCATCCGCCCGAGGCCGGACGCGAGTCCCCCGCGATCGACATCGAGATGCCGGTCAGGACGAGGCCCTCGGCCAGCACCTTGAGGAAGGCGTCGTCGCCGATCCCGCCGGGGTGGCGCAGGACCGCCTCGCCCGCCTGGCGGGCCATGGCGGCCGCGAGGCCGTCGATGTCCTCCCCGCGAACCTCGTGGGCGAGCTCCCAGTCGGCGACGCACGAGATGTTGGAGACCGCGTCGCCGATGCCCGAGCGCACGTAGCGCGCGGGCGCCTCGCGGATCACGTCGAGGTCGATGACGACGGCGATCGGCGTGGGGACCCCGTAGGAGCCCCGTCCGTTGTCGTTGTCCAGGGTCGCGACCGGGGAACAGAGCCCGTCGTGGGACAGGTTCGTCGCGACGGCGACCATGGGCATGCCCACACGCGCCGCGGCGTACTTCGCCACGTCGATGATCTTGCCGCCGCCGAGGCCGACCACGGCGTCGTAGCGGTTGCCCTTGATGCCGTCGGCCAGCCGCACGGCGGAGTCGATCGTGCCGTCGACGACGGGGTACCAGTCGGCACCCGGCAGCACCGGGGCGAGCCTCTCGCGCAGGGCGCGCCCGGAGCCTCCGCTGATCGCGATGGCGAGCCTGCCCGAGGCGGAGATCCGCTGGTCGGCAAGGAGACCGGCCAGATCGTCCATCGCGCCGCGCCGGATGTCGACGACGACCGGGGACGGGATGAGGCGGGTCAGTACCGGCACGCGATCTCCCTGCCCCTGGCGAGATCGTCGTGGTTGTCGATCTCCACCCAGGTCACCTCGCCGATGGGCGCGACGTCGACGGTGAAGCCACGGTTCACGAGCTCCTGGTAGCCGTCCTCGTAGTAGAGGTCGGGGTCGCGCTCGAAGGTGGTCCTCAGCGCGTCGGCGAGCTCCTCGGCCGCCTCTGGCTCGATCAGCGTGACGCCGATGTACTCACCGGTCGCGGTGGCCGGATCCATCAGCTTGGTGATCCGCCGGACGCCCTTGCCGTCCTCCGTGATGACCTTCATCTCCTCGTCGGCGAGGGTCTTCACCGTGTCGAGGGCGAGGATGATCTTCTGGCCCTTGCCGCGTGCGTCCAGGAGGGTCTTCTCGACGGAGACCGGGTGCACGGTGTCGCCGTTGGCGAGGATGACGCCCTGCTTCAGGACCTCACGCGCGCACCAGAGGGAGTAGGCGTTGTTCCACTCCTCGGCCTTGTCGTTGTCGATGAGCGTCAGCGTCACGCCGTACTTCGCCTCGAACTCGGCCTTGCGGGCGTAGACCGCCTCCTTGCGGTAGCCGACGACGACCGCGACCTCGGTGAGTCCGACCTCGGCGAAGTTGGCCAGTGTCAGGTCCAGGACCGTCTTCTCGCCGTCCACCGGCACCAGGGCCTTGGGCAGCGTGTCCGTGTACGGACGCAGACGGCGTCCGGCACCGGCAGCCAGTACGAGGCCGATCATGCGAGTTCTCCTTCGTCGTGTACGGCGGGGGCCGAGGAGGACACCCAGAAGCGGATGGACTCCACGAGCACCACCAGAGCCACGGCGGCCGCGAGCGCGGTGAGAGCCGTGGTGAAACCTGAACCGGAGGTCAGTACGGCGGCGAGTACGGCCACGACCAGGGTCCGGCCCTCGTGCCCTCCGATGGTGCGCACCAGCCACTGGGGCGGCGCTCCGGTGCCGCCCCGGATGCGGTACACCGTGTCGTAGTGATGGTAGGCGACGGCCGAAACCAGGCCGAATGCCGCGGGAACGGCGTGCGGTACGTCACTGCGGGCGGCCAGCACCAGGATCGTGCAGTATTCGGCGGCCCGGAAGAGCGGGGGGACGAGCCAGTCGAGCGCGCCCTTGAGCGGCCGGGAGACGGCCAGTCCTGAGAGGGCCGCGTACACCGCGGCGGCGCCCACGGTCAGCCAGTCGCCGTAGGGGGCGAACAGCGCCGCGGCGACCATGACCAGCGCTCCGGCGAACGCCAGGAGCGGGGCCGTGAAGCCGCCGCCCGGACGCCGGAGCACGGCCGCGACGGCCTGGGCGACCGGACCGGAGTCGGCCAGCTCGGCCAGAGCGCGGGCGGCGCGGTCGGTGCGCCGCGCCTTGCGGGTCAGCGAGCGCAGCAGCCGGCCCGCCGTGGTGTAGCAGGCGGCCAGGGCGCAGCCGATGAGCAGGGCGTAGAAGACGATCCGGGGCGTGGTCACGGCGGTGAGGACGGCGATCATGGCCCAGCGCTCGCCGATGGGCAGCACTATCATCCGGCGCAGCCAGACCGTCCAGCCGACGCTGTCGAGCTTGTCGGAGAGCGCGGCGGTGGGGCTCGTGTTGGAGACCGCGTCGTGGTTGGCCTCGTTGAACGAGAAGTCGACGACGTGGCGGCAGGCCTGGAGCACCATCGCGCCGAGCGCGAGGACCCATACGTCGTCGCCGCCCCGGGCGGCGCCGAGGGCGAGCCCCGCGTAGTACGCGTACTCCTTGGCCCGGTCGAAGGTGGCGTCCAGCCAGGCGCCCATCGTCGAGTACTGGAGCGAGTAGCGGGCGAGCTGCCCGTCGGTGCAGTCCAGGACGAAGGAGAGGAGCAGGAGCACTCCGGCCGCGACGTAGCCGCCGCGGGTGCCGGTCGCCGCGCTGCCGGCCGCGATGAGCGCGGTGATCAGCGAGGCGGTGGTGACCTGGTTCGGGGTGAGGCCCCGGCGGGCGCACCAGCGGGCGATGTAGCGGGAGTACGGGCTGATGAAGAACGTGGTGAAGAAGCCGTCGTGGGCCTTGACCGCGCTGCGCAGCCGCACGGCTTCGTCGTCGACGGCGGAGACGGCGGCCTGCGCGGCGCTCCGCTCCTCGGGTCCGGTGGGCACGGAGGCCGTGAGGGAACCGAGCTCGGGGCGCTGCACCGTGGTGCCCTCCGCGTCCAGTGCAACGGCCAGTCGGCCGGGCACGGTGCGGTCCTCGGCGACGGGTTCGGCGCCGGGGGGCGCGACGGGGCTCCCCGCGCCGACGGCGGCCACGGCCCGCTGGAGGGCGCGGAGCAGCGCGGGGCGGGCCTCGGGCTGCGCGGTGAGCGCTCCGGGGATCGACGCGGCGACGAAGCGGGGGTCGGTGAGTCCGAGCCTGAGCGCGTGGACATGGCCGACGAAGCGGGGGTCCACGAGCGCGACGCGCCTGCTCGCGGGGACTGCGGCGAGCAGGTCGGCGGCCTCGGAGGCGTCGGCTGCGGCGGTCACGTCGAAGCCGAGTGACCGCAGATCGTCCTCGAGCGACGATCCGGGTACCGGCGCACCGGTGAGGATGGCGGTCGACAGACGAACTCACTCCTTGGCACTGAAACGGGAACGGCGCGCGGACATGCGGCCCGGGGGTGGGCCGGTGGCGCGTCGGCTGAGGCTATCGGATGAACGGAAGACCGAGTTCACCGCCCGTTCGTGCTCCGTTCGGCCGAATCGGCCATCATGCGACGCCGTTCGCGATCATCATCGTCGATCAAGGCCTCGCCCCACAAACCGCGTCGGGGAAACGCATAAGCTGACGTGCATGACGTGGTTGATCACTGGCGGGGCCGGTTACATCGGGGCACATGTGGTGAAAGCCATGACGCGGGCCGGGGAACAGGTCGTCGTGCTCGACGACCTCTCGACGGGCATCGAGGCGCGGCTGCCCACGGACGTCACGCTGGTGCGGGGGTCGGCCTCGGACCGCGAGGTCCTCGACAGGGTCCTGGCGGAACACGCCGTCACGGGTGTGGTGCATCTCGCGGCGAAGAAGCAGGTCGGTGAGTCCGTCGAGAAGCCGCTGCTCTACTACCGCGAGAACGTGGCCGGGCTCGGAGTGCTGCTGGAGGCCGTGGTCGCGGCCGGTGTGCCGCGCTTCCTCCTCTCCTCGTCGGCGGCGGTGTACGGCGTCCCGGACGTGGAGCTCATCACGGAGGAGACCCCGTGCGCGCCGATCAATCCGTACGGCGAGACCAAGCTCGCCGGGGAGTGGCTGGTGCGCGCGACGGGCCGGGCCCACGGCATCTCGACGGCCTGCCTGCGCTACTTCAACGTGGCGGGGTCCGCCGAGCCCGAGCTGTCCGACACGGGTGTCTTCAACGTCGTACCGATGTTCTTCGACCGACTGACGCGGGGCGAGGCGCCGCGGGTCTTCGGCGACGACTATCCGACGCCGGACGGCACCTGTGTACGCGACTACATCCATGTCGCCGATCTGGCGGAGGCGCACCTCGCGGTCGCCAGTCACCTGGACAAGACCTCGGACGGCGGAGACCTCACCGTGAACATCGGCCGGGGCGAGGGCGTGTCCGTGCGCCGTCTCGCGGAGCTGGTGGGCGAGGTCACCGGCCTGCGCACGGAGCCGGTGGTCGAGCCGCGCAGGCCCGGGGACGCGGCCCGGGCGGTCGCGTCGGCGGCGCGGATGGCCGAGGAGCTGGGCTGGACGGCACGCCGGGACATGCGCGAGATGGTGGAGTCGGCCTGGGAGGGCTGGTGCCTGCGCCACCCCGAGGCCCGCGCCGCGCAGTGAGGGTCCGGACCCCGGCGACACTCTGACCTGCGATCGTTTCCGCAGGTCAGAGCACATGACAACGGTGTTCAGTGCCGTGTTGCCCCCTACCCCGCTCCCGTAGTTCACTGGCCGCATCGGGCGAGGCGCGTCAGACGTGTCCGAGGGACACGACGGCTGTACGGAGGCGTTCACATGGGGGCTGGCCACGATCACGGGCACACGCACGGAGGGCCGCCCCCGACGGGAACGGCCGCCGCCGCGTACCGGGGCCGGCTCCGGGTCGCCCTGGGCATCACGCTCGGCGTCATGGTCATGGAGATCGTCGGCGGGCTGCTCGCGAACTCGCTCGCGCTGATCGCGGACGCGGCCCATATGGCCACCGACGCGCTGGGGCTGGGCATGGCCCTCCTGGCCATCCACTTCGCCAACAGGCCCGCGGGCCCCAACCGCACCTTCGGTTTCGCCCGCGCCGAGATCCTCGCCGCGCTGGCCAACTGTCTGCTGCTCCTCTGCGTCGGCGGCTACCTGGTCTTCGAGGCGGTCGAGCGCTTCGTCAATCCGGCCGGGACCAGGGGCGGCCTGGCCCTCGCGTTCGCCGCCGTCGGCCTGGTCGCCAACGTCGTCTCCCTGTCCCTGCTGATGCGCGGGCAGCGGGACAGTCTCAACGTCCGGGGAGCCTATCTGGAGGTCGTCGCTGACACGCTCGGCTCGGTGACGGTGCTGGTGGCGGCGGGCATCATCATGGCGACCGGCTGGCAGGCCGCCGACCCCATCGCCTCGCTGCTGATCGGCCTGATGATCGTCCCCCGTACGGTGAAACTCCTGCGGGAGACGCTCGACGTGCTGCTGGAGTCGGCCCCGAAGGGCGTCGACATGGAAAAGGTACGCGCGCACATCACGGCCCTGCCGGGCGTACTGGACGTCCACGACCTGCACGCCTGGACGATCACCTCCGGCATGCCGGTCCTCTCCGCTCATGTGGTCGTGCACCAGGAGATGCTGGACTCGATCGGTCACGAGAAGCTCCTGCACGACCTCCAGAGCTGCCTCGGCAGCCACTTCGACGTCGAGCACTGCACCTTCCAGCTGGAGCCCAGCGGTCACCAGGAGCACGAGGCACGGCTCTGCCACTGAACCGCCGCGAGCCCGATGCTAGGGTCTGCCCCGTGTCTCCGGGTCCGGAGCCCGCCGAAGAGAGAAGGAGCTGAGGGTGATGACTGTCGCGACGACGGCTGCCCAGCGCAGCAATCGGCCCTTCCTCGTCTTCCGGGTCACCGGCTGACCGCTCGGCGCTCTCCACCTCGCCGTGCCCGCCGGGGCCCTCTCATCCAAGGGTTCCCACGTTGACCGAGCACACGTACAACGCGTTCTTCGCACTGCACGACGGACTGCCCCGGCAGAGTCCGGGCTCCGACTCCACCACCCGGCGGCTGCTCTCCCTCGCGGGCCCGCTGCCGTCCCGTCCGCGCGTCCTGGACCTGGGCTGCGGCCCCGGCAGGGCCTCCCTGCTGCTCGCCGCGGAGGCGGGCGCCGAGGTGACCGCGGTCGATCTGCACCAGCCGTTCCTCGACGAGCTCACCGCGGCCGCCGGGGCCCGCGGGCTGGGCGAGCGGATCCGTGCCGTCAGGGCCGACATGACCGACCTCACCGGGCCCGAGTTCGCCGACGGGTCGTTCGACCTGGTCTGGGCCGAGGGTTCCGCCTACTTCGCCGGCTTCGACAGCGCCGTGCGGGACTGGCAGCGGCTGCTCGCCCCCGGCGGATCGATGGTGGTCACCGAATGTGTCTGGACCACGGACTCCCCGTCGGCGGGGGCCCGCGACTTCTGGGACCGGAACGCGTCGCTGCGCCCCGTCGCGGGGAACACCGCGGCGGCCGTGGAGGCGGGCTGCCATGTGCTGGGGGTGCTGGTGCAGCCCGACAGCGACTGGGACGAGTACTACGTCCCGCTGGCCGGACGGGCCGCGACAGCGGATCCGTCGGCTCCCGGCATGCCGGAGGCGCTCGCGGCCACCCACGAGGAGCTGGAGGTCCGCCGCCTCCACGGCGCGGAGTACGGCTACGCCGGCTACGTGCTGCGCCCCTCCGATCCCCGCTGGCGGACCCGCCCCGAGACGACCGCCGACCATGAGGCGGTGCGCGGCGTCGTCGCAGCCGCTTTCCCGGCCCGGGACGAGGCCGACCTGGTCGACGCACTGCGTACCGACCCCGGCGCCTGGCTGCCCGGCCTGTCGTACGTGGCCGAGGCCCCGGACGGTTCCGTCGCGGCTCACGCCCTGCTGACCCGGTGCCGGGTCGGGGACGCCCCGGCACTCGCGCTGGCCCCCGTGGCGACCGCGCCCGGTCACCAGCGCGGGGGCGCCGGGCGTGCGGTGGTGAGGGCGGTGCTGGACGCCGCGCGGCTGCGGGGCGAGTCACTCGTCCTGGTGCTCGGACATGCGGAGTACTACCCGGCCTTCGGATTCACGCCGGCGTCGCGGTTCGGGATCAGGCCGGGCTTCAAGGTGCCGGACGAGGCGATGATGGCGCTGGTCCTCGACGATTCCGCGCCCGTGCCGAAGGGCACGATCCACTACCCGGAGGCCTTCGGAGTCTGACGCGGGGTCCGTTCCGCCGCGCCCTCCGGGGTGCGGCGGGACGGACATGCCAGCACCCGAAGTGCGGACAAGCGGCTTTTGTACGGCAGA
Organism: Streptomyces sp. NPDC051064; assembly: GCF_044455985.1. Classification (NCBI taxonomy): domain Bacteria; kingdom Bacillati; phylum Actinomycetota; class Actinomycetes; order Kitasatosporales; family Streptomycetaceae; genus Streptomyces; species Streptomyces sp. NPDC051064. Next base: position 20,138 of record NZ_JBITFK010000003.1, read on the forward strand.
CTTGACCGCACTCGAGGGGTCCGGCGCACGAGGCCGGGAACCAAAGCGAAGGATGGGTATGCCGACCACACCAGCAACCGCGGCGAACAGCTCGTCGAACGGCACAGCAGACGCGATCATGCTCGAACTGGTCGACGAGAACGGCACCACCATCGGCACCGCGGAGAAGCTCGCCGCGCACCAGGCCCCCGGCCAGCTCCACCGGGCGTTCTCCGTCTTCCTCTTCGACGAGCAGGGGCGGCTGCTGCTGCAGCGCCGTGCGCTCGGCAAGTACCACTCCCCCGGCGTGTGGTCGAACACCTGCTGCGGCCACCCGTACCCGGGAGAGGCGCCGTTCGCGGCGGCCGCCCGGCGTACGTACGAGGAGCTGGGGGTCTCGCCCTCGCTACTCGCCGCGGCGGGCACGGTCCGCTACAACCACCCCGACCCCATGTCGGGTCTGGTGGAGCAGGAGTTCAACCACCTGTTCGTCGGCATGGTGCAGGAGCGCCTGCGGCCGGACGAGGAGGAGGTCGGCGAGACGGCTTTCGTGTCCGCCGGTGAGCTCGCGGAGCGGCATGCCGCCGCGCCGTTCTCGGCGTGGTTCATGACCGTGCTGGATGCCGCGCGGCCGGCGATCAGGGAGCTGACGGGACCGTCCGCGGGCTGGTGAAGCCGCTCGCCGCGCCGGGGGCGGTCAGAGCTGCGTCTTGAGTGGCAGCGCCGCCCAGATGATCTTGCCGCCGCCCGCGGTGTGCTCCACGTCGCAGGTGCCACCCGCCTCGGCGGTGATCTCACGGACCAGGAGCAGCCCGCGGCCACCGGTCTGCGCGTAGTCGGTGACCAGCGCCGTCGGGCGGTAGGGGTGGTTGTCCTCGACGGAGATCCTGATCCATTCCGCGCCGATGGCCACCTCGACGGCCAGTTCGGGCGAGAGCAATGCCGCGTGCCGGACCGCGTTGGTGACCAGTTCCGACACGATCAGCAGCAGCCCCTGGAGGATGTCGTCCTCGACGGGTACGCCCTGCCGGTCGAGCAGGTCCCGGACCGCGTGCCGCGCCCGCGGTACCGAGACGTCGACGGCGGGGGCGGTGAAGCGCCACACCCCCTCGTACGACACGGGATGGGCCGGAACACTCCCACGGCTCTCCATGGACCGCCACCCGCTCTCGATTCGCATGTCACTGACTATCGAATAATGAGTGTCGGGAAGAGTGTGGTCCGGACTGCAGCTCTGACCACAAGTGGTCGCTTCTGTAAGCAATTTGACCGTGTGAGTATGACAGCGTCAGGTGATTGGACTACTTCTCGCCTTCTTCAGGCGTCATCTGGTCCGTCACCATACTGACGACGCGTCGTCCACCCACCCCGATCGCGATCAGCCCCAGCCCGTCGAACAGCAGGGCCAGCGAGAAGAAGCACCCGAGGACGTAGAGACTGCTGTGCGGCCAGTCGATGAGCACCAGCACGCCCAGCAGCAGTCCGAAGGCGCCCTGCAGCAGCGTCCAGCCGAACTGGGGCCCGCGCACGACGACGCTGCCGACCAGCCGGAACACTCCCCCGGTGAGGAAGAGGAGGGCCGCGAACATCGTCAGCGCCTCGGCCGTGCCGACCGGGTTCCTGATGACGACGACGCCGGCCGCGATGTTCAGCGCGGCGACCACCACGCCCAGCCAGAAGTACGGGGTGCCCCGGGCCTGGACCGCGTGGACGAGGCCCACGAGACCGCCGACGAGCAGCAGCCAGCCGAAGAGAATCATCGAGGTCAGGGTGGCGAGGCCGGTGTAGACGAGGCCGACGAGTCCCGCGACGACCAGTACGGCTCCGAGCAGGGCGAGCCCGCTGAAGCTGCGGTTGAGCTTCTTTCCCTCGGTCGTGGGTCCGCCCATCGACAGCTCCTCACGGTGCGTGCCTGCTTCGCGACCCCTTCTTGATCATAGGTTCGTGCCGTGCGGATAGCATCCGGCGCATGACCCTCAGGGAGCAGGCGGTTCGGACGGATCCGCGACTGGAGCACACGGTCGTGGACGGCGTCGCCACCGTCGTCATCAGCAACCCCGCCAAGCGCAACGCCATGAGCGCGGAGATGTGGCAGGCGCTGCCCGTGCTGCTGGAGGGGCTGGCCGCCGACCCCGGCGTGCGGGTTCTCGTGCTCACCGGCGCCGGTGACACCTTCTGCGCAGGTGCGGACATCGCCTCCCTCCAGGACTCCGGAGGGCGGCCGCAGGCACTCGCCGTCCGGGCCGAGGAGGCCCTGGCGGCCTTCCCCCGGCCCACGCTGGCCGCCGTACGCGGGTACTGCGTGGGCGGCGGCAGCCAGCTGGCCACCGCCTGCGATCTGCGGTTCGCCGAGGAGGGCGCTTCCTTCGGCGTCACCCCGGCCAAGCTCGGGATCGTCTACCCCTCCTCGTCCACGCGCCGGCTGGTCGCGCTGGTCGGCCCGGCCGCCGCGAAGTTCCTGCTGTTCTCCGGGGAGCTGATCGGGACGGAACGCGCCCTGCGCACGGGGCTGGTGGACGAGGTCCTGCCGGAGGGCGGGCTGGCGGCCCGGGTCTCCGCGTTCGCGCGGGTCCTCGCCTCGCGTTCACAGCTGACCCAGGCCGCGGCGAAGGAGTTCGCCGACGGCCGCGAGGACCGGGACGCGTACTGGGCGCAGCAGGCACGAGGCAGCGGCGACACCGCCGAGGGGGTCGCCGCCTTCCTGGAGCGCCGCGCTCCCCGCTTCACCTGGACGACGGGGGACGCCGGGGTTGCAGCTACGTCAGGATGAAGCGGCTCTTCGCCCGCCACTCCTCGACCATGGCCACCGGGGCCTTGGCCGGAGAACCGCAGTCGTAGGGCGGCTGTGGGTCGTACTCCGTCAGCAGCTGGACGGTCCGGGCGTGGTCGTCACCCGCGATCCTGCCGAGCAGGGTCAGGCCCATGTCGATGCCGGAGGAGACACCGGCGGCGGTGACGTACTTCCCGTCCGTCACCACCCGCTCGTCCGTCGGCTCGGTGCCGAAGGTCTTCAGGACGTCGAGGGCCAGCCAGTGCGAGGTGGCACGCCGGCCGGTGAGCAGCCCGGCCGCGGCGAGCAGCAGGGAGCCCGTGCAGACCGAGGCCGTCCAGGTGCTGGTGGCATCCGCCGTCCGCAGCCAGCCGAGCAGCGTCTCGTTCTCCATCTGGTCGCTCTGCCCCGGCCCTCCAGGCACCATCACCACATCGGGAGCGGGCACGTCGGCGAGAGCCCGGTCGGCGACGAGCGAGAGGCTGCCGCTGTCGTTGCGCACGGGCCCGGGCCGCTCGGCGAGGAAGACCGTCTCGGCGCCGGGGGCCCGGCTGAGCATCTCGTAGGGGCCCACTGCGTCGAGCGCGGTGAAGCGGTCGAAGAGCACGATGGCGATCTGCATGGTGTTCCTTCCGTCGGTGCCGGGTGGTCGGGGCGTTTCAGGCGGGCTGGGACCGGAAGCGGCGCCGGTATTCGGCGGGCGCGGTCCCGAGGGCCTTGACGAAGGCGCGCCGCATCGCTTCCGGAGTGCCGTAACCGCTGGCCCGGGAGATCCAGGTGACGCCGTCGGTCGTGTCCTCCAGCAGCCGGCGGGCCTGTTCGAGGCGTACGCGCTCGACGTACCGGCCGGGGGTGAGTCCCGTCTCGGCCTGGAACGCGCGGGCGAAATGGCGCGGCGAGAGCCGCGCGCGTTCCGCGAGCGCCTCCACCGAGAGGTCGGCGTCCGGGTGCTCGGAGATCCAGTGCTGGAGCTCGCGGAGGGGTTCACGGACGGCGGTCTGTGCGGTGAGCTGGGCGCTGAACTGCGCCTGGTTGCCGGGGCGCCGCAGGAACACGACGAGATGGCGGGCGACGGTGAGCGCCACGTCCCGTCCGTGTTCCTCCTCGACCAGGGCGAGCGCGAGGTCGATGCCGGCGGTGACGCCGGCCGATGTCGCCAGCCGTCCGTCGCGTACGAAGATCGGGTCCGGGTCCACGCGCACCGCCGGGTACGTCCGGGCGAGCGTCTCGCAGACGGACCAGTGGGTGGTCACCCGGTGGCCGTCGAGCTGGCCCGCCTCGGCGAGGAGGAGGGCGCCGGTGCACACCGACACCAGTTGCCGGGCCCGGGGGCCGTGGGTGCGGATCCAGTCGACCAGCTCCGGGGCGGGTGTCCTCGTGCCCGCGCCTCCCGGCACGAGGAGCAGATCGGGCGCCGGGGCGTCCGCGAGCCTGCCGTCGGGGAGGAGTGTGAGACCGCTGGAGCAGCGGACCGGCGCTCCGTCCAGCGAGGCGGTGCGCAGGTCGTACGAAACGCCGGGGAAGCGGGAGGCGCCGGCGAAGACCTCCATCGGGCCGCTCACATCGAGGCTCTGCACGCCCTCGAAGAGGACGACGAGTACGGATCGCTGCTTCATGCCCTTCATCCTGGGCGGACGGCCCGATGGCCGCAATGACGAATTTCCCACCTTTCCTGCCACGAGTGCCTCACGGCCGCCCCGGCCCTGTCCCACGTACCAACCAGTCGGTAACGTGCGGGCATGAGTACTCTTCCGCCACGTGCCGGACGCCGCTGCCACAACGCGCTCAATCCGCTGCACTCCTGTGTCTACTTCTCCCCCGACCTCGGCAAGGAGTTCGGGGAGCTCGGCATCGACGACGAGAGCCGGGTCTACTTCGCCGCGCGCGGCGCGGCCCTGGGTGCGGTCGGAGCGGGTGCGGTCACCGCGACCTTCTACAACTTCAACCACGAGCTGGTGGCCCGCCATCTGCCGGCCGTCTGGTCGGACATCACCCCGCAGGCGGCGCTCGACGCCCGTCTGCGGGCCGCCGACTCGACCCTGCGCCGGGTGCTCGGCGAGGAGACCCTCGCGTCCCCGGAGATGGCGGAGGCGGCCCGCCTGGCCCTCACGGCCGCCGAGGCCTGCACCCGCCACGCCCGGCCCCTGTACGCCGCGCACGCGGATCTGGAGGTGCCGGAGCAGCCGCACCTGGCCTACTGGCACGCGGCGACGCTGCTGCGCGAGCACCGCGGCGACGGGCACCTGGCCACCCTCCTGACGGCCGGTCTCGATCCCGTCGAGGCCCTGGTGAGCCACACCGCCACCGGCAAGGGCATGGCGCCGCGCTGGATCCTCGCCACCCGCGGCTGGCGGCGCACCGACTGGGACGCGGCGGTGGAGCGACTGCGCGACCGGGGTGTCCTGGACGCGGCGGGCGAGCTGACCGAGGCGGGCACCGCGCTCAGGGCGGACCTGGAGGAGGCGACCGACCGGATGGACTCCGCGCCGTACGAGCACCTGGGCGCCGACGGCGTGGAGAGGCTCACCGAGCTGGGCCGGGGATTCCTGTTCGCCGCGGCCTCGGCGGGCGCGTTCCCGGACGACCTGGTCGGCAAGGGCTGAGGCCCCGTACGCGTTTACGACGCGGGGAACCGGCCAGGCGCAGGACACACCCTACGAAGGAGGCACACCGTGTTCCGTGCGATCGCAAACGCCCTGAGTACCATCGGCTCGGCCATCGCCACCGTGGTGACTCTGCCCTTCCGCCTCCTGGCGAGCCTCTTCGGCGGCGCCTCGCGCAGCGGCAGGACCCGGCGCGCGTGAGCCGGCTCTTCGGCAGGACGTCGGGGCCGTGATCGAGCAGGTCACGCGACACGGCCCCCGGCCACCCGGCACAATGCAGGCGAAGGGGCCCACCGGGTGTGGAGCACCCCAGTGGCACAGCCAGCACAGCCAGTACGAGAAGGCGAGTCGGGAAAACCGTGACGACGTCCATCGAAGGCAGGATCGCCGAGGAGCTCGGCGTACGTGAGCGTCAGGTGAAGGCGGCCGTCGACTTGCTCGACGGCGGGTCGACCGTGCCGTTCATCGCGCGCTACCGCAAGGAAGCGACCGAGATGCTCGACGATGCGCAACTGCGCACGCTCGACGAGAGGCTGAGGTACCTGCGAGAACTCGAGGACCGCCGTACGGCGGTCCTCGAGTCCGTCCGTGAGCAGGGAAAGCTCGACGCCACCCTGGAGGCGCAGATCCGGGCGGCCGACACCAAGGCGCGGCTGGAGGACATCTATCTGCCGTTCAAGCCGAAGCGCCGGACGAAGGCACAGATCGCGCGCGAGGCCGGCCTGGAGCCCCTCGCCGACGGGCTGCTCGGCGACCCGTCCGTGGACCCGCTCGCCGCCGCCGCGGCGTTCGTCGACGCCGAGAAGGGCGTGCCGGACCCGGCTGCGGCGCTGGAGGGCGCCCGGGCGGTCCTGGCCGAGCGCTTCTCGGAGGACGCCGATCTGACCGGCGAACTGCGCGAACGCATGTGGTCGCGCGGCAGGGTCGTCGCGAAGGTGCGGGACGGCAAGGAGGAGGCGGGCGCGAAGTTCGCCGACTACTTCGACTTCGCCGAACCTTTCACGGCGCTGCCCTCCCACCGCGTCCTCGCGATGCTCCGGGGCGAGAAGGAAGACGTGCTCGACCTGGTCCTGGAGCCTGAGGAGCCGTCGGAGCAGCCCGGTCCCTCCTCGTACGAGAACATGATCGCCCGCCGGTTCGGGGTCGCGGACCGCGGCCGGCCGGGGGACAAATGGCTGGGCGACACGGTCCGCTGGGCCTGGCGGACCCGGATCCTCGTGCATCTGGGGATCGACCTGCGGCTCCGGCTGCGCACCGCGGCGGAGGACGAGGCCGTGCGCGTCTTCGCGTCGAACCTGCGCGATCTGCTGCTCGCCGCCCCGGCCGGCACCCGGGCGACGCTGGGGCTCGACCCCGGGTTCCGTACAGGTGTGAAGGTCGCCGTCGTGGACGCGACCGGCAAGGTCGTCGCGACGGACGTCATCCACCCGCATGTGCCGGCGAACAAGTGGGACCAGTCGCTCGCCACACTGGAGCGGCTCGCCAGGGAGCATCAGGTCGACCTGATCGCGATCGGGAACGGCACCGCGTCCCGCGAGACGGACAAGCTCGCGGGTGAACTGTGCGACAGGCACCCGGAGCTGAAGCTCACCAAGGTGATGGTCTCGGAGGCGGGCGCCTCCGTGTACTCGGCGTCGGCCTTCGCCTCGCAGGAACTCCCGGACATGGACGTGTCGTTGCGCGGAGCGGTCTCGATCGCGCGCCGGCTTCAGGACCCGCTGGCCGAGCTGGTGAAGATCGACCCGAAGTCGATCGGCGTCGGCCAGTACCAGCACGACCTGTCCGAGGTGAAGCTGTCGCGCTCCCTGGACGCGGTGGTCGAGGACTGTGTGAACGGCGTCGGCGTCGACGTCAACACGGCATCGGCGCCGCTGCTTTCGCGGGTGTCGGGCATCGGCTCCGGGCTGGCCGAGAACATCGTGGCCCACCGGGACACGAACGGCCCGTTCCGCTCCCGCCGGGCGCTCAAGGACGTGGCACGGCTGGGCCCGAAGGCGTACGAGCAGTGCGCGGGGTTCCTCCGGATCCGGGGCGGGGACGACCCGCTGGACGCGTCGAGCGTGCACCCCGAGGCGTACCCCGTGGTGCGGACGATGGTGAAGCGGACGGGCGGTGACGTGGCCTCGCTGATCGGCAGCACCGAGGTCCTCCGGTCGTTGCGGCCGGACGATTTCGTGGACGAGAAGTTCGGTCTGCCGACGGTCACGGACATCCTGAAGGAGCTGGAGAAGCCGGGCCGGGACCCGCGGCCCGCCTTCCGGACGGCCACCTTCAAGGAGGGTGTCGAGAAGCTCGGGGACCTGGCTCCCGGGATGGTGCTGGAGGGTGTCGTCACGAACGTCGCGGCGTTCGGCGCGTTCGTGGACATCGGTGTCCACCAGGACGGTCTCGTCCATGTGTCGGCGATGTCGCGGACATTCGTCAAGGACCCGAGGGATGTCGTGAAGCCGGGCGACATCGTCAAGGTGAAGGTCATGGACGTCGACATCCCGCGCAAGCGCGTCTCCCTGACTCTGCGGCTCGACGACGAGGCCGGGGCGGACCGGAACGGCGGACAGGGGCCGCGGCGTGAGAAGGGCGGCCAGGGCGGCGGGGAACGCCCGCCGCGCCAACGGCAGGCGCAGGGCGGTGGCCAGGGGGCCCGCCAGAGCGGCGGCCAGGGCCGTGACCGGCGTGGGGGCGGCGGCCAGGGCGGCGCACCGCGTCCGGCGGCCGCGCCGGCCAACAGCGCGATGGCGGACGCGCTGCGGCGGGCCGGACTGGGCGGCTCCGACTCGGGCGGCCGCAAGCGCTGAACCGGGACCACGGCGACGGGCGGGCAGGAGCTTCTCCTGCCCGCCCGTCGCCGTTACTGATCGTCCGTCCCGCTGTATTGACCGCTACCGGTTAGTGACGTACGGTCACGGCGATTCATGTACGCGAACTCGGTTCATCATGCAGATTGCTGCTCCGGAACCGGGGACGGCTTCACCACTGCGCCAACCACCGCACCACCCACCGTCAGGTGCCTGCGGAGAATACCGCAGGCGGTGAAAGGGATGCCTAGTGAATACAGAGAATCAGCAGGTCAGAAGACGGGGAGGCCGCGCGGCCGCCACCCTCGTCGCCATCGCTTCACTGCTCGCCGCAGGACTCACCGCACTCTTCGCGACCGGATCCGCCTCTGCAGCTCCCGCCGTCGGCTCGTACAGCCTGTCGAACGCCGCCAGCGGTCTGTGTCTGGGAGTGCCGGGCTCCAGCACCTCCGCGGGGACGCAGCTCGCGCAGAGCGCCTGCAACGGCGCCGCCGCACAGACCTGGAAGCTCACCGCCTCAGGCAGCGGCTACACCCTGGCCGCCGCGAACAGCGCCAAGTGCGCCGGCGTGCGGGACGCTTCCACGAGTGCCGGCAAGGCCGTGGAGCAGCAGAACTGCAGCGGTGCGGCCACCCAGGTGTGGACCCTGACCACGGTCAGCGGCAGCACCTACCGCGTCGTCAACAGCAACGGCGGCAAGTGCCTGAACGTGAAGGACGGTTCGGCGGCGTCCGGCGCCCTGGTCCAGCAGAACTCCTGCGACTCGGTGAGCAGCAAGAGCTGGACCTTCACCGCCTCGGGCACCGTTCCGACGGACCCGCCCACGGACCCGACGGACCCGCCGACCGACCCGCCCACGGACCGGCCGTCGTGGCCGACCGCCAACGGCAGCCAGGCCGTATCGTCGACCATCGAGGTCTCGGGCACGTACGACGGGGGCATGAAGCGCCTGTACGGCAGCGGCGACCTGGGCAGCGGCGGTCAGGACGAGGACCAGCCGCCGATGATCAAGCTTGCGGACGGCGCCACCCTGCAGAACGTCATCCTGGGTGCCCCGGCCGCCGACGGAGTGCACTGCGCGGGCACCTGCACGATCAAGAACGTCTGGTGGGAGGACGTGGGCGAGGACGCCGCGACCTTCCGCGGCGGCTCCTCCTCGACGGTCCGCACGATCGACGGCGGCGGCGCGAAACTGGCCGAGGACAAGGTGTTCCAGCACAACGGCGTCGGCACCCTGGTCGTGAAGAACTTCCAGGTCGACGACTTCGGCAAGCTGGTCCGTTCCTGCGGCAACTGCTCCACCCAGAACGCCCGGCACATCCAGCTGCAGAACATCTGGGCGACGGCCCCCGGTACGAGCCTGGTCGGCATCAACACCAACTACGGTGACACGGCCCGGATCTCGGATGTCACGATCTACGAGGACGGCGACCGTGACATGAAGATCTGCACCAAGTACAAGGGAACGACGAGCGGCGAGCCGAGCGAGATCGGCTCGGGTGCGGACGGCACGAACTGCATCTACTCCTCGTCCGACATCACCTACGTCGACTGAGGCGCCCCGCACACGGACCGGCCCCGCTCCTCCCGTGCGACGGGAGGAGCGGGGCCTCGGGTCAGCCGGTCTCGGTGACCTTGCCCCCGGCGATCTCGATGCGCCGGGTCGTGTGGACGGCGTCGAGCATGCGCCGGTCGTGGGTGACCAGCAGCAGTGTCCCCGTGTACGCGTCGAGCGCGGCTTCCAGCTGTTCGATCGCGGGCAGGTCCAGGTGGTTCGTCGGCTCGTCCAGCACGAGCAGGTTGACGCCCCTGCCCTGCAGGAGCGCGAGCCCCGCCCGGGTGCGCTCGCCCGGGGAGAGGGTCGTGGCGGGCCGCAGCACATGGCCGGCGCGCAGGCCGAACTTGGCGAGCAGGGTGCGCACCTCCGCGGGCTCGGTGTCGGGGACGGCCGCACAGAAGGCGTCCAGCAGGCTCTCCGTGCCGTGGAACAGTTCGCGGGCCTGGTCGACCTCGCCCACCACGACGCCCGAGCCGAGCGAGGCGTGGCCCGCGTCGAGGGGGAGCCGCCCGAGGAGGGCGGCGAGCAGGGTGGACTTGCCCGCCCCGTTGGCCCCGGTGATGGCGACCCGGTCGGCCCAGTCGATCTGCAGGGTGGCCGGCCCGAAGGAGAAGTCCCCGCGGACGACGGCGGCGTCGCGGAGGGTGGCCACGACGGAACCGGAGCGCGGTGCGGAGGCGATCTCCATCCGCAGCTCCCACTCCTTGCGGGGTTCCTCGACGACGTCGAGGCGCTCGATCATGCGCTGCGTCTGCTTGGCCTTGGCGGCCTGCTTCTCGCTGGCCTCGCTGCGGAACTTGCGGCCGATCTTGTCGTTGTCGGTGGCCTTGCGGCGGGCGTTCTTGACGCCCTTGTCCATCCAGCCCCGCTGCATCTGGGCGCGGCCCTCGAGCGCGGAACGCTTGTCGGCGTACTCCTCGAACTCCTCGCGGGCGTGGGTGCGGGCGCGTTCGCGCTCCTCCAGGTAGGAGGCGTAACCGCCGCCGTAGAGATTGATCTCCTGCTGGGCGAGATCGAGTTCCAGGACCTTCGTGACCGTACGCATCAGGAACTCACGGTCGTGGCTGACGACGACGGTGCCGGCGCGCAGTCCTGACACGAAGCGCTCCAGGCGCTCCAGGCCGTCGAGGTCCAGGTCGTTGGTGGGCTCGTCGAGCAGGAAGACGTCGTAGCGCGACAGCAGCAGCGAGGCCAGGCCGGCGCGGGCCGCCTGTCCGCCGGAGAGGGCCGTCATCGGGAGGTCGAGACCGATGGTCAGACCGAGGTCCGCGGCGACCTCCTCGGCACGTTCGTCCAGGTCGGCGCCGCCGAGGGAGAGCCAGCGCTCCAGCGTCTCGGAGTACGCGTCGTCCGCGCCGGGCGCTCCGTCGACCAGGGCCTGGGTGGCGGCGTCCATGGCGGCCTGGGCGTCGGCGACCCCGGTGCGGCGGGCGAGGAACTCCCGTACGGACTCACCCACGCGGCGCTCGGGCTCCTGCGGGAGGTGTCCGACGGTCGCGGTGGGCGGGGAGAGCCTCAGCTCGCCCTCCTCCGGCCGGTCGAGCCCCGCGAGCAGGCGGAGCAGCGAGGATTTGCCGGCTCCGTTGGCTCCGACGAGACCGATCACGTCGCCGGGCGCGACCACGAGGTCGAGTCCCGCGAAGAGTGTGCGGTCGCCGTGCCCGGCGGCGAGTTCCTTGGCGACGAGGGTGGCAGTCATCAGGGTGCTGATCCTAACCAACCGCGGGGGCCGGTTCTCCCGCCGGACGAGGGTGCGACCATGGCCCTTCCCGTCCTCGGCACACGCGGGGGCGGCATGGAGACGGGGGTGAGCACGGTGGCGGACGTGATCGTGGTGGGCGGCGGGGTCAGCGGGCTGACCACGGCGCTGCTGCTGGCGGAGCGCGGCCTGCGGGTGCGCGTCTGGTCCAGGGACCCGGCGGCGGCCACGACCTCGGCCGTGGCCGGTGCGCTCTGGTGGCCGTACCGGATCGAGCCCGAGGCGCTGGTGGGTGACTGGTCGCTCGAAACCCTCCGGGTCTACGAGGAACTGGCCGCCGCCCCGGCCGAGACGGGCGTCCGTATGGTCGCCGGGGTGCACGGGGGCGAGCGCCTGGCCGCGCTCGGGCCGTGGGCCCGCCGCCTGGAGGGCGCGTCCGAGGTGGCGGAGGGCCTGCGGGTCACGCTTCCGCTGATCGACATGCCGGCCCATCTGAGCTGGCTGGAGGGCCGGCTGTCCGCCGCGGGGGGCGTGGTCGAGCGGCGTACGGTACGTGGCTTCGCGGAGGCGGCGGCCGAGGCGCGGGTGGTCGTCAACTGCACCGGGCTCGGCGCGCGCGACCTGGTTCCCGACCCCGGGGTGCGGCCGGTCCGCGGGCAGTTGGTGGTCGTGGAGAACCCGGGCATCGAGGAGTGGTTCACCGAGGCGGATCCGGCGTCGAGCGCGACGACGTATCTCTTTCCGCAGCCGGGCGGGCTGGTGCTGGGCGGCACGGCGGAGACGGACGACACGCGCACCGGGCCCGATCCGTGTACGGCCGCGGAGATCGTGGCGCGGTGCGCGCGGATACGGCCGGAGATCGCGGGGGCCCGGGTGATCGGCCACCGGGTGGGGCTGCGGCCGGCCCGCGACGCCGGGGTGCGCATCGAGGCGGAGGAGCTGCCGGGCGGTGGACTGCTGGTGCACAACTACGGCCACGGCGGCGCCGGGGTGACGGTGGCCCGGGGCTGTGCCCGGGCTGCGGCCCAACTGGTGGGCTGAGCCGCAGCTCCGGTCAGGCCGGGGGGTCGTGCTTGTGCCGTTCGTCCGACGTGACCTCCGCGGGCCCGGGCCCGATCCGGATCTCGAAGTCCCCGTCGTACTTCGCGTGCCCTTGGATGACCGCTGATTCGACGGCCTCCACGCCGAACTCCCTGCGGACGATCATCGGGTCCTGCCGCAGGTCCCTCATGAGCGCGACACACATCCCGATCATCACGATGGTGAAGGGGGCGGCCACCAGGATCGTCAGGTTCTGGAGGCCCGCCAGGGCGTCCCCCTGCCCGTTGCCGATGAGGAGCATGACCGCCGCGACCGCCCCGGTGACGACACCCCAGAAGATCACGACCCATTTCGCGGGTTCGAGGACGCCCTTCTGGGAGAGCGTCCCCATCACGATCGAGGCGGCGTCGGCGCCGGAGACGAAGAAGATGCCGACCAGGACCATGACGAGGATGCTCATCACGGTGGCGATCGGGTATTCGTGGAGGACCCCGAAGAGCTGGGCCTCCGGGGTGTCACCGACGCCCCGGAGCTTTCCGTCCCTCTGCAGCTCGATCGCCGAGCCGCCGAAGACGGCGAACCAGACGAGACTGACCGTGCTGGGCACCAGGATCACGCCGCCGACGAACTGCCGGATCGTGCGGCCGCGGCTGATCCTCGCGATGAACATGCCGACGAAGGGCGTCCAGGAGATCCACCACGCCCAGTAGAAGACGGTCCAGCTGGCGAGCCAGTCGGCCACTTCGCCCTCTCCCGTCGCCTCGGTCCGGCCGGCGAGCTGGGCGAGGTCACCGAAGTACGCCGCGACCGAGGTGGGCAGCAGGTCCAGGACGATGATGGTGGGGCCGACGACGAACACGAAGATCACCAGGATCAGCGCGAGCACCATGTTGATGTTGGAGAGCCATTGGATGCCCTTCTCCACACCGGAGACCGCCGATGCGACGAAGGCGGCCGTCAGGACCGCGATGATCGTGACCAGCAGGCCGGTCCCGGTCTTCTCCATCCAGTCGAGCTCCTGGAAGCCGCTGCCGATCTGCAGAGTCCCGAGACCCAGCGAGGCCGCGGAGCCGAAGAGCGTCGCGAAGATGGCGAGGATGTCGATGATGCGGCCGACGACCCCGTGGGAGTGCCGCTCGCCGATGAGGGGGATGAACACCGCGCTGATGGTCTGGCGCCGGTGCCGCCGGTAGGCGCTGTAGGCGATGGCCAGTCCGACGACCGCGTAGATCGCCCAGGGGTGGAGCGTCCAGTGGAAGAGCGTGGTCGCCATCGCCGTCTGCATGGCCTCGGCCGCGTCGGCGGGGTGCGTGCCCGGGGGCGGAGTGACGAAATGGGCCAGCGGTTCGCTCACTCCGTAGAACATCAGGCCGATGCCCATGCCGGCGCTGAACATCATCGCGACCCAGGAGACCGTCCTGAATTCGGGCTTCTCCCCCTCCTGGCCGAGCGAGATCTTCCCGTAACGGCTGATCGCGAGCCAGAGGGCGAAGACCACGAAGCCGGATGCCGCCAGCATGAAGGCCCAGCCGCCGTTGTGGATGAGGCCGTTGAGCAGCGTGCTGGAGACGTCTTCCAGTGAGTCGGTGGCCGTGGCACCCCAGATCACGAAGGCGATGGTGAGCACTGCGGAGACGCCGAACACCACCCGGTCGGTCGTGGCACGGCGGCCGTGGTGCGGGTCCGAGGGCAGATCGGCCGTTACCGGCAGATCCTCCCCTCGCCCACCCGTTCTCTGCTCGTCGTGTGACACAAATGGCACCTTTCACGCAATGCGAATATTTCGCTCTCCGTAGGCAGTACCACACTCGGTGTGCATCTTTCGGGATCCCGAGCGGTACACGCACGACCGTTTTACGGAGTGAACGCGCCGCGTCTCCGGCGTCGGCCGCCTCCGGCCGGGCCGATAGGCTGACGGCGTCCGTGCCCAAACCCGCCGGTTCCAGCCGTTCCCAGCCCCGGGCGCGCATGCACGAGGAGCGACCCTTGCCCGACCCGACCCCCGATCCGCACCGTGACGCCCGGCCCACCCTGGAGGCCGTGGCGGCCCGCGCCGGAGTGTCCAGGGCGACGGCGTCCCGTGTCGTCAACGGCGGCGCGGGCGTACGCCAGCCCTTGGTGGAGCAGGTGCGCAAGGCGGTCGACGAGCTCGGCTACATCCCGAACCACGCGGCGCGGACGCTGGTCACCCGGCGCAACGGCGCTGTCGCCGTGATCATCGACGAGCCCGAGTTCCGGATCTTCTCCGACCCCTTCTTTTCCCGCCAGATCCGCGGGATCAGCCGTGAGCTCAACGCCCACGACGCACAGCTGGTCCTGCTCCTGGTGGAGGGCAGCGGTGACTTCGACCGGGTCACCCGCTACCTGGCCGGCGGTCACGTGGACGGCGTGCTGGCCTTCTCCCTGCACACCGACGACGAACTGCCCGCGATCATCCGGCGGTTCCGCGTCCCGACGGTCTACGGGGGCCGCCCGGAACACTCCGCGGCGGACGAGGACACGACACAGGTGCCGTACGTCGACTGCGACAACCGGGGCGGTGCCCGCGAGGCCGTGCGTCATCTGGTCTCGCTCGGCAGGCGGCGCATCGCGCACATCGCCGGGCCCCGGGACCAGACGTCGGCGCTCGACCGGATCGACGGGTACCACGACGTGCTGCCGGACGCGGGAGCGGAACTCGTCGCGGACGGCGACTTCACCGCGGAGGGCGGAGCCCGGGCCATGACGGACCTGCTGGACGCCCATCCGGATCTCGACGCCGTCTTCGTGTCCAACGACCTGATGGCGTCGGGCGCCCTGCGGGTGCTGCGCGAGCGGGGCGTCCGGGTGCCGGAGGACGTGGCGGTGGTCGGGTTCGACGACATGACCTCGGTCGCGGAGGCCTCCGTGCCCCCGCTGACGACGGTCCGTCAGGACGTGGAGGGCATGGGGAGGCTGATGGTGCGGCTGCTGATGGAGAGGCTGAACAGCGACACCGGGGCATGGCCCGAGTCCGTCATCACCCCGACCGAACTGGTCCGCCGGGCCTCGGCCTGAGCCCTCCCCCGGCCCGCCACTCGGCCCGCGCCGATCTGGCGAGCGGCAGGTAGCGCAGCCGCTCCGGGAGGAGGGGCACGGTCCGCCGCACCACGGCGCCGAAGCGCCGGAGGCGACGCTCCTGGTCCGCGGTCCAGTCGAGCCCGATGGCCTCGCGGGCGTCCGGCGGCATCAGCCCGATGGTGATGAATCTGCGGAACCGCGCCAGCGGCGGGAGGAGCACCGGCCACAGCGCCTTCAGGACCAGCCGCAGGACGAGGGGCCCCCGGTCGGGCGGTGGCACCGGAGCGTCCGTGGCGACCAGTTCCCGTACGACGACGGTGGCCTCCACCTCGTCGGCCAGCATCTTGCGGAAGTACGGCCAGAACTCCTCGATCGTCTGCGGCATGTCCCGGTCGTGGATGCCGAGGATCCGGCCGACCTGGAGCCACTCCCTGTACAGGGCGCGTTCCTGTGCCTCGGTGAGCGGGCGGACGAGGTAGCGCGACGCGTGCTGGTAGACGGGGAAGCCCGTGGCGTGCACCCACGCGTAGTTCGCGGGGGTGAGCGCGTGGTAGCGGCGGCCGCGGGTGTCGGTCCCCTGGATCGTGCGGTGCAGCTTCCTGAGCCTGCGCCCCTCCTCGGCGGCGGCCTCTCCCCCGTACACCCAGAGCTGGAGCGAACTCAGGGAGCGCTCGCCGCGCCCCCAGGGGTCCGTACGGAAGACCGAGTGGTCGTCGACGCCGGCACCGACGGCGGGGTGGGCGACCTGGAGCGTGAGGGCGGCGGGCAGCATCAGCAGTCCCCGGATGTCTCCGGCGAGGCTCCACAGGACGCCGCCGGGCGGGGGCGGTACGGGCTCTCCTGCGCTGGTCATCCGGATACTCCCAGGGGTCGGCGGGTGCTCGGGGCGGCGCCCGGACCGTGTGTGTTCCAGTATGCGATCCCGCAGCAGTGTTGACGCGCCACGTGAAACAAGTCAATAGTATTTGTAACTTTGACTCTCCATGGCGGAGAGGTTCGGCCATATGCCTTATGCAGCAAGTGTGTTGAGCGGAGGAGGGCACACACCATGGGCCGCTACAGCCGATTGCGCGAGATACGCCGGATGGACCCCGCCGGCGACTGCGCCGAGATACTCCGGCTGATGTCCCAGTACGAGTTCCCTTGGGACTACCGGCAGGGCATCAGAGTCGCCTTCCTGCGCGACTACGGGGTTCCGAGGATCTCCGTACTGCTCGACCGCACCCAGGAGTTCGAGCGCGACGGCCATAAGCGCTACGACGACACCGTCCTGTTCGGATACGAGATGGCGGCCGAGGGCTTCGACTCGGAGCGCGCCAGGGCCGCCGCCCGGCACCTCAACCGGATCCACGGCAGGTACCGCATCCCGAACGAGGACTACCTCTATGTGCTGGCCACCACGGTGGTCGGCCCCAAACGCTGGATCGACCGGTTCGGGTGGCGGCCCCTGTGCGCGCAGGAGGCGGGGGCGCTGGCGGAGGTGGGGCGGCGGATGGCGGACATGATGGGCGTCGAGGGCGCACCCGGCACCTACGAGGGATTCGAGGAGCTGCTCGAATCCTACGAGGCCCGGATGTTCGCGTACGACCCGGCGAACCGGCGCGTCGCCAACGCCACCTTCCGGGTCATGGCCGCCTGGTACCCCGCCCCGCTGCGCCCTCTGGTGGCCAGGTTCTCGCTGGCACTGCTGGACGAGCCGTTACTGCGGGCGCTGGGCTTCCCGGCGCAGCCTCGGTGGGTGCGGGCGGCGGCCGTCCGTCTGGTGCACGCCCGCTCGCACGGCGTACGGCTGCTGCCCGCACGGCCCCGGTGGCTGCCCTCTCGCCCCCGGCCACGCAGCTACCCCTTCGGGTACCGGCTCGACGACCTCGGACCGCACTGGGCGCAGAGCCGCCCACTGGAACCGCTGCCGATGGAGAAGTCTTGACGACCGGAACAGACCCTGCGGTGCACGGCATCGACGACATCCGCGCCGCGGTGGCGCAGGCCAGGAGTGCCGGCCGCGGCTGGGCAGCGCTCGGGGCGCCGGAACGGCGCGCGTCGCTCCTGCTCTGGAAGCGTGAACGGGCGGACCATGCGGACGAGTTCACCGAGGTGATCGCGGCGGAGACCCGCAAACCGGTGCACGACGCACGGGCGCTGGTGCCGGGTGACGCCTACGGCAGGGCGTTCACCCGGCGCCGAGCAGCGGCACCAGGTAGCGCCTGGCGAACGTGCGCACCTGCTCGTCGTCGTCCAGCTCGAAGCAGCTCACGGGATTGAGGAGGAAGGAGACGGTGATCCGCACCATCAGTTCGGCGACCGGTGTCGTGTCCGTCTCCGGCCGCCCTTCCGCGCGCTGGGCGTGGCGGAGCCGGTCGGCGAGATATCCGCGCATCGCGAGGAAGGCGGGCCCGCTCTCCAGCGTGAGGAAGGGGAGCATGATCTCCGGCTCCAGCCGCAGCAGCCCGCCCACCAGCGGGTGTTCACGGATGTGCTTGAGGACGGCGACGAAGCCGGCGACGAGCCGCTCCTCCATGGTGGGCAGTGCGGCCACCGCCTTGTCCACGTCCAGGACGAATCTGCGGTACTCCCGCAGCAGGCAGGCGGAGACCAGGCTGTCCTTGTTGCCGATCCGGCGGTACACGGTGACCCGCGAGACCTTGGCCCGCTTGGCCACGTCGTCGACGGTCGAGCGGCGCAGCCCGAAGGTCATGAACTGCTCGCGCGCGGCGTCCAGGATCTGTTCGCTCAGCGCGTCGGACGGTGGGGTCTCGCCGAGCGCCTCGGCCAGCAGTGTCTCGTTGTCACCCGGTGCCGCCATGAGCCCTCCCCGTCCGTCGTGACCACTCAACCATATCGACAACGCAACAAAGTTACCTGGTCCGCTTCTTTGTAACTCCCCTATGGAGGCCTCCATGTCCACCGACCACGCCCTCCCCCGCTCGCTCTCCGCCGAGCAGCGGGCCTTCGTCGGCGCCCTGCGCGACTTCGCCCGGCGCGAGTGCGGCACGCGTGAGCAGCGCGACGCGCTGGCGGCGGAGGCGGGCGGCCCGCACGCGCCGTCGCTCTACGCCCGGCTGGCGGAGCTCGGCTGGCTCGGCGTGTGCCTGCCCGAGGCCTACGGGGGCTCGGGCGGCGGGATGACGGATGCCTGCCTCTTCCTCCGGGAGACGGCACGCGGCCTGGTACCGGCGGGCGGGTTCATCACCTCGGTGATCACGGCGAAGGCGTACGAGCGCTTCGGCAGCGAGGCCCAGTGCAAGGCGGCGATCGGTGGGGCGGTGGACGGCCAGGTTCTGTCCGTCGCCATGTCCGAGCCGGAGGCCGGCTCCGACGTGGCGGCGCTGCGGTGCAAGGCCGAACGGACGCCGGACGGGCGCTGGCTGGTGAACGGTCACAAGACCTGGATCTCCAACGCACATCTGGCCGAGCACATCCTGCTGGTCGCCCGGACCGACGCGAGCGGCGCGAAGCACGAGGGGCTGAGCATGTTCCATGTCCCGGCCGGGACGCCCGGGATCGAGATCCGGCCCATCGAGACGATGGGGGGCCGCGAGGTCAACGACGTCTTCCTCACCGATGTCTCGCTGCCGGCCGACGCGGTGGTGGGCACGGCCGACCGCGCCTGGAGCCAGCTGATGGCCGGTCTCGACGCGGAGCGTCTCTTCCTGGCGGCGAACATGCTGGGCCTGGCGGAGCGGGTCCTGGAGGACACCGTCGCGTACGTGCGGGGACGCGAGCAGTTCGGCCGCCCGGTCGGCTCCTTCCAGGCGCTGCGGCACCGGCTGGCGGACCTGGCGACGGAGATCGAGTGTGCCCGGCTGCTGGTCTTCGACGTGGCGGCGGCCTGCGACGCCGAGCCGGAGCGGCTCTTCCCCCGCGAGGCCTCGATGGCGAAGCTCAAGGCCACCGAGACGGCGCGGCACGCTGCTCTGGAGGGCATGCAGATGATGGGTGGCTACGGCTACGCGACGGAGTACGACATGGAGCGGCATCTGCGGGCGGCGGTCGTGTCGACCGTCTACGGCGGCACGAGCGAGATCCAGCGCGACATCATCGGCAAGAGCTACGGCCTGTAGGGCACCACGCGGGCGGCACTCAGCCGAAGTCGTACACCGTCACCTCGACACCGCGGCTCACCAGCCGGTCGGTGAGGAGCGGCTCGACCCGGGGCCAGGTGCCGCCCGCCAGCCCGCAGCCGATCCTCGGCATGTGGACCGACGCGCCCAGCTCGGCCGCCTTGGCGGCCACCTTGTCCGGCCCTGCGTCGATCGCCTCGTAACGCACCGGCACGCCCTTGCTGCCGGTGCGTATCCCCCGCTGCCCGACCAGATTCGCCACCCAGGTGTACGGGCCGGCCTGGACGAACTGCACGGCGCCCGGGCCGAAGTCGTTGCCCGCGCGCTCCCGGTGCCAGCGGCGGTACGCGGCCTCCGGCTCGGGCCAGCGGCGGGAGAGGGCCAGGACGAAGCCCTTCCCCCAGCCGCCCAGGTCGTTGCAGCAGTGCACGATCAGCTTGACGCCCTTGCCCCGGGGGCTGGTGGCGTCGCCCTGTACGTAGGTGATCCCCGACATGTCCTCACCGTACGTCCCCCCACCGACAACCGGCCCCGGGTCAGGTACCGCTCTCCTCGTAGAGGGCCTCCAGCTCCTTTCCGTACTGCTCGCGGACGACGCGGCGGCGCAGCTTCAGCGAGGGGGTCAGCTCGCCGGTGTCGGGGCCCCATTCCCTGGCCAGCAGCCGGTGGCGTTTGACCTGCTCGGTGCGGTTCAGCCGGGCGTTGGCGGCCTGGACGGCGCGGTCCACCTCCTCGCGCACCTCGGGGTGGGCGGCGAGCTCCGCCATGTCCTCGCCGGCCGCGATGCCCCGGGCCACAGCCCAGGCGGGTGCCATCTCCGCGTCCAGGACGAGGAGCGCCACCAGGTAGGAGTGCCCGTCGCCGTGCACGAACGCCTGGCCGATCAGCGGGTGTTCCTTGAGGGCGTTCTCCACCAGCGCCGGGGAGACGTTCTTCCCGGTCGAGGTGATGATCATTTCCTTCTTGCGGTCGGTGAGCCACAGGTACCCGTCGTCGTCGATCCGGCCGATGTCCCCGGTCGGGAACCACCCGTCCGCGTCGAGCGCCCGGTCCACGGTCCCGTCGGCGCGCAGGTACCCGGCGAACACCGTCTCGCCCCGGACCAGGATCTCGCCGTCCTCGGCGATCCTCAGCTCCAGCCCGTCCAGCGGCCTGCCGACCGAGCCGAGGCGGAACCCGGCGGCGCTGTTGGTGGTGAACACGCCGACCGTCTCCGTGAGTCCCCAGGCGTCCATGACGACGATGCCGAAGCCTGCCCAGAAGCGCACCACGTCCAGCGGCATGGGCGCGGAGGCGCTGGCCGTCCACACCAGTCGCTCGAAGCCGGCGAGGGAGAGCACCGGGTCGAGGACCGTCTCCTTGGCGCGGCGGTAGGCGGTCTCCAGCTCCGCGGGCGGCTGTTCGCCCCGCTCGCGGAAGGCCACGTGCTCGCGGGCGGTGTCCCCGGCCGCCTCGATCGCGGCCCTCTGCTCCTCGGACAGGGTGGCGAGCGCGGCCCTGACGGACGCGGCGAGTTTCTCCCACACCCGGGGCACGCCGAAGAACTGGGCGGGGTGCAGGGCGCGCGCGGTGGCCGCGACGGCCGCGGTGTCGGCGCAGAGATGGACGTGCGAGGCCCGGAAGACCGGCAGGTAGATGCCCAGCATCCGCTCGGCGATGTGGGCGAAGGGGAGGTAGCAGATGTGCGCGACATGGTCGGGGAGTTCCACCACCCGGTCCAGGGCCAGCGCGTTGACGACCACGCTGCGGTGGGTGATGGGCACGGCCTTCGGGTCGCCGGTGGTGCCCGAGGTGTAGACGACCGTGAGGGGGTCGTCGGCGCCCGAGGCCCGCCAGGTCGCCTCGAACCACTCCTCGTCGTAGGCCTGTTGCCCGGTCGCGTACAGGGAGGCGTACGTCCGGCCACCGGCGCCCTCCGGCTCCACGGTGAGGAGCACCTCCAGGGGGACGGTACCGTCCGCGAGAAGGGGCTCCCAGCGTGCGCGCTCCCGTGCCCCCTCGACGACCGCCAGCCGGGCACCGCTGTGCCTTGCGATGTGGGCGATCTGCTCGGGGGCGGCCGTGCCGTACACGGTGACCGGTACCGCGCCGAGGTGCGTGAGGGCCAGGTCGCTGAGCCAGTGTTCGGGGCGGTTGCCCATCATCATCAGGACCTGCTCGCCGCGCCGGACGCCCTGGGCGGCGTATCCGGCGGCGAGCACCGCGGTCTCGCGGCGCACCTCCCGCCAGGTCAGGGTGGTCCATCCGTCGCCGCTCTCCGGGCTCCGCCAGGAGAGGGCGGGCAGGTCCCCGTGGTCCTCGGCGTTGCGCGCCAGCAGGGCCGGCAGGGTGAGCCGGTCGGTCTCGGTGGGAACTCGCAGGATCGTGGTCACGGCCGTCTCCTGTCGCCGTCGGCCGGGCCGCACGGGCCCGTACCGGAGGGAATGACGCGCTTCGATGGTGCCGGAGACTTTCACACCACCGGTGAGACAGCAATACTGTTGCACCTGATCGAGCCAGGCCCTGCAGGACGGGCCTGCCCGCGACAAGGAGCAGCCATGGCAACCGGGACCGACGAGCCGACGCTGACCGTCGACGAACTGGCGGCGCGCGCGGGAGTCACCGTGCGCACCGTGCGCTTCTACAGCACCAGAGGTCTGCTGCCCCCTCCGGTGATCGGGCCCCGGCGCGTCGGGCACTACGGGCACGACCACCTCTCCCGGCTGGCCCTCATCGAGGAGCTCCAGCACCAGGGCATGACGCTGGCCGCGATCGAGCGCTATCTCCAGCAGTTGCCGCCCGACCTGAGCGCGCAGGACCTGGCCATCCACCGCGCCCTGGTGGCGTCGTGGGCCCCGGACGCGGCCGAGGACATGGAGCGCGCGGAGCTGGAGCGCCGGGCGGGCCGCCCGCTCAGCGAGCAGGACGTGGACCGGCTGGGGGCCATGGGCGTACTGGAGCGCCCCGGGAAGCCCGAGGCGCCCTTCCAGGTGGACCCCGGTCTGCTGCGGCTCGGGGTGGAGCTCCTGGACGTACCGATCGCCCACGAGACGATCCTGGCGGCACGGACGGTCCTGCTGGAGCACACCCGGTCGGCCGCCCATGAACTGACACGGCTGTTCCGGGACGAGGTGTGGAACCCGTACCGGGAGCGGGAGTCGGACCCGGAGCACGTGAAGGCGATGAAGTCGCTCTCGGCCAATATGCAGCCGATGGTGCTCCAGGCCCTGCTGACAGCGTTCCAGCGGTCGCTGAAGGAGGAACTGCGGGCCGCGTTCACCGCGAGCGAGGAGAAGTGAACGCGGCCCGTGGGGCAGCCGTCAGTCGTGGAAGGTCTCGCCCTTCTCCGCCTTCTCCACCAGGTACGCGGGCGGCAGGAAGCGGTCCCCGTAGCGCTCGGCCAGCTGCCGGGCACGCGCCACGAAGCCGGGCAGGCCGCCCTCGTAGCCGTTGATGTACTGGAGCACGCCGCCGGTCCAGGCGGGGAAGCCGATGCCCATGATGGAGCCGATGTTGGCGTCGGCGACGGTCGTCAGGACGTTCTCCTCCAGGCAGCGGACGCTGTCCAGCGCCTCGGAGAAGAGCATCCGCTCCTTCATGTCCTCGAAGGGGATGTCGGTGCCGGGCTTCGTGAAGTGCTCACGCAGACCCGGCCAGAGCGCGCCCCGCCTGCCGTCCTCGCCGTACTCGTAGAACCCGGCTCCCCCGCTGCGTCCCGGCCGTCCGAACTCGTCGACCATCCGGTCGACGACCTCGTCCGCGGGGTGCGTGGCCCAGGTGCCGCCCGCCTCCTCGACGGCGCGCCGGGTCTCGACGCGGATCTTGCGCGGCAGGGTGAGCGTCAGCTCGTCCATGAGGGAGAGCACCTTGGCCGGGTAGCCGGCCTGCGCCGCCGCCTGCTCGACCGACGCGGGCTCGGCACCCTCGCCGACCATGGCGACGCCCTCGTTGATGAAGTGGCCGATGACGCGTGAGGTGAAGAAGCCGCGTGAGTCGTTGACGACGATCGGGGTCTTCTTGATCCGGCGCACCAGGTCGAAGGCGCGTGCCAGGGCCTCGTCGCCGGTCTTCTCGCCCTTGATGATCTCGACCAGCGGCATTTTGTCGACGGGCGAGAAGAAGTGCAGCCCGATGAAGTCCGCCGGGCGGGTGACCCCTTCGGCGAGCGCGGTGATGGGCAGCGTCGAGGTGTTGGAGCAGAGCAGCGCGTCGGGGTCGACGATGTCCTGGATCTCCTGGAACACCTTGTGCTTGAGCGCGGTGTCCTCGAAGACGGCCTCGATCACGGCGTCGCAGCCGGCGAGGTCGGCCGGGTCTCCGGTCGGGGTGATGCGGGCCAGCAGTTCGTCGCGCTTCGCCTCCGTGGTGCGGCCCCGGGAGAGCGCCTTGGCGAGGAGCTTCTCGCTGTACGCCTTGCCCTTGGCCGCCGCCTCGGCGGTCACGTCCTTGAGGACGACCTCGATGCCTGCGCGGGCGCAGGAGTAGGCGATGCCCGCGCCCATCATCCCGGCACCGAGCACGGCCACCTTCCGGACCTGGCGCTCCTCTACGCCCGCCGGGCGGCTGGCGCCGGAGTTGACGGCCTGGAGGTCGAAGAAGAACGCCTGGATCATGTTCTTGGCGACCTGGCCGGTGACCAGCTCGGTGAAGTAGCGGGCCTCGATGGTCTGCGCGGTCTCGAAGTCGACCTGTGACCCCTCGACGGCGGCGGCCATGATGTTGCGGGGCGCGGGCATGGGCGCGCCCGCGAGCTGCTTCTTCAGGTTCGCCGGGAAGGCGGGCAGGTTGGCCGCGAACTTCGGGTTGGACGGGGTGCCGCCGGGGATCCGGTAGCCCTTGACGTCCCAGGGCTGCTGCGACTCCGGATGGGCGTCGATGAAGGCGCGGGCCTTGTCGAGCATCTCCTCACGGGTGGCGGCGACCTCGTGCACGAGGCCGTTCTCCAGCGCCCGCCGCGGGGTGTACTGGGTGCCCTGGAGGAGGACCTTCAGCAGCGCGTCGGTGATACCCATCAGCCGTACGGTGCGGGTCACACCGCCGCCCGCGGGCAGCAGGCCGAGGGTGACCTCGGGCAGGCCGATACGGGAGCCGGGGGCGTCCAGCGCGATGCGGTGGTGGGCGGCGAGCGCGATCTCGTAACCGCCGCCGAGCGCGGCGCCGTTGATGGCGGCGACGACCGGCTTACCGAGGGTCTCGATGCGGCGCAGGGAGTTCTTGATGGCGGTTCCGGCGTCGAACGCCGCCTGGGCGTTCTCGGGACCGATCTTGACCATGTCCTTGAGGTCGCCGCCCGCGAAGAAGGTCTTCTTGGCGGAGGTGTAGATGATGCCCCGGATGGAGTCCTTCTCGGCCTCGGCGCGCTCGGCGACGGCCGCGATGGACTCCTTGAAGCCCTGGTTCATGGTGTTGGCGGACTGGTTGGGGTCGTCCAGTACGAGGGTGACGACGCCGGTCTCGTCCTGTTCCCAGCGGATGGTCGTGCTCTCGGTCATTGCTGTTTTCTCCGTAAGCAGAGGGGCCGGGACGGTCAGAGACGCTCGATGACGGTGGCGATGCCCATGCCGCCGCCGACGCAGAGGGTGGCGAGGCCGTAGCGCTTGTCCTGCCGCTCCAGTTCGTCGATGAGCGTGCCGAGGATCATCGCGCCGGTCGCGCCGAGCGGGTGGCCGAGCGCGATGGCGCCGCCGTTGACGTTGACCTTGTCGAGGCTCAGGCCCATGTCCTTGGCGAAGCGCAGGACGACGCCGGCGAAGGCCTCGTTGATCTCGACGAGGTCGATGTCGTCGATGGTGAGCCCGGCCTTGGCCAGCGCCTTGCGGGTGGCGGGGGCAGGCCCGGTGAGCATGATGGTCGGCTCGGAGCCGGACACGGCGGCGGAGACGATCCGCGCGCGCGGGGTGAGGCCGTAGCGCTCGCCGGTCTCCTTCGAACCGATCGCGACGAGGGCGGCGCCGTCCACGATCCCGGAGGAGTTGCCCGCGTGGTGGACGTGGTCGATCTTCTCGACCCAGTGGTACTTCTGGAGGGCCACCGCGTCGAAGCCGCCCATCTCACCGATCGTCGCGAAGGACGGCTTGAGCGAGGCGAGGGAGTCGGCGGTGGTGCCGGGGCGCATGTGCTCGTCGTGGTCGAGGACGAGCAGCCCGTTGCGGTCCCTGACCGGGACGACGGAGCGGGCGAAGCGCTCCTCCTTCCAGGCGATCGCGGCGCGTTCCTGGGACAGGGCGGCGTACTCGTCGACGTCGCGCCGCGAGAAGCCCTCGATGGTGGCGATGAGGTCGGCTCCGATGCCCTGCGGGGCGAAGCCGGTCTCGAAGCTGGTCATCGGGTCCATGGCCCAGGCACCGCCGTCGGAGCCCATGGGCACCCGGGACATCGATTCGACGCCACCCGCCAGGACGAGGTCCTCCCAGCCCGAACGCACCTTGGCCGCAGCCAGGTTGACGGCCTCCAGGCCGGAGGCGCAGAAGCGGTTCTCCTGTACACCGGCGACGGAGTCCGGGAGTCCTGCGGCGATCGCGGCGATACGGGCGATGTCGGAGCCCTGGTCCCCGAGCGGGCTGACGACGCCGAGGACGATGTCGTCGATGGCCGCCGGGTCGAGGCCGGGGAAGCGGTCACGGATCTCATGGATGAGGCCGACGACGAGGTCGATCGGCTTGGTGCCGTGCAGGGCGCCGTTGGCCTTGCCGCGGCCGCGCGGGGTGCGGATCGCGTCGTAGACGAATGCTTCGGTACTCAAGGCAGCTGCCTTTCGGGGTCGGTGCTGGGCGGGGAGGTCAGGAGAGCAGCGAGCGGCCGATGATCTCCTTCATGATCTCGGTCGTGCCGCCGTAGATGGTCTGGATGCGGCCGTCGGTGAATGCCTTGGCGACCCGGTACTCGGTCATGTAGCCGTAGCCGCCGTGGAGTTGGAGGCAGCGGTCGGCGACCCGCTTCTGCAGCTCGGTGGCCCACCACTTGGCCATCGAGGCGTGGACGGCGTCGAGCGTCCCCTCGGAGTGGTCGACGATGCACCGGTCGAGGAAGGCCCGGGTGACGGCGCACTCGGTGGCCATCTCGGCGATCTCGAAGCGGATGTGCTGGAGCTTGGAAAGGGGGCGTCCGAAGGCCTCGCGCTCCTTGACGTACCGGGTGGTGATCTCCAGGAGGTGTTCGGCGGCGGCGATCCCGGCGACCGCTATGCCCATGCGCTCCTGGGCCAGGTTGGTCATGAGGTGGATGAACGCGCCGTCGAGCTCGCCCAGGAGGTTCTCCTTGGGGACGCGTACGTCGTTGAAGAACAGCTCGGCGGTGTCCTGGGACTTCTGGCCGATCTTGTCGAGGTTGCGGCCTCGCTCGAAGCCCTCGGCGCCGCGCTCGACGACGAGCAGCGAGAGGCCCTTCGCGCCGCCCTCGGGTGAGGTCTTGGCCACGACGATCACCAGGTCGGCGAGGATGCCGTTGGAGATGAAGGTCTTCGAGCCGTTGAGGAGCCAGTGGTCGCCCTTGTCCTCGGCACTCGTGCGGATGCCCTGGAGGTCGGAGCCCGCGCCGGGTTCCGTCATGGCGATGGCGGTGATGGTCTCGCCGCTGCAGAAGCCGGGCAGCCAGCGCCGCTTCTGCTTTTCGGTGGCGAGGCCGGTGAGGTAGGGGCCGATGATGTCGTTGTGCAGCCCGAGCGCCAGCCCGGACACCCCGGCCCGGGTGAACTCCTCGGCCAGTACGGCGCTGTAGCGGAAGTCGGTGTTGCCGCCGCCTCCGTACTCCTCGGGGACCGCGAGGCCGAGCAGCCCCTGGCGGCCGGCCGCGAGCCAGGCCTCGCGGGAGACGATGCCGTCCTTCTCCCACTGCTCGTGGTGCGGGAGGACCTCCTTGGCGAGGAAGGTGCGGACGGTCTCGCGGAACGCGTCGTGCTCTTCGGTGAAGATCTGCCGCTGCACTTCAAGCCCCCTGGAGCCAGTTCTTGACGGTGGAGATCAGCCGCGCCGGCTCGGGGCCGGCAGGGGTGACGTTGAGCATCGTGACGCCGGCCTCGCGGAAGGCCTCGATGCGGTCGCGTACGTACCCCTCGGGGCCGCAGAGCGTCATGAGCTCGCAGAACTCCTCCGGGACGGCGGCCTCGGCCTCCTTCTTCTTCCCGGAGAGGTAGAGCTCCTGGATGATGGCGGCCTCCTTCTCGTAGCCGTAGGCGACGGCGAGGTCGTTGTAGAAGTTCTTGCCGCGCGCGCCCATGCCGCCGACGTAGAGCGTGATCTGCGGACGGGCGAGATCGCGGACGGCGGCGGCGTCGTCGCCGATGGCCAGCAGGCCGCCCGCGACGGTCTGCAGCGGACCGAGCGACGGGTCGCGCTTCGCCGCGCCCTCGGCCAGGGCCGTGCCCCAGACCTGCTGGGCCTTCTCCGGGATGTAGAGGGTGGGCAGCCAGCCGTCGGCGATCTCGGCGGTCAGCCGGACGTTGGCCGGGCCCAGCGAGGCGACGTAGAGCGGGATGGTGTCGCGCACCGGCCGGGTGAGGATCTTCAGCGGCTTGCCGAGCTTGCCGCCCTTCTCCTTCGGCAGGGGCATGTCGGTGATGCCGTGGTGGTCGATGACCTCGCGGCGCCAGATCCGGCGGCAGAGCTCGACGGTCTCGCGGGTCCGGCCGAGCGGCTTGTCGTACGGCTTGCCGTGCCAGCCCTCCACGACCTGCGGGCCCGAGGCACCGAGTCCGAGCAGGGCGCGGCCGCCGGACACGGCGTCGAGCCCGGCGCCGGTCTGGGCGATGAGGGCGGGGGTGCGGGAGTAGACGTTGAGGATCGCCGCGCCGATCTTCAGGCGTTCGGTGCGGGCGGCGAGGTATCCCATGAGGGTGGGCGAGTCGAAGCCGTACGCCTCGGCGACCCAGACGGCGTCGAGTCCGGCGGACTCGAGTTCCGCGACCTCGTCGCAGGCGGCGCGCGGGTCGCCCGCGTAGTTCAGCGGCAGGGAGAGTTCCATCAGCCGGTCGTTTCCTTCCCGGTGGTCAGCAGGCCCGGCAGGGCCCAGTCCGCGGCGACGGCCTCGGTGTCCGCTCCGGGCAGCGCGGGTGCGCTGCGCACGGAGACGGGCGTCGCGGAGAAGCGGGGCGCGGGGGCGGGCTGGGTGAGTCCGCTGTGCTCCACGTAGGTGGAGCGGGCGGCGAGGTGGGGGTGGCGGGGTGCCTCACGGAGCGAGAGGACGGGAGCCACACAGGCGTCCGTCCCCTCGAAGATCTCGGTCCACTCGGCGCGCGTGCGGGTGCTGAACCGGTCGGCGACCAGGGCGCGCAACTCCTCCCAGCGTCCGAGGTCGTTGCGGTCGGGGGCCTCGTCCCCGAGTCCGAGGAGCCCGGCGAACTCCTCGTAGAAGCGTGGTTCCAGGGCCCCGACCGCCATGTACCCGCCGTCGGAGGTCTCGTAGGAGCCGTAGAAGGGGCAGCCGCCGTCGAGCAGGTTGGAGCCGCGCCGGTCCTGCCAGCTGCCGGCCGCCAGCATGCCGTGGATCATCGTGGCGAGATGGGCCGCCCCGTCGACGATGGCCGCGTCGACGACCTGTCCGGTCCCGCCGGGCGTACGGGCGTGGTGGAGGGCGGCGAGCACGCCGACGACGAGGTAGAGCGAGCCGCCCGCGTAGTCGCCGACCAGATTGGCGGGAACCGTGGGGGGCTCGCCGGATCTGCCGATCATGGACAGGGTCCCGGTGAGGGCGATGTAGCCGATGTCGTGTCCTGCCCGCTCGGCCAGCGGCCCGTCCTGGCCCCAGCCGGTCATCCGCCCGTAGACGAGCCGCGGATTGCGTTCCAGGCAGGCGTCCGGGCCCACCCCGAGGCGTTCGGCGACGCCGGGCCGGTAGCCCTCGATCAGGACGTCGGCGCGCTCGACGAGGTCGAGGACCTGCCCGGCTCCGCCCTCGGCCTTCAGATCGACGAGGACCGATCGCTTGTTGCGGTTGGTGAGGTCGAAGGCGGGTTCGATGCCGATGACCGCACCTCCCGGCCGGTCGACGCGCACCACGTCGGCGCCGAGGTCTGCGAGGAGCATCGCGGCGAACGGCCCCGGGCCGATGCCCGCCAGTTCGACGACGCGCACCCCGGCGAGTGGGCCCTGCGGCCCGCGTCCTGTCGTTGCCATCAAGCCCCCAGCGGTGTGACACAACTGATGTAACATCGATGATGCTAAGAACGGACCGCACTCCGCACAACCCTTTTGGCCGAGCAAGCGCTTAGTTCCGTCTGCCGGATCCTCTCGCACCGAGGCCCTCCCCCGGCGGCACGGCACAACGAACGCCTCCGCTACCCTCTGCCTGCTACATCGGCGGCGGCGCAGGCGGAGGCACTCATGAACAGGCAGAGCGGGGCAGAACGCCCTTATGACGTCGTCCTTTTCGGGGCCACCGGCTTCGTCGGGGCGCTCACGGCCGAATATCTCGCGGCGCACGCGCCGGACGGCTGCCGCTGGGCCCTGGCGGGCCGCAGCCGCGGCAAGCTGGAACAGCTGCGCGAGCGCCTCGCCGGACGCCACCCGCGCTGCGCGGACCTGCCGCTGCTGACGGCCGACGCGGACGACGCCGACGCCCTGCGCGAACTCGCCGGGTCCACGCATGTCGTGGCGTCCACGGTCGGACCGTACGTCTGGTACGGCGAGAAGCTGGTCGCCGCCTGCGCGGAGGCCGGGACCGACTACACCGACCTCACCGGAGAGGCCGAGTTCGTCGACCGCATGTACCTGGAGCACGACGCCCGGGCCCGCGAGACGGGGGCGCGCCTGGTGCACGCCTGCGGGTTCGACTCCGTACCGCACGACCTCGGTGCCTACTTCACGGTCCAGCAGCTTCCCGAGGGAGTGCCGCTCACCGTCGACGGCTATGTCCGCACCAACGCGGTCTTCTCCGGCGGTACGTTCGCCTCGGCGCTCACCGCGATGGGCCGTGGCCCGCAGATGGCGCGGGCGGCGCGGGAACGGCGCCTGCACGAGCCGCGCCTGGTCGGCCGCAGGGCCCGCGCCCCGCAGGGAGCACCGCACTTCAGCCCGGAGACCGGCACCTGGGCGCTGCCGCTGCCGACCCTGGACCCCCGGGTGGTGGAGCGGTCCGCGCGAGGGCTGGAGCGCTACGGCCCCGACTTCCGCTACCGGCACTTCGCCTCGGTGAAGCACCTGCCGGTGGCGCTCGGCGGCACGGCGGCGACGGTCCTGCTGGCGGGGGCCGCCCAGATCCCCGCCGCGCGCAACTGGCTGTCCGCCCGGGTCGAGCCGGGCACCGGCCCCGGCGAACAGCGCAGGAAGCGCAGCTGGTTCACCGTCCGCTTCATCGGGGAGGGCGGTGGCCGACGGGTCTGCACGGAGGTGTCGGGCGGCGACCCAGGCTACGACGAGACGGCGAAGATGCTGGCCGAAGCCGCTCTGGCGCTCGCCCTCGACGACCTGCCGGCGACGTCGGGCCAGGTCACGACAGCCGTGGCGATGGGCGACGCGCTGCTGGAGCGGCTGACGGCTGCCGGGCTGCGCTTCCGGGTCGCGGCGGTGCGCTGAGCCCGGGGGGCCGCGCCCACCTGGGTCAGAGCATCCAGGACGCCAGTGTGACGACCATGGACACGGTCCAGCCGGCGCCCGCGAGGACGCCCAGGGTCATGCCCACGGCGACGCCGCGCTGGGAGAGACGTACGGTTCCGGTGCTCATCTGAGGTGCGTGGTGGTCGATCATGTGTACCAGCCTGCCCCTCATGTTCGACAAACAACATCCGTATTTGTACTCAGTCGGCAACAGATCTCCGGGCAAGGGCCCCGATCAGCTGATCGCTTCCTTCAGGGCGGCCCGGCAGAGGGCGTCCGCCCTGCGCGTGGTCTCCGGCTGACGGAAGTCGCGTGCCAGCGCGAGCGTATGGGCGCAGGCGTTGTCCAGGCCGGTGCGGTGACCGACGGAGACGAAGACGGGTTTCGTGTCGTCCTGCGTGCGCAGGGCCCGGCCCACCTCCTCGTCCCCGTCCATGAGCGGGGTGAAGTCACCGCGCCGGGGGCCGGGTTGTTCGTAGCGGAAGGTGAAGGGGTTCTTCGCCACACCGATGACCGGCAGGCCGGTGAGGACTCCGAGATGGCTGGCGAGCCCGAACCTGCGCGGGTGCGCCCGCCCGTAGCCGTCGCAGACGACGAGCCCCGGGTCCACCGGCAGCCGCTCCAGCGCCGCCAGGACGGCCGGTATCTCCCGGAAGGCGAGCAGGCCGGGGACGTACGGAAACGTCACGGTGCCGTTCGCGGTGGAGCGGGCGATGACCTCCAGGGTCGCCGCGTCCAGGACGACGGCGGCAGCGACGACGAGGTCGCGCTCGTCGTCGTACGCGACGTCGACACCGGTGACCCGGCCGGTGCCGGGCGGCGGGCCCGGCTCGTCCAGCACCACCTGCGCCCGCAACGCGTCCTGGACGGAGCGGGCTTCGGCCTCGTCGGCGGGCATCCGGAAAGTCGTCATGGCCGGTCAGTCTAGGCACCGGTAGCCTGGCGATCATGTTCGTACTCGAGTTGACCTACACCGCACCGGTCGAGCGCGTCGACGCCCTCATGACGGAGCACGTGGCCTGGCTGGACACGCAGTACGCGGCCGGGGTGTTCATCGCGTCCGGGCGCAAGAACCCCCGCGACGGCGGTGTGATCCTGTCGGTGGGCGAGGACCGTGCAGAGATCGAGAGGATCGCGGCCTCCGATCCCTTCGCGGTCCACGGTGTGTGCGCCTACCGGATCACGGAGTTCCTCGCGACGAAGACCGCCGACGCGCTCGCACCGTACCGGCAGCAGCTGCCCGGCTAGGCTGCCTCCCGTGTCCGCCCGGCGGGTGACA
Source organism: Streptomyces sp. NPDC051064 (assembly GCF_044455985.1). NCBI lineage: Bacteria > Bacillati > Actinomycetota > Actinomycetes > Kitasatosporales > Streptomycetaceae > Streptomyces > Streptomyces sp. NPDC051064. The sequence continues at coordinate 52,469 of NZ_JBITFK010000003.1, forward strand.
CCCCTACTGCCCGGCGGCGCGCGTGGTGAGGTCCTCGTCCGTGATGGGGCGGACCACCCGGCAAGGCGTGCCGAGCGCGACGGTCATCGCGGGAATGCTGCGGCTGACGACGCTGCCGGCACCGATGACGGACCCGTATCCGATACGGACGCCGGGCAGGACCACCGCGTTGCTGCCGATCCACACCTTGTCCTCGATCACGATCGGTTCGGAGAACCGCCCGAAGTCGGCACGTCGTGAGGGATGCACAGGGTGTCCCGTCGTCGTCAGGGTCACGCCGGGAGCGATCATGACGCCGTCGCCGATGTGGATGTCCACGTCGTCGACGCACGTCAGGTTGACGTTCCCGAAGAAGTCGTCGCCGATATGCACGTTGCTGCCGAACGCGGCGTTGAACGGCGGCAGCAGCACCGTACGTTCACCGACCGAGCCGAGGATCTCGACGAGCAGTGACCGGCGCCTCTCCGGCCGGCTCGGGGGTGTCAGGTTGTACTCGAAGATCTGCTCCGTGCGGCGCCGAGGGGCCAGGAAGGCCGCTTCCGACTCGGTGTGGACGAGCCCCTTGGCGATCCGGGCCAGAACTTCGTCCTCATGACCATCCCTCACAGCGAATCGGTCCTTTCATCAGATTTTCCGGGGCCGGGCTCTATCGCAGCCGCGCGACCCGGCCCTTCTCGCCCGAGGCCCAGCAGCCGCCGTCCGGGGTGCAGTCGACCGTGTCGTACGAACCGGTGTCCACGGTCCGCCAGGTGCGCCCGCCGTCCCGGGTGACGTCGGTGCCCGTCGGCCCCACGGCGAGCGCCGAGCCCAGGCCGCGGGGCAGCCAGGCGACGCCCGAACGGTAGGCGGGCGGCGGGGTGGCCGCGCTCCGCCAGCTCCGGCCGCCGTCCCCGGTGACGGACGCGGCGTCCGGCGACGCCTCCTCCGCGCGGTAGTCGCCGCCGACCGCGATGCCGTGCGTACGGTCCCGGAAGGCGAGGCCGAACACCCCTCGCGCGGGGTCCCCCGCCGGGATCCGCGCCTCGGCGTCCGTCCAGGTCAGGCCGCGGTCGGCGGAGTGCAGCACCCGGGCGGCCGCCGCGCCGCCGGTGGCGAGCCAGACGTCCTTGCGGCCCGAGCTCACGAGGCACTGACCGCTCGCCGCGAATCCGGCCTCGCCGGGCTGCGCCGCGGGCATCCCGGCATCGGGCAGCACCCGCCAGTTGCGCCCGCCGTCCGAGGTCGACAGGATGCGGAACTTCCCGTCCACCGGGTCGCTCATCGCGAGGCCGTGACGGCTGTCGAAGAAGGTCAGACAGTCGTAGAAGGCGCGGGCGTCGGTGTTACGGAAGGACTCGGTCCAGGTCGCGCCCCCGTCCTCGGTACGGAAGACGCGGGACGCCTCGCCCTCACCGATGGCCAGGGCCACCGCCCGCCGCCGGTCGAAGGCCTCGATGTCCCGGAACTCCAGTCCGGCGGCGCCGTCCGGCGAGACATCGCGCCAGTGGCGCCCCCCGTCCGTGGTACGCAGCACCGTGCCCCCGGAGCCCGCGACCCAGGCGGCGTCGCGGCCCACGGCGGCGAGGCCGCGGAAGCGCGCGTCCGTGCCGGTGGCGGTGAGCGCCCATTCCGGCTTCCGGTCCTGGTGCCCGGCCGGAGTGGCCTGCGCCGAAGGTGCGGCCAGTGCGGCGGTCACCGCCGCCCCGCACAGGAGCGGTGCGATCAGCCGTCTCGTCTTCCCCATGGCCCTCATGGCGCTGGAAGCTAACCCACCGGTGGACGCGCGTCCAGGGTGCACCGCCCCGAACGGGGCAGTTGATCGGAGGAAGACGGGGCGGTGACACAGCTCACGCCGCCCCCCGGTGCACGGATGGAGGCGTTCCGTCGTCTACTCCACTGCCGGGAACCGTTCGTCCGAGGCGAGAGGGAGCAGGTCTTGTCCAGCGTTATCGAGCAGTCCGTGCAGGCCCGTATGGTCGCGTCCGCGCCGCGTATGGAGACTCTGCCCGCCACACTGCACTACGACCGCAAGGACCCTTTCGCCGTCCGCATGGCGTTCCCGGGCCCCGCGACCCTCGAAGGCACCGAGGTGTCCTGGGAGTTCTCGCGTGAGCTGCTCGCCACCGGCATGGACGCACCGGCCGGCCTCGGTGACGTCCGGGTCCGGCCGTTCGGGTACGACCGTACGGTGCTGGAGTTCCACGCGGTCGAGGGCATCGCCATGGTCCATGTCCGGACGTCCGAGCTGCGGCTCTTCCTGAAACGGGCCCAGGAGCTGGTCCCCGCGGGGGACGAGTACCGCTTCATGGACCTGGACGGCGATCTGAGCGATCTCCTGGGCGGCTCCGCATGAGACAACGGCCCGCCCTCCTGAAGCGCCTCCGGAATTCGGTTGCGTGGCCACGGGCCGGCTCGTAGCGTCGTCGATGTCCCTGTTGTCGTCGGATCGGAGAAGGACGTTGCTCCACATCTGAGGTGTCCGCATTCCGCGCCGCGTGCCCTGCTGCACGCGTGCCCTGCGTGACCCCAGTGTCCGAGCCGTTCTCCGTGATTCCTCGACGCAGCCGGGAGGCCCTTGTGCCTGCATCCACCACGCATATTCACTGCACCTCACTCTCGTTCGCCTGGCCCGACGGGAGCGAGGTCTTCGATGACTTCCAACTGGCCGTGGGCCCCGGCCGGACCGGGCTGATCGGTCTCAACGGCTGCGGCAAATCCACTCTGTTGCGGCTGATCGCCGGTGAACTCACGCCGACGGCCGGGCACATCGGCACGGCCGGCGACATCGGCTACCTCCCCCAGGACCTCGTCCTGGACGTCGCTCTGCGGGTGGACGAGGTCCTGGGCGTCGCCACGACGCGGGCTGCACTCCACGCCATCGAGGCGGGAGATGCCCGCGAGGAGCACTTCGCCGCCGTCGGGGACGACTGGGACGTCGAGGAGCGCGCCCGGGCCGTGCTCGACCAGCTCGGCCTGTCCGCCATCGGTCTCGACCGGACCGTCGGCGAGCTGTCCGGCGGCGAGTGCGTGCTGCTGCGCCTGGCCGCCCTGCTGCTGGCACGCCCTTCCGTCCTGCTGCTGGACGAGCCGACCAACAACCTCGATCTGTACGCCCGCGGGCAACTGTACGACGCGGTCGACGCCTGGACCGGTGTGCTGGTCGTGGTCAGTCACGACCGGGAACTGCTGGAGCGGATGGACCGGATGGCGGATCTCCGCGACGGCGCGGTCACCTGGTACGGCGGCAGCCTGTCGGCGTACGAGCAGGCGCTTGCCGTGGAGCAGGAGGCGGCCGAGCGGATGGTGCGGGTCGCGGAGGCCGACGTACGGCGGCAGAAGCGCGAACTCGCCGACGCCCACGTCAAACTGTACCGGCGCAAGCGGTACGGGCAGAAGATGTGGGACACCAAGCGCGAGCCGAAGGCCGTGATGGGCCAGCGCAAGCAGACCGCCCAGGAGTCGGCCGGCAAGCACCGCATCATGCACACCGAACGGCTCGCGGACGCGGTGGAGCGCCTCGACGAGGCGGTCGAGGCGGTACGGGACGACGAGGCGATCCGGATCGAGCTGCCGCACACCAAGGTGCATCCGGGCAGCGACGTGCTGCTGCTCCGCGACCTCGAACTCGCCTACGGGGCCCGGGTGCCGGGCGAGTGGGAGCTCCGTGGTCCGGAGCGGATCGCGCTGATCGGCCGCAACGGGGCGGGGAAGACGACGCTGCTGCGCACGGTCGCGGGCGAGCTGGACCCGGTGTCGGGCGAGGCGGCCGCCCAGGTCCCGGTGGGCTTCCTGCCGCAGCGCCTCGACGTCCTCGACGACGCGCTGTCCCTGGTGGACAACGTGGCGCGCTTCGCCCCCGGCACCACGGACAACGCCATCCGGGCGAGGCTGGCACACTTCCTCTTCAAGGGCGGGCGCGCGGACCGTCCCGCCGGGACGCTCTCGGGCGGCGAACGTCTCCGGGCGACGCTCGCGGCGCTGCTGCTGGCCGACCCGGCGCCCCGGCTGCTGATGCTGGACGAGCCGACGAACAGCCTCGATCTGTCCGGCGTGCACCGTCTGATGTCGGCGCTGGCGGCGTACCGGGGAGCGCTGATCGTGGCGAGCCACGACCTGTCGTTCCTGAAGTCGCTGGGGATCACCCGGTGGCTGCTTCTGGACGAGGACGGGCTCCGGGACACCGCCCCCGGGCAGCTGCCGGGAAACGCGGGTGAGGGCGCCTGACTTGTCCCCTCAAAAGCGCCCACGACCTGCATGGATAACAGCGTGTGAGCGCGCACCGCAAGGACCGGGCTTGGCCGTGGCCTTACCGCCCCCTTAACCTACGGTCACGTAACCTACGAAGCCGTAGGTAATCCTCCCGTCCCCAGGAGCCCCCCGTGACGATCACCTCTCCCCACACAGGCAGCTCGAAGGCGTGGACCGACGCCCAGCTACTGTACGCGCTGGAAGAGGTGGTGGAGAAGGAACTCAACCGCCATCTCAAGGTCGCCAAGGACTGGATGCCCCACGAGTACGTGCCGTTCTCCGACGGCCGTAACTTCCCCGGCCTCTTCGAGGACGGGGAGGCGTGGGAGACCGGCCAGTCGAAGGTGACCGACATCGGACGCATCGCCCTCGTCGTGAACCTGCTGACCGAGGACAACCTCCCCAGCTACCACCACGAGATCGCCTCCCTCTTCGGCCGCGACGGCGCCTGGGGCACCTGGGTGCACCGCTGGACCGCCGAGGAGGGCAGGCACGGCATCGTGATGCGCGACTACCTGCTCACCTCGCGCGCCGTGGACCCGGACAAGCTGGAGCAGTTCCGCATGGCGCACATGGCGGAGGGCTTCGAGTCCGACAACCGCCACTCCATGCTGCACTCCGTGGCGTACGTGGCCTTCCAGGAGCTCGCGACCCGCGTCTCGCACCGCAACACGGGCCACCAGTCGGGCGACCCCGTCTGCGACCGGATGCTGGCGCGGATCGCGACCGACGAGAACCTGCACATGGTCTTCTACCGCAACCTGCTGGGCGCGGCCTTCGAACTCGCCCCGGACCTGACGATGCAGTCCGTACGCGACGTCGTCGTCAACTTCCGGATGCCCGGACACGGCATGCCGGGCTTCGAGCGGGCCGCCGCACAGATGGCGATCGGCGAGATCTACAACATGCGGATCCACCACGACGACGTGATCCAGCCCGTCCTGCGCTACCTGAAGGTCCTCGACATCGACGGCCTCGGCCCGGAGGGTCTCAAGGCACAGGAGGAGCTCGGGCTGTACATGAACGGTCTGGACAGCGAGGCCGCGAAGTTCGACGAGAAGCTGGCGAACCGCAAGGCGCGCGTGGCCGCCCGGGCCGCACAGGGCTGATCCGCTCGGTACATCCGCCCGGCCGGGCTCGGGATCCGCTCCCCGACCCCGCCGGACATCGGCGGCGCACGCGTGACGCGTGCGCCGCCGATGTGCGTTCACACTGCCCCCACAGCACATCCAGGCTGCCCCCACAGCTTCACGGAACGTACTCTGTCCCGGGTGAAACCAGTGACGCGTCTTGTCCTTTTCGGCGCACCGATCGCCGTAGTCGCTTCGATCCTGTTCAGCGGTGGCGACTCGGAGCCGCCCACCGTCGCCCGGCAGGCGCCCGACAAGACCGGCACGGCGGCGCCGGCAGCGGCCGAGCAGGCCGACGAGCACGCCGACGAGATCGACGCCCTGCCGCCCGGCCTCGCCGCCCCGGCGATGAAGGAGACCGCGTCCCGGCTGGTCGCCAGCGCGGAGGCGTCCACCCTGGACTGGCGCAGCCAGTACGGGGCGATCGAGGACGTCGGCGACGGCACCGGATACACCGCCGGCATCATCGGTTTCTGCTCCGGCACCAACGACATGCTGCAACTGGTCGAGGCGTACACCGAGGAGCATCCGGACAACCCGCTGGCCGCGTACCTCCCCGCCCTGCGCGCGGTGGACGGCACCGATTCGCACGAGGGCCTGGATCCGGGCTTCACCGACGCCTGGCGCAAGGCCGCGGAGGACCCGGCGTTCCGGAAGACCCAGGACGCGACGCGCGACAGGCTGTACTTCGAGCCGGCGGTCCGTCTGGCGAAGATGGACGGCCTCGGCACCCTGGGGCAGTTCATCTACTACGACGCGATGGTCCTGCACGGGCCCGGTGTCGAGGCGGACGGCTTCTACGGCATCCGCGACGCGGCGATGGCCTCGGCGGACACGGCCGCGGAGGGCGGCGACGAGACTGCGTACCTGAACGCCTTCCTCGACGAGAGCCGGTCGGCGATCAAGGCCCGGAAGGCGCAGCGCGACACGACCCGGATCGACACAGCGCAGCGGCTCTTCCTCCGCGAGGGAAATCTCGGACTGGAGAAGCCGCTGGTGTGGCAGGTGTACGGCGAGACCTTCCGGATCCCGTGAGGGGAACTGCCTCTCACCCCCGGTTCAGCCGCGCTCGGACCGGCCTCTGCGCAGCCGGTCCCGCTCCTTCTCGGAGAGCCCTCCCCAGACGCCGAAGCGCTCGTCGTGGGCGAGTGCGTACTCCAGGCAGGCCACCCGGCCCTCGCAGGCGTTGCACAGCTGCTTGGCCTCGCGGGTGGAGCTGCCCGGCGCCGGGAAGAAGAACTCGGGCCCGGCCTGCGCGCAGAGCGCGGTCTCCTGCCAGGCGAGCTCGTCGGAGTCGGTCATGGTGTTGATCGGCATGCGCCACACGGTGCCCGGTCGCGATAAACAAGTGATCAACGATTGTTCAACGGCAGCCGATTCGGGGCCTGCCACCTCTCCGGCCCGGTCCGTCCTACTCCATGGGTGCCGGCTTGATCACCGCGAACGCCGCACCCGCGGGGTCGGCGAAGGTGGCGATCCGTCCGACCTCCGGCACATCCGTGGCCGGCATGGTGACCCGGCCGCCGAGGCGTTCCACGCCGGCGACCGTGGCGTCGGTGTCGTCCACGGCGAAGTACGGCAGCCAGTGCGGTCCCGCCTCGGACTGGGAGGGCACCGCGTCGAGGGGCACGACCCCTCCGAACGAGGAGTCGGCGCTCTTGCCGCCGGCGGGCTGGATCATCGTGTAGGTACCGCTGGGGTACGACATCTCGTCGGTCTGCCAGCCGAAGACGGTGTGGAAGAACGCGGCCGCCGCGGGCACGTCCGGGGTGTACAGCTCGGACCAGATCAGGGCACCCGGCTCCCTGATCATGCCGAGGCCGGTGTTCGTCCCGGGCTGCCAGACGCCGAAGTACGCCCCGGTGCTGTCCGTGAAGCCGCCCATGCGCCCGTAGTCGAGCACGTCCATCGGAGGAAACGCGGCGGTGCCCCCGGCCTGCTCGACCGTCCTCGCGGTGGCGTCGGCGTCGGGGGTCTGGAAGTACACCGACCAGGCGGGCTTCCCCTGGTCCTCCGGCACGGTCATCACACCGGCGACGGTCTTGCCCCGCAGCTGGTACATCCCGTAGCCACCGGTCTCGGGGGCGCCGGCCACCATGTCCCAGCCGAAGAGGCCGTTGTAGAAGGTGGTGGCCGCGGCGAGGTCGGGGGTCCCGAGATCGATCCAGTTGGGGGCGCCGGTGACGAAGGCCGGGTCGAGCATGGTGTGCTCCTCGGGCGGAATCGGTGTCTCACGCGTTCCTCACGCCAGACGTCCTGACCCTTCGAGTCTTGCACCGGCCACCGACAACCGCAGCCCCGGCGGGCCGGCCGGGGCTGCGGGGGCTCAGCGCGCGACACCCAGCGCCGGAAGTACCGTTTCCGCGACTCTGTAGGCCTCCTCCAGCAGGGGGTTCCCGGACAGGATGAAGGTGTCGACACCCAGGTCCTCGAACTCCTTGAGACGCTCGACGACCTGGGCCGTCGAGCCGACGACCGCCGTGCCCGGACCCGGCCGGAACAGGCTCATGCCCGGCCACATGTTGGGGTGCGTCTCCAGCTCCCGCGCGCGGGCCGGGACCCGTCCGCCGTGCTGGCGGAACTGGCGCTGCCAGCCCACCCCCTCCTCGCCGGACCGATCCCCGAGCATGCGGGCGTACGTCGCCTCGCTCGTGACGTCCAGCAGCCGGTCGGCGGCCGCCCAGGCCTCGTCCTCGGTGTCGCGGACGATGAGGTGGAGGCGCAGCCCGATACGGAGGGTGCGGCCGTGGGCGCGGGCCCGCGCCCGGACCTTCTCCAGCTTCTCCTTCAGCAGGTGCGGCGGCTCGCCCCAGGTGAGGAAGACGTCCACGTGCTGGGCCGCCATCTCGATCCCCGGCTCGGACGAACCGCCGAACCACAGCGGGATGTGCGGCTCCTGCACCGGCTTCAGGTCCCGGAACGAGGCCCCCGCGTCCCGCAGGTCGTAGAAGCGGCCCTTGTGGTCGAAGACCTCACCGGCGGTGAGCCGTTTCACGATCGACCAGTACTCGGCGCTCAGCGCGTACCGCTCGTCGTGCTCCACGTGGAGCCCGTACTCCCGCAGCGCCTTCGTCGAGCCGTTGACCACGTTGAAGCGCAGCCGGCCCCCGAAGAGCTGGTCGAAGCTGAGCGCCATCTTGGCCAGCAGGGTCGGCGACACGAGTCCGGGGTGGACGGCGAGCAGCGGCTTGAACCGGGTGCTGGTGGATGCGGCGAGAGCGCTGCCCAGCGGCCAGACGTCGTACAGGTCGGTGGCCAGCAGGGCACCGCTGTATCCGAGCTGTTCGACGGTTCCGGCGAGCCGGGTGAGATAGCCGAGATCGGCGGTCCGCCGGCCTTCGGGCTCCCAGGGGTAGGCGCCTTCGCGGGGGATGACGTACCAGAGGACTTCTGCCGCCACGGTGCTCAGACCGTCCTCGGGCCGGTGGAGCCGGTGACGCGCGCCCGGGCGGCGGCGACCTCGACCGGGCGGTCGATGAAGCCGGTGCGGTGGAAGATGTCCGCGGCCTCCTGCTGTTCGGCGATGAACTCGTCGCTCACCACCTCGATCCTCCAGGGGAGGGCGCGCAGCGCGGTCTCCCAGTCGTCGGCGCTTCCGCCCAGGTCCGCCGCGGCGATCTCGGCGGCTGCACGGGGGTTGGCGGCCGCCCAGTCGTCGGCCCGCCGCAGGGCGCGGGTGAGCCCGTCGACGATCTCGGGGCGGCTCTCGGCGAAGTCGCGCCGGGTGAAGAAGACGGAGCGGTCGGAGATCACGTCGCCCGTGGCGATGAGTATGCGCAGACCGCCTGCCTTCCGGGCTGCCGCGAGTTCGGGCCCCTGGGCGATCCAGGCGCCGATCTCTCCGGCGCGCAGCAGCCGTTCGCTGTCACCGTTGCTGCGCACCGCGGTGATGTCGTCGGCGTACGAGAGTCCGGCGTCGTCCAGCGCCTTGGCGATCAGGTGGGTCTGCCAGGAACCGATAGCGAGGTGGACGGTCGTTCCCGCGAGACCGGCGACGGTGCGGACGGGGCTGTCCTCGGGCACCAGGATGGCTCCGTGCTCGGGACGCGGGGCGGAGACGGCGGTGTAGACGAGGTCGTGCCCCGCGGCCTGCGCGGTGACCGGCGGGGTGGAGCCGGTGCCGCCGAAGTCGATGACGCCCCGGGAGAGGAGTTCGCCGGTGCGGACGCCGTCGGTGTACGGGAAGAAGGCCACCGTCTCGTCCAGCGCGGCCAGTTCCTCCTGGGCGAAGCCCAGACGGGAGAGGTGGTACAGGTGGTAGAGCGACGGGTTGCTGCTGTGGACACCGATGGTGACGGTCATTCAGATCACTCCAGCTTCGGAGGGCGCGAGGGACGGTGAGGGCAAGGTGGTGGAAGGTTCGGGCCGCGGGCCGGGTCCCGCGTCGACCCCGAGGTCGCCGAGCAGCCGGCGGCGCAGTGCTGCGAACGCGGGGTCGCCCGGGTCGCGCGGCCGGTCGACGTCGACGGACTCGTCCGTGACGAGCTTTCCGTCGCGCAGGACGGCGACGCGGTCCGCGAGCCGTACGGCCTCGTCGACATCGTGGGTGACCAGCAGGACGGCGGGGCGGTGCTTGCGGCACAACTCCCCCACCAGGTCCTGCATCTTCAGCCGGGTCAGGGCGTCGAGCGCCGCGAACGGCTCGTCCAGCAAAAGGAGTTCGGGCTCCCTCACGAGTGCCCGGGCGAGGGCCACGCGCTGCGCCTCGCCGCCGGAGAGGGTGCCTGGCCATGCCTCCGCGTGCCGCTCGAGACCGACCTCGGCCAGGGCCCTCAGCCCGTGCGGCGCACGGCTGCGCGACAGGGCGACGGTCACGTTGGCGAGGACCTTCTTGGACGGTACGAGGCGGGGCTCCTGGAAGACGATGGTGCGCGCCTCGGGGACCAGCACCTCTCCCCCGTCGGCACCGTCCAGTGCGCCCAGGATGCGGAGCAAGGTGGTCTTGCCGCTTCCGCTGGCACCGAGCAGGGCGACGAACTCGCCCCGTGCGATGTCGAGCCGCAGGCCGTCGAGCACGGCCCTGGTGCCGAAGACCCGGCGCAGTCCCCGTACCCGTACGGCGGGCCGTTCCGCTCCGGTGGTCATCGTGTCCCTCCTTGCGGGGTCCGCCACGGCATCAGGACGCGCTCGAGCAGGCGTACGACGATGTCGGCGGCCAGGCCCAGGAGGCCGTAGATCAGGATGCAGACGGCGAGGATGTCGGTCCGGGCGTAGCTCTGCGCCTGGGACATCAGGTATCCGATGCCCTCGGTGGAGTTGATCTCCTCGGCGGCGATCAGCGCGATCACGCTGAGCGTCATGGACAGCCGCAGCCCGGCCAGCAGCGACGGCAGGGCCCCGGGGACGACGACCTCCCTGACGACGGCGAGGCGACTCATCCCGAAGCTGCGCATGGCCTCGACCAGCTTGGGATCGGTGTTGCGTACGCCGCTGGATGTGGACACGTACATGGGGAACGTCGTGGCGACGGCGATGAGGAGGATCTTGGCCGTCTCGTTGATCCCGAACCAGACCATGAAGAGCGGCACCAGGGCGAGGAAGGGGATGGTGCGCAGGGTCTGGAGCGAGGAGTCGAGGAGCTCGTCCCCGATCCGGGTGAACCCGGTGACGACGCCGAGGGTGAGCCCGGCGGCGAGGCCGACCAGCAGGCCGATGCCGCTGCGGGTCAGTGAGGTGGTGAGCGCGTCGGGCAGCTGCCCGTTCCCCCACAGCTCACCCACGGCTCGCAGGACTTCGGCGGGTGAGGCCAGCACGTCGGGGGTGAGCACTCCCGTGGCCGAGGCGGCCCCCCACAGGACGAGGAGGGCGACCGGGCCGAGCGCGCGGACGGTGAGGGCGAAGGGGCGGCTGCGTGCCGTACGGAGCTGGGGGCGCGGGGCGACCAGGCCCTCGGCGGCGGCCGCCTCGGAGACCGCGCTCATGTCAGCTTCTCGATGTCGAGGAGGTGGGCCGCCACGTCCACCTCGGTCTTGGTGACCTTCTGCTCCGCGTAGAAGGCGGCGACGGCCTCGAAGCGGGCGATGTCCTCGGGGACGATCGGATCGACCGTGCCGCCCCGGGCGATGAAGTCGGTCTGCACCTCCTCGGCCTTGCCGGTGACGGCGGTGGGGCCGACATCGGTGAAGACGTTCAGATAGGCGGCCGGGTCCTTCTTCTCCTTGACGCTGGACGTGTGGAGGTACCCGTAGAGGGCCTTCACGATCTCGGGGTGCTTCTCGGCGAAGCCGGTGCGTACCGCGTTCAGGCTGTAGTTGTCGGAGCCGATGGCCGCACCGTCCGCGACGAAGTGCGCCTTGCCGCTGCCGATCTCGGCCACGGCGTAGGTGGCCCAGACGGCCCAGGCGTCCACCTTGCCCGCGTTGAAGACGGCGGCGGTCTGGTCGGGGCGCAGATAGACCCGCTGGACCCTGTCCGCCGGGATCCCGGCCTTGGCGAGCGCCTTCAGCAGCAGGTACTCGCCGGTGCCGCCCTGGTTGACGGCGACCTTCTTCCCCACGAGGTCGGCGACGGAGCGGATGTCCGAGCCGTCGCGGACGAGGATGCCCTCGCCCGCCGCGTCGGGGTCGACGGCGGTGAAGAATTTGAATCCGGGCCGCTGGGCGAGCGAGGTGATGCCCGAGGTGATGGAGCCGGTGGCGAAGTCGAGCTGGTCCGCGTTCATCGCCTGGGCTGCCGGGGCGAAGGGCCCGGCGCTGCCGGTCCACTCCACCTCTGCGCCCACCTTGCCGAGGGCCTTGTCGAGGCTGCCGTCCTTCTTGCCGACGGCGAGGACTCCGGAGTTGCCGGGGTCGGGGATGCGCACGGTGACGGTGGCGCCGGACCCGCTGTCGGCCTCGGACGTGCCGCAGGCGCTGAGGGCCACGAGCGCGGTGACCGTGAGGAGGGCGGGGGCGATCGTCGTACGGACTGATCGGTGCTGGTTCATACGGACAGCGGTCCTTCGGGTTCGCGGGCGGGCGAGGGGGCGGGGTGGAGGCGAGCGCGGGCTGCTGCCCTGTTCAGCGGCTCGGGGTCGGCCCAGGAGACGACGTCGACGGGCTCCGGGAGGAAGCCGTGGGCGCGCAGCGCCGCCTCCTGCCCGGCCAGCAGGCCGAGGCGCTCGGCGGAGAGGTCGGGGCGCAGGGTGAGGTGGGTGCCGGGCCGGTAGGCTCCGGCGACCCCGGCGGCGCCCGCGCCGGTCTCGGCGCCCAGGATGCGGTCGACGTCGGCCGGATGTCCGGTGGCCCAGTCGGCCGCCCTGAGCAGGACGGCGAGGAACCGGTCGACGAGGTCGGGGTGGTCGTCGAGCAGCCGCTGGTGCACGGTGATGGGGCGTGGGGTGCCGTTGTTGACGCGGAACCGGCGGTCGGGCAGCTCGTCGAGCTCGACGGCGACCTCCGCTCCGGCCCGGCGGGCGGCCTCCACGGCGACCGCGCCCTTCACGTACACCGCGTCCACGTCACCGCGCCGCAGCGCGTCGAGTTCGGCGGCCCACTGGCCCTCGTGCGCGTCGGCGGGTACGTCGACGAGTACGGCGTCGTCCAGGGCGAGGCCGGCGAAGACGAGCGCGCCCTCGAACCCGCGCAGCGCCATGGCCCGCCAGAAGTCGATGGCGATGGTGTGGGAGGGCACCGCGAGCCGCAGACCGCGCAGGGCGTCGGCTCCCCTGATCCCGGATCCGGGAGCGACCAGGACGGCCTGGCGTTCCTCGATCCATGTGAGGCCGATCAAGCGGGTCGCCTCGCCACGCGAACGGGCCCAGAGGGCGGGCACGTTGCCGCCCTCACGGAACAGGCCCGGCAGGGCGTGGGTGTAGTGGCTGGCGCGGTCCGCGTCGGGTGCGGCGTCCTGGAGGGAACGCACGGCGATACCGTCGGGGGCGAACTCCTCGCTGAGCCAGCGCCGGTCGGCGGCGATGCCCGTCGCGGTGGGTACGGGACAGCGGGTGAACCAGAGGGTGCTGGGCAGCACGGCGGAACGCGTCATGGAGTCTTCCCGGGGGCTCGGCGGAGCAGGAGGGCGGGCCGCGCCCGGCCCGAGGCACGGGGGCACGGCCGCGGGCGGCGGAGGGCGCCGCGGGGAACAGAGGGCCGGCCGCGTCAGCGGGGTGCGGGGGCCGGAGCGGTACGGGGCTTCAGCGACAGACGGCGCTGGAGACGCGGGCCAGGTCGATGTGACGGCGCAGCGTGAGGACGAGGGTGACCGGAGCGGAGCCGCCGGGGGACATGGACCTGAGGCCGATCATGGCCCTGCTCCTTCCCGTACGCCGGTGGTGAGGAACCGCAGCCTGCCACGGGCCCGCTCCCGCCCACAACTGCCCTCCCATGATGTGGGACCCAACATGAACGGCATGTTGCACAACGCGGATTGACCATCTCCGCGCTCCCGTAATGTGGCAACCATGTCCCCTTCCATCCACCGAACGGAGAGCGAGACCGGCATGAGTGAGGCAGCGGCGGCGCGTACTCCCGGCGGGGCGCAGGCAGTCCGGCGCGCGCTGGACGTCCTTCACTGTTTCCACGACAACGGCCCCGACCTGAGCGCCTCCGATCTCGCCAGGCGCCTGGAGCTCTCGGCCTCCACGGCACACCGGCTGGCCCGCACCCTCCTCGGCGCGGGGTTCCTCGAACAGGACGCCCGGACCGCGCGCTACCGGCTGGGGCCCGCGGTGACGGAGCTGGGCCGGCTCTCGTACCACCAGCGCGGGCTGCACCTGGCCGCCCCGGAGCTGACCGATCTGGCCGAGCGCACGGGCGCAACGGCCGATCTCGCCCTACGCAGCGGCCCGCATGCCGTGATCGTCGCGGGAGGCTCCGTCACACCGCGGACGGGCCTCCGCCGGCCGCTCCACTCGACGGCCCTGGGCAAGGTGCTGCTGGCCTGGGCCAGGCCGGGCGAGAGCGGCCCGGCCACGCTCCCGCTGCACGCCTTCACCGAGCGCACGATCGTGGAACCAGCGCTGCTCCAGGCCGAGCTGGATCGCGTACGGGCGGATGCCTACGCCCTCAACGACGGTGAGTCGGCGCCCGGGGTACGCACCCTGGCCGTGCCCGTGCTGGACGGCGCCGGCCATGCGCGCTTCGCGCTCGCCGTCCGCGCCACTCCCTCCGTGATCACGGACGGACGGACGGCCTGGTTCCTCGAGGAGGCGCGGTCCTGCGCGCGTGCGCTGGAGGTGCTGATGCTGACACCGGCGGAGCGCAGGGCGCCCGCCCGGTGAGCGCGGTACCGCCTCGCGCCCGTGGCACGATGGGAGACGCCCGGGGAGGCACGGCCGCCGGTCACGTCGGGGCCACGGGGACAGAAGGACGTACATGACGGGAAGAACGCCGGCGGACCGGACGCCGACGGGCAGAGCCGCACGTGAGCTGCTCGACGAGGCCCGGACGCTCGCCGGAACGGCCCTCGCCGTGCTGGACGATCACCGCGGCGCCGTCGAGGCCGCGCACGCCGCGCTCACCCCCCTGCTGGACTCCCTCGTCGCCCTCGAACTGGCCGCCATCCCCGCCTCCCGGCTGGCGGACGTCACGGAGGGCCGGCTGCGGCTCGGCGCGCTGGAACAGGCCGGGTACAGGACGGTCGGCCGCGTCCACGGAGCGGGGCGTTACGAACTCCGCCAGATCCCCGGTGTCGGTGCGCAGACGGCGGACCAGGCGCTGGCCGCGGCGCGGCAGATCGCGCACGCGGTCCGGGACACCGTCGCCGTACGGATGGACATGGACGAGTCGGACGCGGCGACGAACGCGCTGCTCGTCGCCCTGCACCGGCTGGTGGAGGGCGGCCCCGACGTGCGCCGGGCGGTCGACGCCGCCCGCCGTCTGTCCGCGGAGCTGGAACCGCTGCTCGTGTCGGCGGCGCCGGCGCGGAGCCGGCTGCGGATGCTCTTCTCGGGACGGGCCGCCGGCGCCCGGGTTCCGGCCGCCGTCGCCTCCGTACGGGCGGTGGTGCGGGACGCGGACGCACGCGGACTCCGGACCCTGTTCGGGCAGGTCTCCGTCGACCTGCTGCGCGGTCCCGCGTCGGAGGCGGAGGCCTGGGTCGATTTCGAGCTGCGCTCGGCCGAGTACTACAGCCTGCTCGCCGAGCTGTCCGGCAGCGGACCGGACCGGGACGCGGCCGAGGGGTTCCTGCCTGCCGGGATCGCGGACCGGGTCCGCGGGCTGCGGCTCGACGACGCGTGCCTGCGGGTCTCCTTGCGCGGTTACCAGTCCTTCGGAGCGCGCTTCGCGCTGGCCCAGAAGCGGGTGATCCTGGGCGACGAGATGGGGCTCGGCAAGACCGTGCAGGCCATCGCCGCGCTGGCTCATCTCGCGGCCGGGGGCGAGAAGCACTTCCTGGTGGTGTGCCCCGCGAGCGTCCTGATCAACTGGCGGCGGGAGATCACCGCCCGCTCCACCCTGCGGGCCGTGCCGGTGCACGGTCCCGAGCGGCAGGGGGCGTTCGGCGAGTGGTGCGAGCGGGGCGGGGTCGCCCTGACCACCTTCGACGCGCTGTCCACCCTGCCTGAAGGCCCGGAGTCCGGGGTCAGGCCGGGCATGGTGGTGGTGGACGAGGCCCACTTCGTGAAGAACCCCGAGACCCGGCGCTCCCGGGCCGTGGGCGGCTGGACGCGACACACCGAGAGGGTGCTGTTCCTGACCGGCACCCCGATGGAGAACCGGGTCGAGGAGTTCCGGAGCCTGGTGCGGCAACTGCGGCCCGAGCTGGCACCGCTCGTCACCTCCACACACGGCGTCGCCGGATCGCACGCGTTCCGCAGGGCCGTCGCGCCCGCCTATCTGCGCCGGAACCAGGACGACGTGCTGAGCGAACTCCCGGCACTGGTGCAGGCCGACGAGTGGGAGGAGTTCTCCCCGGCCGACCTGGAGGCGTACCGCGAGGCGGTCGGCTCGGGGCACTTCATGCGGATGCGCCGCGCCGCGTACGCCCGCCCCGAGACGTCGGCGAAGCTGAACCGGCTGCGCGAGCTCGTCGCGGAGGCCGAGGCCAACGGGCTGAAGGTCGTGGTCTTCTCGTACTTCCGTGAGGTGCTCCGGACCGTCCGGGAGGCCCTGGGCGACAGGGTGTTCGGTCCGGTCTCCGGCAGCCTCCCGGCGGCCCGCCGGCAGGTACTCGTCGACCGCTTCGGCGCGGTGGACGGGCACGCGGTGCTGCTGAGCCAGATACAGGCCGGTGGCGTCGGTCTCAACATCCAGGCGGCGTCGGTGGTCATCCTGTGCGAGCCGCAGATCAAGCCGACGATGGAGCACCAGGCGGTGGCCAGGGCTCACCGCATGGGGCAG
Source organism: Streptomyces sp. NPDC051064 (assembly GCF_044455985.1). Lineage (NCBI taxonomy): Bacteria > Bacillati > Actinomycetota > Actinomycetes > Kitasatosporales > Streptomycetaceae > Streptomyces > Streptomyces sp. NPDC051064. The sequence continues at coordinate 69,087 of NZ_JBITFK010000003.1, forward strand.
ATACGGACCGTGCGGGTCCACCGGCTCCTCGCGACGGACAGTGTGGACCAGCGGATGCTGGACATCCTGGCGCGTAAGGACCGGCTCTTCGACGCGTACGCGCGGCGCAGCGATCTCGCCGAGGCGACGCCCGACGCCGTCGACGTGTCGGACGGGGCCCTCGCCCGGCGCATCGTCGAGGAGGAGCAGCAGCGGATGGCGGCCGGGGCCTGACCCGGGCCGGCCGCCCCCGCGGGCCGGCCGGTCTCAGTGTGCGTGCTCCTCGGCCGCGCCTGCCGCGTGGTGCGGCGGGTCGTAGCCCGGCACCGTGCCGTCCGCCTTGGCGACGAGCAGCAGGCCGGCCATCCCCATGTCGGAGTGGCTCTGGACGTGACAGTGGTACATCCAGGCGCCGGCTCCCACGTGTTCGCCCGCGATGATCTGGAAGCCGAAGGAGTCCGCCGGTCCGCAGATCTTCGTGTCGACCACGCGGCTGGGGTCGTCGGGGCCGGTGAGCAGCCCCGTCCTGTTGTCCGCCCAGCGGTGCCCGTGGATGTGGAACGTGTGGTAGTACTCGCCGTGCGTGATCATCACGACTTCGACCCGGTCGCCCACGGTGGCCTCGAAGTTCGGGCTCTCGTGGGCCGCCTTGTTGTTGATGGTCATGTCGTTGAAGACGATCGTGATCGTCTTGTCCGGCAGCACATCTCCCTTGCGGCGTACGACGAGTGGCCCGTACAGCCCCTTGCGGATGCCGCCCGTGCCGTGGTCCGTGCCGACCACGTGGTCGTGGTAGTGCCAGTAACCGGCGCTCCCCGCCTGCCAGGTGCCGTCCTTGCGGCGGCCGGGGGCGTGGGTGCGCCAGGTGTACGTCCGGGTGCCGCCGGGTTCGACATGGCTGCGGTTCATCCGGGTGCCGTCGCTCGCGATGTCGTAGTCGACGCCGTGTACATGGAGGCTGGCGTCGACGTCCGTGGTGTTCTCGAATTCGATGTGCAGCGTGTCGCCCTCGGTGATCTCGATGAGCGGTCCGGGGATCGACGCCTTGCCCTTCTCGAAGCCGTATCCGAGCTGACCGTCCGCCAGTTTCTCCGCGTACAGCTTGAGATGGCGGACGACGCCGCCCGCGGGGGCCGTCTTCGCGGGGTTCTCCGCGGAGGTGGCCTGCACGGCGCCGAGTGACATCGATGTCACACCGGTGGCCGCCGCCACCCCGCCGCCCACCAGCATCCGGCGGTTGAAGGTCCTTCGGTCCATGTCGAACTCCCCACTGCGAGACGGAAACTGACGCGCTGCTCCCCTGGACGGCCCACACGGTAGCCGTGAGCCGGTGGTTTATCCACACTCAGGACAAAGTTCGTTCGATTGCTGCCATACCTATTGGCGAGCCACGAAAAGAGGTCTAGCTTCGTGCGCTGTCGCAGTGACCACAGAGGTGCGGTGACGAAGAAGTGACCAGAGAAGTGACCAAGAGGGGTGGGTGACCACATGCAGCGCACACCACATCACAGGTCCAGATCGCGCCGCGGTATCGCGGCGGCCGTGGCGGCAGGTGCCCTGACCGCGTCCCTGCTCGGCGGCAACGCGGCCACTGCCAGCCCTTATCCGGATCCTGGGCTGAAGGAACGGATGGCGACAACGTTGTCCCTTCCCACGCCGCCCGGCGGGGCCGACGTCAAGGTACTGGTGTTCCACGCTTCGGCCGGCGAGGAGTCGCCGACCGTGGACGCGGGCATCGCGGCCATCGAGAAGATCGGGCTCAGCGGTCCTGAGGCCGGGCGCTTCAAGACCGTCGCCACCGACGACGCCGGGGTCTTCACCAACGGCAGGAAACTCGGCAAGTACAACGCCGTCGTCTTCCTGACCGGCGGCGGCGATGTGCTGGACCCGGAGCAGGAGGCGGGCCTGGAGGCGTACATGGAGGCCGGCGGCGGCTTCCTCGGCATCCATGACGCGGCGCGCACCGAACCGTACTCCGACTGGTTCACCGGCCTGGTCGGCGCCCGCCCGGCGGCGGACAGCCCGACAGGCGTCCAGCGGGCCACCGTGGAGATCGGCGACCGGCAGCACCCGGCGACGAAGAACCTCCCGCTGGAGTGGAAGCGCCCGGACAAGTGGCTGAACTGGAAGGACAACCCGTCCGGCGACGTGCACACCGTGGCCCGCGTCCGCGAGCTCACCTACACCCCCGGCAAGAGCGCCAACGGCTGGGACCACCCGGTCTCCTGGTGCCGTGACTACGACGGCGGGCGCTCCTTCTACACCGCCATGGGCGGTACGGCGGCGAGCTTCGCCGAGACCGACTTCCGCGATCATCTGCGCGGCGCGCTCGCCTGGACGAGCCGTCTGTCGCAGGCCGACTGCAAGGCCACGATCGACTCCAACTACGCGGCCGAGCGGCTCACCCAGCCCAATCAGCCCGGCCGGAACGACCAGATCGGCGAACCGCACGGCCTCGTGACCGCGAAGGACGGGCGGATCTTCTACATCGGGCGGGGCGGCGCGGACAGCAGCGTGCCGGTGGTCACCGACTGGAACGACCCGAACGTCGGCAAGGGCGAGGGCGAGATCCACGTCTACGACCCCGCCACCAAGAAGGTCACCCTCGCCGGCAAGCTGAGCGTCTTCGGCAACAAGGGCGGCGGAGACGAACTGGTCAAGGTGGAGGAGGGCCTGCTCGGGATCGAGCTGGACCCGGACTTCGCCACCAACGGCTGGGTGTATCTGCACTACACCCCGCACGCGAAGATCGACCGCGACAAGCAGATGGCGGTGCGCCAGGTCTCGCGCTTCACCTTCGACCACGCCACGAACAAGCTGGACCTGGCGTCCGAGAAGGTGCTCCTGCACTGGCCGGTCCAGATCCACAGCTGCTGCCACGCGGGCGGCGGGATGGCCTGGGACTCGAAGGGCAACCTCTACATCGCCACGGGGGACAACAACTCCTCCGGCTTCAGCGACGGTTACTCCGGCAACAACCCTCAGCCGAACTACAAGGGCGTGTCCTTCGCCGACGCCCGGCGCACCGCGGGCAACACCAACAACCTCAACGGGAAGATCCTGCGGATCCACCCCGAGGACGACGGCACCTACACCCTGCCCGAGGGCAATCTCTTCACGGGCAAGGAGCCGGACGAGGGCGGCGGCAAGACCCGTGGCGAGATCTACGTGATGGGTGTCCGCAACCCCGCCCGCATCTCCATCGACAAGTCGACCGACACGCTGTACGCGGGCTGGGTCGGCCCCGACGCGGGCGCGCCGAGCACGACCTGGGGCCCCGCCAAGTACGACACGTTCGCGGCGATCACCAAGGCCGGCAACCACGGCTGGCCGTACTGCATGGGCAACAAGCAGCCCTACCGGGACCGCAACCTGCCCGATCCCACCAAGCCGCTGGGCTGGTACGACTGCGACGCGCCGAAGAACGAGTCGCCGAACAACGACGGCCTGGTCAAGCTGCCGCCGGTGACCGGCAACACCATCTGGTACTCGCCCCAGGGCGGCGGCATCGACTACCCGCGGGACGCGAACGGCATCCCGAGCTACAAGGTCGAGGACCAGAAGCAGCTCCTGCCCTGGCTCAAGGGCGGCGGCCAGGCCACGATGAACGGCCCGGTCTACCGCTACGACGCGGCGAGCACCAGCGAGGCCAAGTGGCCCTCGTACTGGGACGGGAAGTGGTTCGTCGGTGACTTCTACGACGACACCCAGCCGCGTCACGCCGTGCTGACCGACCCGAAGACGGTCGGCAAGGGCGGACTGCCCACGCACGCCGAGTCCCTGAAGAAGATCATTCCGGTCGGTGCGGACGGCATCCGCAACCTCATGGACTGGAAGTTCGCCCCGGACGGCTCGCTCTACGTCCTGGACTACGGGCGCGGCTTCTTCACCTCCGACTCCAAGTCCGCGCTGTGGCGCGTGACGTACAAGGGCGGCGGTCCGACCCCGGCCGCCGCAGACCTGGCCAGGAAGGCGGCAGCGCAGTGAGACACCCTTCACTCCTCACGCGACGGCGGTACGGGCCCGCCCGATGGTGGCTCGCCCTGCTCGGTTCGTTCCTGATGGTCCTCGGGCTGGCGTCGACCGCAGCCTACGGACGGGACGACAGCAGGGCGGCCGCGGCCGACCAGGTTCTCAACTGGACCGCGGGCGACCCCATCGACCACTACCTGACGGCGCCGAAGACGGCGGTGGCGGGCGCCGCGACCATCGTCTTCGAGAACAGCGCGGCCACGGGCAACACGACGGGCATGCCGCACACGCTGACGTTCAGCGTCTCGGACCCGGAGTTCAACAACGACGTCGCGGTCAACATCCTGGCCAACCCCAGTGACAGCGAGGGCGGCAAGCACAGCGTCGAGGTCACTCTCACACCCGGCCGCTACTTCTACCACTGCACGATCCCCGGCCACGGCTCGATGCAGGGCATCCTCACGGTGAGCGAGGACGGTGGCGGCGGTGACGACACCACCGCCCCCGAGACCTCGGCGACGGTGGACGGCGACAAGAACGCCGACGGCGCGTACATCGGCCAGGCCACCGTCACCGTGGCGGCGACGGACGCGGGATCGGGGGTCGACACCGTCGAGTACGCGGTCGGTGCGGACGGCGCCTGGCAGCCGTACACCGCGCCCGTCGTGGTGGACGAGGTGGGCAGCCACACCATCCGCTACCGCGCCACGGACAAGTCGGGCAACGCGGCGGAGGAGAAGTCCGTCGACTTCGCGGTCGCCGCGCCGCCGACGGACGACAGGACCCCGCCGGAGACCTCCGCGACCGTCTCGGGCGAGAAGGACGACGCGGGCGCGTACCTCGGCATGGCCACGGTCACCGTGACCGCGTCCGACACCGGGTCAGGGGTCAACACCATCGAGTACGCCGTCGGGGCAAACGGCGCCTGGCAGCCGTACACCGCACCCGTGATGGTGCACGAGGTCGGTGCCCACACGGTCCGCTACCGCGCCACCGACAAGTCGGGGAACGCGGCCGAGGAGAAGTCCGTCGGCTTCACCGTCGTCGAACCGCCCTCGCAGGACAAGACGCCGCCGGAGACCTCCGTGGTCGTGACGGGCGACAAGAACTCGGACGGCGCGTTCATCACGAGCGCCGAGGTCACCCTCAGCGCGACCGACGACGACTCGGGCGTGGACAAGGCCGAGTACTCCCTCGACGGCGGCCCGTACCTCGCGTACTCCTCCCCCGTCATCGTCGACCGCGTCGGCCACCACACGTTCGCCCACCGGGCGACGGACAAGGCCGGCAACACCTCGGAGGCGAAGCAGAGCTCGTTCACCGTCGCGCAGAGCGGCGGTGTCCCGGCACCCAACTGCCCCGAGTTCGACGAACGGCTCACCGTCATCGTCGGCACGGTCGACACCGGTGTCCCCAACCGCCTCACCGGCAACCGCTGCACGATCAACGAGCTCATCGAGGACGAGAAGGACTGGTCCTCGCACGCCCTGTTCCTCAAGCACGTCGACAAGGTCCTGGACAAGCTGCTCACCGACGGGGTCATCGACGCCCGTGAGCACAAGAAGATCTACAAGGCGGCCAAGCAGTCCGGCATCGGCAAGCCGGGCCAGGACGAGGGCTACCGCAAGCTCTTCGACGGCACCGCCGCGTCCCTCGCCAAGTGGGAGCAGGTCGGCGGCGGACAGTTCGCGCTGAACGAGGAGGAGGGCTCGATCACCAGCTCCACCACGGTGGACGGCATGGGGATGCTCTGGTTCCCGTCCCGGCAGTACGGGGACTTCTCGCTGAAGCTCCAGTGGCGGGACGACGCCCCGGAGGGCGGCAACGCCAACGGCGGGGTCTTCGTCCGCTTCCCGAACGTCCACGACCACCCGGAGGAGTCCCGTCCGGAGTGGGTCGCCATCAAGTACGGCCATGAGATCCAGGTCAACGACCGGCCCGACGGCGACATGTACAAGACCGGGTCCGTCTACGGGTTCGACCGGGTCGGTCTCGGCGGGGCCGGGGTCACTCCCAAGGGCACCTGGAACGACTACGAGATCCGGGTGGTGGACCAGCACTACTCGGTCTACCGCAACGGTGTCCTGCTGAACGAGTTCGACAACAACGGCGGCCAGCTCTTCGAGCCGCCGCGGGGCGACGACCCGGGCACCGACGGCCGGCGGTACGCCTCCGGTTACATCGGGCTCCAGGTCCACAGCACCACGGACGTGATCTCGTACCGCGACATCCGTATCCAGGAGTTGTAGGGGCGAGGCGCACTCACGAGGCCGTGGCCGCATGCTCCGGCATGTGGTCACGGCCTCCTGGGTGCCGGTGGCGCCACACCCAGAAGACCGTGCAGGAGACCAGGGACCAGGCCGCCAGCACCAGGAACGGGAAGGCGTACTGGTGGCCCTGGTAGTAGACCGCAGTGTGCTGGGCGTTGACCGACGCCCCCGGCGGCAGCCAGCGCCCGATGTGGCCGAGCGCCGAGGGCAGCAGCGGCCAGGACACCGCTCCCCCGGACGACGGATTGCCCAGCAGCACCATGAGTCCCCAGGTGGGAAGCATCGCCCAGCGCCCCATCAGGGTGTTGAACATGGTGAAGACCATGCCCGACGTGAACATCGTGAACGACAGGATCAGCCAGGACTCGACGAACGGCAGGTCCAGCGCGCCGATCAGCCAGTCCACCACGGCGGCGATCGAGAAGCCGCCCAGCAGGGCGTAGGCGACGGTGAAGGCGATCCGCTCCAGGGGATTCAGCGCTCGGGCGTGCACGCTGAGCTGGATGGCTCCGACGAAGCCGACGATGACGGCGGCCAGCGAGATGTAGAAGAGCGCCAGCCCGCGCGGGTCGCCCTTCTGGAGCGGCTTGACGTCCGTGATCGTGACCGGGGCCCCGGTGGCCTTCGCGACCTTCGCCCCCGTCTCGGCGAGAAGTTGGGCGACCGTGGCCCCGGCGGCACCGGCGATGTCCATGGCCACCCCGCGCTCGCCCGGCCGCAGGGTCACGAAGACCTTCTGCTCCTCCATGGCCTCGCGGGCGCCGGCCCGGGTGGCGTACGGGTGCAGGCGCAGGGAGGCGTCGAGGGCCTTCTCCATCCCGGCGACGAACTGCTTCCCGCCCCGGGCCTCGACGTCGCCGACCACCGCGGCGGGGATCCGGCGCGGCGTCGGGTCGGCCATCGTGTAGGTGTACGAGCCGGCGAAGAGCCCGGCCGCGGCGGCGAGGATGAAGAGCAGCACGAAGGCGGGGACGTACGGGGACTGTTTGTACGATGCCCACTTCTCGGCCCGGGTCGGGGGTCTGCCGTGGGCGCCGTGCGCCGGGTGCTCGGTCCCCTCGTCGGCGCTCATGCGTCTCCGTCGTCCTGCCGGGCGCGGCTGGGCTGCACCCGCTTCGGCTCGCCCGGCATCTTCGGGTACTCCGGCGGATAGGGCAGGTCGCCGAGCTTGTGCTCGTGCTCGTCCCGCCTCGCCAGTTCCAGCAGCTGGTCGAGGCGGAAGGCGTGGTCGTCCATGTCGGCGTGCAGGTCACCCACCTCGGCGTAGCGCGCGGGCATGGTGCGCAGGTCGAAGTCGCGGGGCTCGGCGTCGTCGATCTCCTCCCAGCGCAGGGGGGCGGAGACCGGGGCGTGCGGGAAGGGGCGTACGGAGTAGGCGGAGGCGATGGTGCGGTCGCGGGCCGTCTGGTTGTAGTCGACGAAGATCCGCTCGCCCCGCTCCTCCTTCCACCAGGCGGTGGTCACCCGGTCCGGCATCCTGCGCTCCAGTTCCCGTCCCACCGCGATGGCGGAGCGCCTGACCTGGGTGAAGGTCCACTCCGGGACCAGCGGGACGAAGACGTGGATGCCCCGCCCGCCGGAGGTCTTGGGCCAGCCGCGCAGCCCGTGGTCCTCCAGGACCGACCGCAGTTCGTGGGCGGCCCTCACCGCGTCGGCGTAATCGGTGCCGGGCTGCGGGTCGAGGTCGATGCGCAGCTCGTCGGGGTGGTCGGTGTCCGCCCTGCGCACGGGCCAGGGGTGAAAGGTGAGGGTGCCGAGATTGACCGCCCAGAGGACGGCGCCCAGCTCGGTGGGGCACATCTCGTCGGCGTGCCGGCCGCTGGGGAATTCGATCCGGGCGGTAGGGGTCCAGTCGGGGAGGTTCTTCGGCGCGCGCTTCTGGTAGAAGAAATCACCCTCGACCCCGTCGACGAAGCGCTGGAGGGTGGTCGGCCGCTCGCGCAGGGCTCGGAGGATCCCCGGCCCGACGGCCTGGAAGTAGCCGGCCACGTCCTTCTTGGTGTAGCCCTTCTCCGGGAAGTACACCTTGTCCGGATTGGACAGCCGCACGGCCCGTCCGTCCACGTCCAGCTCCACCGCTGCTCCTGCTCCCATGTCGGACACCGTAGGCCGGGCCCACATATGCCGCATATCGGAAGACGTGCTCCGCGCGGTGAGTGAGAATCGGGCCATGGACCTGCCGGTGATGCCTCCTGTGAAACCGATGCTCGCCAAGTCCGTGTCCGCGATTCCCCCCGGTATGCAGTACGAGGCGAAGTGGGACGGATTCCGGGCGATCGTGCACCGGGACGGCGACGAGGTGGTGATCGGCAGCCGGACGGGGAAGCCCCTCACCCGCTACTTCCCCGAGGTGGTCACCGCCGTGCGGGAGAATCTGCCGCCGCGGTGTGTGATCGACGGCGAGATCGTCCTGCCGTACGACGGGCGACTGGACTTCGACCGGCTGAGCGAGCGCATCCATCCGGCCGATTCGCGGGTGCGGATGCTGGCCGGGCAGACCCCGGCGGGCTTCGTCGCCTTCGACATCCTCGCCCTCGACGACACGTCCCTGCTCGCCACCGCCCAGACCGACCGGCGGACGGTCCTGGAGGGGGCGCTCGGGGACGCTTCGGCACCCGTCCATCTCGCCCCGTCGACCACGGACCCGGCCCTCGCCCAGGAGTGGTTCGAGCGGTACGAGGGAGCGGGGCTCGACGGGGTGGTCGCCAAGCCACTCGATCTGCCGTACCGGCCGGACGCCCGGACCATGTACAAGATCAAGCACGAGCGGACCGCCGACTGCGTGGTGGCGGGCTACCGCTTCCACAAGAGCGGCCCGGTGGTCGGCTCACTGCTGCTCGGTCTGTACGACGCCGGGGGCGCACTCCAGCACGTGGGAGTGTGCGCGGCCTTCTCGATGAAGCGGCGCGCGGAACTCCTGGAGGAGCTCGACCCGTTGCGCATCGACCCCTCGGAGCATCCGTGGGCGGCCTGGGCGGAGGCGGCGGCACACGAGGGGGCACGGCTGCCGGGCGCCCCGAGCCGCTGGTCCGGCAAGAAGGACCTGTCCTGGGTGGCGCTGGCCCCGGAGCGGGTCTGCGAGGTGGCGTACGACCACATGGAGGGTGACCGCTTCCGCCATACCACCCAGTTCCGGCGGTGGCGGCCGGACCGCACCCCCTCCGGCTGCACCTACGCGCAACTGGAGGAAGTGGTGCGGTACGACCTTTCCGAGGTGCTCGGCGGCCGCTGACCCGTCATGCGGTGGGCGTGGGGCAGGGGTCGTCGGTGGGCGCGTCCGTGGGGGCGGCGGGTCCGGTATCCGCGGAGGGCGTGGGACAGGCCGGGCCGGTGGTGCTCGGGTCCGGGTCGGGGGAAGTGGTCGGGTCCGGTGTCGTGGTGGGATCCGGCGTGGACGTCGGGTCGGGCGCCGTCGTCGGACCGGGGGTCGTCGTCGGATCCGTGGGCCCGCTGTCGGTCGGGTCGGGGCCGGGTTCCGTGGGCGTCGCCGAACCGCTCGGATCAGGGGTGCCCGAATCCGTCGGGGTGGGGGCCGGAGAGGTGGAGGGAGCCGGTGTGCGGGTGGGCTGCGGGCCGACGACGATGCCGCCGCCCTTGCCGGGAGCGGCCCCGCCGACCGGGCTCCTGGGGGCGTGGGGACCTCCCGCACCGGGGCTCTTCGGGATCACGCCCTCGCCGTCGGCCACGGGGTGGACGCCCTTGCGGTAGAACTCCAGCCAGGACAGGACCGTACGGAGGTAGGTGTCCGAGTGGTTGTAGCTGAGGACCGCCCTGTCCAGGTCCGCCCGTACGGACAGGTCGCGGGGCCCGGCGCAGAGGTAGTGGCCGGCGGCGAGCGCGGCGTCGGCGATGTTGCCGGGGTCCTCGCGCCCGTCGCCGTTGCCGTCCTTCCCCCAGTGGGCCCAGGTGGAGGGGATGAACTGCATGGGCCCGACGGCCCGGTCGTACCGGGCGTCGCCGTCGTACGCGCCGCCGTCGGTGTCGGCGATGTGCGCGAAGCCGCTGCCGTTGAGGACGGGGCCGAGAATCGGCGTGAGGGTGGTGCCGGCGGCGTCCACCCGCCCCCCGCTCGCGTGGCCGGACTCCACCTTGCCGATCGCCGCGAGTAACTGCCAGGGCAGACGGCAGCCGGGGTCGCTGCGGCCGAGCGCTCTCTGCGCGTCGCGGTAGGCGGCCAGGACGGTGGCGGGGATGCCCGCCTCGGCCCAGGACTGCGCCACGGCGGGTCGGGGCTTCCTGTCGGTGCTCTTCGGCGGCTCCGGTGACTCCAGGGGTGGCAGCTCGGTGTGGTAGCTGTCGTCGTTCGGCACCTCGGTCCAGACCACGTCGTCCGACGCCACGTTCTTCATGTCGTCGGCACCTCCGCCGCCCGTGAGCCCCGGGGCCTGGGACGCGGTGAGCGCCGCCATGGCCGCGACCGCGGTGGCCGTGCCGGCGAGTCCGCGGCGCATGGTTCCGTCGAACCTCATGTGTCCTCCCTCTCCTGGGTCATCGCGTGAACGTGTCGATGGCCGCGATCCGCCAGGTGTCCCCGCGGCGAACGGCGTCCACGGCGAACATGGCGGCGGCGTACGTCGTCTCCTCCTCCTTGCCGGTACGGGTGTTGCTCTGGTCGGCGAAGATCAGCAGCCGGGCCCGGTCGCCGTCGAGCAGTTCGACGCCGCTCCGGGTGACGGTCGTGGTGAGGACGAGTTTCTGCTTCGGCGCCTGCGCGCGTACCTCCGCGAGCATGTCCTTGTGCTGCTGGACCGCCTTGCCGGTCAGGTGCTTCCGCGCGGCCCGGTCGGACTTGGCCGGCGAGGCGTAGTCGTAGGAGAAGACCGCGCCGACGGCCTCGGTGATCTGTCCCTTGACCTCGCTGGTCCTGCCGATGTCGGTGAGGGCCGCGTTCTGCCGGCTCGGCTCGTCGCGCAGCGCTCCGGCCGAGGTGAACGACCAGACGGCGAAGGCGCCGAGGAGGACCGTCGCGGCGCAGAGGACGGCGGGCAGCCTGATGCGCAGGCGGGGCAGCCGTCTGCGCGGCGGCCCGTCGCCTGCGGCCTCCTCCTCCGTCCCGGCCCCGTCCTCGGGCGCTTGGGCGGCGGCCGTGTCCGCCGCTTCCGGTGGCTCCGTCGCCCCGGGTGTCCCAGGAGCTCCGGGCGCCGGTCCCGGTGCCGCGGCCGTACGCGGCGGCGCGGTCGTGGCGGCGACGGTGGCGAGCCGGCGGCGGCGGTTGACGAGGTGACGGGTCGTCGACATGTCGGGGTCCTCTCGAAGGCGTGCGTGGCGGACGGGCGGGGTCAGCCGGTGGTGTTTCCGACGGGCGCCTGGCCGAGGGCGCTGAGCTTCCACCCGCCGGGGGTGCGGGTGAGCTGCCCCAGCATCCGGCTCTCCTTGACCGCGGGCTCGCCCTCGGGGGCGGTGACGGTGACCCGCAGCGCCACCATCACACCCGCCTTCCCCTCCCGGTCGTCCAGCTCCGTCACCGCTCCGGACAGGACCTTGGCGGTGCTGACCGTCCTGGCCGCCTCGATCTGCTTGACGAACGCGTCCCGCCCGTCGACGAGTTGCTTGTGCAGCTCACCGGTGGTCGAGTCCTCCCAGCTGTCGAGCCCTTCGGCGAGCCGGGCGTGGTCGAGCGTGTTCATGTTCTGCACCCCCTGCTCCCCCGCCGCCAGCGCGTCGTCGCGGGCCTGCGCGTAGGCCGCCGAGTCGTCGTGCGTGGCCTCGTAGCGGGACCAGCCTCCCCAGCCCGCGGCGACGGCGGCCGCGACCGTCAGCGCGACCGCTGCCGCCCGCAGCGGATTCCTCGTCGTGCGTACCCGTGCCATCTCGGTGCTCCCCTACCTGGAGGTGATGTCGACGATCCGCCAGTGCCCGTCCCGCAGTTCCGCGGTCACGGACAGCTGCGCCGCCGCCGTGGTGGCGGGCTTCCCCTCGCGCTCGTAGATCTGGTCGAGGAAGACGAGGAGGCGGGCGCTGCTGCCGGTGAGCCGGGTGACTCCGGCGCGTACGGCCTCGCTGGTGAGCGTCAGCTTCTGGTCCGCGGCCTGCTTCTCGACCTGGCCGAACAGCGCCGCGTACTGCTGGAGGGCCCGGCCGCCGAGCAGTTGCTTCGCCGACTCCTTGGTGGCGCCGGTGGTCTGCGGGCTGTACGAGAAGACCTTGCCCAGCGCGCTGCTCACGTCGCCGGCGACCCGGGTGGTCGCGGTGGAGTCCGTCAGGGCGTGGTTGGAGGTGGCTGGGGTGTCGCGCAGCCGCTGCCCCTGGACGAACAGGGTGGCGCCCACGCCCAGCAGGGCGACTGCCAGCAGTGCCGCGGCCGGGCGGGCCCACCTCCGACGGGCGGGGGGAACGTCCGGCGCGGGATCCGCGTCCGGTACGGGGTCGAGGTCCGGCGGGATCGTCGCTGTTCCCGTGTTCTGCTTCATGAGCCGCTCCCGACCGGTAGCGCGTCAAGTGCCTTGATCTTCCAGCCGTCCCCGGTCCGGGCGAGCGTCGCCTCGAAGCGTTTGCGCTCCGTCCCGCCCTTGCCGGTGCGTGGGGTGATCTCGACGTCGACGGTCGCGATGAGCGCCGCGGTGCCGGCCCGGTCGTCGAGCACGGTGAGGGCGGCGTCGGTGACCTTGCCGCGCACGGTGGCGCCGGACTCGGTGAGCTCGCCGGCGTCCTTCTTCCGGGTGCGCTCCAGCCGGTCGTGCAACGGTCCGGTCGAGGCGTCCAGCCACGCGGTGAGGCCGGACTTCACACGCGCGGCGCTCTTGCCGTCCATGCTGGTCAGCCGGGCGAGGTGCCGCCTGCCGTCGGCGAGGGCGGCGTCGCGGCTCTTCGCGTACGCCAGCGTGTCGTCCCCCCGGGCCTGGGCGTACGACCAGGTGCCGAGCGCGCAGACCAGCACGGCGGTGAGCAGGGCGGCCCAGCCGAGCCCCGTTCTCGTACGGTCGCTCATGAGCCGCCTCCCAGGCCCAGCAGGCCGGCCATACCGTCGGCCTGCGGCACGGTGGCCTTCCCGGTGGTGCCGAGCGTGTCCGGGAGGAGGCCGGAGCCCGGCGTGAACGGTTCGGGTACGGGGCCGCCCTTCGGGGCGTTGGCGCTGCCGCGGACGTTGATGCCGCTGCCGGGCGAGGACGCGCAGCGGGCCTTGGTGTTGGCCGCGGGGGCCGCCGAGACGTCGGTGCCGGGGCGGTAGGTGGTGGAGCCGTATCCGGCGGTGCAGGGCAGTGGTTCGAAGAAGGTGACCGACATGCCGAACCTGGCCCCGTCCTGGTCGACGGCGCCGGCGCCGGCGGCCGCGACGGCGGGGAGCTTGACCAGGAGTTCCTCCAGTCCGCGCTGCCGTGTGACGGCGACCTCGGAGGTGGTGAGGAGGTTGGCGACGACCACGCCGAAGGCGGGGTCGAGGTCGCGCAGCAGGCCGCTGATCTGTTCGGTGGCATCGGGCGCCGCGGCGATGAGCCGGCGCAGGTCGGTGTCGGATCCCTTGAGTTCGGCGGCGAGTTCTTCGGCCCCGGAGGCGAAGCCCTTGAGTGCTTCACCCTGTTCGTTCTGGGTGCGCAGCACGGTCTCACCGTCGGCCATCAGCTTCGTGGTGGTCGGCAGGGCCTCGTCGGCGGCCTCGATGAACTCGCTGCCGGTGTCGAGCAGGACCTGGAGGTCGTCGCCACGCCCGCTGAACGCCGTGCCGAATTCGTCGACGACCGTGCGCAGGGCTTCCGTGTCGACGGAGGCCGTCAGGTCGTTGACGCCGACGAGGACGTCGGTGACGGGTGCGGGGATGGTGGTGTCGGCCTGGTCGATGACCGAGCCGTTCTCCAGGAAGGGGCCGTCCGCGCGGGTGGGGCGCAGGTCGATGTACTGCTCGCCGACCGCGGAGAGGTTGGCGACGACGGCCTGCAGGCTGTCCGGGATGCGCGGCGCGTCGTTCTCGATGCGCAGTTCGGCCTCGACCCCGTCGTCGGTGAGCTCGATCGGGCCGACCCTGCCCACGGACACGCCTCGGTAACTGACGTTGGAATGGGTGTACAGACCTCCTGTCTGCGGCAGTTGCACCGTGACGGTGTAGTAGTCGCGCAGCCCGACGTAGTGGCCGAGGTCGGCGTACCGCACCCCCAGGAAGCCGAGGACGAGTACGGCGATGACGAGGAAGGCGATGTTCTTGAGCCGGATGGCGAGGGTGATCATCAGCGGGTGCCCTCCGTTCCCGGTGGGGTGACCGAGGGGAGCGGCAGGGGCAGCGCCGCCCCGGACGTCTTCTGCGCGCCGGACTCCGTGGGCGGGGTGAGTGCGGGGATGACCTGGGTGCCGGGCTGGGCGGTCACGTCCAGGTAGACGTTGAGGTAGTCGCCCTTCACCCCGCGGAGCACCTCGTCGGTGAACGGGTAGGTGACCAGCACCTGGAGGGAGTCCGGCAGGTCGTTGCCGGAGTCGGCGAGCGCGGTGAGCGTGGGTGCGATGGCCTTGAGGTCGGCGATCATGTCGGCCTTGCTCTTGTTGATCGTGTCGACGGCGACGGTGGAGAGCGAGTCGAGCGAGCGCAGCATGGTGAGGAGCGATCCGCGCTGCTTCTCCAGGACCTTCAGACCGGGGCTGAGACCGGTGAGGACCGTGCCGACGTCCTGTTTGCGGGTGGCGAGGGTGGCGGAGAGCCGGTTGACGCCGTCGAGTGCCTGGGTGATGTCCTCCTTGTGGCCGTCCAGGTTCGTGACGAGGGTGTCGACCCGCTTCAGCATCGAGCGGATCTGCGGTTCCTGTCCGGCGAGTGCCTTGTTGAGCTCGGTGGTGATGGTCCTGAGCTGGTCGACCCCACCCCCGTTGAGGAGCATCGACAGGGCGCCGAAGACCTCTTCGACCTCCGGGTTGCGGTTGGTGCGGGAGAGCGGGATCCGGTCACCGTCCTTGAGGGCGCCCTGGGCGGTGCCGGCGCTCGGGGGCGAGAGCTGGACGAACTTCTCGCCGAGAAGGCTGGACTGTTCGAGGTGGGCGTAGGCGTTGGCGGGCAGGTCGATCTTCCCGTTGACGCGCATGGTGACCTTGGCGGTCCAGCTGCCCGGGGTCAGGGCGATCTCGGTGACCCGGCCGACGGCTACGTCGTTGACCTTGACCGAGGACTGCGGGGCGAGACTGAGGACGTCGCCGAACTCGGCGGTGATCTCGTACGGGTGGTCTCCGAGATCGGCCCCGCCGGGCAGCGGCACCTGCTCGATGCCCGAGAACGACGGCAGGCCGACGGTCGTGGCGACCAGCACGAAGCCGACACCGGCGGCGACCAGGGCGCCGAGGCCCGTGACCGCGCGGGTGCCGGGACTGCGCAGGGCGGGGCTCATGGGGTCGCCTCCTTCTTCTCGTCCGTTCCGGTCTTCGTCCCGGACTTCTCCGGGGTGCCGTAGACGGTGCCGACGGCGGGCAGCGGGAGTGCGGGCAGTGCCTCCTGCCGGGTGGTGTCCACCGGGGCCAGCCCTCGCAGTCCGGCGGCGCCGGTCTCGGTCCCGGTGAGCGGCCCGCCCATCGACAGTTCGTTGAGGTCGGTGCGCCCGTTGAGGGTGCGGTTCGCCGGGTCGTAGGCGTTCAGCACGTTGCCCGCCGCGAGGGGCAGCGTGTCGAGGGACTCGGCGAGCGAGGCGCGCTGGTCGACCAGGGTCTGGGTGAGCGGCAGCAGAAGGTCCACGTTCTGCTTGAGGGCGCCGCGGTTCCTCTGGATGAAGCCCTTGACCTGGCCGAGCGCCTTGCCCAGTTCCTTCAGGGCCGCGCTGAGGTTCTTCTTGTCGTCGGCTAGGAAGCCGGTGACGGTGTTCAACTGCTGCTCGGCGGCCCGCACGTCGCCGTCGTTGTCCTTCAGCACCGTGGTGAAGGTCTGCAGGTAGGACAGCGTGTCGAAGAGGTTCCCGCTGCTCCTGTCGAGCGTCTTCGTCGCCTTGCCGAACTGTTCGACGGAGTCTCCGATGGCCTTTCCGTTGCCGTCGAGGTTCTTGGCCCCGGTGTCGAGGAGTTCCGCGAGCGCGCCGTCCGTGTTGGCGCCGTCCGGGCCGAGAGCCGTGGAGAGCTCGGTGATCGACTCGTACAGCTGGTCCACCTCGACGGGGGTGGCGTTGTGGGCGGCCGGGAGTACGGCGTCGTCCTCGAGCCGCGCTCCCCCGGTGTACGCCGGCGCGAGCTGTACGTACCGGTCAGCGACCAGACTGGGGGCCACGACGACGGCGTGCGCCTCCTTGGGAACCTTGACGCCCTTGTCGAGCCGCAGGGTGACCCTGACCTCCTTGCCGCTCGGTTCGACGGATGCGACGGTGCCGACCTTCACACCGAGGATCCGCAGGTCCGATCCGGCGTACACGCCCGTGGCCTGGTCGAAGTAGGCGGTGACGGTGGTCTTCCCCTGGTCGTCCATCGCCATCACACCCGAGGTGGCGGCGACCGCCACGACCGCGAGCCCGGCGCCGATCCCGATGATGCGTGTGCGTCTCATGTCAGCGCCCTCCCTGCTTCGGTGGCATGCAGTCGCCGTCCTCGGGGGGTGTGCCGGCGGGCAGGTAGCTCTTCGGGACGACCCCGCAGACGTAGTTGTCGAACCAGCGGCCGTTGCCGAGGGTGTTGCCGACGAGCCGGTTGTAGGAGCCGGCCAGGGAGAGGACCTTGTCGAGGCTCTTGCGGTTCTTCACCAGGACCGAGGTGACCCGTCCCAGCGAGTCCAGGGTGGGTTTCAGCTGCTTGTCGTTGTCCGTGACGAGCCCGGTGAGCTGCGTCCCGAGGTTCCGGGTGCCGGTGAGCAGCAGGTGGATGGAGTCGCGGCGCGCCTGGATCTCGCCGAGGAGCAGATTTCCGTCCTCCAGGAGGGTCTCGAAGCTGCTCTTCTTGCTCGCGAGCGTCTTGGTGAGCTGCTTGCTGCCCTTGAGGAGGGTGGCGAGCTGGGCGTCCCGCTCGGACACCGTCCTCGACAGCGCCGACAGCCCGTTCGCCGCACTGCGTACGTCGGGTGGTGAGTCCTTGAACGTCTCGGAGATCGTCTCGAAGCTCTGGGCGAGCTGGGCGGTGTCGATCGCTTCGATCGTCTCGCCGAGTCCGTTGAACGCCTGGGTGACGTCGTACGGGGACGTGGTGCGGCTCGCGGTGATGCGGGAGTCCGGGTCCTGCCGGTCGTTGCCGAGGGGGTCGACGGCGAGGTACTTGTCGCCCAGGAGGGTCTTGATGGCGATGCCCACGGTGGAGGAGTTGCCGATCCAGGCGTTCTTGACCCGGAAGTCCACCTTCACCTTGGCGCCGTCGAGCGAGACGCCGGTGACCTCGCCCACCTTCACTCCGGCGATCCGTACCTCGTCGCCCTCGTCGAGGCCGGCGGATTCGGTGAAGTCGGCGCTGTAGGTGGTGCCGCCACCGATGAAGGGCAGTGCGTCGGCACGGTAGGCGGCGAGGCCGACGAGTGTCAGGACGAGGAGTCCGACGATGCTGACGGCGACGGGGTTGCGTTCCCGTACGGGCTTGATTCTCATCCCTGACACCTCGGCTGGTCGATGGTGACGCCGGTGGGCGGCGCGCTGCCGTCCTCGGTCGTCACACCGTTGACCCTGGCTTCGCAGAGGTAGAGGTTGAGCCATGACCCGTACGAGGTGAGGCGGGTGATCGCCTCCATCTTGGCCGGGGTCTTCTGCAGGAAGCTCTCGATCTTGGGGGCGTTCTCGTCGAGCCCTCCGGTGAGCCGTCCGAGCTGGGCGATGTCCTCCTTGAGCGGCTTGCGGCCGTCCTGGAGGAGGTCCGCGGTGACGGTGGTGAGCGCGCCCATCGCCGTGACCGCCTCGCCGAGCGGCTTGCGGTCGCCGGAGAAGCCCGTGACGAGCTTCTGGAGGGTGACGACGAGGTCGTCGAAGCCCGCCTCCCGGTCGTTGACGGTCTTCAGGACCGTGTTGAGGTTCCTGATCACCTCGCCGATCACCTCGTCCTTGGCCGCGACGGTGCCGGTCAGCGATCCGACGTGGGAGAGGATGCTGTCGACGGTGCCGCCCTCGCCCTGGAGGACCTGGACGATCGAGCCGGCGAGCTGGTTGACGTCCGGTGGCGACAGCCCCTCGAAGAGCGGCTGGAAGCCGTTGAAGAGCTGGGTGAGGTCCAGCGCGGGTGTGGTGCGCGAGAGCGGGATGGTCTCTCCCGACCTGAAGCTCGCGCCGACGGGCCCGGCGCCCTGGTCGAGGTCGATGTAGCGCTGGCCGACCATGTTGAGGTACTTGATCGAGGCGGTCACCGAGGCGGGCAGCTTCCGGCCCTTCCGGACGGCGAAGCCGACCTCGGCCAGCCGCTTGTCGGCGACCTGGATGGATTCGACCTGCCCCACCTTGACGCCGGCGATCCGGACGCTGTCGCCTACGACGAGTCCGGTCGCGTCGGTGAACCGCGCCTTGTACGAAACGGTGTCGCCGACGCCGGTGTTGGCGATGGACAGTCCCAGGACGGTGGTGGCCAGGGCGGTCACCACGACGAAGACGATCGACTTCACGAGGGGTCCCGCGAGGGAGCGGCGCTTCACTTGAGCTTCACCTCCGCACCGCGGAAGGCCGGACCGATGAGCACGCCGCTCCAGTCGGGCAGGTTCTGGGGCCGCACATTCAGGGAGGGGGCGACGAGCTCGTTGACGAGTCGGCTCTCCTCCGGGGAGTTGGGCATGCCGAGGGCCGTGTCGGCGGCTCCGGTGTCCTGGCCGGCCGCGCCGGCGGCGCTGTCCGTGACGGAAGCGGTCCGGGCGTCGGCGGTCGGCACCGGCCTGCCGGTGTACGGCACCGAGTAGCAGTGCGGCCCGCCGGTCGCGTCGTAGACCGGGGTGTCCTTGCCCGCCACGTACGTGCCCTTCGACTCCACGGGCTTGAGGGTGACGTGGAGGCCGGGCCGGTCGGTGCCCTTGCCGAGCGCCTTGTCCATGGCGGGCACGAAGCCGGCCATCGTACGCAGGGTGCAGGGGAAGGCGTCCGAGTACTCCGCGAGGAGTTCCAGCGTCGGCCGGCCCGAGGCGGAGAGGCGGATGAGGTTGTCCTTGTTCTTGCGCAGGAAGGAGGTGACGTCCTGGGCGGAGGCGGTGGTGGAGCCGTACAGACCGGCGAGTTCCGCCTGCTGTTCGGCGATGGTGCCGCTGGTGGTGGTGAAGTCGGTGAGCGCGTCCAGGACGTCGGGGGCGGCGTCCGCGTAGAGCCTGCTGACCTTGACGAGTTCCTTGATGTCCGCGTTGAGCGTGGGGAGTTGCGGGTTGAACTCCCTGAGGTGGGCGTCGAGGGTGACCAGCGTGTCGCCGAGCTTGTCGCCGCGTCCTTCGAGCGCCTGCGACACCGCGTTGAGGGTGGCGGCGAGCTTCTGCGGCTGGACGGCGGTCAGCATCGGCAGGACGTTGTCGAGGACCTCCTCCAGCTCGATGGCGTTGGAGGAGCGGTCCTGCGGGATCACGGCACCGGCCCGCAGGGTCTGCGTGGACGGGACGGACGGAGGTACGAGGGCGACGAACCGCTCGCCGAAGAGGGTGGTGGGCAGCATCTGTGCGGTGACGTCCGCGGGTATCTGCTCCAGCCGGCCGGGCTGGATGGCGAGGGTCAGCCGCGCCCCGTCCCCGGCCGCCTCGATGTCACGCACCTCGCCGATCACGACTCCGCGCAGCTTCACCTCGGCGTTGTCGTGCATCTCGTTGCCGACGCTTCCGGTGCGTACGGTCACGGTGGCGTCGTCCGTGAAGTCCTTCTCGTAGACGGAGACCGACAGCCATACGAGCACGGCGGGCACGAGCACGAAGGCCACACCCGCGAGTCTGCGGCGCACCGTCCGCGCCGTTGGGGAATGCATCAGCCGGCCACCTTCACCGTTGTCGTCGCGCCCCAGATGGCGAGCGAGAGGAAGAAGTCGGTGACGCTGATCAGCACGATGGCGTTGCGCACCGAGCGGCCCACGGCCACTCCCACGCCGGCCGGGCCGCCGGTGGCGTGGAAGCCGTAGTAGCAGTGGGCGAGGATCACCAGCACACTGAAGATCAGCACCTTGAGCACCGACAGCAGTACGTCGTCCGGGGAGAGGAAGAGATTGAAGTAGTGGTCGTAGGTGCCCGCCGACTGCCCGTTGAACAGGACGGTGATGTAGCGGGACGCCAGGTAGGAGGAGAGCAGCCCGATCGCGTACAGCGGGATGATGGCGACGACGCCGGCGATGATCCGCGTGGTGACGAGGTAGGGCATGGAGCGCACGCCCATCGCTTCGAGGGCGTCGACCTCCTCGTTGATCCGCATCGCGCCGAGCTGGGCGGTGAAGCCGGCGCCGACGGTCGCGGAGAGGGCGAGGCCCGCGACGAGCGGGGCGATCTCGCGGGTGTTGAAGTAGGCGGAGATGAAGCCGGTGAAGGCGGAGGTGCCGATCTGGTCGAGGGCCGCGTATCCCTGGAGGCCGACGACCGAGCCGGTGGCGAGGGTCATCGCGATCATCACGCCGATGGTTCCGCCGATGACACCGAGGCCGCCGCTGCCGAAGGCGACCTCGGCGAGCAGCCGCTGCACCTCCTTGAGATAGCGGCGCAGCGTCCGGGGGATCCAGACGAGCGCCCGTACGTAGAAGGTGAGTTGCTCCCCTGAGCGGTCGAGCCAGCCGAGCATGGACATCGGTCAGCCCCCCCTTCGCGGGGACGATCTGGAGGTAGATCGCCGTGAGGACCATGTTCACCGCGAACAGGAGCATGAAGGTGATGACGACGGACTGGTTGACCGCGTCGCCCACCCCCTTGGGGCCGCCGCGCGGGTTCAGTCCCCGGTAGGCGGCGACGATGCCCGCGATGAAGCCGAAGATCAGCGCCTTGAGTTCACCGATGTAGAGGTCGGGCAGCTGAGCGAGGGCGGAGAAGCTGGCGAGGTAGGCACCCGGTGTGCCGTCCTGCATGATCACGTTGAAGAAGTAGCCGCCGAGCGTGCCGACCACGGACACCAGCCCGTTGAGCAGGACGGCGACGAACATGGTGGCCAGCACGCGGGGGACGACGAGGCGCTGGATCGGCGAGACGCCCATGACCTCCATGGCGTCGAGCTCCTCGCGGATCTTGCGCGAACCGAGGTCCGCGCAGATGGCGGACCCCGCGGCCCCGGCGATCAGCAGGGCCACGATGAGGGGGCTGGCCTGCTGGATGACGGCGAGGACGCTGGCGCCGCCGGTGAACGACTGGGCGCCGAGCTGTTCGGTGAGGGATCCGACCTGGAGGGCGATGACCGCGCCGAAGGGGATCGAGACGAGGGCGGCGGGCAGGATGGTGACGCTGGCGACGAACCAGAACTGCTCGATGAACTCCCGCACCTGGAACGGGCGGCGGAAGATCGCCCGGCCGACGGCCAGAGCGAGGGCGTACAGCTGCCCGGTCTGGCGCAGCGGGGCGAGGAGTCGCGAGGGCCGTCTCTGCTTCGGTGCCTGCGCCCGCGCCTCCTCGGCGGCCGGCACGGGTGGGCGTACGGGCAGTGGTGCCGTCATCGGCGCCCACCGTCCAGGGTCGGCGTGTAGCTGTTCAGGATGGCTGTACGGGCGGCCTCCGGCAGCTGGCCCATCATGGAGAGGACCCGCTCCCGGCGGCGCAGGGCGGCCTGCCGGACGGGCAGCCCGGGTGAGGGCTCCAGCTGCGGTACGACGGTGCGGGGCCCGGCCGTGTGGCCGAAGCCGTTGGTCTGCTCCGCTGCGAGGGTGGCCGCGTCCTTCTCCTCGGACATGCCGATGGGGCCTTCGCGGCGTCCGGCGAGGAACTGCGAGACGACGGGCATGTCGCTGGTGAGCAGGACCTCGCGCGGGCCGAAGGTGACGAGGTTGCGGCAGAACAGCATCCCCATGTTGTCGGGGACGGTGGCCGCGATGTCGAGGTTGTGGGTGACGATGAGCATCGTCGCGTCGATCTGGGCGTTGAGGTCGATAAGGAGCTGCGAGAGGTAGGCCGTACGGACCGGGTCGAGGCCGGAGTCCGGCTCGTCGCAGAGGATGATCTGCGGGTCCAGGACGAGGGCGCGGGCGAGACCGGCCCGCTTGCGCATACCGCCGGATATCTCGCCCGGCAGCTTTCCCTCCGCGCCCAGCAGACCCACGATGTCGATCCGCTCCATGACGATGCGGCGGATCTCGGACTCCTTCTTTCGGGTGTGCTCACGCAAGGGGAAGGCGATGTTGTCGAAGAGCGACATCGAGCCGAAGAGGGCGCCGTCCTGGAACATGAGGCCGAAGAGTTTCCGGGTCTCCATGATTTCGCGCTCGGGGCTGTTCACCATGTCGACGCCGTTGATGAGGACACGGCCCCTTTCCGGCTTCAGCAGTCCGACGATGGATTTCAGGAACACGGTCTTCCCGGTACCGGAAGGCCCGAGCATGACGCTCACCTCACCGGCCGGCAGCGTGAGGCTGATGTCCTGCCAGATGTTCTGCTTGCCGAAGGACTTCGTCAGGCCTTCGACGACTACTTCGATACCCATCGACCCTCCCTCGAAGTGGTGGTGAACGACGTCATCTGTCAGCGCTCCGGCTCCGGTAAAAGCAATGGCGGCTCGTCACACATGCACCAGGAGGCGCACGTTATGTCCGTCGAAACCGCGAGGACAAGCCGTTGAACAGCGGAAATCGCCGGACTTTGATCTCTGCGTGGATCACTTGTCACCGATTGACAAACCCGCCCGGCGGCCTTGTCGGAATCTGCGCAAGCTCTCCCGGTGCACCGGGGTCCCGCGGCCCAGGAGGGCCGGAGCCACGAGACACCGGCGGCCGGGAGAATCCCGCCCCGGTGGGAGGGTTCGGGACCGGAGGAACTCCCGGAGGAATCCCGGGTCAAGAGGGGCGCGACCGGGACTCCACGTGCGTCGAACAAGCAGGTACGGACGCGTTTCCGAGCTGCTCAAGCGGGACGCTACGGGCCGGTAACCTAAGTCCGCAATAGCACTTCACGAACTTTCTCCGAGGTAATTGCAGCGCACCGTTTTCTTATGCCCCGGTGAGTGATCGGGCCGCGAAACCTGTCGAAAAGTGAGGGCCTCCGGGCCGAAGCGGCAGGCGCTCGGCAGCCGGTCCGGACATGCCGAAGCCCGCCCCGACCAGGGTTCGTCCGGTCGGGGCGGGCTCATGGGCGGTCAAGGGCCGGGGCGCACGAAGTGACAAGAAACCGGAGACGGCGGCCCGTACTCTCCGACGGCTACTTCACCGCGGAGTGCCAGCTCTCGGAGAGCTCCTTGCCGGCGTTGGGCACCGACACACCCGGAGCGGTGAGACCGGCCGTGTAGGTCTTGGCGTCGTTCAGGACGAGGTTGTTCGTACCGGCCGCAGCGGGCAGGCCCACCTTGAGGTCGATCGCCCAGCTGAGGATGCCACCGAGACCGCAGCCGCCGGCCTTCGGCACGGAGAACTGGCTGTCACCCTGGGCCGCTCCGGACAGAGCGATCTGGATCATCGACCCCTCGTCCGGGTTCGCCGTGCCGTCAGCGTTGAATCGCGAGGCCGCGAAGTTGGGGGCACTGATGTTCCCGGGACGCAGAAGCACCGGGTTGCTGCTGCTTCCTATGTAGCACTTGGAGCCGAGCAGCGGGTTCTCGAGACGGATCTTGACAGGCAGCTTGACGATCGGCCCGGAGGAGATCCCGGCGACCAGGCTGAAGTCGGTCGGCGTACCGGCCGACTCGACGGTCGCGGTCACCTTGTTCAGGGTGGCGTTGGTGATCTGCCCGCAGACGGCCGAGACGACCGGGACATTGCTGGGGCACATGATGCCGAGGAGGCCACCGGGGATGGTGGTCTTGCCGCTGATGATGGACCCGGCCGCAGGCGGAACGACCGTGTAGGTCCCCTCGGCCGGGTGCTGGATGACTCCGAACTGAAGATTCGTCGAGCCGGTCGTCGCCTCGGTGTTGCCCAGCTTGATCGTCCCGTTGGGCGAGGTGGACGTCACGCACAGGGGAACGTCGGTGTCGCCGTCCGTCGCGAGCATCGCGGGTGCATCCACCGGACAACGGTCGAACGGAGCCCAGGAGCCGTTGAGCTGGGTCGCTGCGGCGGTAGCGGCACCGGCCGGCGATGCGGTCAGGGGCATGACCAGCGCGGCGGACGCGGCGACGGCTCCGCCGGCCTTGATCCAGGTCTTCGAGGCAGATCTCATGGTTCCCTCAATTCGTGAGGTGGGTCGGGGGGTTGCTGTCTTCGGTGCGGTGGGTCGGTTCGGCCGCAGGTCAACGGCTCGCTTCGGGCACGTCCGCCGGCCCGTAGGCGTCCGTGCAGACGCCGCCGGCACCGGGCGTGTGCTGCGCGGGCGCACAAGGAGCCCCCTGCACCTGTTTGACATAGCCGGGCGCTCCGGAGAGGGACGCGGTGAAGACGTTGTCCAGGTCCTCGTCGGCACCGCACCCGCTGAAGGGAGGCAGTGTCACCGCCCCGGTCAGCTCGCCCCCGGTCGCCAGGGTGTACCCCACCTGGACTCCGTCCTTCAGAGTCATATGCCCTTCCAGTCTCAGAGTGAAGGGTTCGCTGGTGCGGCAGTTGTCACCCACGTCCAAGGGAACGCCGTTGACCTCGACGTCACGGAGCCTGAGCATCAGCTCGAGAGTCACCACCGTCACGGCCTTGGTCGAGCCCTCGGCGATATTGATCGCCAGGTCTGACTTGATGTTCGGAACGCGAGTCCCGTCAGGGTTGGTTTCCGGGGGGATCTGCGTCATTTCCAGGGTCGCGGTCGTCGGCATGAATCCGAAGGTCAGAAAGGTGCCGGACGCAGGAGGAAGCTGTGGTTTCCCCTCGTGGTCGAGATCCACCGCCGAGTCCTGGTACACATGCAGGAATTCACCATCGGGCACGATCCTGCTCTCGCCCTGCGTGATCCGCGCACAAGCCAACGGGAATTTGGTCGCCCCCTTGAGTTTTGCCACGTTCGCATAGCCGGTGACATAGGCGATCATGCTCATGTCCTCACTCGGATCGCCCACACACGGAGGCGCGTCGGCCGCAGCAGGCTGGTGCGCCGGAGCTCCGACCTCCGGGAGGTCGTCGTCTCCGCCTGTCACCTGCTCCTCGGGCCAGGACCCGGTCGGAGTGGGCTCCGCCCCCGCCTCCCCACCCTCGTCACTCACGGGCACCTCTGCCAGCGTCGCCTCCTGCCCGGCGTCCAGCGCGCAGCTCAGGGCGAGGGCCGGCGGCACGGCCGGTGCCCCGTCGGCCTTCTTGAGAGCGAGTTCCACGGAGAGGTCGCCCGCTTCGAACGCCAGGTCGCCGGGCACCTCGGGCTTCACGTAGGGGACGCTCCCCGACGTACTCAGCGCCAGGTCGCCCGCTTCGGGAACCGGTACCGGCTCGGCGGTCTTCCCGATCCACTCCGTCCGGGCGCGCTGATCCCCCTGGGCAACGCCGACCGAGAGTTGGGCCTCCGCGCTCACAGTCGCCGCTCCGGAGTCGGAGAGTGCGGCCGGCACGCCCTCGGGCAGCGTCAGGTCCAACCCCAGGTCCTCGGGCTGGATCGCCTGTCCTGCCCGAGCGGACTCGGGAACCTTCGCGGTGACGTTGACCTTCACCGACTGCTCACCCTCCGGAAGGCGGCAGGTGTAAGCCAGTTCCGTATCGACGTCCTGCACACCGGCGGCGGCCTGCGCACCGGGGACCATGCCTCCCAGCAGCACCGCGGTGGCCACTGCGGCGCCCCGTGCCGTGCGCCTGCGTGCTCCCGTCGTACGAGTGCCTCTCACTGACGATGTCCCCTTTCGGACCGGTCGGACGGTGCATCGCGTGGCGGGTGTACTCGCCACGGGCTCCTTGATCGCTCAGGACTGGCCTGCACCCGGATCAGGGGGTGTACACGATGCTCGGCCTGGTGGTGCCGCCGCTCGGCGTGGTCACCGAGTACAGGGCTTCGTACACCCAGTTGTCGCCCACGGACGCGAGCCCGGCCCACCCCGCAGAGGCTGTACCCACGGTGAGCTTGTAGGTGCTGTCGTCGAGCAGCGGGTGCCGCGAAGGTGACGGCAGCGACGGTGGCACCCGCCGCCGTCGCGAGCTTCCTGAGACAGCTGCGCACGCCGGCTCCTCCGTCTCGGTGACGAGTTGGTGGGCACGGAGATCGCACGGCGGGCGGACCCCGCCGTGCGATCCCTGCTCATTTCATTCCTGAGTGGCTCGTGGCACGGATCAGGGCGTGTACACGATGCCCGGCTTGATGGTGGTACCCGTCTTGACCGCGTTGTACTTGGCGGTGTAGGTCGGGTGCTGGCCCACGGCCGCGATGCCGGAGCAGCCCGGGGTGACGGTGGCGACGGTCAGCTGATACGTGGCGTTGTTGCCGATCGTGAGCTGACCGCTGGTGTTGTTGTAGCCGGCCGTGACGTCGCCCGTCACCGTGAAGGTGCACGTGAGGACCGTCAGCGTGGCCTTCACTCCGGCGATGTAACCGTTGGTGGTTCCGGCGCTGTAAGTGTTCGCCTTCAGCTGCCACGCCGGGGAGGTGTTGGCGGTCGGTGTCACCGGGCCGAACGGACTGGTGCACCCGCTCCAGGTCAGCGGAGCGATGGTGCCGACCGTCACGTTGGAGGTACCGGAGGCGGTCGCCAGCACGGCGCTGGCCGCCGATGACGTACACGTCAGCGGGATACCGTTGAGGCTGAGGGAGACGGTGCCGGAGTTGGTGGCCGAGACCGCCACCGGCGAGGGCGCGGGGGTGACGGTCCAGGTCGGAGCGGCGACGCCGGCGGTGGCGGTCGTTGTGCCGAGCGTGACAGCGGCTGCGGCTGCACCGGCCGCGATCGCGATCTTTCTGAGGGAGTTGCGCACAGTGAGTTCCTCCGATTCGCCAGTGCGGGTGCACTGTTGCGGGGAAGGCACCCGAATTCCTGCAAAGGCGCAGGGAGTGCCGCGATGAATCGTGTTGCGTGGGGGCCGTGCTGCGCTTTCAGCCACACACGTTCTGTGACAGGGCGTGACGTTACTTGCGGGAAACTTGGAGCACAATCCCGCCGGTCAAGATTGGTTGGGCAAGTTTTTTTCCTCGTCAGTACGTCACTAATTCGCCTGGCGCACTTGTCACTTCCTGCGCAATATCCCTGCGGAAATGCCGCGTTGCCGCCCGCCCCCGGCTCGACGCCACCACCGCCCGGAACTTCCGGAGAAGATCAGAGGATGCCGAGGAGAGTCCGGAGACATCCCTCAGGACAGCCGGTGCGGCGGGCGCCGCGACACCCCGCCGACGCCCTCGGTGCGCCCACGGCCGAAAACATTGTCCGGAAGTGAGCATTTACGGCCCCACCTGCACCGGAGCCCCACAACAGGGCCACGTTGTGTGCCCCCTGCACTTCCATCCTGTCCAGGCGGTGGGCACCCCGCCCGACTTGGTCTATCTTCGGCGCCGATGTTGGTATACACCTGTCGGTCCGTGGGAGCGCTTTCCCCCACACGTTCCACCCACTCCGGGCCCAGGAAGCAAGGGGACGGTCATGTCGAGACTCATCCAGCCACTGGACACCGGAGATCCGCTGGGGCCCCTCCCCCAGGAGTTCGCCGCGATCATGCGGCCCGAACTGCCGAGCCTGATCAAAGAGATAGGCATGGAAGTGACCCGCGCCTATCCGGAATACGCGCGTCTGCTGAACGGCCCCAATGGGACATCCATCCGCATGGGCGTCGAGCAGAGCCTTTCCTCCTTTGTCGACCTGGTCGCCGAACCCTCGTCCCCCACGGTCCTGCGCGACGACATGTGCCGGAGATTCGGCAGGTTCGAGGCCTACGAGGGCCGCACCATGGACGCGCTCCAGGGCGCTTATCGATTGGGTGCGCGGGTCGCGCTCCGGCGGGCGAAGAAGGTGGGCCGGAGTTACAACTTCTCGCCGGCGCTGATGCTCAGCTTCGCCGACGCGCTCTTCGCGTACGTGGACGAGCTCGAGTCGCTGTCCCGCGAGGGCTATCTGGAAGTGCAGGCCCAGTCCGACCAGCAGAGCGAGGCGGTGCGCCGGCGGCTGCTGCATCTGATCCTCACGGGCAGGCCCGTACCCCGTAGCGCCATCGCCGAGCTGTGCGAGCAGACCGGCTGGACGCTGCCCGAGCAGGTCACGCTCGTCGCCGTACGCGCCCCGTCCGGCCTGGACCGGATCAGCGCGGACCACGACGTCCTGATCGACCCCGCCGATCCGCAGCCGCACCTGCTGGTTCCCGGGCCGATGGACGACGCGCGCAGGGAGATGCTCGACCGGACGATCCCCGGTGGTGGTGCGGCTATAGGGCTGACGGTGCCGACCGCGCTCGCCGCCGACTCGATCCGCTGGGCCCGGCGTGTCCTCGAACTCGTCGACGCGGGGGTCATCGACGACGCGCCGGTCATCCTCTGCGAGGACCACCTCACCACGCTGTGGCTCCTGTCCGACCCGGTCCTCCTCGACCAGCTCGCCGAGCGTGAACTGGCCGCGGTCTCCGGCATCAGCGCCACACGACGCGAGCGGCTGATCGAGACGCTGCGGATCTGGCTCGACACCCGTGGCACCGCCGCCCAGATGGGCGAGCTGCTGGATGTGCATCCTCAGACGGTCCGCTACCGGATGCGCAGCCTGGAGGCCATCTTCGGCGACCAGCTCACCGACCCCGAGAGCCGCTTCTCGACCGAAGCCGTGCTGCGCGCCATGCAGTTACGGGCTCGCAGCGGCCAGTCGCTGAACTGAGGGAGCATCACACGCCGCGCACAGAGTCAACTTACTGCCAGGTAACGCGAAATAGACGGTCAGTCCCAAACGGTTGCGACACGGAGACGTTCTCAACAAGAAACCCGGAACTGCGTCCCGTTACATAGGGAGGAGCGGTGGCCCACCGGCCGCCGCGAAGCGCCACCTCCTGGCCAACCATCCGAGAGGGAACCCCCACATGACCGCCTCGCACCTCCTCGTCCCCGTGCCGATCCCGGACCGGGTCGCCGCACTGATCGGGTCCTGCACTCCGCCGCACATCCTTCAGGCGGAGTTCGACGCCGACTGCGCCGCTCGCGAGGTGCGCAGGTTCCGGGGACCGAGGCTCGGCATCGAGGACCAGGCCGACCGCGAACAGGCGCTGTCCGAGCTCGCCTGGGCCAACAAGGTGCTCTCCGCCCATCACCCTCATCTCGCGGTGCGCCACGACAGCGCCTGGTGACGCTCGCCTGCTTGCGCGGGGGCGACGGCCGACTTACCTTACTCAGAAGTAAGTTTACTCTGAAGTAAGGATTTGGCGTGGCCGACAACAGCAGCGGCAACCTCACGGACGAACTGTCCGGGCTCGACTTCGGTGCCGTCTCCCCGGAGGAGTTCGCTCGGATCGTCAAGGGCCTGTCCGCCAGGCAGCTCGGCGAGGTCATGCACGGTGACCTGCGTGCCCGGGTGCTGAGCGAGGTCTTCGGCCGGATGCGGCAGCAGTTCCGCCCGGAGGCGGCGGGCGGGCTGACGGCCCTGATCCGCTGGAAGATCACGGGCGAGAGCGAGGAGGTCTACGAGACCTCCATAGCCGACGGCACCTGCACGGTGAGCGCGGGCCGCTCCGACGCCGAGCCCCGTACGACGCTGGTGATGGGCGACGCCGAATTCCTCAAGCTGGTCTCCGGTAACGGCAATCCCGTGACGATGTTCATGATGCGCAAGCTGAAGGTCGCCGGTGACGTCGGCCTGGCCTCGGGCCTGACCCGCTACTTCGACATCCCGAAGGCCTGAGCCCGTGAGCTACTTCTCCCTCGCCCTGACCGAGGAACAGCGGGACCTGCGGGAGTGGGTTCACGGCTTCGCCGCCCAGGTCGTGCGCCCCGCGGCGGCCGAATGGGACGAACGCGAAGAGACTCCGTGGCCGGTCATCCAGGAAGCGGCCAAGATCGGGCTGTACGGGTTCGAGTCGCTCGCCGACATGTACGGGGACCCGAGCGGACTCTCCCTCCAGATCGCCAACGAGGAGCTCTTCTGGGGCGATGCCGGGATCGGCATGGCACTGTTCGGCACCTCGCTCGCGGTCGCCGGGATCTTCGCCTCCGGCACGCCCGACCAGCTCGCCGAGTGGGTCCCGCAGTGCTATGGCGACGAGGACGACCCGAAGGTGGCCGCCTTCTGCGTCTCCGAGCCCCAGGCCGGGTCCGACGTCTCCGCGATGACCACGAAGGCCCGTTACGACGAGGCCAAGGACGAGTGGGTGCTCTCCGGCCAGAAGGCGTGGATCACCAACGGCGGGATCGCCGAGATCCACGTGGTGGTCGCCTCGGTCGACCCCGCGCTCGGGGCCCGCGGCCAGGCGGCGTTCATCGTGCCGCCCGGCACGGAGGGCCTGGTGGCGAGCCGCACCATCAAGAAGCTCGGCCTGCGCGCGTCGCACACCGCGGACGTGTTCCTCGACGACGTCCGCGTCCCGGGGCACTGCCTGCTGGGCGGGAAGGAGAAGCTGGACGCCCGGCTGGCGCGTGCCCGTGAGGGCGGCACCGCCAAGGGCCAGGCGGCGATGGCGACCTTCGAGGTCAGTCGCCCCACCGTGGGTGCCCAGGCGTTGGGTATCGCGCGCGCCGCGTACGAGTACGCGCTGGAGTACGCCGGTGAACGCGAGGCCTTCGGCCGGCCGGTCATCGAGAACCAGTCGATCGCCTTCGCCCTCGCCGACATCCGTACGGAGATCGAGGCCGTGCGCCTGCTGATCTGGCAGGCGGCCTGGATGGCCCGCAACGACCGGACCTTCGACGCGGGCCAGGGCTCCATGTCCAAGCTCCGCGCGGGTGAACTCGCGGTCTCCGCGACGGAGAAGGCGGTCCAGATCCTCGGCGGCGCCGGGTACAGCAGGGAGCACCCGGTGGAGCGGATGTACCGCGACGCCAAGATCTACACGATCTTCGAGGGTACGAGCGAGATCCAGCGGCTGGTCATCGCCCGGGCCATTTCGGGGCGTCACATCCGCTGACAGCGGGAGCCGGACGCGGCATGATCGTGCAGTGCGGCAGACCGCGTGGGGAGGCGGGTCCGCCGTGCCGGTCACGCCTCCCCGACGGAGGTCCCATGCGACGCGCACTCCTTGCCGCGACCACTCTCGGAGCCGTGGTGCTGGGAACGTCCCCGGCGTCCGGGGCCGACGGGTGGGAGCCGGCCCCGACCCCTCCGTACGATCTGCCGGCCGGAGCCCGCTGCGACGTCCCGGTCCACACGGAGCCCGTGGTGGACGAGGTGGTGCAGCGGGTCCTGGACCGGCGGCCGGACGGCTCCCCCTCCCGGGTCGCCTACCGCGGCGACCTCGTCGTCCGCGTCACCAATACGGACACCGGCGCCTTCTACGACGCCGATGTCAGCGGCAGCGCGATCGTCGACCACCACGCGGACGGTTCGCAGAAGTGGTACGTCGTCGGCCCCGTGCTGGCGGGCGTCGGCGAGAACGCCGGGAACCTGGCGCGGGGTCTGTACGTGCTGGACGGTGTGTACACCATGGACATCAGCGCCACCGGCTACAAGTCGGTGCGCCTGGTCCACGGGTCCGCCGACGACGTGTGCGCGCGGATCGGCTGAGTCCGGACCGCCGGTTCAGTCGCCCGTCATCCCGTCGGTCCGCTCCCGCAGGAGATCGGCGTGGCCGTTGTGGCGGGCGTACTCCTGGATCATCAGCACGTAGACCGCGCGAAGGCTGAGGCCGACCTCGGGCGTGGACATGAAGGTGTCGTCGAGAGCGCGCCCGGCCACCGCCGCGTCGCATGCCGTGATCTCGGCCCGGTATCTCCCGAAGTCCCTCTCCGCGTCGGCCGGGTCCACGCCGTCGAAGCCCTCGTCACCGTCCGACGGCCCGGTGAAGACATCGCCGACGGGCTCGCCCGCGAAGCTGCGCCGGAACCACCACCGCTCGATCTCCGCCATGTGGCGGACCAGACCGAGAAGGGTGAGATTCGACGGCTCGACGGTCGCCGTCGCCAGTTGCGCGGCGTCGAGACCGGCGCACTTGGCCAGCAGGGTCTCCCGATGCCAGTTCAGCCATCCCTCCAGCAGCTGGCGCTCAGGCAGCATGCCCAGAGTGCTCAGTGACGTGGTCCGCTCGGTCCGCGGTGCCGTCCACGTCATGCGCCCACTGCTCCGACCGGGGTGAAGCGCACCGGGAGCGATGCCGGGCCCCGGGTGAAGACGCCCTCCTCGGCCGGGGTGAAGCCGTCGGCGAGCCGGAGGGCCGGCATAGCGTCGAGCAGCTGGTTCACCCCGGTCTCGACCTCGGCCCTGGCCAGCAGGGCACCCACGCAGAAGTGCCGGCCCAGCGCGAACGCCAGGTGGTCGGCGGCCGCGGAGAACGCCGTGGTGCTGGTCAGGTCGTCACGGAACAGGTCGAATCGGTCCGGTTCGGTGTAGCGGGCCCCGTCCCGGTTGGCCGAGCCGATCAGACAGGTGACGGTGGCACCGGCGGGGACGGTACCCCCGGACAGCTCCACCTCCCCCGCCGTCTGGCGCATGATCATGTGGACCGGCGGGGTGTAGCGCAGCGTCTCGGCGAAGGCCCGGTCGATCAGGGACCGGTCCCGCTGTACTGCGGCGAGCTGCTCGGGGTGTGCCAGGAGATTGGCGAAGACCGAGGCGATGGCCTTGTCGGTCGTCTCGCCGCCGGCCGCGAGCAGCAGACTGCAGAACGCCTTGATGTCCTCGTCGCTCATCCGTACGCCGTCGACCTCGGCGGCGCAGAGCGCGGAGAGCAGGTCGTCCCCCGGCTCCTCCCTGCGCCGCTGGATGACGGGGATCATGTACTCGGCGAACTCCTGGCGGGTCCGCTCCCCCGCCGCCGTGACCGCGGGGTCGCCCGCCAGGTTGCCGAGGAAGGCGATGACGTTGGTGTACCAGCCGTGGAAGCGCTGGTGGTCCGCCCTGTCCAGACCCAGCATGTCGGCGATGACCAGGACGGGGAAGCGGGTCGCGAACGCCTCGACGAGGTCCGCCTCCCCCTTGTGCCGGAAGGTGTCGATGAGCTCGCGGGCGTTGCGTTCGATGACGGGCAGGAACTTCTCCTGGAGGTCGGCGCCGCGGAAGGCGGGGGCGACCAGGGCCCGGCGTACGGCGTGTTCCCTGCCGCTGAGCTGGAGGATGGTGCGGCCGTGGACGGGCTCCAGCTGCCAGTCGTAGTTCTCGGTGGTGAACTCCTGCGCCCGGTCCTTGAAGACGCGCTCGACGTCCTCGTAGCGCGAGACGAGATAGCTCCCCGTGGCCTCGTGGTGGATCAGCGGGGCGCTCTCGCGCATCGTCCGGTAGGCCCCGTAGGGATCGGCGGCGAAGGCGGGCGAGAGAATATCGGGCGGTGAGAACGCCTGGGACACGTGTGACTCCTGTGGGGCAGAGATCAGGGGCTTCATTTCCATGAACGGGCAACACCAGCAAGGCTATTGACCGTCAGCCGGATAGCGCACCCCCTGGGAGTATTTCTTGATCGCCGGGTCCGAGGCACCACGTCCGTCCGTCCTGTTCGTCACCGACCTCGCCTACGAGGCGCGCGGACGGCGCTACTGCGACGAGGACATCTTCCTGACGTCCCGGCTCCGCGAGTCCTTCGACGTCGCGCTCTGTCACCCCCGTGACGCGGCGGCGCTGCTGGACGGGTTCGACGCGGTAGTCGTCCGTAACAGCGGACCGGTCCTGCACTACCAGGAGGCGTACGACGCGTTCCGTACCCGCGCTCGGGAGTCGGGGACGCGGGTGTACAACACGCTCGACGGACGCGGGGACATGGCCGGCAAGCAGTATCTGGTCGATCTGAGCCGGGCCGGCTTCCCGGTGATCCCGACCGTGGACCGTGCGGCGGATCTCGGGCTGCTCCCCCGCTCGGCGGGGTATGTGGTCAAGCCCAAGCTCGGCGCGGACTCGGTTGGGCTGCGTTTCACCGAGGGGCCGGAGTATCCCGAGGGCGCCGACGGCACCCTGCTCGTCCAGCCCAGGATCGACTTCCGCTACGAGGTGTCCTTCTACTTCGTCGACCACGACTTCCAGTACGCCCTCCACGCACCGCGTCCGGACAGGCGCTGGGTGCTCGAACCGTACGTCCCCAGCCCTGAGGACCTGGACTTCGCACGCGGTTTCGTCGAGTGGAACACCCTCACGCACGGCATCCAGCGGGTGGACGCCTGCCGGACTCCGGAGGGTGGCCTGCTGCTCGTCGAGCTGGAGGACCTCAATCCGTATCTGTCGCTCGACCTGGTTCCGGATGAGGTCCGCGAGGCGTTCGTCGCCCGGATGAGGGACTCCGTACGGGAGCTGCTGGCCTGACCCGTCCGGCCCTTCCCGCATGCGTGGGGCCTGACCGGGTGTGAGGGTGCGAGGGTGACCACTGCCAGCGAGACCGTCCCCGCCGCGCAGAGTGCCGCAGCGCCACCCGTCCTCGACCCCAGACGCCGCAACATCGTGTTCGCCACGATCGTCCTGGGGATTCTGCTCGCCGCGCTGGACCAGACGATCGTGGGAACGGCGCTCCCCACGATCGTCTCGGACCTCGGCGGCGCGGAGCACATGTCGTGGGTCGTGACGGCGTATCTGCTGGCGGAGACCGTGGCGACGGTCCTGGTCGGCAAGTTCGGCGACCTCTTCGGCCGGAAGTTGATCTTCCAGATCTCGGCCGTCATCTTCATCACGGGCTCGTTCCTCTGCGGTCTCGCGTCCAACATGCTGCTGCTGATCATCTGGCGTGGTCTGCAGGGCATCGGCGCGGGCGGGCTCATGGTCACCTCCATGGCGCTGATCGCCGATGTCATCCCGCTGCGCGAACGGGGCAAGTACCAGGGGGCGATCGGTGCGGTCTTCGGCGTCGCCACGGTGGTCGGACCGCTGCTGGGCGGGCTGTTCACCGACCATCTGACCTGGCGGTGGGCGTTCTACGTCAATGTGCCGATCGCGATCGTGGTGGTCATCGCGGCCGCCCGCACCATCCCTTCCGTACGCGCGGTGGGACGGCCGGCCATCGACTACCTGGGCATCGCGCTGGTCGCCGTCGGCGCCAGCGCGCTGATCCTCGGCACGAGCTGGGGCGGCAACGAGTATGCCTGGGGCTCACCGGTCATCATCGGCCTGTTCGTCGGCGGCCTCGTCGCGCTGGCGCTCTTCTGCGTCGTGGAGACACGGGCGAAGGAACCGATGCTGCCGATGCGGCTGTTCCGCAATCCGGTGTTCGCGGTCTGCTCCATCCTGAGCTTCATCGTGGGCTTCGCCATGCTCGGCGCGATGATCTATCTGCCGACCTATCTGCAGTACGTCGACGGGGACTCGGCCACCCTGTCCGGGGTGCGGACCCTGCCCCTGGTGGTGGGGCTGCTGGCGGCCTCGATCTTCAGCGGCAACGTGGTGAGCAAGACCGGCCACTACCGCTACTTCCCCGTCATCGGTTCGCTCGTCATGGCGGTCGGCCTCTACCTCCTGTCCCGGATGGGCCCCGGCAGCGGCGTCTGGCTGGAGTCGCTGTACATGCTGGTGCTGGGCATCGGTATCGGCCTGTCGATGCAGGTGCTGACGATCGCCGTGCAGAACACGGTCGACTACGCGGACCTCGGCACCGCCACGTCCGGCGTGACGTTCTTCCGTACGCTCGGCAGTTCGTTCGGCACGGCGGTGTTCGGCACGATCTACGCCAACGCCCTGCGGCCGAATCTGACCCAGGGCGTCGAGCAGGCGGCGCGGGCCGGCGGTGATCCGGCCTCGCTGGCGCGGGTCGCGGAGAATCCGAAGGCCGTGCACGCCCTGCCCGCCGACCAGACCGCGCCCCTCGCCCAGGCGTACGCGGACACGCTGCACACCGTCTTCCTCTGGACGGTGCCGGTGGCCCTGCTGGGGTTCGTCGTCTCGCTCTTCCTGAAGCAGGTGAAGCTGCGCGACAGCGCCCGTGCGGGCTCGACCGACATGGGTGAGGGCTTCGCCCGGCCGAACACCGGCGACGCGGCGAGCGTGCTCGAATCCGCCGTGGCCCGGATCCTGCACCAGGCCGGTCCCGATGCCGCCCGGCGGATCGTCGCGGACTCCGACACCCGGCTCGACATGGCGGGGGCCTGGGCGGTGATGCAGGTCGACCTCTTCACCCGGATGGTGGGCCACGCGGGGCTCAGTCTGATCGCCGCCCGGCACCGGATCCCGCCGGAGGTGCTGGTGCCCGTCTTCGACCGGATGATCGAGGAGGGCTACCTCACCGGGGACGGCCGGCTCTTCACCCATACGGCCGCGGGCAGCCGTGAGGCGGCGACGATCTCGGCGGCCTGGGGCCGCTGGCTCAACGAACGGCTGGCCGAGGACGGCGCCCGGCCCGACGACCGGCAGCTGCGCGCGGCGGTCGACGTGATCGCCAAGCGGCTGCTCGCGGAGGACCTGGAGCAGCAGCTGGCCCCGCCCGAGCGGACGGGGGTCCCGGCCTGACCAGGGCGGACGGCTACTCGACGAAGACCGCGGTCTCGTACACCCAGGCTCCCTGCTCGCGGACGAAGCGGCTCTGCTCGTGGAGCGAGTCGGGCCTGCCGTCGTCGGTGTAGTGGGCGCGGAAGGTGACCGTACCGGTGGTGTGGAAGGCGCTGCCCTCGGTGGTGTCCAGGATCTCCAGCCGCTCCCAGCGCAGGGCCGGGTCGAAGTCGACGGCAGGCGGGCGGGTCGCCGGGTGCCACGTGCGCAGCAGGTATCCGGCGTCCCGGACGACGAAGGCGGCGTACCGCGAGCGCATCAGCGCCTCGCACGTCGGGGCGGCGACGGTGCCCGCGTGCAGTCGGCCGCAGCACTCCCCGTAGGCGGCCGGCAGACCGCACGGGCACGGTGCCTCCGGGGTGATCCGCGGGGGTCCTGCCTGCGGGGAGTCCGGCCGGCGGGGGCGTGAGGTGCGTCGTGACATGCGTCCATTGTGGCCTGCCGGCCGGGGCGCCCGGGGAACGGGGCAGGGGCCGGCGGCCCCCCGCCGTGCGCGGTCAGCGCTTGCGCGCCACTCCCGCGTAACCGGGGATCGGCTCGACGCCGGGCACGTCGATGACCTCGCCGAGCTCCGGATGCCAGTCCGCGGAGAGCGAGACGCCCGGCTCGACGAGTTCGAGGCCGTGGAAGAACGCGGTGAGTTCGGCGCGCGAGCGGGGCCGCAGGGTCATCCCCCGCGCCTTGTACATGGCACGGGCCTGGGCCGCGCCCTCGGGGTCGAAGTCACCCGTGGTGTGCGACAGCACGAGATAGCTGCCGGAGGGCAGCTGCTCCACGAGGCGGTCGACGAGCTCGGCGGCCCCGTCCTCGTCGTCGACGAAGTGCAGCAGGGCGAGGAGGGAGAGCGCGATCGGCCGGTCGAAGTCGAGGATCTTGCCCGCCGCCTCCAGGATGGCGTCGGGCCTGCGGGCGTCGGCCTGGATGTATTCGGTGGCACCCTCGGGCGTGGAGCGCAGCAGCGCCGCCGCGTGTGCGAGGACGATCGGGTCGTTGTCGCAGTAGACGACGCGCGCGTCCGGGGCGGCCCCCTGGGCGATCTGGTGAAGATTCGGCTCGGTGGGTATGCCGGAGCCGATGTCGAGGAACTGGCGCACGCCGCTCTCCGCGAGCCAGCGGGTGGCCCGGTGCATGAAGGCACGGTTGACCCGGGCCATGTCGCGGCCCCGGGCGTCCAGGGCGAGCAGCTGCTGGGCCATCTGTTCGTCGACCGGGTAGTTGTCCTTGCCGCCGAGGAACCAGTCGTACATCCGTGCCGGATGCGGCTTGCTCGTGTCGATCTCGACGGTCTCGGGATCCTGCCCGGTCATAACGCACTCCGTTGGTCGGGGACTTCGGCGAACAGCGTGTGGTGCGATAATAGGCGGCCCGTGCGTCAGGTGAGGAGGAAATCGGCCTGCCCGGACTTGGCGCCCTGGATGAAGGCGGCGATCTCGCCGTTGGAGTAGATGAGAGCGGGCCCGTCCGGGTCCGCGGACTGACGGACCGCCACCCTGCCGTCGGCCAGCTTCATGGCTTCGATGCAATTGCCGCCGTTACCACCGCTCCACGGCTTGTACCAGCCTTCGGTGCCGAGGTCGGCGGCCGGCATGCCGTTGTATATGTGGTTCATCACAGCTCCTTGCGGAAGTCCCTGAGGATTTCCTTCGTGCGTTGTGCAGTCGCGGCCTGAGCCGCCATTCGGTCCATGACCTCGAGGTACGAGGCCACTTCCGGGCGCGCGTCGAAGTACACGGCGCCCGTCAGGTACTCGCTGTAGACCATGTCGGGCAGCTCGGGGACCGCGAAGCGGAAGAGGACGAACGGACCGTACGTGCCCGGGTGGTGGCCGGTGGCGAACTCCGCGATCTGCAGGGTCACGTTGGGCAGGTCGGTCGCTTCGAGCAGACGGTCGACCTGGGTCCGCATGGCGTCGGGGCTGCCGACGGGGCGGCGCAGGACCGTCTCGTCCATGACCACCCAGAGCTTCGGCGCCTCCGCCTTGGTGAGCAGCGCCTGCCTCTCCATCCGCAGGGCGACATGGCGCTCGATGTCGGCGGGCCTGGTCTGGCCGACCGCGCCGGTGCGCAGGACGGAGCGTGCGTAGTCCTCGGTCTGCAGGAGCCCGGGGACGAAGTGCGGCTCGTACGTGCGCAGGAGGCTCGCGGCGCCCTCCAGGCTGACGTACATGCTGAACCAGTCGGGCAGCACATCGTGGAAACGCTGCCACCAACCGGGCTTGTTGGCCTCTTCCGCCAGCTCGACGAAGGCGTCGGTCTCGTCGTCTGCGATCCCGTAGGCCTTGAGGAGGAGCTGGACGTACGGGATCTTCAGCCCGACCTCGGCGGTCTCCATCCTGCGTATGGTCCCCGGGGCGACACGGAGCACCTTCGCCGCCTGGTCCCGGCTCAGGCCCACGCGTTCCCGCAGGTCCTGCAGACGCTTACCGAGAACGACCTGGCCCACGGTCGGGGCCGACCGCGGTTCGCTCACTTCAGACCTCCCGATGCGCTGTGTGCGAGCAGTGTGCCATGCGCGGGGCGCCAGGGACACAGTCACTCTGAATTTTTCAGAGTGCCTCTTGCCAAGTGTTCATGTCGGGGGGAGAGTTGGTAACCGAACCAAGTTCGCGTGGTCGCGCCCGCCCCGTTGCGGGACGGTGCGAAGCGTGACACAGCCCCCACTGTGAGGAATCGGTCGTGGCACCTGGCAGTGCGCTCATCCCCCGGCTCGTGGACCTCAGCCCCGGGGCGGAAGCGCTCCGTTACTGCTTCGCGCTCCCGGCGCACCCCGAGTCCGTTGCCGGTGCGCGGCGCCTCACCCGGGCCCGGCTTGCGGACTGGCGGCTGACGGGGGACGCCCACGACGCGGCGGTGCTGATCGTCTCCGAGCTGGTGACCAACGCGGTGGTGCACACCGCGAGCGCCCGGGTCGTCTGCGAACTCCGCTGTGACGACGGCCGCTTGCGCATAGCCGTACAGGACCAGGGGCATCAGCCCGGCGGCCCCCGGCTGTCCCTCACCGCCGACGGGGAGCACGGACGCGGGCTGCTGCTCGTCGACTCCGTGAGCAGTGCGTGGGGATCCCACGACGCGGGGAACCACTCCGGGCGCATCGTATGGGCCGAACTGCCGTGCGGCCCGGAGCCGACATGCTGAAGAACGCCCTGTCCCAGCTGCTCGGCGCGCGTCGCGCCCGGGTCCCGGAGGAGGACGGCGCGGCGGGCCGGGTCCGGCTTCCGCTGCCGCCCGCGCTGTCGGCGAGCCTCGGCTACGACGCGGTGGGCGTGCCCGCGCGGTACGGATTCAGGCTGATGTCGCATCTGCCGCGCGCCGGGTGCGTGTTCGCCGACGCCGACCAGTGGTGGTGGATCGTCCCGTCGGGTTCGGATCTCGATCTCGACTGGCCGGAGCAGGCGTCGTACGCCACCGGGGCCTACGTCCCCGCCGGGCGTCCCCGCCTGATCCACGCACCGGACAGCCGGACGCCGTACACGCCGCCCATTCCGCTCTTCCTCATGGTGTGTCAGGTCACCGGTGTCGTGCCGTCCTGGGACCCGTCCGGCCGGCCGAAGGCCGTGCCCGCTCCCTGACCGGTCACGGCGCGAGGTAGGCGAGGCCGGGGTGGACCTTCGTGTACCCGTCGACCAGCCGGCGGGCCACGGAGACGGAGTCGACCAGCGGGTGCAGGGCGAAGGCTTTGACGGCCGCGGCACGCGAGCCGGTCTCCGCCGCTTCGAGCACCGCGCGTTCCACGGCCTTGACGGCGGTGACCAGGCCGACCGCGTGGTACGGGAGCGGGTCGACGGCCACGGGATGGGCGCCGTTGGCGTCGACCAGGCAGGGCACCTCGATGACGGCGTCCTCGTCGAGCACCGAGAGGGTGCCCCGGTTGCGGACGTCGAGGATCAGGGAGGTCCGTTCGTTGCGGGCGACGGCCCGCATCAGGGCCAGGGCGACCTGTTCGTAGCCCCCGGAGTCCAGGTCGCTCTTTTCACGCTCTCCGGCCCCGGCCACGTCGCGGTTCTCCGCCATGTACGTGGCCTCGCGTTCGGCGCGCGTACGGTCCCAGGTGGTGAGCGCCGGGGCGCCCGGATCCTTCATCCGGGCGTAGAAGCCCTCCTGCTGGTCACGGAGGAAGGCTCCGCGGGTCCGGTCGGCCTCCTGGTAGGCGCGGACCGCTTCCCGGTTGAAGTAGTAGTAGTGCAGGTACTCGTTGGGGATCGAGCCGAGGGAGCGCAGCCAGTCCGCCCCGAAGAGCCTGCCCTCCTCGAAGGAGCCGAGCAGGGCGGGATCCGCGAGCAGGCGCGGGAGTTCGTCGCGGCCGTCGACCTCCAGGCCACGCACCCAGCCGAGGTGGTTGAGCCCGACGTAGTCGACCCGGGCCCGGTCCGGATCGGCGCCCAGGACCCGGGCGATGCGACGGCCGAGCCCCACCGGGGAGTCGCAGATCCCGATGACCCTGTCGCCGAGGTGCCGGGACATGGCCTCGGTGACCAGACCGGCCGGGTTGGTGAAGTTGATGACCCACGCGTCTGGGGCGAGCCGCGCGATGCGCCGGGCGAGGGCGACCGCGACGGGCACGGTGCGCAGCCCGTACGCGATGCCGCCCGCACCGACCGTCTCCTGGCCCAGGACGCCTTCGTCGAGGGCGACGCGTTCGTCCGCGGCGCGGCCTTCGAGGCCGCCGACGCGGATAGCGGAGAAGACGAAGTCCGCGCCGCGCAGTGCCTCGTCGAGATCGTCGGTGGCGACGACCGCGGGCGCGTCATGGATGCCCCGCGCCTGTTCGTCGAGGACCCGGGCGACGGCGGTGAGCCGGTCCGCGTCCGTGTCGTACAGGGTCACCCGCGAGACGCGGCCATCGGCGTGATCGCCGAGCAGTGCCCCGTACACCAGAGGGACCCGGAATCCGCCGCCGCCAAGAATTGTCAGCTTCACGCTGATCGATGGTACGGGGCGGGGAGCCGGGTGCCCCGGACCCTGGGGTCCGGGGCACCCGGAGCGGCGGACCGCTCCGGTGTCAGTGGCCGTTCCACCAGCGCACGACGGCGCGCCAGATCTTCGTCGGCCCACTCCTCTGCGCGGGGATGACGGCCCCCTCTCCGGGTGCCGCGTACGGCTCGGCGGTGCGCGCTGCGGCCGGGACGGCCGCAGGGCCCCTCCTGGGGGCGGCGGGCGACGACACCTCCCAGTCGGCCTGCGACCGGGACCGGGACACCGCCGGCAGGGGTTCCGCGTCGATCTCCTGCTGCGGACTGGGGGCGAAGCTCGCCGGCAGG
This sequence comes from Streptomyces sp. NPDC051064, assembly GCF_044455985.1. NCBI lineage: Bacteria > Bacillati > Actinomycetota > Actinomycetes > Kitasatosporales > Streptomycetaceae > Streptomyces > Streptomyces sp. NPDC051064. The sequence continues at coordinate 110,888 of NZ_JBITFK010000003.1, forward strand.
TCCACCAGGTGCCGTGAGACGAAGTTCCCGGTCCAGCTCAGCTTGCTCTCGTCGACGCTGAGTTCCAGGTCGGGCAGACGCATCAGCAGGGCGTCGACGCCTACGTCGGCGATGGCGCGTCCGATGTCCTGGCCGGGGCACTCGTGAGGGCCGCTGCTGAAGGCCATGTGGGCGCGGTTGCCCTCCATACTCGCGGTGAGGTCGGGACGCACGACGGGGTCCGTGTTGGCCGGCGCGATACCGACGATGAGGGCGTCACCGGCCTTGATCTGCTGCCCGCCGAGCTCGGTGTCCCCCACCGCCCAGCGGCCGAGGATCGAGGTGAACGGCGGCTCGTCCCACAGGGTCTGCTCGACGGCCTCGGGCACGGTCATGTGCCCTCCGCTGAGCCTGGCCCGGAACCGTGGGTCCGTGAGAACCATGCGCAGCACGTTGGCGATCAGGTTCGTGGTCGTCTCGTAGGCGACGATGAGGACGACCCGGAGGTGCTCGCTGACCTCCTTGTCGGTGAGTCCGGCGGGGTGTTCGACCAGCCAGGTGGCGAAGTCCTCGGCGGGCGCCTCCCGACGGCGTCGGACCAGCCGGTCCAGCGCGCCGATCACGTAGGCGTTGCTCGCGACGGCGGTCTCCGAGCCTCGTGTCATGTCACGGGCAGCCTGCACCAGGCGGTCGTTGTACTCCTCCGGCATACCGATGATCGCGCACATCACCATCATCGGCAGCCGCTCGGCGAACTGGCTGACCAGTTCGGCACGGCCTTCCCGGCAGAAGTCGTTGACGAGCCGGTTGCTGTACCGGTTGATGTGGCGGCGTACGCCACGCGTGTCGATGCGCGCCATGCTGTCGGTGACCGCGCCGCGCAGCCGTTCGTGTTCGGCGCCTTCGGCGAACGAACACACCGGCTGCCAGGTGAAGACCGGGGCGAGTGGGTGGTCCGAGGCCACAGTTCCCTCCTGCAGGGCACGCCAACGGCGCGAGTCGCGGGAGAACTGGGAGGGGGTACGGGTCATGTGAAGGTTCTCGCTGTGTCCGAGAACCAGCCAGGCGGGTACGTCCCCGTGCATCAGGACAGGGGCAACCGTGCCGTGTTCGGCGCGCAGCTTCTCGTACAGACCCGCGGGGTCCGCCTCGGCTTCGGGGCCGTACAGCCGACGCAGCCCGCCGGGCCCGGTACCCATGCCGTGCGCGGGGCATTGCGGGGGCGGAACCGGACCTGTGGGCGATCCGGGTTCATGGTGGAAGGGGGTTGTCACTGTGGCTCCAGGAATAAGACGTTCCGAGACCGGGCGAGGGGGACAGAGCCCGTTCAGAGGCAGGGGTGCGTGTCGCCTTCAGGCGAGCGGCACGGCAAGGCTGTGCAGGTAGCGCATCAGGGTCATCAGCACATCGCGGCTGGAGGTGCGCAGCCGGGCGTCGCAGTCGATCATCGGGACCTCGTCCGACAGATCCAGTGCGCTGCGCAGGGCCTCCACCGGGTGGCGCGGTGCACCGGGGAAGGTGTTGACGGCCACGACGAACGGCACGCCGCGCTCCTCCAGCCTGCCGATGACGTCGAAACTGACCTGGAGCCGCCGGGTGTCGATGAGGACGACGGCCCCGAGCGCTCCTTCGAACAGTCCGTTCCACAGGAACCAGAAGCGTTCCTGGCCGGGGGTGCCGAACAGATAGAGGATCAGTTCCTCGCTGAGACTGATCCGGCCGAAGTCCATGGCGACGGTGGTGGCGGTCTTGGTCTCCACACCCACGTTGTCGTCCACGCCGACACCGGCCTGGGTCATGGTCTCTTCGGTCGTCAGGGGCCGGATCTCGCTCACCGATCCGACCATGGTCGTCTTGCCGACCCCGAACCCGCCGACGACGACGACCTTCACCGCGGCCGTGGCCGTGTCGGGAAGGACGTCCTCGCTGCGGGGGCCCGGGATCGTGTCAGAGCTTCTGAAGTCCATGCATCACCGCTTCGAGGAGGGACCGGTCCGGGAGCGCGGCGCGGACGATGGGCGCGCGCGATTCGATCAGTTCGGTCGCCAGGAGTTCTGTCAGGAGCGAGGTGACCACGCTGAAGGGAAGACTCAGATAGGCCGAGATCTCGGCGACGGACAACGGCGCCTTGCAGAGCCGCAGGATCGCGGCCTGCTCGGGCTGGACCGTGGGCGACGGCTCGGCCTGCGCCACCACCATGGTGACGAGGTCGAGTTCCGCTCTTTCGCCGTCAGGGGCACCGGTGATCACATACAGCCGTTCCGGGTCGCTCACCGCCGGGTCGGCCTTTCGGCGTTCTCGTCGGGGAGGACTCATACGGTCTGCCCGTCGTGGCGCGGAGGACTCGTCAGGTGCGCGCCGATGCGGACGACCAGGTCGCGCATGCGCGCACCCACCAGCCCGGCGTCGACCGTCTCTCCGGCCAGCACCGCGAGGTAGGCGCCGGCGCCCGCTGCCATCAGGTAGAAGAATCCTCCGGTGACCTCGATGACGACGAGCTTCATCAGTCCGTCGCTGTAGGGGATTTCGGTGGCGACGGCCGCGGCCAGGCTCTGCAGCCCGGCGCAGGCGGCGGCGAGACGGTCGGCGACGTCGGGGTCGCCGCCGTGCCGGGCGATGCGGAGGCCGTCGGCGGAGAGCACCACGATCTGGTGGATGCTCGGTACGTCGTCGGCCAGTTCCTTGAGCATCCAGTCCATGTTTCCCCGCTGCTGGATCACTTCTCGTCTCCCTTGTCCCACGCGTCATCAGAGTCTGTGTCGTTCTTCGGCTCCTTGGGCACACCGTTGACGGCCTGGGTGAAGGCCTCCAGCCAGAGACCGGGCGGTGCCGTGCCTCCGCCGCCGTGTCCGTTGTGCCCGTTGCGCGTGGAGGGCCCTGACGCCGACGCGGACTGCTGCGGGAGGTTGTGCGAACCGAGGGGTGCACGCCCCCGGCTGCGGCGCTGGGGGAGCCCGCCCTCGGTCCATTCGGTGACGACGATCTCGTCGTCACCCATGGCCGCCACGGGGGGCGCGGGCCGTGCGGCGGACGCCGCCTGAGCCGGCGCGGGTGCGGGGACAGGGGACGCGAGCGACGGTACGGGCCCCGTCGTGGCGGGGCGCGCCTTGTGCTTGCCGCGCGGCGGGACGACGTGCTTCATCTGCGACATGTCGAGCGAGCTCTGGGGCCGCGAGGTGGCGCCGATGCCGTGCGCGATGCCGGGAGCCGGGCCGGTGGTGATCATGTCGCGCGGCACGACGAGTACGGCGCGGACCCCTCCGTATGCGGACTGCCGCAAGGAGACCTGGAGTTGGTACATGCGGGCGAGGCGGCCGACGACGGCCATGCCGAGGCGCGGGGACTCCCCCAGGTCGTTCATGTTGATGCCGGCCTGTGCCTGGGCGAGCATGTTCTCGGCCCGCGCACGGGCCTCCTCGCTGAGGCTGACGCCGCCGTCCTCGATCTCGATGGCGATGCCGGTCTGGACCTCGACCGCGGTGACGTGCACCCGGGTCTGGGGCGGCGAGTAACGCGTCGCGTTGTCCAGGAGTTCGGCGCAGGCGTGGATGAGCGGCTCGACCGCGGTGCCGACGATGGCGACCTTGGCGATCGAGTGCAGATCGACCCGCTGGTACTCCAGGATGCGGGACATGGCGCCGCGCAACACGCTGAACAGCGGTACGGCCTTGGGCCACTGGCGGCTGGGGCGGGCGCCGCCGAGTACGGCGATGGAGTCGGCGAGCCGGCCGATCAGCGCGGTGCCGTGGTCGATGCGGAGCAGGTCGTCGAACACATCGGGGTTGCGCCCGTGGTGGTCCTCCATCTCCCGGAGTTCACTGGCCTGTCGGTGGACGATGGCCTGGACCCGGCGGGCGACGCTGACGAAGGCTCGCTGCGCGGAGTCACGCATCGCCTCTTCGTTGTCGATGATGTCGAGGACCTGGAGGACCAGGGCGCGTTGCGCCTTGGGGAGGTTCCGGTACGACGCGTCCGCGTCGACGATGTCGCGCATCACCTCCTGCGGCGAGTTGCTGGCCCGCAGCCTGCGGATCGCGGTCGGCAGGAGTTCCTTGCTGAGCCGCTCGGTCTCCTGGTCGTACGAGGCGACACGGTGTTCCAGGGCGGCGATGCGCTGTTCGTACTCGGCGCGCTGGACACGCATCGCCCGGCGCCGGCGGTTCAGCACGACGGTGAGCGTGGCGACCACGACTGTGGCGATCGCACCGCACCAGACGACTGCCGCCCGTGTGGCCCCGGTGACCGGCACCGCGCCGGCGGCGGTCGCGCCGGCCATCAGCACGACGGGCAGGAGCGCTGCGCGCACTACGGGGATGTCTCTGTTGGTCGGCGGTGATTCAACACGGACCATCTAAACCCTCTGGCGGTTGATTCGGGAAGGTATTCGGGATGCACAGCACCAGTACGCACATTTGCGAACAAGTGCTCGAATGCATATCAACTCGACTTCACTGCGCGTGAGCCTAGCCAGATCAGAACAGCGCTTCGGCATATTCGCCCAACCCCCTGCGCGAGCACGCGGGCGGTACTACACTCGCCAGTTTTCGTACTCAACGCCGTCGAGCGTGTGCGGGGAGTGACACCCTGCAGGAATCGGGAGAAAGTAGACCCGCGTGTCCCACCCTGCGGGACATTGAAGCCTTCAAGGCGTCCGCGACGGAATGCGAATTTCCAGCAGAAACGGGAAATAATACGTACGCACGAGCGATAACCATCAGTGCATACGAATAGAAGTGCACCTCAGAGCGGGACGAGGGCACATGTGATCGAATCGGATCGAAAGGAGCAGATCCCTGAGCGACGGACGGATGTACGAAGCTTCGGCGCGGAATCCGCGCGGGCCGCACCGCCCGGCCGCCGGGCAGCCGGCCGAGGGCGGCGCGGCGTCGCCCGCCCGCGCGGCCCTCACCGTCGGTGAGGACACCCCGCCGCCCGGAGGCCGGGCTCGCCCGTCCCCGGTCCGCGTCGGAGCGGGGCGCCTCAGCGGCGGCCGCCGAGCCGGCCCTCCAGTTGCACCAGCAGCTCGCCGAGCTGTCCGCTGAGGCCGCTGCGGGTCTCCTCGTCGAGCCCGGAGAGCACCGACCGCTCGTACGCGAGCTGTTCGGGCAGCAGGCGGTCGACCAGGTCACGCCCCGCCTCCGTCAGCCCGACGTGGGCGACCCTGCGGTCCCTGGCATCGCTCCGGCGGCCGATCAGGCCGGACTCCTGCAGGGCGCGAAGCCGCTTGGTGACGGCGGCTCCGGACGAGAAGGTCTCGCGGGCCAGCTCGCCCGGCGTGAGCTCACGGTCGGTACGGCGCATCGCGCCGAGCAGGTCGAATTCGGCACGGGTGAGCCCCGCGGCCCGCAAGGGGGCGTCCTCGGCCTGCTGGAGCAGGGCCGCGCAGCGGTTGATGCGGCCGATGAGTTCCATCGGTCCCGTGTCGAGCCCCGGGTTGACGGCCTGCCACTGCCGTACCACCGAGGCCACGATGTCGTCGGTCACACCGCTCCGTTCGCCGGGGGCAGGGTGAGCAACCCCTGCCGTTGTGCTGCCGCCGCGAGCGTACGGTGTCCCGCCTGCTCGGCCGCCAGCAGCTCTTCCTCGGGCAGGGCGTGCTGCCACCACTCGCCCGACGCGATGTCACTGGCGTCGCGCAGCTCGACGAGCGAGGCGGTCAGCCTCCTGCGCGCCGTTTCGAGTGCGAGGGCGTCGACTGCCGGGTCGGCGACCGCCCGTTCGGCGCGGTCCTGGGCATCCGCCGCCGCGGCGAGGGCCTGCTCCACGCGTCCGGACGCCCGGCGGTTGGTGACGGCGATCGCGGCGAGGAAGCCGACCGCGACGCCCACGAGGGTGTCCAGGGCGCGGTCGGCGATGAGCTCACCGGCCGGCTGGAACCCGCCGAATTCCAGGATCAGCAGGGCCATCGGGGTGACGGCGACGGAACCGAGCCAGTAGTTGCGGGTGATCAGGGCCTCGGCGGCGAAGTTGAAGAACAGGACGCACAGGACGAGGACGAGCGGGCTGACCCGGGCGAGCGGGATGACGGCCGCGAAGACCAGCACGCCGAGAAGGTTGCCGACGGTCCGCTGCAGGGCCCTGCTCCAGGAGAGGGTGAGGTTGGGCTGGTAGACGGAGGCCGCGGTGACGATGGCCCAGTACGGGTGCCCGACGCCGAGCGCCGAGGACACGTAACCGGCCAGGGCGCAGCCGACGAGCGTACGGAAGGCGACCGGCAGCACCGGGGAACCGGGGCCGAGTGCGCGGAGCAGCCTGCGCCGGGCCTCGCGCCGGCCTCGCCGCATCCGCTGTCCGGCCCGCTCGGCGTCGATCCCGAAGAGCTGTTCCACCGTGCCTGGCGCGGGGGGCGGACTGGGTACGGGGCCACGGGTCCGGGTCCCCGCCGCCCACCGGCGGAGCTCGTCGGGGCCGGCGCCGGGGACGCGGCCGCCGGACGCCGTGGTGGCGAGGGCCCGCTCGGCGTGGACGACGAGCCGCTCGAGCTCCTGGCGTACGGGGGTGGGGCGCCCGGCGGCGAGCAGTGTCTGCCAGGCGGCCTGGACCGCCGCGGCCGCGGCGTGCCGGGTCCGGGCGTCGGGACTCGCCGCGTGCGCCGCGGCGGCGTCGAGTGCGCGGGCGGTGGCGAGACGCTCGGGCCCCTCCCTGTGCCACAGGGCCGGGCCGGCGGTGACCAGCCAGGAGAAGGCGCCCGCGGCCAGCATCAGGGCCATGTGCCCCGGCACCTGCCCGAGCTCCTGCGGGGCGAAGAGCGCGGCGGACGTGACGAACGCGAAGATCACGTTGCCGGGCGGGCCGATGCGCGTCGCGTCGCAGAAGGTCTTCTGCACGGCCGCGAGCAGCGCGCCGACACCGATCAGCACGGCGGTCGAGTCGGTGAGCGAGGCGGCCACCAGTGCGACGGCGAGGCCCGCCGCCATCCCCAGGATCACGCGGAGGACGGTGTGGGCCCTTCGGGCGTACGGCAGGTTGTGTCCGTAGAGCGCGCAGAGCGATCCCGCCATCGTGTACATGACGAGGTCGAGGCGATCGAGGGAGTACAGCAGCACATTCGGGACGGCCGAGGCGACCACCACGCTCAGCGCGGGCTTGTACCAGATCTCCGCGGGGCTGTTCAGCCTCAGGACACCGGTGACCGGCAGTTTGTGGACGGATGGCTTCCGGGGTCGCATGGCTGTATCACTCACCCATTTACTTTAGCAGGTGTTACACACGTAAAATATCTGCTCGCACCCGGCTGCCTCCGGTAGCCGCCCTCTCCGCGCGGCCCTAGCGTGCTGCACAACAGCGTAGGAACGTGACTGTCGGCGCGCCTCGGGAGGAAACCGCATGAAGCCCACGGAACCGGTGCCCGGTGGACCCTGCTGGGTCGAGTTGAGCACCCCGGACGTGGAGGCGGCCCAGGCGTTCTATGCGGGACTCTTCGGCTGGCGGTCCGAGACCGATCCACGGCCCGAGGCGGGCGGCTACACGACGGCGCGCGTCGGGGAGGACGCCGTCGCGGCCTTCAGCCCTCTCTACCGGCCGGAGCAGCAGCCCGCCTGGACCGTCTCCTTCGCCACCGAGGACGCGGACGCCACGGCCGGTGCCGTGCGCTCGGCCGGCGGCACGGTGCTGATGGGACCGATGGACGTCTTCGACCAGGGCAGATTCGCCGTGGCCGCCGACCCGTCGGGCGCGGTGTTCTCCCTCTGGCAGGCCCGCGCCTTCCGGGGCGCGGAGCGCCTGAACGATCCGGGCGCCCTGGGCTGGGCCGAGCTCCGCACCCCCGATCCGCAGGGCGCACTCGCCTTCTACCCGTCGGTGTTCGACTGGACGGTGAGCAGCTCCGCGCACTTCACCCACTGGGGCGCGGACGGGGCCGACTTCGGCGGCATGAAGGTGCAGGACGACGACGAACGGGCCGAGGCGCCACCGCACTGGCTGCCCTACTTCACGGTGTCCGACACCGAGGCCACCGCCGCACGGGCCCTGACCGCGGGCGGCGAGCCGCTCGCACCCCCGACGCACATCCCGGGCGGGCCCTGGGTCGCGGTGCTCCGCGACCCGCAGGGGGCGCGGTTCGGCATCCACACGCCCTGAGGTGCCCCGCCGTCACCGCCGCGCGGGCTGCGCGGCCTCCTCCGGCACACGGAAGGCCTCGGCCGCGTCCGCCACCCGGTGCATCAGACCGAAGAGCGTCTCCTGCTCCTCCGCGGAGAGCGGGCCGAGGAAGACCTGGTTCATCCCGACCGTGCGCAGGGCGAGCCGCCGGTGGGTCCGGACGCCCTCGTCGGTGAGCCGGAGCAGGAAGCGCCGCCCGTCGCCGGAGTCACGCACCTTGTCCAGGAGCTCACGGCGCAGCAGCCGCGTGATCACCTCGGCGACGGTGGACCGGTCGAGGCCGACCCGCTCCCCCACCGTCCGCTGGTCGAGGCCCGGTTCCGCGGTCAGGGCGTTGAGGACGGCGAACTGGGGCGAGGTGATCTCCTGGGAGACCATGGTGTTCCAGAGCAGGTGATGCGCCTGCTGAAGACGCCGGGCCAGATGCCCGGGGTGGGTGCTCAGGTCGACCGCCTGCACGGCACCGCCCTCTCTCTGACGGCCGTCGGCCGTCGGCTCCGTCGGCCAGGGTGCCGAGATAGACAGTGTACTGAGGGTCTTGACCTCAACAGTGTGCCCTGGGTAGCTTCATGGCCATCGCATTTTACTCAGTGTACTGAGTATTTCAGCAATTCACGGAGCCGTGACATGACCGCACGTGACCTTCCCGCATATCCACTGCCCGACGGGATGAGCCAGCAGGAGATCGACTCCGAGGTGGCCAGGGCCCAGGCGGCTGCCGAGCCGGGCGCCCACCACCCGCCGCGTGACTATCCCCCGTACCGCAGCAGCCACTTCCGCCACCCGCGCCGCTCGCTCATCCCCGTACGCGACCCGGAGGCGGTCGAACTGTCCGGTCCGGCCTTCGGCGTCACCGATGTGACCGCGCTGGACCGCGATCTCACCGCCCAGCACGACGGCGAGCCGCTCGGCGAGCGGATCACCGTCACCGGCCGGGTGCTGGACCGGGCGGGCCGGCCGGTGCGGGGTCAGCTCGTCGAGGTGTGGCAGGCCAACGCCTCCGGGCGCTACGCCCACCAGCTCGACCAGCACCCGGCCCCGCTCGACCCGAACTTCACCGGCTTCGGACGCTGCCTCACCGACGACGACGGCGGTTACGCGTTCACGACCGTCAAGCCGGGCGCCTACCCGTGGCGCAACCACACCAACGCCTGGCGCCCCGCGCACATCCACTTCTCGCTGTTCGGTACGTCGTTCAGCCAGCGGCTCATCACCCAGATGTACTTCCCGGGCGATCCGCTCCTCCCCTACGACCCGGTGATCAGGTCCGTCACCGACCAGGCCGCGCGCGAGCGGCTCATATCGACGTACGACCACGAGCTGTCCGTTCCCGAGTTGTCCCTCGGCTACCGCTGGGACATCGTCCTCGACGGACCGTGCGCCACCTGGACCGAGGAAGAAGGCGACGCCTGATGTCCCACGCCCCGACCCCTTCCCAGACCGTAGGACCGTTCTACGGATACGCGCTGCCCTTCCCCGGCGGCAGCGAGGTCGCCCCGGCCGGGCACCCCGACACGGTCACGGTCCACGGCCACGTGCTCGACGGCCGGGGCGAGCCCGTGCCCGACGCGATCGTGGAGACCTGGCAGCCCGCGCCCGACGGCTCGCGCGCGGGTCTCCCGGGGTCGCTGCGCCACGACCCCGCGACGGGCAAGGTGATCGGGCGCGACGGGGTGGACTTCACCGGGTTCGGCCGGGCGCCGACGGACGCGGCCGGGCGCTGGTTCGTGCGTACGCTCCCTCCCGGCGGCGTCCCGTATCTCTGTGCGGCCGTGTTCGCCCGCGGCCTGGTCCATCACCTCTACACCCGTGTGTATCTTCCCGATCTGCTGGGCGACGGCGCGGGCGACGCCGATCGGCTGCTGGAGTCGCTGGACGCGGAGCGGCGCGCCACACTGATCGCGACACGCACGGACCCCCGCACCTACCGCTTCGACATCCGTCTCCAGGGCGACGACGAGACGGTCTTCCTGGAGTTCAGCTGATGCACGAGAGCGACGCCGGTCTCCTCGCCCCCGGGCGGGCCGGCTCCGCCGCCGAGACCGCCACCGGCGACCACGCCTTCCTGCGGGCGCTGCTGGACGCCGAGGCGGCACTCACCCGGGCGCAGGCCGCCTCCGGGCTCGCCCCCGCCGAGGCGGGGCGGGCGGTCACCGCGGCGGCCGACCCCGACAGGTTCGACGTACGGGAGCTGGCGCTGCGGGCGCGGTCCGGCGGCAATCCGGTGATCCCGCTCGTCGCCGCCCTCACCGCGGCGGTCGACGAGGACGCGCGGCCGTTCGTGCACCGGGGCGCGACCAGCCAGGACATCCTCGACACGGCGGCGATGCTGGTGGCGTCGCGGACCCTGGCGCTCGTCCTCGACGACCTGGGGCGGACCGCCGACGCACTGGAGCTGCTGGCCGCCGGGCATCGTGACACGCCGATGCCCGGCCGCACCCTGACGCAGCACGCCGTGCCGACGACTTTCGGTCTCAAGGCCGCCGGCTGGCGGTCGCTGGTGCTCGACGCGCGGGACCGGGTGCGGGGGGTGCGTGACACGCTCCCCGTGCAGCTCGGCGGTGCGGCGGGCACGCTTGCGGCCTTCGCCGCCGACGGGGACGGGGCGGGGCCGGCGCTCGTCACGGCCTACGCCCGGGAGCTGGGCCTGGCCGAACCGCTGCTGCCCTGGCACACCCTGCGCACCCCGGTCGCGGACCTGGCCGGTGCGCTCGCCTTCACGGCCGGTGCGCTCGGCAAGGCCGCGGCTGACGTACTGACCCTGTCGCGTACCGAGATCGCCGAGGTGGCGGAGGGATCCGGCGGCGGCTCCTCCGCGATGCCGCACAAGGCCAATCCGGTCCGTGCCACCCTGATCGCCGCCGCGGCGCGCCGCGCGCCGGGGCAGGCGGCCACGCTGTACGGCTCGCTCACCGCCGAGGACGAACGGCCCGCGGGAGCCTGGCACGCCGAATGGGAGCCGCTGCGCGATCTGCTGCGCCTCGTCGGCGGGGCCGCGCGGGACGCGGCGGAACTCGCCGAGGGGCTCCAGGTGTTCCCGTCGGCCATGCGGAGCCACCTGGGACTGACCGGCGGGCTCATCGTCTCGGAGCGGCTGGCCGCCGTCGCCGCCGGCCGGGTGGGACCTGCCCGCGCCAAGGAGATCCTCACCGAGGCCGCCGGCCGTGCCCGCGACGAGGGCGGACCGCTGTCGGAGATCCTCGCCGGGGAGGCCGCCTTCGAGGGCCTGGATCTCGCGGAACTGACCGACCCTGCCCGTTACACCGGCTGCGCCGGCCCCCTCACCGACCGCGCTCTGGAGCGCCGATGACCATGACATCCGACCGTCTCCTCCACCACAGCGCCGAAGGGCCCGCGAGCGCTCCCCCGCTCCTGCTCGGTCCGTCGCTGGGCACCTCCACGGCTCTCTGGGACGGGGTCGCCCCCGAACTCTCCGCCGCCCACCGGGTCGTACGCTGGGACCTGCCGGGCCACGGCGGCTCGCCGGCCGGTCTGATCGGCCCCGGGGCGGGGATCGCCGATCTCGGCGCCCTGGTCCTGGATCTCGCCGACTCGCTGTCCCTGGACCGTTTCTCGTACGCCGGGGTGTCGCTGGGTGGCGCCGTGGGCCTCTGGCTCGCCGTCCACCACCCGGAGCGCGTCGACCGCCTGGCCGTCGTCTGCTCCTCCGCCCACTTCGGCGACCCGGGTCCATGGCGGGAGCGCGCGGCCCTCGTGCGCGCCGAGGGCCTCGGCAAGGTGGCGGAGAGCGCGGCGGGCCGCTGGTTCACACCCGGATTCACCGAGCCCCGGCTGCTCGACGATCTCCTGGGTACGGACCCGGGGGCGTACGCCGCGTGCTGCGATGCGCTCGCCGACTGTGATCTGCGGCCCGGGCTGTCGGAGGTACGGGCTCCGACGCTGGTCGTCGCGGGCCGCGACGACCCGGCGACGCCGCCCGCGCACGCCCGGGAGATCGCCGACGGGATCCCCGGAGCCGCGCTGACCGAACTGCCGGGCGCCTCCCACCTGGCTGCCGCCGAACGTCCGGCGGCCGTACGGGAGGCGCTGCGCGCCCACTTCGCGCCCGGGGAGCGCGGGAGCGGGACGGCGGTGCGGCGCGAGGTCCTCGGCGATGCGCACGTCGACCGGGCGCAGGCCGCGACCACGGAGTTCACCGCACCCTTCCAGGACTTCATCTCCCGCTACGCCTGGGGCGAGATCTGGACCGACCCCACGCTGTCCCGGCGCGAACGCAGCCTGATCACGCTCACCGCCCTGGTCGCGCACGGCCACCACGGCGAGCTGGCGATGCATGTCCGCGCGGCGGTGCGCAACGGGCTCAGTCCCCGGGAGATCGGGGCCGCGCTCCTGCAGACAGGGGTCTACTGCGGGGTCCCTGCGGCGAACTCGGCGTTCGCGGTGGCGGAACGGGTGCTGGCTGAGCTGGCGGAGGCGGAGCGGAAGGGGACGGCGCAGGCCTGAGGCCGGGGCGGCGGCCCCGGCCCCGGAGGATCAGCCGAGGCCGCGGGCGTCCTGCTTGAGTGCGGTGTCCACGGTGAGTGCTGTCGCCACGACGAGGCTCAACAGCGGTTCGGGCAGCTGGTAGTGGATCTGCAGCACGTAGTTGTCCGCCGTGGTGAACATCGTCTTCGCCAAGCCCTCCCAGGTCTTGGTGATCCTGGCGATCTCGGCGTCGTTGTGGTCGACGATGGCGAAGTTCCACGCGCGCCAGTTCTCGGCCTTGATGGCGCCGATCTGCTGCCCGTCGACCATGATGGCGAAGTTGATCTTGCCGATGGCGTTCTGCTGGACGATCTCGCCCACGGGTCGTCCGTCCGGGCGCTGGACGACGACCCGGGACTTGATGAACTTCGCCGGGCGGGTGAGGAGCAGCTGCGGCTGCCCGTAGGCGTCGCGGATCTCCAGGCGGTGCGTGAGGTACTGGTCGACGCTGGAGACGAACCTGAGCACCTTGCGCACGGCGCTCTGGCCGACCTGGACGACCGAACCGAGGGTGTTGCCCTGCTGGTCGAAGACGCTGTACTCGTTGGTGAGCTCGATCAGCTTGGCCTTCTGGTTCACGACCAGGACCTGCTGGTTGAAGAGCGTGCCGCCGCCGGGTCCGGCCTGCTGGGGAACGGCCTGCTGGGGGGCGAACTGCTGGGCGGGCGCCTGCTGCTGCGGCACCGCGGAGTTCGACTGAGCGGCGTACGGGTGGGCGGCCTGGGGCTGAGCGGCCTGGGGCTGGACAGCCTGAGCGGCGGCCTGGGCCTGGGCGGGTGCCTGTCCCTGGGCCGGGTGCGTGTGCTCGGTCCACCGGGAGCCGTCCCAGTAGCGCAGCAGCTGGGGCGCGCCGTGAGGATCCGGATGCCAACCAGCAGGTACGTTCGATTGCGTCGTCACCGGGGCACACTATCCTGCCAATCTGTGAGGCCGACTCATTGAAGATTCACACACCCTCTACGATGGCGGCGATGACCGGAGCGAGTGTGTGGACCGACCGACGACGGAGCGGCAGAGGCCTGCCCGTCGCCCCGGTCTGGGCGCTGATGCTCGTGGCGGTGTTCTTCTGCTGCTCACCGGCGGCCACGGCCTCGCCCCGAGCCGAGGCACCTTCCGCGACGGCCGCGAGGGCCTTCACCCCGGTGCCCTCGGCTGCCGCGTCGGTCGTGGTGGCCGACGCCCCTGACGAACGCGGGATCGGCAGCTCCTGTCACGGAACGGCGGACCACTCGACGGCCGTCGTGCTGCCCGCCCATCCCTCTCCCGTCGCCCTGCCCTGCCCCTCGGCGGCGCTCCGGACCGCCCCGCTCACCGGCGCGGCGGCCATCCGGGGCCCCACCAACGACGGCGTGGGCGCTGTCGACCACCTGCGTCTTCAGGTCCAGCGGATCTAGGCCTCCGGATCCACCTCCCGCGCCGCCTCCGGCGCCCGGCAGGTGACTCGTCCGTGTGCCCGTTCCCCCGCGTGACGCGCCGTCCGCGCACGCGATCCGCCGAACCCGAGGACCAGACATGGCTTCCCCCAAGAACCAGAACACCCCCGCTGCCGCACGCCGCGCCAAGCTCGACGAGGCGCGCCGCAAGGAGCGGGCCCGTGAGCGTCGCAGCCGCATCATCACCATCACCGCGGCCGTCGTCGTGGTCGCCGGCCTCGTCGCCGGTGGCGGCTACCTGATGTCGGCCGCCGACGAGCAGGACAAGGCCGAGGAGCAGGCCAGGACGTCGCCCGTCACCGGTGAGAAGTCCTGGGACGACCTGACCCAGGACCACGTCGAGACACCCGTGGACTACCCGATGAACCCGCCCGTCGGCGGCAACCACAACCCGGTCTGGATGAACTGCGACGCCGACGTCTACACCGAGGCGATACCGAACGAGAACGCCGTCCACTCCCTGGAGCACGGCGCCGTCTGGGTCACGTACAACGACAAGGCGAAGGACGCGGACGTGAAGGCGCTGTCCGAGCGCGTAGCCAGGACGCCGTACTCCCTGATGAGCCCCGTGGCCGACCAGAAGGACCCGCTGACGCTCAGCGCCTGGGGCAAGCAGCTCACCGTGAAGAGCGCCACCGACGCCCGCGTCGCACAGTTCTTCACCAAGTACGTCCAGGGCGCGCAGACCCCTGAGCCGGGCGCCGCCTGCTCCGGCGGGGTCGCCAAGTGACCTCGTCCGCGCGCGTTCCCCGTTCGCTGGTGTGGTCGGGGGCCGCGGTGTTCGTCGTGGCCGTGGGGCTCGTGCTGCTGATGGTCGTACGGCCCTCGGTGGCCTCCTCGTCGGACTCCGGGGCGCCCGGCGCCGTCCCCGCGGAGAGTTCCGTCGACGTGGGGTTCGCCCGGGACATGTCGGTCCACCATCAGCAGGCGGTGGAGATGGCGTTCATCGTCCGGGACCGGTCCGAGGACGAGGACGTACGCCGCCTCGCGTACGACATCATCAACACGCAGGCCAATCAGCGGGGCATGATGCTGGGCTGGCTGGAGTCCTGGGGCCGGCCCAAGAGTTCGGACCGGCCGCCGATGGAGTGGATGGGCCACCCGGTCACCCCGTCCGACGGTTCCCTGATGCCGGGCATGGCGACGGACACCCAACTGGATGCCTTGCGCGCGGCCGAGGGCAGGGACGCGGAGGTGCGCTTCCTGCGGCTGATGACCGTCCACCACCGGGCGGGGGCCGACATGGCGCGGGCGGCCGCCGGTTCGGCGGGCACGGACGAGATCAGGGACCTGGCGGCCGGGATGGCCCGTGCCCAGGAGTCGGAGATCTCGCTGATGGCGGACATGCTCGAGGCCCGGGGTGCGCGGCCCTGAGCCCCCGGGCGGGCGACGGGCGGGCCCGGTGACACACGTCGCCGGACCCGCCCGCCCCCGCGAATTCACCTGGCGCCCACATCCCCCTCATGGACACGACACCGGGGCACCGCTCACCCGCCCGACACTTCCTGACGAGTCATGGACATGTCCCTCTCACGACAGGAACCATCCGTGCGCATGCACCGCTCCCCCTGGCCGGCGGCAGCCGCCCTCCTCGGCACGGCACTGATCACTCTGGTCCCGCTGTCCCCGGCGCGGGCACAGTCGCTGCCGTCCGTCGGCGCGACGGCCGAGACGGCCCCGCTCCACGACGACGAGGCGGGCGGCAACGCCGACGCCGACGACCCCGCGATCTGGCGCAACGACGCCGACCCCGGGCGCAGCCTGGTCGTCGCGACCGCCAAGGAGGGCGGGCTCCGGGTCTACGGTCTGGACGCGTCCCTGGTCCAGTCGGTCCCGGCACCGTCACCCGCGACGGAGGACGACGCTCCGGGCAGGTTCAACAACGTCGACCTCGTGACCGGGCTCCGCACCCCGTCCGGCCGCGCCGACGTGGCCGTGGTGAGCGACCGGGGCAACGACCGCCTCCGTGTCTACCGCGTCGACCCGTCGCAGCCAGGAGGCCCGCTGAAGGACGTCACGGACCCCGGCGCCGCCCCGGTCTTCTCGTCGGACCAGGCCGAGATCAACGAGCAGCGGACGGCCTACGGACTCGCGACCTGGCAGGACCGCTCCTCCGGGCGGTCGTACGCACTCGTCAGCCGCCGCAACACCACGGACCTCGCGCTGCTGGAGCTGAGGCCGACGGCGACGGGCACGGTGGGCTACCGGAAGGTGCGCACCTTCTCGCTCCCCTCGTCCTTCCGGCTCCCGGACGGCACGTCGTGGACGCCGTGCGGCGAGCCGGGCGAGCTGCCCCAGGTCGAGGGCATGGTCGTCGACCCGGACGACGGCACGCTCTACGCCGGACAGGAGGACGTCGGTATCTGGCGGCTGCCGGCCTCGCTCACCGGGCGCCCGGTCCTGGTGGACAAGGTCCGGGAGTACGGCGTCCCCGGGACGTACGACCCGGAGACCGAGGAGTGCGCCCCCGGCGCCGACCCGGGCTTCGGCGGCAAGCGGCTGGCGGCCGACGTGGAGGGCCTGACCCTCTTCCGCGAGTCCGGCGGCGACGGCTACCTCATGGCGTCCGGTCAGGGTGACAACAGCTTCGCGCTGTACGACCGCGAGGTCTCCGAGGACAACGAGTACGAGGGCGGCTTCCGCGTCACCGCCGTGTCGGCGGACCTCGACGGCAGCGAGGAGTGCGACGGTGCCTCGGTGATCGACGCGCCGCTGGGCTCCCGTTACCCGCGCGGGCTGCTCGTGGTCCAGGACGGGCACGAGACGTCCGCGTCGGGCAGCGAGGAGGGCCGGGACGCGACCGGCTTCAAGTTCGTCGACCTGGGCGCGGTGACGGACGCGGCGGACATGTAGCGCACGGGCCCGGCCTCGTACCGCGAGCCGTGCGCGGAGGGGCATCGCATAGGCTCGGCGACGATATGAAGAGCTACCTCACGCCCTTGGGGTCCAAGGCCGACAAGGACACCGTGCGGCGCCACAACCTGAGCCTCGTGCTGCGCGCCGTGCGGGACGAGGGCGAGGCCGGCGAGGCGACCCGGGCCGGAGTGTCGGCCCGGGTCGGGCTCACCCGTGCCGCGGTGTCCTCCCTGGTCGAGCAGCTGCTGGACAGCGGCTTCGTGACCGAGTCGGGCAAGATGTTCAGCGGTCAGGCCGGGCGCCCCGGTACGGCCCTGAAGGTGGCGCGCACCGGGCCGGCCGGACTCGGCGTGGAGATCAACATCGACTACGTGTCGGTGTGCGTCGTGGATCTGGCGGGCACCGGCCGGGTGCGGCAGACCGAGCACCTCGACAACCGTGGGGCCCCGCCGGAAGAGGTCCTGGCCCGGGCGGCGGCGATCGCCGCCCGCACGCTGGACTCGGCGCGGGAGCAGGATCTGTACCCGGTCGGCACGGCGCTGGCGCTGCCGGGGCTCGTCTCGAACGGTTCGGTGCGCCAGGCGCCGAACCTGGGCTGGAACGAGGTCGCCGCCGAGGAGCTGTTCGCGGAGGCGCTCGCCGGACTGCGTCCCGGCACGGCGCCTCTGCCGGTGCGCTCGGAGAACGAGGCGAATCTCGCGGCGTTGGCCGAGCTGTGGTTCGGCGGACTCGAGGCGGTCCGCAGTTTCCTCTATCTGACGGGCGAGATCGGTGTCGGCGGAGCCCTGGTGCTCGACGGCGAACTGCTGCGCGGCGCCCACGGTTTCGCCGGGGAGATCGGGCACGTCGTGGTGGACCCCGCGGGCCCGGAGTGCCGCTGCGGCTCGCGCGGCTGCCTGGAGCAGTACGCCGGCCAGTCGGCTCTGCTCCGCGCGGCCGGCATCGACGAGGCCGCGGGCGGGGCGGCCGGAGTGATGGAGCTGGAGCGCCGGGCGCGGGCCGGTGACCCGGTGGCGCTGGCCGCCGTGGCCGACGCCGGCCGGATGCTGGGGCAGGTGCTGTCCGGCGCGGTCAATCTGTTCGACCCGGACGCGGTGGTGCTCGGCGGGATATACCGCGGGCTGATGCCGTGGCTCTCGCCCCCTGCCGACGAGGAGCTGACGGGCCGCGTGGTGTCCGGCCTGTGGTCCCGGGGCGGCGGCAGACTGCGCGCGTCGTCCGTCGCCGGTGACGCGGCGCGGGGCGCGGCGGCGCTGGTGGTGCAGGACGTGCTGGCGGACCCGGTGGCGTACGCCGGGCCCGCGCCGGTGGATGTCTGACAGCGGGTCCCGCTGGGCCGGGGCGCCCGGTGGTGGTGTGTCGGGTGCCCCGGGGGTGGGTCAGCGGACGCCGAGGAGGTGTTCCATGGCGAGCTGGTCGAGGGCTTCGAAGGCCATGGAGCGTTCGGCTGCGGCGGTCGCGTCGAAGTCTTCGTAGGCGGACGTGTCGGCCAGGAGTGCCTTGAGGCCGTCGGCGGCGGTGGCCTGGGCGAGCTCGTTCAGGCGGGAGGCGGTCAGGGCCTCCTGGACGGCGGGGTCGGCGCGGAAGGCGAGGGCGCGCTCCTTGAGGATGAGGTAGTTGCGCATGCAGTTCTTCGCGGACTCCCACACCCCGTCGATGCCGTCGGTGCGTACGGGCTTGAAGTCGAAGTGCAGGGACCCGGTGTAGTCGGAGGTCTCGAGCAGGTCGACGAGCCAGAACGCCTGGCGCAGGTCGCCGGCGCCGAAGCGGAAGTCCTGGTCGTACTTGATGCCGGACTGGCCGTTGAGGTCGATGTGGAAGAGCTTGCCGGCCCACAGGGCCTGGGCGATGCCGTGGGGGAAGTTCAGTCCGGCCATCTGCTCGTGGCCGGTCTCCGGGTTCACGCCGACCATCTCGGGGCGCTCGAGGCGCTCGATGAAGGCCAGCGCGTGCCCGATCGTGGGCAGGAGGATGTCACCGCGGGGCTCGTTGGGCTTGGGCTCGATCGCGAAGCGCAGGTCGTAGCCCTGCTCGGTGACGTAGTCGCCCAGCAGGTCGAAGGCCTCCTTCATCCGGTCCAGGGCCACGCGCACGTCCTTGGCGCCGCCGGACTCCGCGCCCTCGCGCCCGCCCCAGGCGACGTAGGTGGTGGCGCCGAGCTCCGCGGCCAGGTCGATGTTGCGCATGACCTTGCGCAGCGCGAAACGGCGTACGTCACGGTCGTTGGAGGTGAACCCGCCGTCCTTGAACACCGGGTGCGTGAACAGGTTGGTCGTGGCCATCGGGACCTTCATCCCGGTGCGCTCCAGCGCGTCCTTGAACCGGCCGATCAGCCGGGCACGCTCGGTCTCGGAGGACCCGAACGGGATCAGGTCGTCGTCGTGGAACGTCACCCCGTGCGCACCGAGCTCCGCGAGCCGTTCCACGGACTCGACCGGGTCCAGCGCGGGACGCGTCGGCTCACCGAACGGGTCGTTGCCACGCCAGCCCACGGTCCACAGACCGAAGGTGAACCTGTCCGCGGGAGTGGGAGTGAAGCGATCCGTCATGATGTGTCCGCCTTCGCCTGCCTGGGGTCCGGAGCCGTCGCCAGTACCCCGAACCTATTTGTTCACTGACATGATTAATTATGCACACGGTACCGGATGGACGTAACCCCCCTGAAGGCGAAACGGGGGCCGCCTCTGTTCCGGACACCGTCGATCACGTAATTTGTTTGTCGCACTCCCAAAACCCGCACCGCCGGAAACCGCACGAGAAGAGGTAGCCCATGCCGCCGCGTACCGTCGTCATCGGCGTGGACAGCTCCACCCAGTCCACGAAGGCTGCAGTCACCGACACCGAGACCGGTGAGCTGCTGGCCGTCGGCCGCGCCCAGCACGTCGTCACAGGCGAGGGCGGGGCGCGCGAGACCGACCCCGAGGTCTGGTGGCGGGCGCTGTGCGACGCCGTGGCGGCCGGGCTCAAGGAGTCCGGCCTCTCCGCGTCCTCCGTCATCGGCATCGCCGTCGCGGGACAGCAGCACGGACTCGTGGCCCTCGACCGGGCCGGCCGCCCGCTGCGCCCCGCGCTCCTCTGGAACGACACCCGCTCCGCGCCCCAGGCCGCCGCGCTCGTCACCGAGCTGGGCGGCCCCGAGGCGTGGACCGCGCGCACGGGCACGGTGCCCGTCGCCTCCATGACCGCGACGAAGTGGCGGTGGCTGCGCGAGAACGACCCGTCGAACGCCGAGGCGACGGCCGCCGTGCGCCTGCCCCACGACTTCCTCACGGAGCGGCTCGCGGGCGTCGCCGCGACGGACCCGGGCGACGCGTCGGGCACGTGCTGGTACTCCACCGCCACGGGCGCCTACGACCCGGAGCTGCTGGACCGGCTCGGTCTGGACCTCTCCATGCTGCCCGAGGTGGCGGCGACGGGCGGGACCCGGATCGGCTCCCTGACCGAGGCCGCGGCGGAGGCGCTCGGCCTGCCGGCCGGGATCGCCGTCGCGGCCGGCACCGGTGACAACATGAGCGCCGCGGTGGGTCTCGGCCTGGGCGGTGCGGGGCTGCTGGACCATCCGGTCCTGAGCCTCGGCACCTCGGGTACGGTCTTCGCCGCCTCCCGGACCCGCCCGGCGTCCACGGCCCTCTCCGGCTTCGCCGCCGCCGACGGTACGTACCTCCCGCTGGCCTGCACCCTCAACTGCACCCTGGCCGTCGACAAGGTGGCCTCCCTGCTGGGGCTGCACCGCGACGACGCGACGCCCGGCGGCGAGGCGGTCCTCCTCCCGTACCTGGACGGGGAGCGGACCCCTGACCTGCCCACGTCCTCCGGGCTCCTCACCGGGCTCCGGCACGACACCACACCGCAGCAGCTGTTGGGCGCGGCGTACGAGGGCGCGGCCTTCACCGTGCTGCGGGCACTCGACGAACTCCTGCGGGCCTGCGGCCTCGACCCGGACGACCCCGAGGTCGCGGGCCGGCCACTGCGGCTGATCGGCGGCGGCGCCCAGGGCCGCACATGGGTCGAGACCGTGCGCCGGCTCTCCGGACGGCCCCTGATCGTGCCGGGCAGCGGCGAACTGGTCGCGCTGGGTGCGGCCGCGCTGGCCGCCTCCGCGGCGGGCGGCGGCGACCCGGTCGCCATCGCGACGCGCTGGAACGCCAAGTCGGACGACGCCGAACTCCCGCCCGTGGAACGGGACACCGAGACCTGGGAGCGCGTCGGTTCGGTGCTGGACAAGGCCGCGGAACCCCTGCTCGGCGGATGAGGCAAGCCCCGAAATCGCGTCCGGCGCACGCGTTTTGGGGATGACCGCGGATCTTCAATAGGATCCGGCGATGATCATAAGAAAACGGCTGACGGCCGGGGTGTGCGTCCTGCTCGCCACCCTGGCCGCCGGGCCCGGCACCGCCCTCCCGGCCGCCGCAGACGAACCCTCCACCGCCGCATCGCCCAAGGTCGAACTGGTCCTTGACGTCAGCGGCTCCATGCGCACCCGCGACATCGACGGCGAGTCCCGCATATCCGCCGCCAAGCAGGCGTTCAACGACGTCCTGGACGCGGTGCCCGAGGAGGTGGAGCTCGGCATCCGTACGCTCGGCGCCGACTACCCGGGCGACGACCGGAAGGTCGGCTGCAAGGACACCAAGCAGCTCTACCCGGTCGGCCCGCTCGACCGCACCGAGGCCAAGACGGCCGTCGCCACCCTGGCGCCGACCGGCTGGACCCCGATCGGGCCCGCCCTGCTGGGCGCCGCCGACGACCTCGATGGCGGGGACGCCACCCGGCGGATCGTCCTGATCACCGACGGCGAGGACACCTGCGGCCCGCTCGACCCGTGCGAGGTCGCGCGCGACATCGCCGCCCGGGGGATCCACCTGGTCATCGACACGCTGGGCCTGGTGCCGAACGCCAAGATCCGGCAGCAGCTGACCTGCATCGCCGAGGCCACCGGCGGTACCTACACGGCGGTCCAGCACACCGATGAACTCTCGGGACGTGTCAAGCAGTTGGTGGACCGTGCCGCGGAGCCCGTCATCACCCCCGTGGCCACCGAGGGTGCGGGCAGCTGCTCCGCGGCCCCGGAGCTGAAGGCCGGGCTCTACACGGACCGCCAGGAGATCGGCAAGCACCGCTGGTACCGGGTGGACGTCCTGCCCGGCCAGGAACTGCGCGCCTCGGTGAGCGTGGCGGCGGACCGCGCCGTGAACGACGACTACGGGGTCCTGCTGCGCGCGGTGACCACCCACGGCCGCGAGATCGTCCGGGGCTCGGAGTCCGGAACGGGGCGCACGGACGCCGTCTCCACCGGGCTGCGGTACCCGAAGCCCGACCAGGACGACGCGGACGACACGGACGTGAAGCCCGCCGCCGAGGCCGTCTGCCTCCAGCTCAGCAACTCCTTCTCGGCACCCCCGTCCGTGAAGACCACTCCCGGCATGCCCGTCGAACTCACCATCGACGTCGTGGACGCCTCCGACGACGCCTCCGACGTCGCCGCCTTCGGCCTGGGCCGTGGCTGGTGGCTGCTGGGCGTCATGGTGCTGACCGGACTGATCGCGGGTCTGCTGTTCGGCTGGATCTCGCGCTGGCGCGTTGCCGTATGGAGGACCAACTGATGCGTACCACCGGCAGAACCACCTTCGGACGCGCGTGTGCGGGAGCGCTGCTGGCCGCCGTCACCCTGCTGACCTCGGCGGGCGGCGCCGTCGCCGACGACCCGTCCGCGAGCGCGAGCCCCGCGGAGGACGGGACGGCGGGACCGACCGAGGCCGGCACCACCTTCCGCACCGCCACGGCGATGCGCCAGGAACAGACGGCCACCGCCGACGCGTCCACGGGTGACTACCTCTACTGGTCGTTCCCGGCGGACTCGGGCCAACGCCCCACCGTCCGCGCGAAGGTGAGCCTTCCGGAGAGCGCCACCCGGCACGGCGCGTCGACCTGGCAGGTCGACGTCTACGACGGGCTCCGCCGCAGGCAGGCCTGCATGTACGGCCACCAGACCAGGAAGGCGGCACCGGACGCGGGCACCGTCGAGCTGTCCTGTGTGCTGCGTACGGTCCGCGCCTGGTCCGAGCCGTGGGCGTCCGACCCTCTGCCCGGCACCTACTACGTACGCCTGACGGTGGTCGGTCTGGCCGAGGAAGACCTCGGTCTGCCGGTCCACGTCGAGACCGAGGTCACCTCCGACGGCCAGGGCGGCGCCCACGACGTCGGCGGCTCCCTCGCCGAGCCCCTGGTGCCGGGCGTCTCCGTCGCCTCCGCGCAGGGCGGCGCCCCGGCCGCCGGCGAGCCGGAGGACGGCTGGTCCTCCGGATGGTGGACCGACCGCTGGCTGTGGACCGTCGGCGGAGGCGTACTCGCGGCGCTGGCCGCGGTGTTCGGCTACGGCCTCACCCGCGGCGGCGGCCGTCCTTCCCGGGTGCCGCCGGGGGTCTGATCGCGCAGCACCGGATCCGAGGGCCGCAGGACACCGCCTGCGGCCCTCGGGCACACCGGGCCCCGGCACCGAAGACCCCTCTCGAACCCATGGCCGACTGGCATTAGGCTCTGCAACTCACGTACTGCACAAGGCAGATGACGGGAGTTGCCCATGTCCACGGAAACCGGCGCGGCCCTCGACGCCGAACCGCGCGGTCACCGGCTCGTCCAGGGGCCGAGGGGCCTCCCCCTGCTGGGGAGCCTGCCCCAGTTCGGCAAGGACCCCCTGGCCTTCTTCGAACGGCTGCGAGGGTACGGGGACATGGTCCGCTGGCGCTTCGGCCGGCACGACTGCGTCTTCATCGCCGATCCCGAGTGCATCGGGGAGCTGCTCACCGAGACGGAACGCACCTTCGACCAGCCGCTGCTGGGCATCGCCTTCCGTACGGTCATGGGCAACGGCGTCGTCGTCGCGCGCGGCACCGACTGGCGGCGCAAGCGGTCACTGGTGCAGCCCTCGGTGCGGCCCAAGCAGGTGAAGTCGTACGCCTCCACGATGACGGCGTGCGCGGTGGAGCTGGCCGACACCTGGTCGGGCGGTGAACGCGTCGACATCAAGCGGGAGATGGCGGCCCTGACGCAGAAGATCGCCGTCCGCACCATCTTCGGGGTGGACACACCGGCCGACGCGGAGTCGATGGGCCGCGCGATGGACATCGCCCAGCAGGAGATCGGCAAGGAGTTCAGCGGCCTCGGCGCCGTCCTGCCCGACTGGGTGCCCACACCCGGACGGGCCAGGATCAAGAAGGCCGCGGCGGTGATCGACGCGGAGGTCGGTCGCGTGGTGGCCCGGCACCGGGACGGTGACGGGGAACGCCCCGACCTGCTGAGCCGGCTGCTGACCGCCGTGGACGAGACCGGGGCGCACCTCTCCGACCAGGAGATCCGCGACGAGACGGTCACCCTCTACATCGGTGGCCACGAGACGACCAGTTCCACGCTGGTGTGGGCCTGGTACCTGCTCTCCCGCACTCCGCACGCCCTGGCGGCGCTCACCGAGGAGCTGGACCGGGTCCTCGGCGACCGCGAGCCGGGGATCGACGACTACGCCCGACTGCCGTACGCCCAGGCGGTGGTGAAGGAGACCCTCCGGCTGTATCCGACGATCTGGCTGGTCACCGGGATCGCCAAGGAGGGGGCCCGGATCGGCGGCGTGCCGATGCCGGAGGGCACGCGGGTGTGGAGCAGCCAGTGGGCCACCCACCGGGACGAGCGGTGGTTCCCTGAGCCCGAGGCGTTCCGCCCGGAGCGCTGGGACGCGGAGGCCGTGGACGAGATCCCTGAGTACGCCTGGTTCCCGTTCGGCGGGGGGCCCCGGGTCTGCCTCGGTACGCGCTTCGCGATGGTGGAGTCGGTGCTGATCCTCGCCGTCCTTGCGCGCCGGTTCCAGCTGGAGGTGGACCCGGGGCCCGTCGGTCCCGTACCGACGCTGACCCTGCAGCCCGACCGGGAGGTCATGGCGACCGTACGGGCGCGCTGACCGCCCCGACGGGTGAAGCCGGGCGCGAACACTTGACCTCAAGTTTGCTTGAGGTCCTAGCGTGCCACGCATACCGACCGACTTTCCCGGAGGCACCGCATGGACATGGAAGTCACCGCGTGGCATTCACTGCACAGCACTGTGAACGCCCAGAAGGATCACAGACCCTTCTCCAAGGCCACCCTGCGCCGCATCGGGAGGTTCGCCCGGCCGCATCGGAACAGGATCCTCCGCTTCCTGCTCCTCAGCGTGGTCACCGCGCTGCTGGCGGTGGCCACACCCGTGCTCGCCGGGTGGGTCGTCAACGCGATCGTGCGGGGCGAGGACGGCGGAACGGTCGCCCGGCTCGCCCTGCTGATCGCCCTGATCGCCGTGGCGGAGGCAGGACTCGGACTCCTCACCCGGTGGCTGTCGGCGACCCTCGGCGAGGGGCTGATCCTCGATCTGCGCACCGCCGTCTTCGACCACGTCCAGCGGATGCCCGTCGCCTTCTTCACCCGCACCAGGACCGGTGCGCTGGTCAGCCGGCTCAACAATGACGTGATCGGCGCCCAGCGGGCGTTCAGCAACACGCTCTCCGGTGTCGTCTCCAACCTCGTCACGCTGCTGCTGACCCTGGCCGTGATGCTCACGATCTCCTGGCAGATCACTCTGCTCGCCCTGGTGCTGCTGCCGGTGTTCGTCGTACCCGCCCGCCGGATGGGTGCCCGGATGGCCGATCTCCAGCGGGAGGCCGCCGGTCACAACGCCACCATGGGCACCCAGATGACCGAGCGCTTCTCGGCGCCGGGCGCGACGCTCATCAAGCTCTTCGGACGGCCCGCCGACGAGTCCGCCGAATTCGCCTCACGGGCGAGCCGGGTGCGTGACATCGGCATCCGTACGGCGATGCTGCAGTCCACCTTCATCACGGCGCTCACCCTGGTCTCGGCACTGGCCCTCGCGCTGGTCTACGGGCTCGGTGGCTACTACGCGCTGCGCGGCAGCCTGGAGCCGGGGGCGGTCGTCGCACTGGCCCTGCTCCTCACCCGGCTCTACGCACCGCTGACCGCGCTGGCAGGTGCCCGGGTCGAGGTGATGAGCGCCCTGGTCAGCTTCGAGCGGGTCTTCGAGATCCTCGACCTGAAGCCGCTGATCACCGAGAAGCCCGACGCCCGCCGGGTGCCGGACGGGCCGGTCTCCGTGGAGTTCGACGGGGTCTCCTTCGGCTACCCCACCGCCGACAAGGTCTCCCTCGCCTCGCTCGAAGAGGTCGCCACACTCGACTCCGGGGGCGGCGCACAGGTGCTGCACGACGTCTCCTTCACGGCCGAGCCGGGCCGTATGGTCGCGCTCGTGGGCTCGTCCGGAGCCGGGAAGTCGACGATCGCGCAGCTCCTCCCCCGGCTGTACGACGCCGACGCGGGCGCCGTGCGGCTGAACGGGGTGGACGTACGCGATCTGACGGCCGATTCGATCCGGGAGACGCTCGGCATGGTCACCCAGGACGGGCACCTCTTCCACGAGTCGGTGCGCGCCAATCTGCTGCTCGCCCGGCCGGAGGCCACCGAGGAGGAGATCTGGGACGCGCTGCGCCGCTCCCGCCTGGACGGCCTGGTGGCGTCGCTGCCCGAGGGACTGGACACCGTGGTCGGCGAGCGCGGCTACCGGCTCTCCGGCGGCGAACGCCAGCGGCTCACCATCGCCCGGCTGCTGCTGGCCAGTCAGCGGGTCGTGATCCTCGACGAGGCGACCGCCCACCTGGACTCCACCTCGGAGGCGGCCGTCCAGGAGGCACTGGCCGAGGCCCTGGAGGGCCGCACGGCCGTGGTCATCGCCCACCGGCTGTCGACGGTGCGGGCGGCGGATCTGATCCTGGTGGTCGAGGAGGGCAGGGTCGTCGAGCGAGGCACGCACGAGGAACTGCTGGCCGCCGGAGGGCGGTACGAGCAGCTGCACCGCACGCAGTTCGAGCGGCCGGGAGACGCGGAGGCCCACGCGCTGCGCTGACCGGCGGGCAGCACACCGCCCCGCCCGCCCTCCGGCATCCTCCGCAACACTGATACGCACTGGGGTGGACGGCCGCTCTACAGCGTCACCGAACTCGGCAAGGGTGAGGCGAGCCTGTGGATGGTCGAGCGCGTCGCGGCGAACGAGACGGTTGCGGTGATCGGCGCCGGTGGCGTGGGGCTCAACGCGGTGAGCGCGGCGCGGATCGCCGGGGCCTCCCGCATCGTCGCGGTCGACGTGCAGGACGGCGAACTCCGGCGTGCGCTCGCCTTCGGCGCCACGGACGTCGTCATCAGGTCCCGCTCCGACGGTTCGTGCCCACCGGGAGGCGGCCTGTCGACGTTGCGTGCTTCCGGGGCCCGCTCGTAACGTGACCGGTGTCCGTCGAGCCGGCCCGACCCGGCAGGCCTCCCCCACCCTTGAAACCGGGTACGCATGAGTCAGTCACACTCCGCCTTCGGCGCATGGTACCGGCCGATGGTCGCCCGCCTCGCCGGCGAGGAACACCGCACGGCGACCGCGCTCGAGCTGTTCTTCGACCTGTGCTTCGTCACCGCCGTCGCCCAGGCGTCGGCCGCCTTCGAGCACGAACTCGCCGAAGGCCACATCGGGCACGGGGTCCTCGGCTACGCCATGGTGTTCTTCGCCATCTGGTGGGCGTGGATGAACTTCACCTGGTTCGCCTCCGCGTACGACACCGACGACGTGCCGTACCGGCTGCTGACTCTGGTCCAGATCGCCGGCGCCCTCGTCGTGGCCGCCGGTGCGGCCGAGGCCCTCCAGCACCAGGACTTCACCGTCATCACCTGGGGCTACGTGATCATGCGGCTGGCCATGGTCACCCAATGGCTGCGCGCCGCCCGCTCCGACCCCGGACGGCGGCGCTCCTGCCTGCGTTACGCGGTGGGCATCCTGATCGTGCAGGTCGGCTGGGTCGCCCGCCTGGCGCTGCCGGAGGACTGGGGCCTGCCGACGTTCGCCGTCCTGGTCCTGGCCGAGATCGCCGTCCCCGTCTGGGCCGAGAACGCGGCCATGACCCCCTGGCACCCGCACCACATCGCCGAGCGATACGGCCTGTTCACGCTCATCGTCCTCGGCGAGACCATGACGGCAGCCACGGCGGCCGTCCGTACGGCCCTCGACGAGGAGACGGCGCTCGGCGACATCGCGACCCTCGTCGTCGGCGGCGTACTCACCGTGTTCGCCCTGTGGTGGCTCTACTTCTCGCAGAACGCCCCGCAACGGCTCACCGGCCTCAAGGCGGCGCTCCTGTGGGGCTACGGCCACTACTTCGTCTTCGCCTCGGCTGCCGCGGTCGGCGCCGGACTCGCGGTCAACGTCGCCCACGCCACCGGTCATGGCCACCTCTCCGACCACGCCGCCGCGGCCACGTTCACCGTCCCCGTGGCCGTCTTCATCACCCTGGTGTGGCTGCTGCACCACCGGGCGGAGGAACTCCGCAGCCGCAACGACCTCATCCACCCCGTGGCCGTCCTCGCCGTACTGGCCGTGACGTTCACCCCGGCCCCGGTCCTCGCCACCGGCCTCCTGGCCGCCGCGCTGGTCGCCGCCACGCTGGTGGTGGCGGCGCGAGCGCGCGGCGGGGCTGATCTCTCCAAGGCCGCTACGTGAACCGGAGTTCGGCCGGATGCGACACGCGCCGCAGGAGCGGCAGGGATGTCGCCGCGGCCAGCAGGCAGGCCGCGTAGACCACCACCGGAACGAGGAGCGGGAGCAGGGGGACGGGCCCGCCCACGAGCGTGGCGTACGCCAGATACACCACCGTTCCCCCGGCGCCGGCGAGCAGAAGCGCGGGCGCCAGAGGGAGCGCGGTCTCCAGGAGCGCGGCTCGGGCCAGGACCCGGTGCGGCACCCCGGCAGCGGCCTGGGCCGCCAGGCCTCTGCGGCGGGTGGCCAGCGACTCGGCCGTGCCCACGGCGAGGCCGCAGAGGCTGATCGCCAGGGCGACCAGGACGGCGGATCCGGCCAGGTCGATGCCGGTGGTGTAGAACGCCAGGCTCGCCGGCCGGTAATCACCCTCCGCCAGCGCTGCGAGCAGCACTCCCCGGACCCCTACGAAGCCCACGCCGACAACGGTGACCAGCAGCAGCGCGGCATGGGTCCGCGCTGCCGCCCACGGGTCCTGGGCCAGGCGGCTCGCGGCGATGAGCACCGCGGGGTTCTGGGCACGGAGGGTGAGCCTGCGGCCCACGAATGCCGCGAACGCTCCGCTCACCCAGACCGCACCCGCCCCGGTGAGGAGCACCAGGCCGAGGACCAGCAGCGCGAACGGCTTCACGCTTCGGCCGGCCGGGGACAGATGCAGCAGTGCCGCCGTGGCGATCAGCCCGACCGCGAGCAAGGAGACGAGCGCCGCCCGGCGTCCCCGGTCCGGGCCTGTCCTGCGCACATGGTCGAGGGGTGAAGCGACGACGTGACGCAGTGCGAAGACGCTCACCGGCGCGGCGACCACCGGAACGGCGAGTACGACCACCACGAATCCCGCCCAGGCCATCGGAGGCGGAGTGTGTCCCGCTACGGCGAGGAACACGGCGAACGCGGCGAACCCGGCTGCCGAGCCGGCCAGGCAGGCGAACGCGGACTCCACCGCGGCGATCCTCCGCACCTGTGCGGGGGTTGCTCCGGCGAGCCGCATCCCGGCCATCCTCCGGTGACAGTGCACGGCGCCGATGCGCGCGCACTGTCCGAGGAAGCCGAGAACCGGGACCAGCAGCAGCACGAGCGCGAGCACCACGCCCCCACGCTCGCCGGGCTGGTCGAGCAGGCCGTGGGCGTACGGGATCGAGACCTGCCCCTGCACGGCGGCGACCGTGGCTGCCGCGAGGGCGAAGCCCGTGGCGAGAAGGGCGCCCAGGAAGGTGAGGGAGATCCTCCACCATTCACGGCGTTCGGAGCCGCGCGCGAGTGTCCAGGCGATACGGATGTCAGACCTCACGGCGAGCCGCCTCCCGCGCGAGGACATCGGCCGGGGCGGAGTGGACGACCCCGTCCCGCAGCCACACCTCGCGGTCCGCGTAGGCGGCGATCTGGGCGTCGTGGGTGATCAGCAGCACCGCCGTACCGATCTCCCTCGCGGTGTGCACCAGAGCGGTCATCACCTGCTCCCCGGCGAGTGAGTCGAGAGCCCCGGTCGGCTCGTCCGCGAAGACGGCCTTGGGCTCGGTGACCAAGGCGCGCGCCAGTGCGACGCATTGGCTCTGACCGCCACTCATCTCGCCGGGACGCAGGCCGGCCTGCCCCCGGACGCCGAAGCGTTCCAGCCACTCCCGCGCCTTCTGGTGCGCCGGGCCGCGGCGTGTCCCCGCGAGCAGCAGCGGCAGCGCGACGTTGTCGAGCGCGGTGAGCTCGGGGATCAGCTGGCCGAACTGGAACACCACCCCGAAGTCGCTGCGCCGCAGCTCACTGAGCCGTTCTTCCGACGAATGGTCGAGGTGTTCGCTTCCGTAGGCGACGACTCCCTCGTCGGGGCGGACGATGCCGGCCAGGCAGTGCAGCAGGGTGGACTTCCCACTGCCGCTGGCGCCGGTGACGGCGAGGATCTCGCCTGCGCGGAGGTCGAGCGAAGCGCCTCGCAGCGCCTCGGCCCTCCCGTACGCCTTCTTCAGGCCGCGCGCCGTGATCAGCGCGGCCTCCCCCGTGAAGAGCCGTTCGTCCGGTGTGATCATGCTGCGTTGACCTCCGCGGTCAGGGTGTCGATGCGGGCGGCGGTAGTGGTCATCCACCGCACGTCGGCGTCGAGATGGACAAGGGCGTAGTCGGCCGAGAGCACCGTGCTGAGATCGGCGCCCGGCGCGGTCTTGAGTGCGGTGAGCTCGCGCATGCGCTCCATGTGGGCGGCGCGCTGGGCCCTCAGATGCGCCGTGGCGTCGGGCTTCCGTCCGTCCTGGCCCGGCTGCGCGGGGACCGCCGCGACGAGGATCGAGACCACGACCTTCGCGAAGATCTCGTTCGTCACGAAGGGCGCGGGCGCGGTGATCTCCTCGGCCCAGCGGTCCAGTTCACGCGATCCCTCACCGGTGGACCGGTAGAGGGTGCGCTCCGGGCCGCCGTCGGAGTCGGTGCCGTCGACCGCGGCCAGGCCGTCACGTACCAGGCGTTGCAGCGTCGTGTAGACCTGCCCGTACGCGAGCGGGCGGGCCTGCGGGAAGCGGGCGTCGTACTGCCGCTTCAGGTCGTAGCCGTGGCAGGGCCCGGCCGCGAGCAGGCCCAGGAGGACATGACGGGTACTCATGCGCGGACTATATCCTCAGTACATGTACTGAGTGAATAGTGAGGACCGAGATCCCGGACGCGCGTCAGCCGCCGCGGCATGTGCCGCGGCGGCTGACGGGGGGGCGGAAGGAGTCCTCGGCTCAGGTCACCGGTCCAGCCACTTCTTCCAGGTGGCCGGGTGTTTCTCGATCCAGCGGGTGGCCGCCTCGTCGGGCGTCAGGCGTTCGGAGGCGATCAGCTCGGAGACCTCGTTCTGGTCCTTCTCCGACCACTTGAACTTCTTCAGGAAGGCGGCGGCTTCCCCGCCGCGCTTCGAGAAGTCCGCGTTGAGGTACTTCTGGAGCGGGGTCGTCGGGTACGCGCAGTCGATGTCCGCGGGGTCCTTGGCCGCGCAGGCGTCGGAGTACTCCGGGAGCTTCACCTCGACCATCGGCACCTCGTTGAACAGCCACTGCGGCTGGTACCAGTAGCTGAGGAAGGGCTTCTTCTCCTTGGCGAACTGCTGCATCTGCGTGATCTGCGCGGCCTCGGAGCCGGCGAAGACGACCTTGTAGTCCAGGCCGAGATTCTTCACCAGCGCCTTGTCGTTGGTGACGTAGGACGGTGAACCGTCCATCAGCTGGCCCTTGTCACCGCTCTCCGCGGTGCGCAGCTCGTCGGCGTACTTGTCGAGGTTCTTCCAGTTCGTGACGTCAGGGTGCTCGTCCGCCCAGTACTTGGGGACGTACCAGCCGATGTGGCCCGTGACTCCGAGGTCGCCCCCGGAGACGATGGTCTTCTTGTCCTTGACGTACAGCTGCTCCTGGTCGGGGTAGCCCCAGTCCTCCAGGATGGCGTCCACCCGGCCCTGGCTGAGGGCGTCCCAGGCGGGCACCTCGTCGGTCTGGACGAGGTCGACGCGGTAGCCGAGCTTGTCCTCGAGGATCTTCTGCGCGACGGCGACGTTGGCCTGTGCGCCGACCCAGGACTGGACCGAGAGGGTCACGGTCTTGATGTCCGCGGGTGCCGCGAACGGGGAGGCCTGCTTGGTCATGTCCGCCGCTCCGCAGCCGGTGACGGCCAGCAGCGCGCCGGCCGAGGCGACGATCGCGGACGTGCGGAGGCGGGCGCGGGTACGGGTGCGAGCCATCTCAGCTCTCCTTCCGCTGGCGGCGGGCGGTCGGCTGGGTGACACGGTCCAGCATCAGCCCCAGGCAGACGATGGCGGCCCCCGCGACGAGGCCGGTGGCCAGGTCGCCCTGGGCGAGGCCGAACACGACCTCGTAACCGAGTGCGCCGGAGCCGACGAGACCGCCGATGATGACGACCGCGAGGACCAGGACGACGCCCTGGTTGACGGCCAGCAGCAGTGCGGGCCTGGCCAGGGGGATCTGGACCTGGCGCAGCTGCTGACCGCTGGTGGCGCCGAGCGAGCGGGCGCACTCCATCGCGGCGGGGTCGACGCCCCGCAGTCCCTGGGTGGTGATGCGGACGACGGCGGGGAGCGCGTAGACGACGGCCGCCGCGGCGGCGGGGGCGCGGCCGACGCCGAAGAGGGCGACGACCGGGATGAGGTAGACGAACTGCGGCATCGTCTGGAAGACGTCCAGGACGGGGCGCAGCAGCCGTTCGAGGCGCCTGCTGCGCGCGGCGCCGACGGCGATGCCGAAGCCCAGGACCAGGGTGACGGCGACGGCGGCGATGACCTGGCTGAGCGTGTCCATCGACAGGTCCCAGACGCCGAGAACTCCGATGGCGGCCATGGCCAGTACGGCGGTGAGCGCGGTCCGCCAGGTGCCGATGGTCCAGGCGAGGGCGGCGACGATCAGCAGCACGCCCCACCACGGCAGGCCCTGCAGTCCGCTGCGGAGCGGGTTGAGGATCCAGTTGGTGAAGTGCGCGGCCCAGTCGGCGGTTCCGCCTATGAGGGGGATGCCGGTGTAGAGGTGGTCGACCATCCAGTCCTTGGCCGTGTTGACCGGTTCCGCGATGGCGACGATGCCGCCCTCGGGCCAGACGCGGCCTCCGGTGAAGCGGCCCACGACGGCTACGGCGAAGGCGATCAGGGCGGCGAGCCCCCAGCCGCGTACCCCGCGCAGTGCCTGCGGACCGGTGGGTTCCGTACCGATCTTCCGGCCGGCCGCCTCGGTCGTGCGGTCCAGCACGACGGCCAGCAGCACGATGGGGATGCCCGCGGCGAGCGCGGCTCCGACGTCGACGGAGGAGAGCGCCTGGTAGACGCGGTCGCCGAGACCGCCGGCTCCGATGACGGAAGCGATGACGGCCATGGACAGCGCCATCATGATGGTCTGGTTGAGACCGAGGAGCAGCTCCTTGCGGGCCAGCGGCAGCCGCGCGCTGAGCAGGCGCTGCCTGCCGGTCGCGCCGAGCGAGGCGACGGCCTCCATGACGCCCGCGTCGGCGCCGCGCAGTCCGAGTGCGGTGAGCCGGGCCATCGGCGGAGCCGCGTAGACGACGGTCGCGAGGACCGCCCCGGGCACGCCGATGCCGAAGACCAGCACGACGGGCAGCAGATAGGCGAAGGCGGGCAGCACCTGCATGGTGTCCAGGACGGGGCGCAGGACACGGAACGTACGGTCCGAGAGGCCGGCGGCGAGTCCGAGGAGCAGTCCCAGCATCACGGAGGTGAGGACCGCGACGGTCATCAGGGCGAGGGTCTGCATGGTCGGCACCCACATGCCGAGCAGCCCGCAGACGAGGAAGGAGAGCCCGGCGGTCAGCGCGAGGCGCCATCCCGCCGTACGCCAGGCGACGAGCGCGGCGACGGCGGTGACGCCGGCCCAGCCGAGTGCGAGCAGCGCCAGGTAGACCCCGCGCACCGACAGGACGACGGCGTTGCTGATGTGGCCGAAGAAGTAGAGGAACAGCGGGTGACTGTCGCGGTTGCCGATGATCCAGTCGTTGACGTCGCCGAGCGGTCCGCTCAGGTCGACGGTCAGGGCGCCGGGCCAGAGTCCGCCGCCCCAGCGTGCGTGCGCGAAGGGTACGGCGACGGCGGCGATCACCAGCAGGAGAAGGATCTTGCCGAGGGCGGGCCGGTCGCGAAGGAGGCCGAGCGGGCCGCTCCCCGGAGGCCCGGAGGCGGTACGCGTGGTGGCTTGGGCGGTGGCCATCAGACAGCCACCTCGCGGGACTCCGAACCCGCGACGACGTCGAGCAGGCACGCGTGGTCGACGACACCGAGCAGCTTGCCGCCCTCCATCACCCGTGCGACCGGTTCGCCGGAGCGGGCGACGGCCTCGATGGCTTCGGAGACGGTGGCGCCGGGCCGGACCGCGGGGCCGTTGTCGCTCTCGCCGGAGGTCGGCGGGCGCATGGCCCTGGCGACGGTGAGTACCTGTTCGCGGGGGACGTCCCGGACGAATTCGCGTACGTAGTCGTCGGCGGGCGAGCCGACGATCTCCTCGGGGGTACCGAGCTGGACGATGCCGCCGTCGCGCATCAGCGCGATGCGGGTGCCCAGCCGGAGCGCCTCGCTCAGGTCGTGGGTGATGAAGACCATCGTGCGGCCCTCCTCGCGGTGCAGCCGGACGACCTCGTCCTGCATCTCGCGCCGGATCAGCGGGTCGAGCGCGCTGAACGGTTCGTCGAAGAGGAGGACGGACGGGTCGACGGCGAGTGCGCGGGCGAGGCCGACGCGCTGCTGCTGCCCGCCGGAGAGCTGGGCGGGGCGGCGGTCCTCGAGACCCGCGAGACCGACCTTCTCGACCAGTTCGGCGGCCTTGGCCCGGCGTTCGGCCTTGCCGAGACCCTGGATCTCCAGGCCGTAGGCGACGTTGTCGAGGACGGTGCGGTGCGGCAGCAGCCCGAAGTGCTGGAAGACCATCGCGGCACGGTGGCGGCGCAGTTCACGCAGCCGGGTGGTGTCCATGGCCAGGACGTTCTCGCCGTCGATGGCGAGGGTGCCGCTGGTGGGCTCGATGAGCCGGGTCAGACAGCGTACGAGGGTGGACTTGCCGGAGCCCGACAGGCCCATGACGACGAAGACTTCACCCTTCTGCACGTCGAAGGAGACGTCACGCACGGCGGCGGTGCAGCCGGTGCGCTCGCGCAGTTCGGCGGGGGGCAGAGCGGCGTACTCGCTGTTGGGGATGCGGTCGGCCTTGGGGCCGAAGACCTTCCAGAGGCCCTTGACGCTGAATACAGGGGTGCCGGCTTCGGTCATCGGACATCGCCTCCGGTGGTCGGGGTCGCTCGGAGCAGCTCGGCGCACTTCTCGCCCACCATCAGGACGCCGATCATGGGGTTCACCGCGGGCATGGTGGGGAAGACGGACGCGTCGGCGATCCGGATGCCCTCCAGTCCCTGGATCCGCAGCTGGGGGTCGACGACGGCCGCCGGATCGCCCTCGGCCCCGATCCGGCAGGTGCCGGCCGGGTGGTAGACGGTGTGCGCGACCTTGCGGGCGTACTCGCTGATGTCCTCGTCGGACGTGACCTCGGGCCCAGGGCACACCTCGCGCTTGAGCCAGTGGGCCAGCGGTTCGGTCTTCGCTATCTCGCGGGCGAGCTTGATGCCGTCGACCAGGGTGCGGCCGTCGTAGTCGTCCTCGTCGGTGAAGTAGCGGAAGTCCAGGGCCGGTTTGACCTCGGGGTCGGCGCTGGTGAGGCAGAGACGGCCGCGGCTGCGTGGCTTGGGGATGTTCGGGGTCATCGACACGCCGTGCTCGGGCCTCTCGTAGCCGAGGCGCTCCGGGTTGTCGGTGAAGGGGATCTGGTAGAAGTGGAACATCAGGTCGGGGCCCCGGGATCCGGGGTCGCGCCGTACGAACAGACCCGCGTCGGAGTCCATCGCGGAGTTCTCCGGGATGGGACCGTCGGTCTCCCAGACGATGACCGACTCGGGGTGGTCGAGCAGGTTCTCGCCGACGCCCGGTGCGTCGTGGAGGACGGGGATGCCGAGCTCGGTAAGGTCCTTCGCCGGGCCGATTCCGGAGTGCATCAGCAGCCGGGGCGTGTCCACCGCGCCCGCGCAGACGATGACTTCACGGGCGGCGCGCAGCAGCATCTCCTCGCCGTCCTTGGTGCGTACGTGCACCCCGGTGGCCCGGTTGCCGTCGAACTCCAGGCGGTACGCCCATGTCTCCAGCAGGATCGAGAGGTTGGGACGGTCACCGGCCTCGATGTGCGGGTGGAGGTAGGCGACGGACGCGGAGGAGCGCTTGTTGTTCTCCGGGTGGTAGGCCAGGTCGAAGAAGCCGGCTCCCTCGTGGAAGGGCTTCGTGTTGAAGCTGTCCACGCGCGGGACGCCGGCCGCCGCCTGGGCGGCGTCGACGAAGTCGCGGGCGATGGCGTTCCGGTCCTTCTCGTCGACGGGCACGATGTTGTTGCGCAGCCGGGCGAAGTAGGGGTCCATCGCGGCGGCGTCCCAGCCGTCGGCGCCGGCCTCGGCCCATTCGTCCCAGTCGCCGGGCAGCGGCTTGAAGCTGATCAGCGTGTTGTGCGAGGAGCAGCCGCCGAGGACGCGGGCGCGACTGTGCCGGATGTGGGAGTTGCCGCGGGGCTGTTCGGTGGTGGGGTAGTCGTAGTCGAGGTCGCCGCCGAGCAGGCCGAGCCAGCGGCGGAGGGTGAGGACGTCCTCGCGGTCGATGTCGGTGGGGCCGCCCTCGATGACGGTGACAGTGACGTCGGGGTCCTCGGTGAGGCGGGAGGCTATGACCGAGCCGGCGGTGCCGCCTCCCACGATCACGTAGTCGACAGGTTCGGGGCGTGCGGTGCTGGGGGACGGGGGCATCGGTTGCTCCTTCTGCAAGGTGCTGGCGTATGTGGTGCTGCGAACAGCGGGGCGGGGAGGGAGACGGCCTGTTCAGCCGGCGAACCAGCGCTGCGGACGCGGGTTGAGGTTCTGGTAGATGTGCTTGGACTCGCGGTACTCGGCGAGACCGGTGGGCCCGAGTTCCCGGCCCGTGCCGGACTTGCCGAAGCCGCCCCACTCGGCCTGCGGGAGGTAGGGGTGGTAGTCGTTGATCCAGACGGTGCCGTGCCGCAGCCGCCCGGCGACGCGCCGGGCGCGGCCCGCGTCGGTGGTCCACACGGCGCCCGCGAGACCGTAGTCCGTGTCGTTGGCCAGCGTGACGGCCTCTTCCTCGGTACGGAAGGTCTCGACGGTGAGGATCGGGCCGAAGGTCTCCTCGCGGACCACCTTCATCTCGCGGTGGCAGCCGTCCAGGACGGTCGGCCGGTAGAAGTAGCCGCTCGCGGGCCGGATGTCGGAGGGTTCGGGGCGCGCTCCGCCGGAGCGGACGACCGCGCCCTGCCGGCGGGCAGAGGCCACGTACGCCTCGACCTTGGCGAGTTGCTGCGCGGAGACCAGCGGGCCGCACTCGACGCCGTCGACGGTGCCCCGTCCGAGCCGGATCGCGTCGGCGCGGCGGGCGAGTTCGGTGACGAAGCGGTCGCGGACGGACTCCTCGATGATGAGGCGGGCTCCTGCGGAGCAGACCTGGCCGCTGTGGAAGAACGCGGCGTTGAGCGCCTGGTCGACGGTGGTGTCGAAGCCTTCGTCGGTGGCGCAGGAGTCGGCGAACACGACGTTGGGGTTCTTGCCGCCGAGCTCCAGGGCGACCTTCTTGACCGTGGGCGCCGCGGCCTGGGCGACCTTCGTGCCGCTGGCGAGCCCGCCGGTGAAGGAGACCAGGTCGACGTCCGGGTGTTCGGAGAGCCGTGCGCCGACGGGGTCACCGGCGCCGGTGACGAGGTTGGCGGCGCCGTCGGGAAGTCCTGCCTCGGCGAGCAGCCGGATCAGGTGGACGGTGGAGAGCGGAGTGACCTCGCTGGGCTTGAGCACGAAGGTGTTGCCCGCGGCGAGTGCCGGGGCGATCTTCCAGCTGGCCTGGAGCAGCGGGTAGTTCCACGGTGCGATCAGGGCGCAGACACCGACCGGTTCGTGCACGACGACGCTGTGGACGTCGGGGTCGCCTGCGTCGACGACCCGGCCGCCGCTCTCGTTCATGACGAGGTCGGCGAAGTAGCGGAAGGCGTTGGTGACGTCGTCGACGTCGACGCGGCCCTCCTCCAAGGTCTTGCCGGTGTCGCGGCTCTCGGTGATCGCGATCTCCTCGCGGTCCCGCTGGAGGAGCCCGGCGACCCGCCGCAGCAGATCGGCGCGCTCGGCGACGGGCCGGTGGGGCCAGGGGCCGTCGTCGAAGGCCCGGCGGGCGGCGGCCACGGCCGCGTCGGTGTCCTCGATGCCGCCCTCGGAGACGAGGGCGAGGACGGTGGCGTCGGCGGGGTCGAGGATCTCGCGGCTCGCGCCGGAGACCGCGTGGCGCCAGGCGCCGTCGATGTGCACGGTCTCCAGCACCGCGTCGCGCGGTGCGGCCGGAGCCGACGGGTGAGAAACCGACATGTAGTGATCTGCCTTCCGTGCCTGAATTGCTCCGCACCGGTCCGGCCGAGCACTGCTGCGTGCCGGTGTCCGGGGTATGGCGCACCAGCAGCCTGGACACCTGTCCGGCCCACCGGGATGTATGCCGAAAAGTTCACTCTGAGTGACGCGACTCACTCCCGCGAGGCCCGGCGGCCCTAGCAGACTTCGCCGCGCGACGCCCCGAGGAACAGAGATACGACACAATCGCGCAACATTTAATCTTTTTTCAGATGATTGACGGGCAGACGAAAAGTTCGTACTCTACAGCCTTGTGCCGCCCGCCCGACGGCATGTCCCCGCCCGGCGCGGGCCCGGCATGTCCGACCGCGTCCAGGCCGGCGCACAACGCAGCGCGGCGCCGCGGTCGGGGAACGGCCGGCCGCACACAAGTCCCGGACTCCCTCACACCGGGCGCCCCGTCCCTACCAGCGCTTCGCACCACGTATGGAGAGGCTCATGGCCACAAGACCTGTCGCGGCCGTCACTGTCACCGCCCTGCTGCTGTTAGTCACCGCCTGCGGCAGCGGCGGTGAGCAGGCCGACCGCAAGGGAGGCGAACCGGTGCGTGGGGGCACGTTCACCTACGCCGCCGCAGTAGGCACCTCCTGCCTCGACCCGCACACCAGCCCCGGCGACATCACCGCCGTCGTCCAGCGCAACGTCTTCGACTCCCTGGTCCAGCTGGACGCCAAGGGCAGGCTGCACCCCTGGCTCGCCACGTCCTGGACGGTCTCCGAGGATGCCCGCACCTACACCTTCCAGCTGCGCGACGACGTCACCTTCCACGACGGGACCGCCTTCGACGCCGCAGCGGTGAAGGCCAACCTCGAACACATCAAGGACCCCGCCACCAAGTCGCTGTACGCCGCCGCCCTGCTCGGCCCCTACAGCGGCAGCGAGGTCCTCGGCAAGCACAGCATCAAGGTCACGTTCTCCGAGCCCAACATCCCCTTCCTCCAGGCGGCCTCGACCCCGTATCTCGGCATCGCCTCGCCCCGCTCCCTGACCGAGTTCAAGGACAAGCTCTGCGCGGGCGGGACGTACTCGATCGGCACGGGCCCGTTCCGCGCGGAGCGGTACGTGAAGAACGACCGGGCCGAGTTCGTCCGCAACGAGGACTACGCCTGGGCCGCGCAAGGCGCGGCCCACCAGGGCCCGCCGCTCGTGGACAAGCTCGTCGTCCGCTTCCTCCCCGAGGACTCCGTGCGCACGGGCGCCCTGACCAGCCGTCAGGTCGACGCGGCCGCCGTTCCTGTGACCTCGTCCGCGGCCGTGCAGCGCGACGATTCCCTGCGGCTGACCACACAGCAGGCCCCAGGCGCCTCCTACTCCCTCTACCTCAACACCTCCCGCGGCCCGCTCCGCGACGAGCGGGTACGCCGGGCCTTCCAGCAGTCCGTCGACGTGGACGCGCTGGTCAAGAGCATCTACCGGGGTGAGTACGAACGCGCCTGGAGCCCGCTGAGCCCCGCCACACCCGCCGCGTACGACAAGTCCATCGAGGGCGCGGTGGAGCACGACCCGGCGGCCGCCGCCGAACTGCTGGACGAGGCGGGCTGGAGCGGCCGGGACTCCAAGGGCTATCGCACCAAGGACGGGCAACGGCTCGCACTGCACTGGCCGTTCATCGGCGCCCTGGTACGCGACCAGCGCGATGTGCTGGGCGAGGCCGTGCAGGCCGAACTGAAGAAGAACGGCATCGACCTGGTCCGCGACCCGGTGGAGACCGGCGCCTATTTCGAGCGCTACGGCACGGGCGACTACGACGTGTGGGACAACGCCTGGGTCCGCGCCGACCCGGCGATCCTGGCCGGCTTCTACCTCTCGTCCAACCTGCCGGCGGCGGGCGGCCAGAACGTCTCACGCACCGAGGACGACCAGGTCGACAGCTGGCTGCGGGCGGGCGCCGGCGAGGCCGAGCCGGCCGAACGCGAGAAGTCGTACGCCAAGGTGGAGCGCTGGGCCGTCGACCACGCGACCGTGCTCCCCCTGTACGTACCGGTCACCTCCGTCGGCATCGCCCGCGGCGCGGAGGGACTGACCTTCGACGCCAACGCGTGGCCGCAGTTCGCCGGGGTCTGGAAGAACACGAGGTGAGCGGGGTCTTCCCACCCGTCGCCCGCTGGCTGCTGCACCGCGCGGTCGGCGCCGTGCTGGTGCTCTGGGGCGCGGCGAGCCTGACCTTCCTGGTACTCC
Organism: Streptomyces sp. NPDC051064; assembly: GCF_044455985.1. NCBI lineage: Bacteria > Bacillati > Actinomycetota > Actinomycetes > Kitasatosporales > Streptomycetaceae > Streptomyces > Streptomyces sp. NPDC051064. Next base: position 151,475 of record NZ_JBITFK010000003.1, read on the forward strand.
ATCTCGTGCCCGGGGACCCGGTGACGACCCTGCTCGGCGCGTCGGCCACCGACTCGTCGGCGCTGCGTGACCGGATCCGGCACGAGTACCACCTGGACGACCCCGCGGCGGTGCAGTACGTCTCGTTCCTGTCGAGGCTGGCCACGGGCGACCTGGGCACCTCCTACCAGCAGCAGCAGCCCGTCTCGCTGATCATCGGTGAGCAGCTCGGCGACACCGCCCAGCTGGCGCTCAGTGCCCTGGCGCTGCTGGTGGTCACGGCGGTGGTCATGGCGTCCGCCACCGCGGGGCGGCGGCGCCGGGTGCGGGGCGCGGTGTCGGGAGCGGAGCTGGTGGCCGTCTCGACGCCCGCCTTCTGGCTCGGCATCGTGCTGCTGACGCTGTTCTCGTTCCGGATGAACGTGTTCCCGGTGGCCGGTGCGGGCGACTGGCGGTCGCTGGTGCTGCCGGCCGTCACGCTGGCGGTGCCGTTCGGGTCCCTGCTCGCCCAGGTGCTCCGGGAGGGGATGGAGGCGGCCCTGCACCAGCCGTTCGCGCTCACCGCGCGCTCCCGGGGGCTGAGCGGTGCGGGGCTGCGGCTCCGGCACGCGCTGCGGCACGCCGCCGTGCCGGCCGTGACGCTGAGCGGGTGGCTGGCGGGCGGCCTGCTGGGCGGGACGGTTCTGGTGGAGACCGTGTTCGCCCGGCCGGGCCTCGGCCGGGTGGCCCTGGACGCCATCTCCGGCCGTGACATCCCCGTCGTCGTCGGCCTGGTGCTGCTGTCCGCCCTCGTCTATCTCGTCGTCAACGCATGCGCGGACCTGCTCTGTCTGTGGGCGGATCCGCGGCTCAGGAGCCCCGCATGAACGCCCCTCCCGCCGGCCTGGCCGTGGCGCGGCCTTCCTCCGTCCCGCTGCGCGAGCGGCTGGCCGTATTCCGGCCGGGGCCGGCGCTCGCCCTGACCGTGCTGGCCGTCGCCGCCGTCGCGTGCGTGAGCCCCGGACTGCTGTCCCACGCGTCCGCGACCGACGCCGATCCGGTGGCCGCCCTGCTGCCCCCCGGCGCCGAACACTGGTTCGGCACAGACCAGTTGGGCCGTGACGTGTACGCCCGGGTGATCCACGGAGCGCGCCACTCCCTGCTCCTCGGCGTCGGCGCCACGGTGCTCGGCGTCTCGGTCGGTCTGCTGATCGGGCTGCCCGCCGCGCTGCTCGGGCGGTTCGCGGACCAGGTGGCGATGCGGTCCATGGACGTGATGCTCGCCCTGCCGGAACTGCTGCTGGCCCTGCTGGTGATCGCAGTCGTCGGGCCCAGCTCCGTGAACGCGGCGCTGGCCATCGCGGTCTCCTCCGTACCCGGTTACGCACGCCTCGTCCGGGGGCAGGCCCAGGTGGTGCGCAGGGCCGAGTACATCCGCTCCGCCGTCGGGCTCGGGCTGCGCCGCCGGACGGTGGTGCTACGCCATGTGCTGCCCAACACGCTCGGCCCGCTGGTCGTGCCCGCGACGCTCGGGGTGGGCACGGCGATCATCTCCGGGTCGGCGCTCAGCTTCCTCGGCCTCGGCCCGAAGGCACCCGCCCCCGAGTGGGGGGCGATGCTCGCCCAGGGCAGGGATGCGCTGCAGAGCGCGTGGTGGATCGCGGTGTTCCCAGGGGCCGCGATCACCCTGTCGGTGGTCGCGGTCACCGTGGTCGGGCGGCAGCTGCACCTCCGACTTGAAGGCAGGCGAGAAGCGTGAGCGCTCCCCCGAAGGGCTCCGTACCGGACACCGGGAGCGAAGCCGCGGCGTCCACCGCCGTCCTGGCGGTCAGCGGCCTGACCGTCTCCTTCGGCCACGGCCGCAGGCGCCGGACCGTCGTCCACGACGTCTCGCTGGCCCTCGCACCGGGCGAATGCCTGGCGCTGGTCGGCGAGTCGGGATCCGGCAAGAGCGTCACGGCCCGGTCCCTGATCGGGCTGGCCGGTCCCGAGTCGGCCGTGAGCAGCGAAGGAATGCGGGTGGACGGCGTGGACACCACCGGCTTCCGGGAACGGGACTGGCGCGCCGTGCGCGGCCGGGTCGTGGGCCTCGTGTCGCAGGACGCCCTCCAGGCTCTGGACCCGCTGCGGCGGGTCGGCGCGGAAGTCGCCGAACCCCTCCTCGCCCACCGCCTGGCCACTCGCGCGCAGGTGCCGGGCCGGGTGACCGGGCTCCTCGCGGCCGCGGGGGTCCCGGAACCGGAGCTGCGCGCCCGGCAGTATCCGCACCAGCTGTCCGGCGGGCTGCGCCAGCGGGCCCTGATCGCCTCGGCGACGGCGGGCGGCCCCCGGGTCCTGATCGCGGACGAACCCACCACCGCCCTGGACGTCACGGTCCAGGCCCGGGTCCTGGAACTCCTGCGGGAGCTCAAGGAGTCGGGCACCGCGTTGCTGCTCATCAGCCACGACCTCGCCGTGGTGGCACAGCTCGCGGACCGGATCGCGGTGATGACCGAGGGGCGGGTGGTGGAGTCCGGGCCGGCTGCCACGGTGCTCGGCTCCCCGCAGCACCCGTACACCCGGACGCTGATCGCCTCGGTCCCCGGCCGTGTGCCCCTGCCGGTGCGGACCCGGCCGGTGGAGCCGGCCGGCCGGCCCCTGCTGTCCGGGGCCGGCCTGGTCAAGAGGTACCGCTCCCCCGGTGGCGGGACGCGCACCGCCGTCTCATCCGTCGACTTCACGGTGGCTCCTGGCGAGACACTCGGTGTGGTGGGCGAGTCCGGTTCCGGCAAGAGCACCCTGGCGGCCATGGCGATGGGGCTGCTGGCCCCCGACGAGGGCCGGGTCCTGCTGGACGGCGAGCCGTGGAGCGCGCTGGACGAGCGGCGCCGACGCCCCCTGCGCCGGGGCATACAGCTGGTCCACCAGCACCCGCTCGGGTCGTTCGACCCCCGGTTCACCGTACGGCGCCTGCTGGACGAGGCCCTGTCCGTGGCAGGGCCCGGCCGGGCCGCGCGGCGCCGGGAGCGGGCGGCCGAGCTGCTCGACCAGGTCGGTCTGGACACGGCCCTGCTGGAGCGCAGGCCGGCCGGGCTGTCGGGCGGACAGCGTCAGCGGGTCGCGATAGCCCGCGCGCTGGCCACGTCGCCCCGGCTGCTGGTCTGCGACGAGCCCGTGTCGGCGCTGGACGTGACGGTGCAGGCCCAGGTCCTGGAGCTGCTGGCCCGGCTCCGTAGGGCCTACGGCCTGGCCATGCTGTTCATTTCGCACGATCTGGCCGTGGTGCAGCAGGTCAGCGACCGGGTACTGGTGATGCGTGACGGCGTGGTCGTCGAACAGGGGCCTGTGGCCGAGGTCCTGGGCTCACCGCAGCACCCGTACACCCGCCGGCTGCTGGCCGCGGTCCCGCGCCTGCCGGGCACCGCCCCCTCTCCTGACCCCCGCACAACCCTGTGACCGCTGCAAAGGACGGAGCTCCATGCCCCCGCTCGACCTGACCGCCGACGACGTGCTGACCACCACCCGCGCCGTCCGCAAACGCCTCGACCTGAACCGGCCGGTGGAACGCGAGCTGATCGAGGAGTGCCTTCAGCTCGCCTCCCAGGCGCCCACCGGGCGCAACCGGCAGCGCTGGGACTTCGTCCTGGTCACTGACCCGGCCAAGCGGGCCGCACTGGCCGACCTGTACCGGCTGGGCCTCGCCCGGCCCCGCCAGCAGGTCGTGAGGGACGGCGTGAACCGCGGCGACCTGGTGCGCGGCCGGCGGATCGCGGACAGCGCCCAGCACCTCTTCGAGCATCTGCACGAGGTACCGGTGCTGGTGGTTCCGTGCATCCGCGTCCAGGGCCGGCACGAGAACAGTTCGCACGTCGGGCAGGCGAACACCTGGGGATCGATCCTGCCGGCCGTCTGGCAGTTCATGCTGGCGGCCCGCTCCCGCGGGCTCGGCACCGCATGGACCACCCCGCACCTGCACTACGAGCGGGAGGCGGCCGAACTGCTCGGGATCCCGTACGAGACGGTGCTCCAGGCCGCGTTGATCCCGCTCGCGCACACGATCGGCACGGATTTCCGGCCCGGGCCCCGGGTCGGCACGGAGGAGATCGCCCACTGGGACACCTGGTAGCCGTCATACGGACGAGGGCAGCCGCGCCGACGCAGGCACGGTTGCCCTTGTTTCGATGATGTGCAAACCTACGAACCATCAGAGTTGGCCCCGCACCCTCCGCAGTCAGAGGTGAGCGAGAGGAGAGAGCCGTGCGTACCCTGAGCCACCCCGCCCGGTCGGACATCGAGCTCACCGCGGTCTTCCACGCACTGAGCGATCCCACGCGCCTCACCATCGTGCGCGGCCTGGTCGGGATCGAGGAGCAGTCCTGCGGCAGCCTGGGCATCCCGCTCTCCAAGTCGACGCTCTCGCACCATCTCAAGGTGCTCCGCGACGCGGGCGTGACCCACACCCGCATCGAGGGCACCCACCGCTACATGTCGCTGCGCCGTGAGGACCTGGACGCCCGGTTCCCGGGGCTGCTGGATGTGGCCTTCGCCGACGACAGCTCGCGTATCTCCTGACTTCCGGTCGCGCCGGGCGGGACAAGGCAGCGAAGGGGAGCCGGACGAACCGTCCGGCTCCCCTTCGTCCATGGGCAGCCCGCGTCGTCGCGCATGGCCCGGACGCCTCCCGGCAAGCCCGTCCGGGCGGCGGTGCAGCGGTTCAGAGGAAAGCGAGCACCCGGGCCGGGCCGCCTGTGCCGCCCGCGTGGCGGGGAGCGCCGACGACGGCGACCGCGCCCACGTCGGGGACGGTGCCGAGGCCCGCGAGGCATTCGACGCCGTACTTGCCGGCGGGCAGCAGCACCCGGTGCGTGTACGGGTCGGCGGGGCGGGAGCCCGGGTCGAGGCTCGGCGAGTCGGTGCCGACGCCGACCACGGAACGCTCCTCGACGAGGAAGGCCGCAGCCTCCACCGAGATGCCCGGGAAGCGGTAGAGCCCCTCCTTCTCGTCGAAGTTGAGGAACGCTCCGGGAGTCTCGATCCGCACCGCCCAGTCGTTGTCGACGGCGAGCAGGGCCCCGTCGGGGATCCGGCCGTTGCGGCTCTCCCAGCTCAGCAGGTCGTCGACGGTCAGTTCGGTGACGTGGTCGCGGGCGGCACGTTCCCCGACCCGGACCACCGCGAGCGGGGCGACCAGGGTCTCCACCGGGATCCGCTCGACGGAGAGGCCGTCGTCGTCGAAGTGGAGCGGTGCGTCGATGTGGGTGCCGATGTGCTCGTTGTACGTCAGTTCCAGCGCGTTGTACTCATGCTCCGCGAGGTTCGCCAGACGCCGGATCTCCATCGGCTTGACGTAGAGGTCGAAGACCGGCCAGTCGGGGCCCACGACGTGGGTGAGGTCACGGACGGTGCCGGTGGGAAGCGTGACCCGCGCGGCGGGGCGTTCCGCGGCGGGGGCTGTGGAGCCGTGCGTGCCGGGACTGCCGGACTCCGACGGGAGGGACGCGGCGACGGTCTGGGGGTTGCACATGGAAGCACCTTCCGTTCGGTCGGCATCCGGGAGCCGACGCTAGACTGAGGGGCGAAGACATTCTTTGGATGGACAATCCGACATCACCGGATGGCCCGCCGTCCTGGACCGCAGGAGGAGCAGTCATGACCGCCACGCAGCCTTCCCGTATCGCCTCGAACAGCCGGGAGCCGAGGGCCGGCGGACGCGACCGGTACTTCTCCAAGCTGGCGCAGGAGCGCCCCGACATCGCGATGTGCCGGGCGACGACCCTGGTGGCCCGCGCGATCGACGAGGAGCTGTCCGGGCACCACCTGACCGTGGCCCAGCACCTGGTGCTGAAGATGCTGCACGATGTGGGCCCGTGTTCCCAGCAGGAGCTCAGCGAGCAACTGCGCATCGACCGAAGCGTGATGGTCGGGTGTATCGACGGCCTGGAGGATTCCGGTCTCGTGCGGCGTGAGCGCCACCCCCGGGATCGCCGTGCCTACGCCGTGACGCTGACGCCGGAGGCGGGGCCTGCGCTGGAGGAGGCCGAGAACGGCGTACCGCGGTTGCTGGACAGGGCGTTCGGCGCCCTGACCGCGTCGGAGCGGCGGACCCTGACCCGGCTGGTGGGCAAGATCCTCGACGTGAACTGAGCTCCGGCCCGGTTCCGTTCCGATGCGGGACACCACGCCTCCTGGACAGCAGGTAGCATCTGTTTGATGGTTCGCAATCGTTAGAACTATAGAAGCACGTCAAAGTATCGAGCGATGGGCAGGCCGTGTCAACGACGCGGCCCCGGAGCCTGGGCACGGATACGCCAGGCGGCCCGGCGCGCGTCGCGCACCGGGCCGCCTGATCGTCAGGGAGCGAAGGGTCAGACGACCGTGACCGTCCCCGCTCCCGCCGCCACCGCACCGGATTCCTCCAGGCTCACGCGGTACGGCCGGTCACTGCCCTGCGCCGTGACCCGCGTACCGCTGCGGTCCCGTACGACGCGGAACCCGGCCGCGGTGGCGCCGGACAGGTCCGGCACGGTGACCGTGCTCTCGCCGGTTCCGGAGCCGAAGATCCGCAGGGTGAGGCCGTCGAGCCAGTCCCCGTCCGGGCGCTGGTCGTCGGCGCCCCACGGGAGCACGGCGCCGTCCCTGACGAGCAGGGGCAGGCTGTCGAAGCCGTGCGTCTCGTGCCGCCAGGCGGGGCCGGTGACCCGCTCACCGGTGAGAAGGGAGGTCCAGGTGCCCTCGGGGACGTAGTACTCGACGTCGCCGTCCTCCGTGAAGACCGGGGCGACCAGGAGGTCCGGGCCGAGCATGTACTGCCGGTCCAGGGTGCGGGAGGCGGGGTCGCCGGGGAACTCCGCCAGCATCGGCCGCATCATCGGCACGCCGGTACGGTGCGCCTCCGCGGCCACTCCGTACAGATAGGGCATGAGCCGGTGCTTGAGCAGGGTGAACTTCCGTGCCACGTCGACGGCTTCCTCGCCGAACTCCCACGGCACCCGGTAGGAGACGTTGCCGTGGAGCCGGCTGTGCGAGGAGAGCAGACCGAAGGCAAGCCAGCGCTTGAAGACCGCCGGGTCGGGGGTCCCCTCGAAACCGCCGATGTCGTGGCTCCAGAAGCCGAAGCCGGACAGCGACAGGGAGAGACCACCCCGAAGCGACTCCGCCATCGCCGTGAACGAGGCGAAGCAGTCGCCGCCCCAGTGCACCGGGAACTGCTGCCCGCCCGCCGTCGCCGAACGGGCGAAAAGCACCGCCTCCCCCGCGCCCCGCTCCTTCTCCAGGAGTTCGAAGACGGTGCGGTTGTAGATCTGCGCGTAGTAGTTGTGCATCCGCTCGGGGTCCGAGCCGTCGTGCCAGACCACGTCCGTGGGGATGCGCTCGCCGAAGTCCGTCTTGAAGCAGTCGACACCCTGGTCGAGCAGCAGACGCAGCTTGTCGTTGTACCAGGCGCGGGCGGCCGGGTTGGTGAAGTCGACCAGTGCCATGCCCGGCTGCCACAGGTCCCACTGCCAGATGTCACCGTTGGCCCGCCGCACCAGATAGCCCTGTTCGGCGCCCTCCGCGAACAGGGCCGACTTCTGGGCGATGTAGGGGTTGATCCACATGCTGATGCGCAGCCCGCGCTCCTTGAGACGGGCCAGCATCCCCTCCGGGTCGGGGAAGACCTCGGGGTCCCAGAGGAAGTCCGACCACTGGTACTCGCGCATCCAGAAGCAGTCGAAGTGGAAGACGCTCAGCGGGATGCCCCGCTCGGCCATGCCGTCGACGAAGGAGGTGACCGTCTCCTCGTCGTAGGACGTGCAGAACGACGTGGTCAGCCACAGGCCGAACGACCAGGCCGGCGGCAGCGCCGGCCTGCCGGTCAGAGCCGTGTAGCGGGACAGGACGTCCTTCGGCGTCGGGCCGGCGACGACGTAGTACTCCAGCGACTGGTCCTCGACGCTGAACTGCACCTGCCCGACGGACTCCGAGCCCACCTCGAAGGAGACCTTGCCGGGGTGGTTGACGAAGACGCCGTAGCCGCGTGAGGAGAGGTAGAACGGGATGTTCTTGTACGCGAGTTCACTGCTGGTGCCGCCGTCCGCCTGCCAGATGTCGACGGTCTGGCCGTTCTTCACGTACGGGGTGAAGCGCTCACCGAGGCCGTAGACGTTCTCGCCGACCTCCAGGGCGAGTTGGGCGATCATGTGGTGGATGCCGTCAGGTGTGGTCGCGAAGGCGGTCCCCTTCGGATCCACTGCGGTGAGGCGCCGTCCTTCGCCGTCGAGGAAGGTGATCCCCCAGGGCCCGTCACCGTCCATGCGCAACGTCAGCGGTCCGCTGGTGAGTTCGGTGACCGCGCCGTTCCTGCGCGTGCGGGCCCCGGGCCCCGTGGTGTCGTCCGTCAGAAGGGCGAAGTCCGGCCCGCGCCGGGCCTTGCCCGCGTGATGGGTGGTGCGTACGCCGATGACGCCCTCGGCCGGGGAAAAGCATTCGACCGTGATCAGCGGGGTGTTGAGCGTGTCGCCGCGCGCCGCGACACGCTTGACCGACGCGTACGCGGTGAACCGGTCGGGGTCGACCCGCAGATCACGGATCTCGGTCGCGTAGGAGGCGCGGACGCCCTCACGCATCAGCCAGAAACCGTCGGTGAACTTCACACGGACTCCTTGCCGGGGACGACGTCGACGCGGGCGAGACGCACGGAGCCTTCGAGGCCGATACGCAGCTCCTGCACCCCCCGGAGGCCGAGCGCGGTTTCGAGGACGCGGTAGTCGTACGGTCCGCCGGTGTCCAGGAGCTGGAGCCCCAGGCTGCGGCCGTCCGCGTGCACGGTGAGGGTCCCCTCCCCCGCGGCCAGGAACCTCAGGCCGTCCACACCGTCACCGAAGTCGCATGCCCGGTAGACGAGTTGCCCCTCCGCGTCGGCGGAGGCGGGCGTGACGGCGTCACCCTCGGCCTTCGTGCGGTCGACGATCTCCGTGCCCTGCTGGACGTCGTAGTCGGCGGCCTCCAGGCCGCGTGCCGCCACCGGGCGCGGGCCTTGCGGCTCCCCGTCGACGACCGCTGTGGCCGTGAGCCGGATGTCGGCGCTCGACGCGCCCGCGAGGATCTCGTACGCGCCCGGCTCGACGGCCCACCGGCCGTGCGCCACGCTCCAGTGCCCCAGCTCCGCTACGGGCACGTCGAATTCGACCCGCTCCGCCGCGCCTGGCGCGAGGTGGAGCCTGCGGTGGCCGACGAGCTTGCGCAGGGGCAGGTCCGTCTCCCCCGGCCCGGCCGCGCGGACGTAGAGCTGGGCCACCTCGTCGGCGGGGACACTGCCGTCGTTGGTGACGGTCAGGGACACCCGCAGCCGCTCGCCGTCCACCTCCGTCCGCAGCGTGGAGTAGGAGAAGTCGGCGTAGCCGAGGCCGTGCCCGAACGGGAACAGCGGGGTCCCGTCGAAGTAGAGGTACGTCTGCCGGGAGCCGATGATGTCGTAGTCGAACAGGCCGGGCAGGTCGTCGTCGCTCGCGTACCAGGTCTGCGGGAGCCGTCCGGCCGGGGACACGTCACCGGCGAGGACGCGGGCGAGCGCGGTGCCCGCGGCCTGGCCGCCGTGCGCCGTCCAGAGCAGGGCCGGAAGCTCGTCCGCCGCGTCGCCGACCGCGTACGGATAGGCGGAGGTCAGGACGAGGACCGTACGCGGATTGGCGGCGTGCGCGGCACGCCACAGCCGGTCCTGCTGGGCGGGGAGGGCGAGGGTCGTGCGGTCCTCGGTCTCGCGGCCGTTGATATGGGGGTCGTTGCCCGCGACGACGATGACGGCGTCGGCCGCCGCGGCGGCCCGGGCCACGGCGTCGGCGCCGTGCTCGACGGTCTCCCGCTCGAAGACCGTGGCGGCGTCCCGGGAAATCTTCTCGCCGGACTCGGCAACCTTCGCTCGGCCGGCGGCGACAGACACGTACCCACCGGTCCCGATGTGCAGAAGGCGGTGCCCGCTGTCGTGCTCCTCCACCGCTTCCAGGCGGAACGTCTCCTGGACGACCCAGCCGCCCGGCTCGTCCGCGGACGCCCTGACGTATCCGTCGTCGGCGACCGAGAGATACAGCCCTTCATCGGTACGCAGGGTGAGAACGCCGTCGCCCCAGTCGACGAGGGCCAGTTCGGTGGCCTCCTCGCCGCAGGTCAGCGGGGGCAGGTCGGTACGTCCGGCGAGGAGGGCCGGGTCGAGGGCGCCTTCCGCGCCCCGTGCCTCTCCGTCCGCCGCCCCTTCGGCCGCGGGCACCTGGAGCCAGCCGTCGGAGCACTTCAGTCTGATCCGGTCCACGCCCTCCGCGAAGAGGACGTTCTCGGCGCCGTACCGCTCGCGGATCCCGTCGAGCGGCGACGAGCGGTGCATGAGCGTCCCGCTGTACCAGTCGAGCTTGCAGGCGTCGCCGAGAAGCCCGACGACGGCGACGGTCCGGCCGCGCCTCGGCTCCAGGGGCAGCAGGCCGTCGTTCTTCAGCAGGACGACGGCCTGTTCCGCCGCCTCCCGGGCGAGTGCCCGGTGCTCCTCGGTGTCCAGGGCGTCCACCTTCGCGTACGGGTCGAGCTCCGGGTCGAACTCGCCGAGCGCGAAGCGCATGGTGAGCAGCCTGCGGACCGCCGTGTCGATGTCGCTCTCGTCGATGAGGCCCTTGGCGAGCGCGTCCCGGATGCGGCCGGTCATGACCGTGGAGTCCGTGCCGTGGTCGGTGAAGCTGTCGACGCCCGCCTTCAGGGAGGCCGCGGTGGCCTCCTCGTGGGTGCCGAAGTAGTGCTCGGAGTCGACCAGGTTGGAGGGAGCGCCCGCGTCCGAGCAGACGACGAGCGGCTGCTCGGTCCAGCGCCGCAGGTACTGACCGAGGAGCGGCGAGACGTGGTTGGGGCGGCCGTTGACGAGGTTGTAGGCCGGCATGACCCCGGCGACCGCCCCGGCGCGGACGGCGTCGCGGAAGGCGCGCAGGTCGTACTCGTGCAGGACGCGCGGGCGGACCGAGGAGGAGGCGGTGTCGCGGTCGGTCTCGTTGTTGTGCGCGAGCCAGTGCTTGAGCACGGGCGCGGTGCGCCAGTAGTGGGGGTCGTCCCCGCGCAGTCCCCGGGTGTAGGCGACGGCGATGGCGGAGGTCAGCGCGGGGTCCTCGGAGTACCCCTCCTCGCCGCGGCCCCACAGCGGGTGGCGCAGCAGATTCACCGTCGGCGCCCAGACGTTGAGCCCGACGCGGTCGTCCTGGGCGCGCTTGGCCCGCACCTCGTCGCCGACGGCCTCGCCGATGCGGCGGACCAGGTCGTCGTTCCAGGTGGCGCCGAGACCGACGGCCTGCGGGAAGACGGTGGCGGGCCCCATCCAGGCGACCCCGTGCAGGGCCTCCTGCCCGGTACGGAACGGGCCGAGGCCCAGCCGCTCCACCGCGGGGGCGAACTGGTGCAGCATCGCGATCCGCTCGTCGAGCGTGAGCCGTCCGAGCAGATCGTCGGTGCGCCGGGAGAAGGACAGCTGCGGGTCGCGGAAGGGAAACGGATGGTCCGTCACGTGCGGGTCCCCTTGGAGAGGTGGGAGGTTTTCGGGCTCTGCGGGCGCCGAGTGGTCCTTCGACGCGAGGAGAAGATCTTTCGAAGCGCTTCGATGCTCTGCGGCCGACCCCGTAGGTGTCAAGGGCGTTGCCGCATCGAAGAGCTCCCCCGGGCACACGGGACCCGCACCGTGGCGGGAAACGGTTCGGAAACAGGTCCGAGGAATATCGAAACGAACTCTTGTGTGGCCGTGACCCTTCACTTAACCTCGCTGCAACATCGAAGCGCTTCGACGAGGCAGTCCGTTGACCGCTTCAGCTCAGCCGGTGCAGTGCCACCGGCTCGGCCGGTAACGCCCCCTACCTCAGACACAGGGCCGAGCGGCAATCGCCGCCGCGGGCCGTCCTGTTGCACCACGAAGGGTTGACCCCATGACGCCGAACTCCCCCTCCGCTCCCAGCCGGAGACGATTCCTCGCCTCCTCCGTGGCTGTCGCGGCAGCCGTGGGCGGCGGGATGCCGCTCCTCGCCGCCTGCGGCGGCGCGTCTGGCGGTGCGAAGAACGAGGGCACGACCACGGGCAAGAAGCTGAAGGACCTGCTTCCCGCCTATGTGCCGTCGAAGGCGGTCACCCCGGACATCCCCAGCAAGAACGGCTCCGCGGTGGGATTCACCACCGCGCTCCCGGCCTCGGAGCTGGCGGTCTCGGTGCCCAAGAAGCTGGGCAAGGGCAGCGAGCTGAGCATCATGGCGCCGTTGTGGGGCACCTCGCCGGGTGAGGGCAACCCGTACTGGAAGGCGATGGACGAAGCGGCCGGCGTCAAGGTCAAGTGGCAGAACCAGGACGGCAACGTCTACGGCCAGAAGCTCGGCGCGGTGCTCGCATCCAGCGACATCCCCGACGCGGTCGTCGTCCCCAGCTGGGAGCTCAGCGGCAAGATACCGAGCGCCATCGCCAACAAGTTCGCCGACCTCGGCCCCTACCTCTCGGGCGACAAGGTCAAGGCCTACCCGAACCTCGCGGCCATTCCCACCGGCGCCTGGCAGCGAGCCATCTTCGCCGACAAGCTGCGCGGCCTGCCCATGCCCGCCGAGGCGACACCGAACATCACCCCCTTCTACCGAGCGGACATCTTCGAGGAGAAGGGGTACGAGGTCCCGACCACCACGCAGGAGTTCTACGACCTCTGCAAGGAGATCAACGCCCCCAAGAGCAAGGTGTGGGCGTGCGGCGACATGACGTGGTCGGCGTTCGTCTTCTTCGGGGTGCTGCCCGAGAAGCCGTACTACTGGAAGCTCGTCGACGGCAAGCTGGTCAACCGCTACGAGACCCCGGAGTACCTCGAGGCGCTGGAGTGGTCGCGCTCGCTGTACTCGGCCGGCTTCGTGCACCCGGACGCCAAGGCCGAGACGGGTGACATGCGGACGACCTTCTCCTCCGGCAATGCCCTCATGTACAACAACGACATCTCGGACTGGTACGCCGCGACCGCGGTCCAGCGGCTGGACAAGCCGGAGTTCCGGATGGGTGCGATGGACTTCTTCGCCCACGACGGCGGCGACCCGGTCATCTACGAGGCGCAGCCCTCCAACATCTGGTGCTTCGTCAACAAGAACGCGGACAAGAAGACCATCGAGGACGTCCTCGCCCTCGCCAACTACACCGCCGCCCCCTACGGCACCAAGGAGCAGCGCCTGAGGGCCTACGGCGTGGAGGGCACCCACCACACCCTCAAGGACGGCGTGCTCGTCAAGACGGAGCTGGGCAACAACCAGGTCTTCGCCACCTACGAGTACGTTGCTTCCCCGGCCCCCTTCCGGGCCTACCCCGACTTCCCGGACGTCGCCAAGGGCGTCATCGAGTGGCAGCAGCGTCAGGGCGCATTCCTCAAGAAGCCCCTCTTCCATGGCATGCAGATCCAGGAGCCGACCCGCTACACGGAGCTCAACGCTCAGTTCGAGGACCTGGAGAAGGACATCGTGCGCGGCCGCAAGAAGGTCAGCGACATGCAGCAGCAGGTCTCGGACTGGAAGACCAAGGGCGGCGACAAGCTTCGCGACTGGTACAAGAAGCTGCTCGACGAGACCGGTGAGTCGGCTTCCTGACATGTCACTGAGCACAGAGGACCGGCGCGCGCAGGATTCACGCACACCGTCGGCCGAGAAGAATGGCAGGAGCACGCGGCGCAGCAAGGTGACCGGGGCCATGCCCCTGCGTCACCGGCTGCGCCGGGACCGCACCCTGCTCCTGATGACCCTGCCGGCGATGGTGCTGCTGCTGGTCTTCGCGTACATCCCGCTGGCGGGCAACGTCGTCGCCTTCCAGGACTACGACCCGTACATAGCGGACAACGCCTTCCAGGCGATCGCGCAGAGCCCGTGGGTCGGCTTCGAGTGGTTCCAGCAGATGGTGAACGACCGGCTGTTCTGGTCGGCGCTGCGGAACACGCTGACGATCTTCCTGCTGCAGCTGACGCTGTTCTTCCCGGTGCCGATCCTGCTCGCGCTGTTCATCAACAGCTTCGTGCGGCCCCGGGTCCGGGCGGTGGCGCAGGCGATCCTCTATCTGCCGCACTTCTTCTCCTGGGTCCTGGTCATCACCGTGTTCCAGCAGATGTTCGGCGGCGCCGGGCTCATCGCGCAGACGCTGCGGGAGAACGGTCACGAGGGCTTCGACCTGATGACCGACCCCGGTCTGTTCAAGTTCCTGATCACCTTCGAGATGATCTGGAAGGACGCCGGCTGGGGCGTCATCGTCTTCCTCGCCGCCCTGGCGGCGGTCAGCCCGGACCTCTACGAGGCGAGCGCCATGGACGGCGCGAACCGCTGGCGCCGGATGTGGCACATCACGCTGCCCGCCCTGCGTCCCGTGGTGGCCCTGCTGCTGGTGCTCCAGGTGGGCAACGCGCTGACCGTCGGCTTCGAGCAGATCCTGCTCCAGCGCACCGCGGTCGGCCCGGGAGCGTCCGAGGTGCTCGACACGTACGTCTGGAACGTCGGCATCACCTACGGCGGGTTCAGCTACGCGGCGGCCGTCGGAATCGTCAAGGGAATCTTCGGTCTGCTGCTGGTCCTCGGGGCCAACAAGGTCGCCCATCTCATGGGTGAGCAGGGGGTGTACAAGAAGTGAGCAGCCTGCTCTCCGGTCTCACCGGACTCGCCGGGGTGAAGCCCGGCACACGCGGCCGTCTGCGTCCCGCGTGGGAGGAGGAACCGTCGAAGGCGGGTCTCGCCTCCAAGGGCGTGGTCCTGGTGCTGATCTGCCTCGGCGTCCTCCTCCCCCTCTGGGTGGTGATCGTCACCAGTCTGTCCTCGGTGAGGACCATCACGGATGCCGGCGGCCTGGTGGTGATTCCGCGCGGCATCACCTTCGTCGCCTACCAGGAGCTGCTGGGCGGCGGCCAGGTCACCCGGGCCGCGCTGGTCAGCGTCTGCGTGACCGTCGTGGGAACGGTCTTCAGCATGGCCGTGTCGGTCATGTGTGCCTACGGTCTCTCGCGCACCGGGACCGTGCTGCACCGGCCTCTGCTGGTGTTCATGCTGGCCACGATGTTCTTCAGTGCGGGGCTGATCCCCACCTACCTGGTGGTGCAGGGTCTCGGACTCACGGACTCGTATCTGGCGCTGATCCTCCCGAGCGCGCTGAACGTCTTCAACATCCTGGTCCTGCGCGCGTTCTTCATGAGCACCGCGCAGGAGCTGATCGAGAGCGCCCGCATCGACGGGGCCGGCGACTTCCGCATCCTGTGGCAGATCGTCATGCCGCTCTCGCGGGCGGTCATTGCGGTGATCACGCTCTTCTACGCGGTCGGCTACTGGAGCGCCTGGTTCAACGCCTCGATCTATCTCACCGACCCGGACATGCTGCCGCTCCAGAACGTGATGAACCAGCTGATCCTCAAGCAGGAACGGCCCACGGGCCTGACCCAGGTCATCAACACCGGCCATCTGTCCCTGCTCGCCGTCCAGATGGCCGTCATGGTCCTGGCGCTGCTGCCCGTGGCGGTCCTGTCGCCCTTCGTGCAGAAGCACTTCAAGGAAGGCATGCTCACCGGCGCCGTCAAGGGCTGAGCTCCATCCCCGTCCATCCACGTCACTCCCCCACCGGAGGGTCCTCGTCATGCGCGCTTCGCCCGTCCCGCAGCCAGAACCCGCACCGCGTCCCCGCCGCCGGACCGTCCTGGCCGGTGCGGCGGTGGCCGCGGCCGCGGCCGCCGTGCTGCCGGCGGCGGGCGCGGCCGGGGCCGCCCGGCGGCCCGGGAAGACCCAGCCTCACCACTGGCGCACCGCCGCCATCGGCGGGACGGGTTTCGTGACGGGCATCCTGTTCCATCCGGCCGTGCGGGGTCTCGCCTACGCCCGGACGGACATCGGAGGCGCCTACCGTTGGGACGACCGCAGGTCCCGGTGGACGGCGCTCACCGACCACATCGGCTGGGACGACTGGAACCTGATGGGGGTCGAGGCGATGGCCGTCGACCCGGCACACCCCGGCCGGCTGTACCTGGCCCTGGGTACGTACACACAGGCGTACGCCTCCCCGGGTGCGGTGCTCCGGTCCGAGGACCAGGGCGCGACCTGGACGCGCGCCGACCTCACCGTCCGCCTCGGGGCCAACGAGGACGGCCGGGGCTGCGGCGAGCGGCTCCTGGTCGATCCGCGCGACAGCGAGACGCTCTGGCTCGGGACGCGCCACGACGGGCTGCTGCGCTCCACGGACCGTGGGGCCACCTGGGCCGCCGACACGTCGTTCCCGGCCACGGCGTCGGCGGGCGGCCAGGGCGTCACCCTCCTGGTGGCGGCCGGCCGGACGGTGTACGCGGGCTGGGGGGACGGCGGCACCGCCCTCTACCGTACGAACACGTCGGGCGGCTGGGAGGCCGTCCCCGGACAGCCGTCGGGTGCGGCGACGAAGGTTCCGGTCCGTGCGGCGTACGACGCGGGCACGCGTGCGCTGTACGTGAGTTACGCCGACGGCCCGGGCCCCAACAACCAGGCCGACGGCTCCGTGCACCGGCTCGACACGGTGACAGCTACCTGGACCGACGTGACTCCGGTGGCACCGGGTGCCGGGGACGCGTTCGGGTACGGCGGGGTGGCCGTGGAAGCGGCCCGCCCGGGGACGGTCGTCGTCTCCACGAACAACCGCTGGGGTCCGGTGGACACCCTCTTCCGCTCCACGGACGGCGGGGCCAGCTGGACCTCACTCAAGGACACGGCGGTCCTCGACGTCTCGGAGACCCCGTTTCTGAGGTGGGGCGGCGAGCCCAAGTTCGGCTGGTGGATCCAGGCCGTGGCCTTGGATCCGTACGACTCGCGGCACATCGTGTACGGCACCGGCGCCACGATCTTCGGGACGCGCGACCTGGTGCACTGGGCGCCGGAGATCCGAGGTCTGGAGGAGACTTCGGTACGCCAGCTGATCGCACCGCCCTCGGGTGCCCGGCTGCTCAGCGGCCTGGGCGACATCGGGGTCATGTACCACGACTCCCTGACCGCCTCCCCGTCGCGCGGCATGGCGTCGAACCCCGTGTTCGGCACGGCGACCGGACTCGCCCTGGCCGCCCTGAAGCCGTCGTACGTCGTGCGGACGGGCTGGCCCTCGGGGTCCGACTCGGCCGGCGCGTACTCCCACGACGGCGGGGCGAGCTGGCAGCCGTTCGCCTCCCAGCCGGCGATCGCCCCTTCGGCCCCCGGCCCGGTGGCGGTCTCCGCCGACGGGGCGACGCTGCTGTGGTCGTTCGTCCACTGGGACGGCACCAAGTACCCCGCGCACCGCTCCACGGACGGCGGCGCGACCTGGGCCGAGGTGGCCACGTTCCCCAAGGGCGGCGCTCCGGTCGCCGACCCGCTCGACCCGGCCCGTTTCTACGTCTACGACACGGACACGGGCTCGGTCCTCCTCTCCACGGACCGGGGCGCGACCTTCACCGAAGGCGCGACGGGCCTCCCTTCGGGGGATGTGCAGTTCCGCATCGCCGCGGCACCGGGGCGCTCCGGCGACCTGTGGCTGTCCGCCAAGGACAACGGGCTGCTGCGCTCGACGGACGGCGGCCGCACCTTCACCGCGGTGGCGGGCTGCCAGGCCTCGTACGCCCTCGGATTCGGGAAGGCCGCCCCGCGGAAGGGGCGCGCCGGCTACCCGGCGGTCTTCCAGACCGGACGGGTCTCGGCGACGTACGACGGCGTGGCCGTGCTCCGCTCCGACGACGCGGGCGCGACCTGGGTCCGCATCAACGACGACGCCCACCGCTGGGGGTGGACCGGTGAGGTCATCACCGGCGACCCCCGCGTCCACGGCCGTGTCTATCTGGGCACCAACGGCCGCGGCATCCAGTACGCAGACCCCCAGTAGAGGAACGAGACGTCCATGCCGTCCCTGCACGACGCCACCCGTGGCCGCGTCCTCTTCGGAGGCGACTACAACCCCGAGCAGTGGCCCGAGGAGGTGTGGGCCGAAGACGTACGGCTGATGAGGGAGGCCGGGGTCAACTCCGTCACCGTCGGGGTCTTCTCCTGGGCGATGATCGAACCGCGCCCGGGGGCCCGTGAGTTCGGCTGGCTGGACCGGCTGCTGGACCTGCTGCACGCCAACGGCATCGGCGTCGTGCTCGCCACCCCCACGTCCTCGCCGCCGCCGTGGATGGGAGCGCTCCACCCGGAGACACTGCCGCGCACCGAGGACGGCTCGGTCGTCAACTACGGTTCCCGGCAGCACTTCTGTCCGAGCTCACCGGTGTACCGGCGCTACGCCGCGGCCCTCACCGAGGACCTCGCGGCGCGGTACGCGGACCATCCTGCGCTCACCGTCTGGCACATCAACAACGAGTACTGCACGCACTGCTGGTGCGACGGGACCGCCGCCCATTTCCGGCGGTGGCTGTCCTCCCGGTACACCACCCTGGAGGCACTCGACGAGGCCTGGGGCACGGCGTTCTGGAGTCAGCGCTACGGCTCCTGGGCCGAGATCCTGCCGCCGCGCCGGGCGCAGTACATGCGGAATCCGGCGCAGGAGCTGGACTTCAAGCGGTTCACCTCCGACGCCCTGATGGAGTGCTACACCGCCGAGCGGGACATCGTCGCCCGGCACACCCCGCACATCCCGGTGACGACCAACTTCATGCCGCTGTGGTCGGGCCAGGACGCCTGGGCCTGGGCGGAGCAGGAGGACATCGTCTCCGTCGACGTCTACCCGGATCCGACGGACCCGCGGGGCGGCCAGTACAACGCGATGCTCGCCGACATGACGCGCTCGCAGGCCCGTGGGTCCTGGATGGTGATGGAGCAGGCGGCCGGGCCGGTCAACTGGCGCACCGTCAACCACCCGAAGCCGGCCGGTCTCAACCGGCTCTGGTCGATGCAGTCGGTGGCCAGGGGCGCGGACGCCCTCTGCTACTTCCAGTGGCGGCAGTCCCGGCAGGGCGCCGAGAAGTTCCACTCCGGGATGCTGAGCCATGCCGGTGAGCACGGCCGCACCTTCCGCGAGGTCAAGCGCATCGGCGCCGAACTCGCCCTGATCGGCGGGGAGGTCAGCGGCACCGAGGTTCCCGCCGAGGTCGCAGTGCTGCACGACTGGGACGCCTGGTGGTCCAGCACCCAGGAGGGGCGGCCGTCCTCCCTCGTCTCGTACACGGAGCTGGTCCAGGCGTGGCACCGAGGCCTGTGGGAGGGCGGGTTCAGCACGGAGTTCGCCCGGCCCGACGCCGATCTGAGCGCGTACCGCATGGTGCTCGTGCCGCAGCTCCAGCTTCTCTCCGACGCGGCGACGGACAACCTCGTCGCCTACGTGCGGGGCGGCGGCACCCTGGTGTGCGGGTTCTTCACCGGTGTCGCGGACGTGGACGACCGGATCAGGCCGGGTGGTATGGACAGCCGGCTGCGTGAGCTGTTCGGCATCCGTACGGTGCACGAGTGGTGGCCCCTGGACGAGGGCGCGACGGTGGAGTGCGACGGCTTCCGCTCCACCCTGTGGTCGGAGGAGCTGGAACCCGACGGCAGCGCGGAGACGGTGTCCGCGTACCGCGGCGGGGAGCTGGACGGGCTTCCGGCCGTGCTGCGCAAGGGCACCGCGTGGTACGTCTCGACTCTGCCCGAGCCCGAGGCGCTGCGCGGCCTGCTCGGCCGGGCGGCGGCCGGGGCCGGGGTGCGCCCCGTGCTGGAAGGGCTTCCGGCCGGTGTCGAGGCGGTGCGGCGCGGCGAGCTGCTCTTCCTCCTGAACCACGGCCGCTCCCCGGCCGGGGTGAAGCTGCCGGGCCTCCACGTCGATCTGCTCACGGGTGCCGAGTCCGACGGCGTCGTCGAGCTGGAGCGCTACGGCGTGGCCGTGCTCAGAGACGCGTCCGCATGATCGACGGCACGTGGGAGCCCCGCCCCGCCACCCGCTGGGAGGACGCGTTCCTCAGCGGCAACGGCCGTCACGGGGCGATGGTGTACGGCGATCCCGCGGACGACCGGGTGATAGTGAACCACCACGGTCTCGTGCGGCCCAACGGCAGCGAGGACCTGCGTCCGCCGGAGCTCGCCGACGGGCTCGGCCGCCTCCAGGACGCGCTTCTGGCCGGGGACACGACCGCGGCCGAGGACTTCGGCGCGGGCCGTCCGCTGGTGTGGGTCCAGCCGTTCCACCCGGCGTTCCGGTCGCGTGTGCGGCGGGCCCGGGGGCTGCACGAGGCGGTCGCCGGATACAGGCGCGAGGTCGACTTCACGACGGGTGAGGTGACCGCGTCGTACGAGGCGTGGCGCAGCAGCGTCTTCGTGTCACGGGCCGACGACGTGATCGTGCAGCACGTCACCGACCTCGGGCTGACCGCCGACCTCGTGCTGGACCACTCGCTGCCGGGCGCCCCCGCGCATCTGGCGGTCGGCCGCTCCACCGTGCTGACTCCGCAGGGCGCGCACCTGGCTCTGCGGGTGGGCTATCCGGGCAGCGAGCTCGGGTACACGGGCGTCACGGTGGCGCGGGTGGACGGCGGCCGGGTGTCGGTGGCCGGCGAGGGAATCCGGATCGAGGGGGCGCAGAGCCTCACCCTGACGACCCGGGTCGTCAGGGGGCCGGGCCGTCCGGACCTCGGGGAGCTGTGGGCCGCGCTGCCCCGCGAGGACTACGCGACGCTCCTGGACCGCCACCGGCCGCTGCACCGGGCCGCGTACGGCCGGGCCTCCCTCGTGCTGCGGGACGCGGCGCCGGAGCGGGAGCTGTCCGGCAGCGAGCTGCTGCGCGCCCCGAAGTCTCCGGCGCTGCTGGAACGGCTTTTCGCGGCGGGCCGCTACCACCTGCTCTCCTCCTCGGGGGTGCTGCCGCCCCGGCTGACCGGCCTGTGGACCGGGGACTGGGACACCGCCTGGTCCGGAGCCTTCACCACGAACGCCAACCTCAACCTGCAGATCTCCTCCGCCGCGACAGCCGCCCTCCCGGAGGTCACCGAAGCCCACTCAGCCCTGATACAGGGGCAGTTGGCCGACTGGCGGGACAACGCACGGGCGCTCTTCGGTTCCCGGGGCATCGTCGCGCCGTCCCACACGGACGGGGCGTCGGGTCACACCCGGCACTTCCAGCGCGCCTATCCGCTGCATCTGTGGACGGCCGGCGCGGACTGGCTGCTGCAGCCGCTGCTGGAGCACGCCGAGGTGACGACGGGCTCCCCGGACGCCGCTCTGACCGGTGCTCTCGTCGAGGCGGCGCTGTTCTACGAGGACTTCCTCAGCCGCGAGGGCCCGGACGGGAACGTGGCCGTCGTGCCCTCGTACTCCCCGGAGAACCGGCCGGCCAACGCGAGCTGGGGCACGGTCAACGCCACGATGGACATCGCGGCCGCCCGCCACGCCCTGACGACGGCCGCCGAGCACGCCCCCGGTCACCCGTCGGCCGGACTCTGGCGGTCGCTCGCGGCCAGGCTCCCGGCGTACCTGGTGAACGAGGACGGGGCGCTCGCCGAGTGGGCGTGGCCGGGTCTGCGCGAGACGTACGACCACCGCCACCTGAGCCACCTCTACCCGGTGTGGCCG
Organism: Streptomyces sp. NPDC051064; assembly: GCF_044455985.1. NCBI lineage: Bacteria > Bacillati > Actinomycetota > Actinomycetes > Kitasatosporales > Streptomycetaceae > Streptomyces > Streptomyces sp. NPDC051064. The sequence goes on from NZ_JBITFK010000003.1 coordinate 172,909, forward strand.
CTGGACGGGATCAACCCGTACGACACCCCGGAGCTGGCCGCGGCCGCACACCGCGCGCTGGAGCTGCGCGGTTCGGAGAACGACTCCGCGCACGGCCATCTGCACCACGCGCTGATCGCGGCCCGGCTGCGGGACCCGTCCCGGGTGTCGGCGGCTCTGGACGCGGTGCTGGGCGGCGACTTCTTCCACGACTCCCTGATGAGCGCGCACTACCCCTCCCGGAACGTCTACAACGCGGACGCGGCCCACACCCTGCCCGCGGCCGTGATCGAGTCACTCGTCCAGTCGGCGCCCGGCCGCCTGGTGCTGCTGCCGGCCCTGCCGGCGGCCTACCCGGCGGGCGAACTCAGGGGCGTGCGTACACGGTTCGGCGCGCACCTGGACCTGCGGTGGTCGGAGGACGGCGCCACCGCCGTGCTGCGTCCCACCCGCGACGCCCGCGTCGATCTGCGTACGGGCGACGGGCTCGCCCTCACCGAGACCTCCGCCGGAACCTCCCCGGCTCCGCTGGAGCTGACGGCCGGCGTGGACCGCGTCCTCACCCTGGGGGCGCGGTAGCAGTCCTCCATCCCCACATGGAAGGAACACCCCATGGCACGATCCACCCTGACCAGGCTGCTCCTGGCGCCGACGGCGGCCGTGGCCGCGCTGATCGGCTTCGCGGCGGCTCCGGCCCACGCCGCGATCTGGACCTCGTCGGAGCAGTGGGGCAACTACACCACGTCCGACAACTACATCCTCTACAACAACATCTGGGGCTCCGGAGCGGGCACCCAGACCATCTGGGCCAACTCGTCGAGCAACTGGGGCGTGACGGCGAACCACCCGGACACCGGTGGCATCAAGTCGTACCCGAACGCGAAGAAGATCGTCAACAAGCCGATCACGTCGCTCTCGTCGCTGGCCAGCGACTACAACGTGACCGTTCCTTCGTCCGGCGCGTACAACACGTCGTACGACATCTGGGACACGGACTACGACTACGAGGTCATGCTCTGGGTGAACTACAACGGTGCCGTCGGCCCGCTCGGCACCTCCCAGGGAACCGTCACCCTCGGCGGCCACACCTGGGCCGTCTACAAGGGCGACAACGGCGCCAACGAGGTCTTCTCGTTCCTGCGGACCTCCGACTCGTCCTCCGGCACCGTGAACATCCTGCCGATCCTCAAATGGATCAAGGACACCAAGGGCTGGTGGGGCAACGAGACCATAGGCGACGTCCAGTTCGGCTACGAGATCACCTCGTCGTCGGGCGGGCTGAACTTCACGACCAATGGGTTCAACGTCTCGTCGGGCTGATGCCGTCGGGACGGGCCGGGGGGACGCCCCCGGCCCGTCTCCCGGGCCTGTGTCACCGGCTCGGCGGGACGTCCTTGACGAACACGAGGCCGTCGCCTGCCGCCAGGTGGGCCGGGTCGAGCGGGGCGTAGCCGAACCAGGGGGATGCGCGGCGCGCCGGCAGTGTGCCGCCGAGGGCGGTGGCCAACCGCGGGGCGTCGATGACGCAGCGGTCCTCCGGGAGCCCGTACAGGATCCCCTCGACGGTGTCCGGGGGCGGGGTGCCCACTCCCTGGTGCCGGATCGTGCCGAGAGCCGTGGCCACGAAGGCGTAATCCTGGCCCAGCCGGGCGCTCACCAGCGCACCGGCGCTCCACCACTCGACCGGCCCCTGCCACATCTGCATCGTGCTCTTCTCCCGCTGGAGATGGGAGTTGTGGGCGTGGACGAAGACCGGTCCGCGCGCGGCGACGGCGAGGAGGTTGTGGGCCATCATCCCGTCCCGCAGCGCGCACAGCCGGGTCATGCGGGCCGGTGAGGTGTCGGCCATCCAGTGGTGGTAGCGCAGCAGGCCGGTGGCGGTCCGGCCGTACAGGCGCGCCCGGTCCAGGTCGTCCCGCGAGGTCGCCGTGACCAGATGCGGCGTCTGCGTGTCGAGCAGCGTCACCAGGTCGTCGGCGATCAGCCGCAGCCGGCTGGCGTCGGCCGACTGCCCCACGGACCGTGTCGGCTCCGTCATCGCGGCAGGATCGGTCCAGCGGTCGTCGGCCCCGAGCAGACCGTCCAGCGCTTCGGCCGTGCACGGGAGCAGTTCCGTGTCCACCTGGGCCGCGAGGTAGCCGTGGAGCGCGATGAGGGCCTGGCGTGGGCTCGCGGCGGCGGTGATCTCCAGGGGGCCGTCGAACCCCGCGAAGCGGAGCTGCTCGGACGCGGGCCGGCCGTCGTTGTGGGCGTGCATCCAGCGCACGAGCTCGCGGTTGGCGGCGGAGGTGCCCCAGCCGTGGCTGAACCCGTGGTCCATGACCTCGTCGAGGGTGCCCGTGCCCGAGGTGACGTAGTCGTCGACGAACAGGCCAGCCATGCAGTCGCTCTCGATCGCGATCGTCCGGTAGCCCTCCTGCTCGACGAGCTGGCGGAAAAGCTCGTTGCGGAGGTCGAGCAGGGTCTCCTCGCCGTGGGTGGGCTCGCCCAGGGCGAGCAGCCGGGGCCGGGCGGGGAGCAGCCTCAGCACAGCGGCGGCCTCGACGGCATGAACGGTGTCCTTGATGTCAGTAGCCATGGCTTCAACGCTATCTTTGAACCTTCGGTGGAAACTTTTACGCGTTATCGTCGGCGCTATGGGGCGAAACCTTCAAAGCGGTGCACGGCTCAGGCCGGTCGATCTGGCGCGCGGGCACGGTCTGTCCACGCAGGCCGTGAGGAACTACGAGGAGGCCGGCATCCTTCCGGCAGCCGACCGCACACCCCACGGCTACCGCACCTACACGCCGCTGCACGCGGGTGCGCTGCGCGCGTTCCTGGCCCTGGTGCCGGCCCACGGTCACCGCACGGCGACGTCGATCATGCGGGCCGTGAACGAGGGCGCGGCCGAGGAGGCGTTCCGCCTCATCGACGAGAGCCACGCCCAGCTCCTCGACGACCGGCGGACGCTCCGGGCCGTGGAGAGCGCCCTCCGTGACCTGGAGCCCGCCGCCGCGTCCGGGGCGGCCGCGGTGTCCGGCCCCGGCGGAACGTTCATCGGTCCGCTGGCGGGGAAGCTCGGCATCCGGCCCGCGACGCTCCGCAAGTGGGAGAGCGCCGGGCTGGTGCACCCGCGCCGCGACCCGCGGACCGGGTACCGCGTCTACGACGAGGCCGCCGTGCAGGACGCCGGAATGACCCACCAGCTCAGGCGCGGCGGCTATCTGCTGGAGCAGATCGCCCCGCTGATCGCCCAGGTACGGACGGCGGGAGGCCCGGAGCCGTTGGAGGCCACGCTGCGCGACTGGCACGGGCGGCTGTCCGCCCGGGGACGGGCGATGCTGGCCGGGGCGGCGGAGCTGGAGGCGTACCTCCGCGAACGCGCATGAGACGGGGCGGCCGTCTCCGTAACCGGCGTCTTCGCCCGTAGGGGTGACCGGTGTCAGCGCGTGTCGGGGCCGTATGCCAGCCAGCGGGCGGTCCGTGTCCAGTCGTCGGGCGGGGTCCCCTCCACAAGCGCCGCGAACCGCTCGGGGCGGGCCAGCAGCCGGCGGTCGCGGGGGTGCAGTGCCGTGTGCGCCAGGAGCCAGCCGGACAGCGCGTGCGGATCGAACGGGCCGGGCCCGCGCAGCTGCACGGTGTACGCCGCACGTGCCGCTTCCGGGTCCCCCGCGACCAGCAGCTCGTCGGCCGACGGTGACCGGCCGGCCTCGAACTCCCGCAGCTGGTAGAGACGGGCGCGGTCGTCCTGCCAGTACGCACGGCCCGGATTCCGCACGACCAGCGCCTCACCGCCCCGCACGGGGACGGCGCCCGCGCGCAGCGCCTTGAGGAGTCTCCCCCGGTCGTCCTCGCCGCACCGCAGGTTGCGCAGCCGCCACTCCACCCGGTGGCTGACGGCGGACGCCCGCGCCCTGGCCACGGTCGCGGGTTCCAGCGGTTCCCTCAGCCAGCTGTCGACCGTCTCGGAGAGCCGGGTGACCAGCCGCAGGCCGGGTTCGGTGAGCCGGGCCTGTGTCGCCAGGGTGCGCAGGACCATACGGGTCTGGAGCCGGCGCATGGCGAAGAGGTACGGCGCCCGCCCGTGCGGGTCCGCCCCGGTGTCCCCGATCCGCTCCCGCCAGAATCCGGTGACGCCGACGAAGGCGTACGCACCATGGAGGAGACCGGGCAGATGCCGGGGGTCGGCGCGCCAGGGCGCGTAGTGGCGCTCGGTCCGGTCGTCGTCGAGGAGTGGGAAGAGGTGGAGCAGGGCGCCGAGTTTGCTGTGCTGGAATTCGTGGACGAGGGTTTCCGCGAGGGCGAGACCGTCCGGCGGCCGGGCGATCACCATGGAGGCGAAGGCGTCACCGGTCGAGGCGCTGAGCCCCTCGGCCGGCACGGGGAGCTCCACGTCGCCGTGCTTGGCGTTCCAGGGCACGATGCGGCTGATCTCCTCGGGCCGCAGCCCCCCGGGGCCGCTCGTCGCACCCCGGCCCAGGATGGCGACGGCATCGCGGAACAGCCGCTGCCAGGACCGCAGTTCATCCGGTTCGAGACGGCCGGGGGCTATCGGCTCGTCCAGGTCGCGGTAGGGATCGAGGTCGTCGAGCTGGACGGTGCGCGTCCCCGCGCCGGTGTCCAGCCGGTGCACCGGAAGCCAGTGCGGCGATTCCAGCTCGGTGAGCGGGCGTACGGCGATGTCCGGCCCGCGCCCGGTCCGTACGGTGAAGGTTCCGCCGGACACCGAGACCCGCACCGGGTGGTAGTCGTCCTCGTCCGGGCCGGGCAGCCGGACCATTCCCAGGGCGGGCAGTCCCACGGTTCTGCCCCGCGCGGGCAGGAGGAGTTCGGCGTCCGTACCCGCGTGGACGGCCGCCGCCGCGGCGACCGCGGCGATCTGCCCGGCGTCGGCCCACAGGGGCGGCCCGGAGGCCGAGCCGTGCAGCCGGCGGAGTGTGTGGGCGAGCCAGCTGCCGACCTGGGGGGTCAGCAGGAGCGTCTCGACCGGCTCGGGGGCACGGTCGGCGGCGGCCTCCAGCGTGAGCCAGACCGTCCGTGCGTCCAGAGGGCCGAGAATGCGGGGGTCCGTCTCGAAGAGGTCGAAGAGCTCACGCAGGAGCAGGAGACGGCGCGTACGTTCGCCCCGGACCAGGAACGCGACGGCCTCGGGCGAGCCGCCGCCCGTGGCGATCTCGTCGAACAGGGCGCCGGGCATACGGATCGGGGCGTACATCTCGCTCCCTGTCGTGGACGGGCTTCTTCGCGGCGGCCGCCTCACTACTCGGCCCGCCCGGGTTCACCGCCTCCCATCGCGTTCGTGCGCTCACGCCGGAGTTCAGCGAGCAGCCGTGCCGCCCCCTCCGGGGCAGGCAGGCGCCTCAGGTCGGCAACGCCTACGGAGGTCAGGTCCATCAGGTCGGACTCGAGGTGATCGGGCAGGCCGTCGGCGGGCACCGGCTGGTACAAGGCGCGCTCCCCCTTCGCGAGCGGTGGCACAGGATGCCACCGTTTACTCCATCATGACGACTGAGACCCCTTCCCGAAACCCGTGTGATCACGCCAGCAGATCACATTCCAGGCCCCGGGTTCGCAAGGAAGTCCTGTATGGCTGACGTGAGTTCGGCCGCGCGGACGGGGTCGTCATCGATCAGCGTCACCGCTTCGTACAGGCGCTGGAGACCGTCCGGATGCGCCTTGAGGGCGCGGAAGATCCCGATCACATCCGTGCGCGGCACGAGGTGCCTAGGCATCCGGCCGACGATGGCGGCAGGCAACTCGTTGACCAGCGTCTGCCGTTCGTCACGGTCACTCATCAGCGGATACGCCATCAGGGCCGTGACGATCCTGGCGGCCGGAGGCTCCGCGGGTCTGCCGGACGGTGCCCGGCCGAAGGGCGGGAGCGGCGGAACGCGCTCGGAGTACCCCGGCGCCTCCAGGCGGAGGCCGGGGGTCTGATCGGTGAGGCCCGCCTCCCGGAGCGCGCTCATCCTCGCCTTCACCGCACCGAAGAGGGGCAGGGGTTCCGGCAGCGGATCGTCTTCCAGCTCGCGCAGAACGATGTCCGAGAACAAGCCGAGCCGACGCTCGGGATCGTTGCCCGCCCGCTGCCCGCGACCAGCGGCGAACAGCAGGGTCTGCTCGTGCGCGGCCACCCGTGCCCCGGTGGGAAAGCGCTCGGTGGACGGCGACTGGGGGAAATGGTGCTGTTCGTCGAAGGTGCGGCAGGCGTCGACCATCCACATCTGCACTCCGAGGCCGGGCGTCGCATCGCTCCTCAGCCGCGTGAGCGCGGAATCGACGTCTATGGCACGCCGGTCGGTGAGGGTGGCGTCGGCTGTGTAGAGCGCCGTGTTCTCGTTCGTGTCCAGCACGCCGTGGCCGCCCCACCACACCCACAGCGCCTGCGCCCCGCTGTCCGGGGCGTCCTTGATGAAGGCGCGCCTCAGGGAGTCATGGTCGGCCTGCCGGAACGGCACGTCGTCAGGAGCGTTGCCCGGCAGGGGTGCGAGATGCAGCTGGATGTTGGTGCCGGGCACTCCGCGGGCCAGCAGCCAGTCGCGGAAGCGCAGGGCGTCCCGGGCGGGGCCCGGGAGGTCCCAGCCGGAGCCGGCGGCGTACTGCTCGATTCCGACGACCAGGGCGAAGATGCGGTCCGGTCGGATCGTTCCGCGGTTCACGGCAGCCGCTCCCCGATCGCACGGTAGACAGCAGGGTCGGTCCAGTAGGCGCTGTGTGCCACGGGGAAGGGCTGCCGGCTGTCGGTGGCGACGTCCTGGGCCCGGCCGGGGAAGAGCGGCTCGGCGGCATACCCCAGCAGATCCCGGCGGTCGTAGAGATTCAGCCACGGTGGCACGTGATCGGGCAGCGGATCCGGATGGGCGAGCGAGGGAAGCGCCCCCGTCTCGTACAGGAAGGGGCCCTGCGAGCCGACGGTTATGAGGAGCTCGACACCGGGCAGCGGGCCGGATATGAGGGTGTCGAGCGAGACGATGCCGCCGAGGCTGTGCCCGAGCAGGACGACGGGCGGTTCCAGTGCGGCGACGAGGTCACGCAGACCCTGGCGCATGTCCCCACCCCGGGCGAGGTATTTGAGGATGTCGCCGGCGGCGGGGTGCGCTGCGTCCGTGAGCGCACGGCGGCGTCGTACGGCGTAGCGGGATCCGAGGTGTACGAGCGGCCGTCCCGCCATCCGGAGCAGCGGGCCGCGGTCCGTGCCCGCCGGTGCGGCGCCCAGGCGACCGGCCAACGCGGCGACGGCTGCGTCCCTCATGTCGCCGCCGGTCAACACGGGTCGGTCTGCGGCGAGTTCGGAGCCGATCACGGTAGCGGCCAGCGCCCGGGCAAGCACCCACGCCAGGGTCTCCTGGTCCAGGGCCTCGGCGGCGGGGCCGATCAGGGGGCTGTGCGCCAACTCCGTTGCCCTTTCCCGGAGTCCGGGGCCCAGCGCGTCCGCCTGCGGCTCGCCGTGTGCCGCGAGCGCACGGAGGAGCGACCGCGGACGTTCGTCCGGAAACGCCGCACCGGGCGGCGTGACGCGCGGGCCGGACCCGGCCGATGCCATGGCCAGTTCGGCCGAGGGGTCCTCGTACAGCCGGGCCCACTCGTCGGTCTCGTCAAGGTCGTCGGGATCTCCGGTGCTCCGGCCGGTCCCGGCGCCGGGGGCGGCCGGGATGCTGGCACCGTCCGCCGCGAGTCTCGCCCCGTACCGCCCGCCCCAGTCGTACGCGACCAGACGCCCACCGGGCGCTGCCGACGCCAGCCCTGATGTGATCCGCCCGAGTAGCTCGCCGAGGTGTGGTTCACGCACGCCTGTGCCGTGGATGAAGACCACCGTGGTCATGTGTCCGCTCCCGTTGCCTCTTCGCTGCGTCCTTGCCCGCCGCCACGAGGTGGTGTGGTGGGCAAGGACGGCGGTTACCCGGTCGTCACATCGGCAGCGGTGTGATGTCGCATTCGATGCGTTGGTGGAGCCTGGCCGAGGTGTGCCAGGGATGGTTCGCTCCGAGCAGACGCGAAAGTCCCTGCACAGCGGCGCGGTTGAGTCGGTCGGCCTCGTCGGACTCACCGAGCCCGCGCCGGTCGAGCGCCAGGTTGGCCATGCAGGCGAGGGTCAGCGGATGTTCGGGCCCGGCCGTCTCGGTGAGCATGGGGAGCAGGGCCGAGTCGGCAGCCATGGCCTGAGCGAAGTCCAGGCGCGCGTAATGGTCGTTGGCCCGGCACATTCCGGCAGTCAGTGTGTTGATGTGCTTCGGCCCCAGAGTGCTTTCCAGGCCTTCCAAGGCCGGAGCGTCCAGTGCCTCCGCGCGGTCCGTGTCTCCCTGAGCCCGAAGGGTCGCGGCCAGATTGACCCTGGCGAACTGGGTGTACGGGTGATTTTCGCCGAGCACCTTGCGGTATGCGGCCAGCGTCTGCTCACCGAGCTCCCTGGACCCCGCCAGGTCACCGTTCAGCCTGCGCTCGACCATGGCGTGGATCGCGGCGCCGAGCGCGTCGGTGTTGTTCAGACCGTAGCGGGTGGTGAACCGTTCCAGGGTCTGCTCCGCGAGGTCGGCCCCTCCCTCCACCACGCCGGCCCTGCGCCGGCACACGGCGAGATTCAATGCCGCGCGGATGGTCGCCGCGTTGGTCTCACCGAAGTGGGTCACATAGGGAAGATAGTTGGACTCCTGCAGCGCACGGGCACCCAGGAAGTCCCCTGCCTCACGCATGTCGATGGCCAGCCCGTTCAACGTGTTGAGCGTGAGCGCGTTCACCGGCCCGTACAGCAGTTCCCTCTGTCGCGCGGTCTCCTCGTCGATCTCCCGTGCGGCTGCGAAATTGCCGATCAGCCGCAGTGTCACACCGTAGTCGTGCGCGGCGCTCAGCGTGGTGGGGTCCTCGGGCCCGAACAGATCACTGGCCCGGGTGAACGCCTCCTCGGCCAGTTCGCGAGCCTGGGCGAATTCACCGCGGTGCCGCAGCGCCCCCGCCATCTGCCACATGGAGTCGACGAGTTCCTCGTCCGGGATGTCCGCACCGCGCGAGATCGTCAGCGCGCGCTCGTTGTGCACGACGCCCTCAGCGGGTCGCCCGAGCAGCCGCAGGTAGAAACCGAGGAGCTTGGTGATCCTGATGACGTGCAGGTCCTCGTCACCCGACTGGGCACGCCACGCGGACCAGGCAAGCCGCGCCTGGGCGGCGCCCGATTCGTGCGCGCCCCAGTAGTAGAGGAAGAACACCATGTCGTAGACGAGGTCACGGACCCACGCGTCGGAGCTCTCCACCGCCCCGGACGCGATCACATGCGGGAGGATCGCCTGGTAGGCGGGCCACTGGTCCGGCGAGGCGGGTGCGCCGGGCTTGGCCGTCGTGAGCAGCAGGTGGGCCGCCCGCGTCATCCTGGCCCGCTCCTCGGGGTCCATCCTGGCCACGATCACGTTCTGCATCAGCCGGTGCATCTGCAGGGTGGAGGTCTTGTGGTCCAGCCTCACCAGCGACAGCTTGCTCAGGTCACGGGTGGCGCGGGCCAGCAGCAGGGGGTCGCGCAGGACCGGGTCGAGCTCGGGGGTGACCTCGACGTTGCGCCCGCCCCTGAAGAGGTTGAGCGGGATGGGTTCAGGCGCCATGCAGGCGCAGATCTCCAGGAGTTGACGTGCCGCCGGGTTGTCCTGCGAGAGGCGTCCGAGGGAGATGTCCCAGACCGCTGCGACGGGGAGCGGATAGTCGGGTGACGGGTCGAGCTCGAGGATCTCGGGCCGGCGTTCGTCCAGGAGGGTGAGGTATTCGTCCACCTGCATCCCGGTGGCGGCGTGCCAGGCGCCCGCCTGCTCGACCGCGAGGGGCAGGTCGCCCAGCGCGGCGGCGAGCCGGTCCGCGTCCCCGGAGCTGAGGCCGCGGGCGCGGCGCTGCAGGAGTGCGATGCTCTCCTCGCGGTCGAAGACGTCGACGCTCAGGGGGGTGGCGACGCGTTCCCACTCGCGGTTGCGTGAGGTCACGATGATCTTCCCCGGCCCGCCGTTGGGGAAGTAGGAGCGTACGGCCTCGATGTCCTCGGCGTTGTCGAAGACGAGCAGCCAGTTGTCGAACGGCTTGCCCGTACGAAGGGCCTCGCGCACGGCGGGCACGGCGGCGTTGGCCTGCGGTCCCACCTCCAGGCCGAGGCTGCGGGCCAGGTCGGCGAGAGCGCCCAGGATCAGGTTCTCCTGCTCCGAGGGGATCCACCAGATCACATTGAACTCGCCGCTGTGGCGGTACACGTATTCGACGGCGATCTGCGACTTCCCGACACCGCCCATGCCGTGCAGCGCGTGCGGGAGAACGGCTGTGGTCTCGTCCTCCCGCAACTGCCGTTCCACTGCCGCCAGAAGACTCTCCCGCCCGGTGAAGTTCGGGTTCTTCGGGGGCACGTTGCCCATGATCTTCGGCTGGCCCGTACGGACGAACCGGAGCTCCGGTGTGAGGGCGCGCGTGCCCGCCTCGACCCGATCCTGCTCGGTGTCTACGGGTGGTGTCGTCGACGACACAGATCCTCCTGGTGGAACCGTCGGATGCGACGGGGAAGCGGGGCCGATCTCGTTCACATCAGATGCCTCTTTATCATCTATTGTCGCCCCCGCCGACCCTCCCGCGCCGTGCAGCAGCTCGCTGTTGACGAGCGCCGCGCGCCTCCGGTACGGCATGCCTCCCAGCGCGCGGAGTACGGCCAGTTCGATGCGCAGCCACGCGGGGCCGCCCCCCGCGTCCGGAAGCGCGGCCTGCGCCGGATCGCGCAGCGCGGCGCGCAGCCGTACGCCCTGTGCCCGGCTGGCCCGCGACTCCGCGAGCAGGCCTACGGCCCGGGCGAGTTGGGTGCGGTTCCCGGTGGCCAGCAGTGCCTCGCGAATGCCGTCGGCGAAGTCGGGACCGCCTTCTCCGTCCCGCTCCCAGTCGATCAGGCCGCCCATCATCACCTCGGCCAGGTGCTCGGGGCGGGACTCGGGAAAGGCCTGGGCGCGCAGCTCCTCGATGACGTCGAAGCGCAGGGGCGCCACCGCCAGCAGGACGGCGAGGTGCCGTGCGAGCGGGCTGGCCAGCGCGACGAATCTGCGGACGGCGTCGGCCGCCTCGCGCGGGCCCTCGATCCTCGGCGCCCGCAGCCCGGCCGCCGCCACTCCCTTGGCCATCGCGCCGGCCAGGACCACGGGCAGTGTCCGCCGCACGCCGCGTTCGCCGGTGACCAGGTCCGCCCAGGCGCGGAACGAGCCGGGGCGCAGGCTGAGGACCGGTACAGCCACGGATCCGTCACCCGTGTCGGGCAGGATGTGCGCGTGCTCCGGTACTCCGTGTGGTGGGTGGCAGAGGAAGTGGCGGTTGAGCGCCCCGAATCCGGCGGCGTCGAGCCGCGCCCGGAAGGGGTAGACCGAGGAGCGGTGGCGCAGGTACGGCGGCAGCAGATGGACGAGCGCCGTCGGCCCGGCCGCGGAGAGCCGCCCCAGCAGTTCGTCGGCGCCGCCCTCGGCCCATCCGGGTGCCAGCCCGTCGGTCACGACGAGGAACAGCCGTGTCCCCCTGCCGTCCAGGAGTTCGGCCGGGTCGGCCCTCCTGTTGCCGGGCCAGCGCAGCTCGGGCGGTGCCGCGCCGGGCAGCAGGACATCGACCGTACGGACGTCCCGGAAGGCACCGCTGCGGACCGCCTCGTCGGTCAGCTGACGTAAGGAGCTGTCCCAGACGGGCATGGTGGGCGCCCTGTCCACGAGCAGCATCAGGTCGAAGGCGCGTTCCTGGACCGGGTCGAGGTAGGGGATCCACAGTCCGTCGATCACACCGTTCTCGGCGGTGCGGGCCTCGTCCAGCCGGCTTTCGTGGCGCGACGGCACGCGCCGGCCCAGGCCTCGCAGGGCCTTGGCCAGGGGCAGCGGGACGACGCGCCGCGTGGGGCGCGCATCATCCGGAGCGAGGGTGTCGGGCCGGCCCTGCCGCGATGCGAAGGCGTCGAGCAGTTCGATGTCCCGCGGGTCGGCTCCCGGGTGGCTCGCGGCGGGCACCGTGTCCTCCGCGCCCTGCTCGAACGGAGGAGCCGCGACCTCGGGGAGGGCACTGTCCATATCGTCCGGTAAGGGCGCGGGGTCCGGGTCGGTCCCCCCGTCCGCTCCACCGCCCGCGCGGTGCCAGGCCGCCGCGAGCCAGACGGCGTCGGCGAGGTCCTGCCAGCTCGCCTCGCCGTCGGTATGGTGGAGGTCGCCGCCGCCGCTCGGCGCGGGCGTCGTGTCCGGGGCGCGTTCCCGTGGCGAGCCGTGCATCAGCGGCCTTTCGAGAGGTCGCGGAGAAGCATCTCGATGAGCTTACGCCCGTCACTGTCGTCCCGGAATCCGTGGGCCGTGGTGAGTTGGACGGCGTTCAGCAGCTGGTCGACGGACTGGGTGCCTCCGCCTTCCAGGCGCCTGACGAAGTCGTCCACGAGGCCGTCGACGCCTTCGGGGCGCCGGCCCAGATGGCTGATGACGATGGACACGAGGTGTTCGCGGCTGGGCGGGCGCATCTCCAGCGGCAGGCACCGGCGCCGGAAGGCGGCCGGGAACTCACGTTCGCCGTTGCTCGTGATCACGACCACGGGGAACTCCGCGCACTCGACCCGGCCCGCCTCGATCACGGCCCGGCCCTGGGGGTCGTCGGTGAAGACGGACAGCTCGGCCACGCCGGCGCGTACCAGTTCGGGGATCTCGTAGCTGCCGTTCTCCAGGACGTGGAGCAGGTCGTTGGGCAGGTCGATGTCGCTCTTGTCCAGCTCGTCGACGAGCAGCACCCTGGGGCGTCCGTAGGCGAGCAGGGCCGTGCCGAGCGGGCCGAGGGTCACGAAGTCCCCCAGGTCGGGGGCGCTGCCCGTGCCGCTCTCCGCCTCCGGGGTGCCTCCGGCACGCCATGCGGCGATGGCCTGGGCACGCCCGATGGCGTCGTACTCGTAGAGCCCGCCGCGCAGTGTGGTGCGGCTGACGATGCTCCAGGGCAGCACCCGGCCGAGCCCCAGTTCCTGGGCGATCAGATACGCGAGGGTCGACTTGCCCACTCCGGGAGGCCCGGTGATCAGCAGGGGGCGCCGCAGCAGAAGCGCGGCGTTGACCGCGTTGATCTCCTCCTCGCGTAACTGCGGGCCCTCCTGCACGGTGCCGAGCCGGCGCAGCGCCGACTGCGCGTCGTCCGGGGGGTCCTGCTGCAGCGGGCTTCCGGCGAACACCCGCCAGGGCGGCGGCTGCGGCAGCTCCGGCGGCTCACCGGCCGGGGGCTGCCCCGTCGCGTGGAACACCCTCCAGGAGGGTGGCGTGACGGACTGCGCTGCCGAGGCCTGCTCGGTCATGCTGTCAACTCCTCGCAGTCGACCAGGCGGTACGGGTCGTCCCAGAAGAACGCCATGTACTTACCCACGGAAAGGCTGTCACGCCCCAACTCCTCGGCCTCCTGACGGATCTGACTGACTTTCGACGGGAGCTGGGCCGGCGGATGTGCGAGCAGGAGGGTCAGCACCTGGCCGCACAGGTCCGGGCTGTCCGGTCTGCGGTCCCAGGCCGCCAGCCCGATCCCCTGCTCGATGGCGATGCTGAGCGCGTCCATACCGTGGCCCGGCAGGGCGGGAACATCGAGTATGACCGCGGTCAGACGCGGGTTCCCCGCGAGTCTGGCATGCCAGTGCTCCAGACGGTCACCCTGCTGCCCGTGCCACCGGTGGGTCTCCGCCACGCCGACCTTCTTGAGCTGTGTCCACCGGGCCCGCCACCGGCCGAGCTCCACCGTGTCACGGGCCCTCATGCGCTCGAGGCTCCGCAGATGGACATGGTAGCGAAGGGCGATCGGCATCCGGACATGAGACCGCGTACCCAATGTGATGCCCGCCATGTCGTGATTCAGGAATTGGAGGGGGAGGACGAACTCGATCTGCACCGGGGGATCGTTCTCGCTCTCCGAGACATCCGCCCAGCGTGAGGCGCCCTGGCTGATCGCCCGTTCGACCGCACCGGCCAGGGCGTCGAGGCTGGTGCGTTCGATGTCTCCCGCCACGGGCTCCCAGTACCCCGGCGCGGCATTGACCCAGTGACGTACATAGACATCAGCCGAACTGTCGTCGGCGGGCTCCACCATCACGACGAGACAACGTGACACGTACGGGTCGGCCGCCGGCCGGGCAGCCATCGCGCGCCTCCGCTCCTCCAGCGCCCGCACGGTGTCCGGGCCGGCTTCACGGACCCACGCGTCCGACCAGTCCCTGAGCTCCTCGCGAAGCACCGGCTGGGCCAGCGACGCGGTGGCCTCGACGAGCACCAGCGCCGGGGGCAGACCGTCGGCCTGGGTGTTCACGGTGCACAGGTGGTCGAAGAGCTGGACCGGCGTCCGGCCGAACGGCACGTCGGCCCCGAGTTCGTGGTTCAGGATCGCGTGCAGGCGGGCCTCGTCGACGCGCCACACCTCTCCGAGCAGCCGGTGGGCCTCCCGCACCGCCTCAGGAGTGAACTCCTCGGCCGACAGGGCGGCTTCCACGATCCGTGTCAGCTGGGTCGCGCACTCGTGGCCGGCGATGGCGCGCACGGCGGAGATCAGCGCTTCGAGGCCCTTCTCGTGCTTCAGCAGTTCCCGGAGGAAGGACAGCATGTCGGCCCGCGGGTTCTGCCGCCGGTAGACGATCTCCGTGCCGACATGCTCCGCGGCGAAGGCGATGAACTGTCCGCACTGGTCGCGGTCGGTCACGAAGTCCTGCTCGCACAGGAAGTCGACCAGCGCGACGATGAGTCGCGTCCTGGCCTCGCCCGGCCCATCCCCTCCGGACAGCCCGTTCCCCACCACCGACCACCCCCGTCGAGCCGGTACCACCTTCATGACAGATCGCGAAGTTATCACGCCGGATATTCAGCAACCAGGTTCACTACAGGCCCTGTTGACCACCTGTGACACACACTCGCCGCACCCCGGCGGGCCCATGGCAGGGCGCCCGGGAGACACTCCACCCGGACGGAGTGAGCGCCGCCCCTCACCGGTCACACCGGCGCCGGTCCCGAGCTCGCACGCACCGTCAGGACCGGCTCCAGAAGCTCCACTTCGTCCGTGCCCCGGCCCGCGAGCTTCGCAACCACCTGTTCCACCGCCCGGCGCCCCATCTCCTGTGCCGGGATGGCCACGGAGGTGAGCCGCACCGACGCCTGCGTGGCCACCTGTTCCGGGCAGATGGCCACGACGGACACGTCCTCCGGCACGGCCCGCCCCTGCTGCTGGAGCAGGTTGAGCAGCGGCTCGACGGCGGCCTCGTTCTGGACGATGAAGCCGGTCGTCCCCGGCCGCTCGTCGAAGATCCGCCCCAGGGTGCCGGCCATCGCGGCGTAACCGCCTTCGCAGGGGCGGTGCAGGATCCGCATCCCGGTCTCCTGCGCCTTGGCCCGTATGCCGTCCACGGTCCGTTCGGCGAAACCGGTGTGCCGCTCGTAGACGGCGGCCGCTTCACCGATCACCGTCACCTCGCGGTGGCCGAGGCCGGCGAGGTGGTCCACGCAGAGCGCCCCGGTGGCCTCGAAGTCGAGATCCACACAGGTCAGCCCGGAGGTGTCCGCGGGCAGGCCGATGAGGACGGCGGTCCGGCCCGAGTCACGGAGCAGCGGCAGCCGTTCGTCGTGCAGTTCGACGTCCATCAGGATCATCGCGTCGGCCAGCGAACTGCCCGCGATCCGCCGGACGGCCGCCGGCCCTTCCTCCCCGGTGAGCAGGAGGACGTCGTAACCGTGCGTGCGCGCGCTGGTGGCGACGGCGATGGCGATCTCCATCATCACCGGCACATACATGTCCGTACGCAGGGGCACCATCAGTGCGACGATGTTGGACCTGCTGCTGGCGAGGGCGCGCGCACCGGCGTTGGGGTGGTACCCCAGCTGCTGGATACTGTGTTCCACCCGCTCCCGGGTGGATGCCGAGATCGACCGCTTGCCGCTGAGGACGTAGCTCACCGTGCTCGCGGAGACTCCGGCGTGCTGGGCGACCTCGGCAAGCGTGACCATTCGGCTTCTCCCCTACAGATGGCGACCGGAGGGGAGAGCGGGTGAAGCGCTTCGACAGCGCCGCGCGGTGCTCCCCTTCGCACTCTGACATGCACAGACACCGTGGAGCCTAGACTCGCTCACAGGGACTGTCCAGAGTGGGAGTCGAAGCGCTTCGACCGCATCGTCGGCAGCGATTCGCTGCCACCCACCGTGGCTCAGGACGCGGAGGGTGTCCAGCCTGCCAGCCAGTCGGCGGTCTCCTGCTCCGCGGCCTGGGATTCGGTGAGCTGCGGCCGGTCGCTGCTCGCCGAGCCGGATCCGGGCCCGGTGTTCTTGTATTCGGCGAAGCGGTCGTCCTTCCAGGAGAATCCGCTCATGTCCGTCCACGGGGCGGACCTGACCGCCGAGCTGAGTGTCGTGCCGCGGAAGGTGGCCATCGGGTCGAGCGAGGCGTCCCCGCCCGCGTGCCACGGCCGGCCGAGGTAGAAGGACGACGCCGAGACATCGCCGTTGACGGTGGATCCGGTGACCAGGAAGCCCTTGCGGCCGGCGGCCGTGCTGGGTGCGGCGATGTAGCCGGCGGAGCTGCCGTCCCAGCGCTTCTTCAGGGTGATGACGGATGCGTCGATCACCGCGGTGGCGCGTCCGAAGATGAAGTCGACGTTGCCGATGACGTAGGAGTTCTTCATGTAGACGCGGCCGGGTGTCGCCTTGGAAGCGGTGTCGAGCAGCAGGGTGTCCTGGTCGCCGGTGACGATCACGGAGTCGAGGAAGACCTTGTCCGCGGCGGTGCGCAGGGCCACGGCCTGGAGCCCGCTCATGTTCTGGTGGGCGGCTTCGTCGAAGTCGTTGGAGATCGTGAGGTTACGGGCCTGGAAGCCGTCGGCCTCGGCGGCGACGGTCGCGCTGCCGCTGGTCCCGTAGGTGCCCGAGCCGTCGGGCTTCTGGGTGCCGGAGGCGTTGTCGTAGACGATGACGGTGTCCTTGCGGCTGGAGCCGCTGCCCTGGAGGGTGACGTTCTGCTTGTTGGAGGGGATCTTCACCAGCTCGCGGTAGGTACCCGGCTCGATGGAGACGACGACCCGTGCGGTGTTCCCCGCGGGGATCGCGTCGACCGCCGCCTGCACGGTGGTGTACTGCCCGCTGCCGTCCTTGGCGACGGTGACGGTGGTCGCCGCCTCGGTCCCGGACGCCGGCCCGGAGGTCAAGGCCGAGGCGGCGGCCAGGAGCGCCGCCACACCCGCCGTCATCGCTGTGCGCGGCCCCGGGCGGTGGGAGGTGCGTCGTCGACTGGCTGCCATGGCCTGATCCGTTCGTCGGGGAAAGTGGGGTTCCACGCGGTAGTCGCCGCAGCCTCCTCGAAGGTTGCCGGACGCTCCGAGGCCCCTGCCGCCGGAACCGCGTACCCCGCGCCCGGGCGCCGGTGGGGGGCGAGGGCGAGGAGGGCAGCCATGCCGCCGCAGCTCACGGGCGCCTGGTCCCGTGAGCTGCGGCGGACGTGGATCCAGCCCGGGGCGTCCTCAGGAGGCCGGGACGAGCTTGAACTGCTGGCAGGTGTTGTTCAGCCAGGTCCACTGCCGTACGTCGGCGCCGTCGGCCGTCGAGCAGTCCGCCACGTCGGCGACCTTCCCGGTGGCCTGGTTGACGATGCGCACCCATCCCCCGGCCTCGGTGGTGACGAAGCGGAAGCGCTGGCAGGTGTTGTCGAGCCAGGACCACTGCCGCAGGTCGGCGCCGTCGGCCGTCGAGCAGTCCGCGGTGTCGAGCACCTTGCCCGACGCGACGTTCACCAGCCTGCTCGTGTCATCTCCCCGGTCGTCGATGCGCCAGCGCTGCTTCGCGCTGCTGTCGCACGTCCACTGCTGGACGTTCGCCCCGTCGGCGGTCGACGCACCACTCACGTCGAGGCACTTCCCGGTGGCCCGGTTGACCACGGTGTACGCGGTCGGGGTCGCCGCCGTCTCGCCGGAGGGCCCCGCCAGTGTCGTGCCGAGGGCGACGGGCGTGCCCAGATTCGGTGTTCCGTCGGAGTTCCAGCTGAACTTCTGCGCCCGCGCCGTACGCCCGTTGTCGCAGCCGTCGGACGCCGAGTCGTTGGCGTGGTAGACGATCCAGCTCTCCGTGCCGTCCGGCGAGGTGAAGAAGCCGTTGTGCCCGGGCCCGTAGACCCCGGCGGCGTCGTTCCGCTGGAAGACCGGACTGGATTTCTTCGTCCACGAGGACGCGGAGAGGGGGTTGGACCCGGTCAGCGTGAGCTGCCCCAGCTTGTAGTCGGGGGTCCAGCAGCCGCTGGCGGAGTAGACGATGAACGTCTTCCCGCCCCGCTGGAGCACCTCGGCCCCCTCGTTGACCGTGCCTCCGGATTTCTCCCAGGCGTAGGTGGGTGTGGAGATCGTCGAGAACGACCCGCTGAGCGTGTACGGGTTCGACATCGGCGCGATCACGAGATTCTGCGTCCCGCCGCCACTCGCGCTCCCCAGCAGATACATCGAGCCGTTGAGCGTGAGGACGCTGGGGTCGAGCATCCAGGTACTGCCGAGCTGGTTCTTGTACGTGTAGGGCCCCATCGGGTCGGACCCGGCGCTCTGCAGCACGTGCACGCGCTGTGTGGGGTTGTAGTCGGTGATGTTCTGCCCGGCCACGTAGTACAGGTACCAGCGGCCGCCCGAGTAGTGCAGTTCGGGTGCCCAGATGTTGCAGCAGCGCGACGCGGAGTCGCCCTGCCACACCTGCACGCTCGGCGCGGTGGCGAGCCCGGCCAGCGTGGGCGACTTCCGCATGGTGATGACGTCGGTCCAACTCGTCGACACCAGGTAGTAGTTGCCGTCGTGGTACGAGATCCAGGGGTCGGCGCCCTTCTGCGCCTTGACCGGGTTGGTGTAGGGACGGCCCTCGGCGGCGGACGCGGACGTGGGCTGCCCCAGGGCGAGCGCCAGCAGGAGGGCGCTCAGCAGGGTCAGTAGGCGACGGGCCATCCGCTGCTCCAGTTCAGAAGGTTGACGCCGAGCTTCGGGGTGCCGTTGTCCTGGCCGTCGTAGTAGTGGTAGACGAGCAGGTCGCCGTCGGAGTCCGCCAGGATCGACTGGCCGCCGGGGCCGATGTAGCGGCCGTGCGACTCCATGACGGGTGTGCCGCCGTTGCTGAGCATGCTGACGCCGCTCTTGTCCTTGTAGGGACCCGTGACGCTGGTCGCCCTGCCCACCTTGATCTTGTACGTCGAGCTGGTGCCGGCGCAGCAGGTGTCGTACGAGGCGAAGAGGTAGTAGTAGCCGTTGCGCTTGACGATGGAGGGCGCCTCGACGGCCTTGGTCCCGGTGGGCCGGGAGGCGAGCGACCGGCGGGCGGTGTCCCCGGCGTACTGCTTGCCCGTGGACGGGTCGATGCGGATCATCTTGATCCCGGTCCACCAGGAACCGAAGGACAGCCACCACTTGCCGTCGTCGTCGACGAACAGGTTGGGGTCGATGGCGTTGAAGTCGCTCGACGAGTTCGAGGTGTAGACGATCCCGTAGTCGCTCCAGCTGCCGGCCTGACCGGTGGTGGAGGCCGCCAGGCCGATGGCGGAGGTGTTGGAGCCGAAGGACGAGACGGCGTAGTACATCAGGTACTTGCCACCCTGGTACGAGATGTCCGGGGCCCAGGGGTCGGACGCCGAGGAGTAGTTCTTCCACCAGCTCGGCTTGGTGGTGAAGGCGTTCCCGGAGCGGCCGAAGGCGGTGCGGTCGGTGGAGGTGCGGAGCTGGATGCCCTCACCGGTCGAGTAGAGCAGGTACTGGCCGGACGAGCCGCGGATCATGCTGGGGTCGTGGACGACGATGTCACCGTTGACGACACCCGGGTTGGGGTAGGCGGAAGCGCTGCCCGGCACGAGGGCGAGCAGGAGCGCGGCGGGGAGTACGGCGAGGCTTCTCCTCAGAGTGCGGCTCACGAGGAAACTCCTTCGAGGGTCGGGGATGGGGGTGCATCCCGCAGTCGCCGCCCGCACCACATCGGTTGCCGCGCGCCACCCACTTTCTTCGAAGAGCCGGACACCGTCCGATATCCCGAACGACCCCACGTGCCCGATGAGTCGCACGGCCGGACACCGCCCGTCCGGGGCGCGCGTCCGGCCTGAAGCTCTCCCCCGCCGGCCGTCAGCCGTGGAGCAGCACGGGGAATGCCTCCATGTCGTTCTGCGTCATGACGGGCAGCTTGCGGATCTCGTCGTCGGCGATCGCGAGCTTCAACTCCGGGAATCGCCCGAACAGCGCCGGCAGCGCGATGCCGGCCTCGACCCGGGACAGCGCGGCACCGGGGCAGATGTGCGGCCCGTGGCCGAAGGTCATGTGCCGGATCGGCGTCGGCCGGGTGACGTCGAAGGCATCGGCGTCGTCGCCGTGCTGGGTGACGTCACGGCCGATGGCCCGGTAGGAGATCACCACGCCCTCCCCCTTGGCTATCACCTGGTCGCCGACCTGGATGTCCTCGGTGGCGAACCGCATCAGCAGGTGGGTGGTGGGCGTGTCCCAGCGCAGCGTCTCCTCGACGACCGTGTCCCACGGGATCTCCCCCTCCAGCACCTTGCGGAGCTGGTCGGGGTGGGCGAGCAGGGCGCGTACGGCGTTGAGGATGAGCCCGATCGTGGTCTCGTGCCCGGCAGCCACCATCGCCTTGAGGTTGCCGACGACCTCCTCCTCGGTGAGTGGTTCCCCGCCCTCGTCGGCGAGGATCAGCGCGCTGGTGAGGTCGTCCGTGGGGTGGGCGGTCTTCTCCCGCACCAGTTCGGCGTAGAAGACATCGAGCTCGGCGATCAGCGCCAGCCGGTCCTCCTGCGGAGTGAGCATCGAGAAGAAGGCCTTGTACTGCCGGGTCAGCATGGGGTGCAGCGCCTCGTCCACCCCCATCAGCAGACCGACGACCTTCATCGGGAGCGGCTGTGCGTACACGGCCTTGAGGTCGACGACCCCGTCCTCGCCCTGCGCGGCGAGCGCGTCCAGCAACTCCTCGGTGAACTTCTCGATGGCCGGGCGGATGGCCTCCAGCCGGCGCGGGGTGAGTGCCTGGGAGGTCTTCGTCCGCAGCCGGCGGTGCTCCGCACCGTCCACGGTGAACATGGAACGTCCGGCGTCGATCATGCCGATCAGCGGCCAGGCGTGGGTGACTTCCCCGCTCCGCCAGAGGCTCCAGGCGTTCAGCTCCTTCACCAGGCGTGTGTCGACGAGGAGTTGGCGTGCTTCGGCGTGGCGGGTGACGGTCCATGCGGGGACGCCGAGGAGCTCGATGCGCGCGAGGGGGGCGGAAGCCCGCAGCGCCTCCGTCTCACCGTCGAGGTCCTGGACCATGGGGTCGATCACCACGGTCGCGTGCGGGCAGTTCACAGCAGGTCTCCTGTCGTGTGTACGGGAGCGAACCGGACGGGCAGCGCGTTCATGCCCCGCAGGAAGGCGGAGGGCCGCCTGACGAGTTCCTGGGCGGGAACGGCGAGTTCGAGGTCGGGCAGCCGGTCGAGGAGGACCTCGATCGCGGTACGGGCGATGGTCTCCGCGATCTCCTGCGCCGGGAAGGGGCAGCGGTACTCCCCGTGGCTGAACGCCAGGTGCGCCCCGTTGGCCGCGTGCTGCCCCGCACCCCCGGAGACCGCCTCCTGGCGTATCAGCGGGTCGGTGTTGGCCGCCCCCAGGCCGAGCAGGAGCATGTCCCCGGCACGGATGGTCCGGCCGCCGAGCCGGGTGTCGCGTACCGCCCAGCGGCCGGCGAGGATCTGGGTCGGGCTCTCCTCCCAGAGGACCTCGTTCATCGCGTCTCCGACGCTGCGCCGCCCGCCGGCGAGGGAGTCGGCGAACTGGTCCTCGGTGAGCATCAGCCGCAGGGAGTTGCTGATCCAGTCGGCGGTGGTGAGGTGCCCGGCCGCGGTGATGGCCATGAGGTCGAGGGCGTACTCCTCGTCCGTGAAGGGCGCCGGGTCCGCGAGCATCCGGGAGGTGATGTCGTCGCCGGGCACGGCCCGCTTGGCCTCCACCAGCCGCCGCATGTGCTCGCCGAAGCGGCCGTACGCCTCCTGGGCGCCGGGTCCCCCGTCGGCGAGGTCCTTCAGGACCCGGGCGATGTCCGTACCCTCCGCGTCGGGGAAGCCGACGAGGCGGGCGAGGACGAGCACCGGGAGCGGCTCGGCGAAGTCGGCGACGAGATCGGCGGTGCCTCGGGCGCAGACGCCGTCGACGAGCCGGTCGGCCAGCTGCTCGCAGTGCCCCCGGATCTCGAACGGGTCCGCGGCCTCGAGCGCGGGCACCACCAGCTCGGAATGGCGCCGGTGCTCGGCGCCCGCGGTGAAGTAGATCGACGGCATGGGCCGTCCGACCATCGGGAGCAGCGGCCAGTCCTCGGGTATGTGCTCCCACTGGTTCCACAGCCCGACGTCCCTGGGGAAGAGTTCGCCGTCGCTGGTGACCTGGTGGAGCTCGCGGTATCCGACGACCAGCCAGGCCGGGAACCCGCCAGGGAGCTCGACCGGCACGACGGGCCCGTAGGAGTGGCGCATCGTCCGGTACAGGGCCTGCGGCTCTGTGTGGAACGCGGGCCCGCTGAGCGGCACGGGCGTGGTGGCCGGATGCGCGGGGCAGCCACCGCCGGGGGCGGACGCGGCGGATAAGGAGGGGGTCGTCATCGTACGGACTCCTGGGAGACGGCTTCGCGCGTTGCGGCCATACGATCAACGCGGCACCACTATAGGGAGGTTGAGTGAAGCTTTGGGCACTGATCGGACCGTCGGTCCTTCACGACTGACCACCGCGCACGGGGAGGGGCCGTGGCCGCCGGGGGAACGCGGAGATGGCGGCGACTCCCGCTGTATCGGTCGGCAGGACGGCGGCGGGACCTCTGTGAGCCATGAGGATGCCGGCCCTGACTCCCTCGGCGAAACCCGGCCATGAGGCCCCGGGTTTCCGGCACGCGCGGGGTGGACAGCGCTCCACACCCATGTTCTCATGCTGCACGTCGCTTCAATTTCCAACGTAGTAGAAGCGGGCCCGCCCCGAAGTGACGGCTCCTCACCTCCGTCCCGCCTCACCCCTTGAGAACGCCCGACGTCTTGCCACGCACCTCACCCGACAACGTTGTCGAACACGAGAAAGGCTCTCCGTCCTCATGGTGCGCACCTTCCGCAAGCTCTCCGTCGTCCTGGCCGCCGCCGCGCTGCTGCTCGGCTTCGGGCCCTCCCCCGCGGGTGCCGGGCAACCGGCCGCGCCCCGGGCCACCGCCCCACCGGCACAGAGCACGGCTGAGGCGGGGAACCCGATCGTCGAGGGGTGGTACGCCGATCCGGATGTCGCGGTCTACGGCGACCGCTTCTGGATCTACCCGACCACGTCCCGCGGTTACGGCGAACAGACCTTCATGGACGCGTTCTCGTCGACGGACATGGTGCACTGGACCAAGCACCCGAAGGTGCTCGACATCGCCGATGTCCCCTGGGCGAAGTACGCGCTCTGGGCACCGGCGCCGGTATTCCGTGACGGCAAGTACTACCTCTACTTCGCCGCCAACGACATCCAGGACGACTCCGAGCTCGGCGGGATCGGCGTCGCCGTCTCCGACCGCCCGGAGGGCCCGTACAAGGACGCCATCGGCGGGCCCCTCATCGACGCGTTCCACAACGGCGCCCAGCCGATCGACCAGGACGTCTTCATCGACGACGACGGCCAGGCGTACATGTACTACGGCGGCTGGGGCCACGCGAACGTCGTCAAGCTGAATCCGGACATGACCAGCCTCGGCACCTTCCCCGACGGGTCGACCTACAAGGAGATCACCCCGGAGAACTACACCGAGGGCTCGTTCATGTTCAAGCGCGGCGGCACCTACTACATGATGTGGTCCGAGGGCGGCTGGACCGGCCCGGACTACTCCGTGTCGTACGCCATGTCGGACTCCCCCACCGGCCCGTTCAAGAAGATCGACAGGGTTCTGTCCCAGGACCCCGCCGTCGCCCGCGGCTCCGGGCACAACTCGGTCCTGAACGTGCCGGGCACCGACATCTGGTACATCGTCTACCACCGCCGCCCGCTGAGCGAGACCGACGGCAACCACCGGGCTCTGGCCTACGACCGGATCCACTTCAACGAGGACGGCACGATCCGGCCGGTCACCATGAAGGTCAAGGACAACTTCGACGACGGCAACGCCGTCGGCTGGCGCACCTACGGCGACGCCGACTGGGCCGCGGAACACGGCGCCTACTCCGTCACATCGTCCTCCGGCGGTGTGGCCCTGCAGGACACCGACTTCTCGGACCTGATCTACGAGGCCGACGTGACCCTGCGGCACGGCCGGAGCGAATCCGGCCTCGCCTTCCGCGCCACCCCACCGGAGGCCGGCACCGAGGGCTTCCACGGGTACTACGCCGACCTCACCGCGAAGGGCCTGGTCCTCGGCAGGGCGACCGGCGACGAACGGACGCCCCTGGCGACAGCGCGGCTCGCGGGTGCGGTCGGCGGGACCCACCGGGTGAAGATCGAGGCGATCGGGTCATCCATCAAGGTCTACGTCGACGACATGGCCGAGCCGAGGATCAGCACCACGGACTCGACGTTCGCCTCAGGCTCCAACGGCGTACACGCCGGCCGGCTGTCGCCGAAGGCGGGTACGGCAGCGCCGGGCAAGCCCCTCGCGCGCTTCGACAACGTCTCGATCCGCTCCGACGTGTTCAGCTTCGAGGCCGCTGACGCCCCGAACCGGTTCATCCGTCACGCGTGGAGCCGCGGCCGGGTCGATCCCGATGTCACGCCGTACGCCGACATGCAGTGGAAGGTCGTCCCCGGCCTGGCGGACCCGTCGGCCGTGTCGTTGGAGTCGGTCAACTTCCCCGGAAGTTTCCTGCGACAGCGGGACGGAGAGGTGTGGATCGACACGCGCACGGACGACGCCCGCTTCCGCGCGGACGCGACGTGGCGACGCGTGCCCGGGCTCTCGGACCGGTCCCTGGCATCCTTCGAGTCCTACAGCGCACCCGGCCACTACCTGCGGCACCGCGACGCACTGCTGTACGCCGAGCGCGTCCCCGCCGCCGAGCGCCCCGACGCCACCTTCCGGGCCTGGTGACCCGGTGACACGGTCCGGCCGGGCAGCGCGCCCGGCCGGACCCGCCGTTCGAGGTTCCGCGAACCCACCGGTCAGACCGCGAGGAACGCCCGCGCCGCCGCCGCCCCGGCTTCGGCGTCCCAGCCCGCGGAGGGGGCGACAGCGGCCACCAGGCCGGCATCGGCCTCGCCGTCGGCGGCGATCAGCGCGTCGATCGCCTCGTAGGCGGGCCGGCCGCCCTCGGAGCCCGGCATACGCTGGACGGTGGCGACGATCTTTCCCCGGGTCAACGCTGTGGCCAGCACGGGCAGCCCCACGCTCGTGAACCCGTCGTCGAGTTCGTACTCGGCGCGATACCAGGCGCTGCCGTCGAAGCCGTACACGAACCCGAGGAAGAGCTCCGCGTCCCGGACCCGGCGGACGGGCGGCTCCCACCACTCGGGCGCACCGGCCAGCAGGTCGGTCTCCTTCTCCTCGAAGAAGTCGGACGCCTCGGCGTAATAGGTCTCGGAGTCGTTCCGGTCCTGTCCGAGCAACACCGCACGGCCCTCGTCGAGGTGGTGCAGGTCGGCCCAGCTGCCATGCCCGTCGCCGTAATGCCACAAAGGCCAGAGCGCCCGGCACCGCTCGCCGTGCCCTGAGGCGGCCTGCACGGCGGCGAGAGCCGCCCAACGCCCTCGCAACGCCATCGGGTCGGGAAGATCGAGCTGCACCAGGGCCATGATCGGACTCCTTCGCGCGTAGTCGCGGCGCGGTCGGCCACCGTGCCTCCCGCCGGCTTCCGTACCCGCGGGAGCGGGTCCCTGCCCGCCGTACCACCACTGGCCGCAGGCCCTTTCGTCGCACGTGTACCCCGGCCGGGCATCGGTATACGCTGCCTGATCATGCGCATACCAGCACGCGGGCCGGCCGCCGGCGCCACCGCTCTCGTCACTGTCCTGCTCGTCGCGGTCACCGGTTGCTCGTCCTCCGGCCCCTCCGACGGCGAGAACGGCTCCAAGCTGCTCACCGCGCTCGGAAGCCTCGCCGACGACAGCGGCACGAAAGAGGTGACCTTCCTCGACGCCGCCCGCGTACGGAAGTTGAGCGAGGGCGACGCCAAGCGGTTCATCCATGTCTCGCAGCCGGCCAGTCCCCTGCTGAATCCGTACCAGCCCGGTCTCCTGGGACAGCAGTTCAAGGTCACCCGGATCAACACCGCGATCGACACCGGCGAGGCCGGGCACTGGTCGGGGTCGTTCGACGCGGCGGCGGTCACCAAGTCGCTGAAGTCCAGCGGCTATACGCAGAGTGAGAAGGACGGCCCTAAGGTCTGGGCGCACCCCGGGGGCACAGGGGCGGCACTCCAGGTCTCGGAGGAAGAGATCTCCTACTCCACCCGCGACTCCGACCCCATGGCGGCGGTCGACCCGAAGGAGGGCTCCTCCCTGGCGGACGACAAGGAGTTCCGCCGGGCCGCCGAGTGCCTGGGGGACGTCTACCGCGCGGACTTCAACCCGCTCAGCTCCCCCAACCCGGTGCGCCTGGCGGCTCTGGGCCAGCAGGCGTCCTCTGCGGCCGAGAACACCGAGATCCTCTGCTTCGTGGTCAAGGACGATGCGGCGGCCAGCAGTCTGGAGTCCGACCTGCGGGCGGTCGTCAGCGCCGAGTCACCGAAGTTCGACGGCACGAAGGTGACCGTGGAGAAGGGCGACCAGCCGCTGGTGCGCGCCGTCGTCCCCGACAGCGCCACCCAGCGGCCGGGGCGCCTGATCATCTCCGACGTCGAGCTGTGGATGACGGCCGCCCAGTAGCCACGCGGGGGGGGCGATGCGGTCGTCATGGTGAGGCCACGGACGGAATCACGCCCGGAATGGCCCCTTTGCCTGTCACCAACCTCCCGACGACCGGGTAGGGCGACGCCGCGCGGCTCACGCCGGCGGGACGGTGGCGGTCAGGAAGCCGCGGATGTAGCCGGCCACGGTGTCCAGGTGGCTTTCGAGCAGGAAATGTCCGCCTCCTCGAACCAGGTGGATCTCCGCGTCCGGCAGGTCCCTCGTGAAGGCGCGCGCTCCGTCCGGGCCGAAGATCTCGTCGCCCGCACCCCAGACCGCGAGGAGCGGAACCTGGCGTTCCCGGAAGTAGGCGTGCACCTGGGGGTAGAGGGGCGGGTTGGTGGCGTAGTCGCGGAACAGGGCGAGCTGCGCCAGGTCGTTGCCCGGCCGGTTGACCTCGCGGTGGTCAGCGGCCCAGGTATCAGGGTCGACCAGCTCGGGCCGGTCCACTCCGTGCAGGTACTGCCAGCGGATGGCGTCGAGCGAGAGGGCGGAGCGGACGGCGGGTTCGGTGACGGGGCCCGGGTTCTCGCAGTACGCCCACACGGGCTTCCAGAAGTCCGGCACGAAGCCGTCCTCGTAGGCATTGCCGTTCTGCGTGATCACCGCGGTGATCGCGTCCGGGGCGCGCAGGGCCAGCCGCCAGCCGACGGGTGCACCGTAATCCTGGACGTACAAGGCGTAGCGGGTGACGCCGATGTGGGTCAGCAGGGCTTCGGTGATGTCGGTCAAGGAATCGAAGGTGTACGTGAACGCGTCCACCGGCGGGGCATCGGAGTTGCCGAAACCGAGGTGGTCGGGAGCGATGACGTGGAATCGATCGGCCAGCGCCGGAATGAGGTGGCGGAACATGCGTGAGCTGGTGGGAAACCCGTGCAGGAGTACGAGCGTGGGCGCCTCGCGGGCTCCAGCCTCGCGATAGAAGACGCGGTGTCCCTGGACCGTCGCGTATCGGTGAAGAATCTCAACCATGACTAACCCCTTCGATCCATCATGACGGTTACCTCTCGCCACTCAGTAGACCGCTCTTGGGGTAACCTGTCAAACGGCTTGATGGAGTTAGTTGAGAAGGTGTGGCCCATGCTGGACGACCAGGCACTGCTGCAGGCCCTGAACAGCACTCCTGTCGCGGACGGCCGACGTCAGGACCTGTGGCGTGACGACCATGAGATGGACAGGTGGGCGCGCGAGCATGGAGGGCTCGGCGGCGACAAGGAGGAGCGCCGATGGCTCCGCACCGCCCGGGACGCGCTCCAGGAATTGGCCTCGGGCACATCGACGGAACCCCACCTGCAGCAGATTCTTGCCGGCGTTCGCAAAGTGCCGCAGTTCAGCGCGCCAGGCATCGAGTGGCACCTGGAGGTGGAGCCGGAGCGCCGGCTGGCCGTCGAACTCGTGCTCGCGTGGGCGGACGTCGAGGAGCGCATGCCCGGCCGCCTGCGGCCGTGCGAGAACCCCGAGTGCCGCCTGTTCCTCCTGGACCGCAGTCGCGCCAACGCCGGACGGTGGTGCTCGATGAAGACCTGCGGGAACCGGCTCAAAGCCCGTCGGCACCAGGCCCGGACACGGGAGACCCCACGGCCCGAATGACACCCCCGACGAGGCAGCACGTGCGCTACAGTAGAAACGAGACGATACGTCTCGGCTTATCTAATGCGTTCCGTGGCAGGAGGAGCACCATGAACCTGAACCACCACTCCATCGACGCGGCACCCGGTGTGCGTCTGTGGGCGGAGGAGCGAGGGTCCGCCGAGGCCCCTCCGCTCCTGTTGATCATGGGTGCGCAGACGTCCGGCCTCGGCTGGCCGGACGACCTGGTGGAAGCACTCGCCGCGCACCATCGGGTGATCCGCTACGACCACCGTGACACCGGCCGGTCCACCTGGGCCTTCGACCAGCAGCCGTACGCCGTCACCGACCTCGCCGAAGACGCGATCACGGTCCTGGACGGCCTGGGCGTCGACCGTGCCCACGTCGTGGGCATGTCCCTCGGCGGAATGCTCACCCAGCTGCTGGTCGCCGACCACCCTGACCGCCTGCTGAGCGCGACCCTGATCGGGACGTCCGCGCTCAGCACCAGTCCGTACGTGCGGCCGGACGGAACGCACGTCCCGCCCGAGGAACTCCCCGGCATCGCACCCCACGTGCTGGAGATCTGGTCCCGGCCGGCCGAGGAGCGCGGCCCGGAGGGCGAGCTCGACGCCCGCGTCGCGCACTGGCGGGCACTGGCGGGCGACCAGCTCCCGTTCGACGCGGAGAGCGCCCGCGAACTGGAGCGGAGGATCATCGAACACACCGGCCATCACGCCTCCAGCACCGCGCACGGCCGCGCCGACACCTCCGGCATGCTGCGCACCGAGGAACTGGCGAGGACCGACGTGCCCACGCTCGTGATCTCGGCCCCGGCGGAACCGGTCTTCCCTCCCCCGCACCCGCAGCATCTCGCCCAGGTGATCCGCGGGGCGCGCACGGTCGAGATCCCCGGCATGGGCCACGCACTTCCCCGAGAGGTCCACGCCCCACTGACCGCCGCGATCCTGGAGCACACCGGCGCCCTGGACCGCACGGCCGGACGCTGAGCTGACGCAAGGCTCCCGCCCATGATGGCGGCGCGGTTCGGTACGCGAAAGCGCGCCCCGGCTACGGCAAACGGACCGCACCGGATCAACGAACGCCCCGTGCCGACGACTTCGCCCTGATGCCGGAGCGCGAGCGGCACATCGCCGGTTATATCGACCGGCTCCCCGACGGCGGGGCGATGGACATCAAGTCGCCGGCCGAACACCTGCCGCTGTACGGCCAGATGGCCGTCACCAGCGCGTTGAAGGCCCTCGGGGTGGCCGGGCACCTGCGGCGCGTACGCTGCCTGGCCGGCGAGGGGAGCCAAGTTCGCTGGGTCTCCCGCACCTACTGGTCGCGTACCGCCCGGGACAACGAGTGGTGGGACGCGTTCCCGACCACCGAGGGCAGCCACCCCACGCCGGAAGCGACGCCCGCTCCCCCGCCTGCCGACGCCGCTCCAGAGACCCCGGCCTCGCCCCTGAACCCACCCAGGCCCTGACGGCGGGCCTCCCCGCCCAGGTCGGTTCCCCCGTCGGCTTCGTACGCCGCCGTCTCACCGACAAGCTGCCGCCGCGCGTGGCCGGCAGCCCAGCCCTTGCGACGGCCGTCGCTCCGGGACGCTGCCTCCTGGCGGACCGGGACCTCAGAGGCCGCCCAGCTCGGCCGCGAGGTCCGGATCGCGCATGCCGGGGAAGGCGTAGCCCTCGGTCTCGTCCCACGGCACGTCGAGGTCGTCCATGTGCACGCGCCACTCCGCTCCTGGCAGAGCACGGCGCAACTCGGTGACCGAGCCCAGCACATGGTCGAGCACCGGCAGTACCTTGCCCGGGTCGAACGGCATCTTGGTGGACCCGGCAACGACCTCGTCCGGTCGGCTGTCATCGCTGTCGTACAGGTACAGGCTTTCCTGGTCCTCGTACGGGAAGGACGCCATGTGGGCAGCGACGACGCGCTCGACAGCGGCCGTCTCCGCATCCGTCAGCGGCGTGGCCCGGCTCGCACAGTAGTAGAGGGAGACGCTCATGGTCCGAGCGTAGCGAGGGGGTACGACAGAGCCGACCGGCACCGGGCTTTCCCTGTGGTGGGATGGTGACGTGAGCCGCACCGTTGAGGAGACCAACCGCCGCATGCTCCGGGCACGGGACACGATGGACCGCGCTTACGCGCAGCCGCTGGACGTGCCGGCCCTGGCGCGGATCGCCCACGTCTCCCCGGCGCACTTCGCGCGTACCTTCCGGGCCACCTTCGGCGAGACGCCGCACCGCTATCTGCAACGCCGCCGCGTCGAGCGGGCGATGTTCCTCCTGCGCGAGACGGACAGGAGCGTTACGGACATCTGTTACGAGGTCGGATTCGGCAGCACCGGAACCTTCAGCCGCACGTTCAGCGACATCGTCGGCCGGTCACCGCGGACGTACCGCAAGGAAGCGGCGCCCGCGAACGTACCCACGTGCTTC
This sequence comes from Streptomyces sp. NPDC051064, assembly GCF_044455985.1. Classification (NCBI taxonomy): domain Bacteria; kingdom Bacillati; phylum Actinomycetota; class Actinomycetes; order Kitasatosporales; family Streptomycetaceae; genus Streptomyces; species Streptomyces sp. NPDC051064. The sequence goes on from NZ_JBITFK010000003.1 coordinate 203,704, forward strand.
ACGAAGGCGTGGACGCGGCCGAACGACTGAGGCACCGCACCCGGTCGTCGGCTGAGCAGTTTCGGATAAGTTTTCGCCCGGCCTGCCGATTAGCGTGATGCACATGTTCAACGCAATCACGCACTCACAGATCTACGTCCTCGACCAGGACGAGGCCCTGGACTTCTACGTCGGCAAGCTCGGTCTGGAGGTCAACGCCGACGTCGACATGGGCTTCATGCGCTGGCTCACGGTCAGTGTCCCCGGCCATCCGGACCGCCAGGTCCTGCTGGAGAAGCCGGGCCCGCCGGCGCTGTCCGAGGAGACAGCCGAGCAGGTCCGCGAGCTGGTGACGAAGGGCGCGATGGGCGCCGCGCTCATCCTCACCACGGACGACTGCCGCAAGACGTACGAGACACTCCTGGCCCGTGGCGTGGAGTTCACCGACGAACCGACGGAGCGCCCGTACGGGATCGACTGCGGCCTGCGCGACCCCTTCGGCAACAACCTCCGCTTCACCCAGCCGAAGGTCTGACCATCGGAGAGGCAGAGGCGGGACACCCGGATGGGTCACCGCCGCCTGCCCCGCCTGCGTACAGGCCCTGCGCGCGCCACGTACAGCCACTCCGTGACAGCGCGTTACCCCTGGTCACATTCGGGCATGGTGCCGCAACGTTGAGGAATGCCCGGACGGCGCGGCGCCGGTCGAGCTGTCGGCAGTCGCGGAGGTTCTTGCGGTGCCTCATCCGGGCGAAGACGTGCTCGACACGGGCACCGACGAGTCGCCGCTGCGGCTCACGTGTGCTTCGGCGAGCAGGAGGTAGCTACTGGCGGTCCAGGTGTAGGCGCGGTCCCGCAGGCCCGTTCCGGTCAGGGCGTCGAAGTTCTCGGCGAAGCCATGGTTCTCGCACAGGGCGCGGAAGCAGGCGCTGATCTCGTCCGCCAGCCGGTGCTGCCCGGCGCGGCGCAGCCCGTCCTCGATGAGGACCGTGGCGGGGGCCCAGATCGGGCCGCGCCAGTAGCCGTCGGAGAGGTAGTGCGGCGAGGCCGGCAGTTCGGTGGCCAGTCCGTACGGGGTCAGGTGGGCCTCGATGCGGGCGGCCAGCACGCCGCTGACGTCATCCGGCAGATGCTCGCCCAACACGATGGGCATCAGGTCGAGGAGGCTGGAACTGTGCCAGGTGTTGCCGCTGTCAACTCCTCGGGCGACGAATCGGTCGCCGCTCCAGAGCTGGTCGAGCATCGCCGCCTGCGTCGCCTCGGCGGCTCGTGTCCACCGATGGACGTCCTCCGGTATGCCCAAGTACGTTGCGAGCTCGGCGAGTTCACGGAGTTGGAGGACAAGGAAGGCAGCCAGGTCCGCGGTGACGACCACGCGTTCGGGGTCGAAGGTGGTGGCGTTGTCCCAGCCGCTGTCGTTGCCGTGCTGGTAGTGGGGCAGTGCGGCCCCGGGTTCACGGCGTGTGGTGAGCCAGAAGTCCGTCCAGCGTGTCAGCCTGTCGTACGTCTCGGCCAGCTCCGCCGGGCCGGGTGGCATGGTCAGCCGACGCCGCAGGTGGCCGAACGCCCAGCCGTGGATGGGCGGTTTGACGAAGTTGCGGAGGACCTCGGAGTGGGTGACCGAGTCGGGCAGTGCCCCGGTCCCGTCCTGGTGGTCGAAGGGCAAGTGATACTGGTCCCACGCCAGTTCGGGCTGTCCGGGTGCCAGGGCCAGGGCGTTGAAGCAGTGGTCCCAGCTCCAGACCTTGTCCATCCAGTGTTTGGACATGAGGACGCCGGGCCGGGTAACCAACCCCGCCGGGTGGACGGTCGCGGACCACACGACGTAGGCGGCGAGTTCGGCGGCCGGGGTGGCGGACGACCGCCAGGGGGCCACCGTGTCGACGAAGTCCGCGAAGGAACTCTGCGCGGCTTCGACGATCTTGTCGAAGGCTGCCGCCCGGGCGTACGCGGGGCGGGCGGTGTCGAGTTCCTCGATCGCGATCTCCCAGGGGCCGTCCGCGTCGGCGGCGACGGTCAGGCCGCGCTCACCGCTGCCCAGGGCCTGGCTGCCGAAAGTGTCGGTGACCATGCCGGAGAGCACGGTGACGCGGTAACGGCGACCGGTCTCGTACGAGGTGAACACGTGCGCGTCGGCGGACGCGTCGTGGAAGAAGTAGGTGCCGCTGAACGGGGTCAGCGTCCGGGCCGCTGCGGAGACGCGTAGCGCCAGCCCCGCACCGCGCAGGCGCACCGTGTCCGGCGACTCGTAGGCGAGATCGACACGGTCGGCGGCGCCGATCCAGCTCAGCAGGCCCGGAGTCGCCGCCACGCAGGTCTCGGCCCGCTCCCCCGTCGCGGCGTCCAGCGGCACGAGGCTCAACACGGCGTGCATGCCGTTCTGGTGCGAGACGAGGTGGAGGTCCTCGGCCCAGATCTTCTCCGCCAGCACCGGGGAGATGTCGAACCAGGAGCCGTACGTGCTGAACGGGATGTCCTGGACGGAGAAGGCCGGGCCGGATCGGGCGGCGGTCATGAGATGTCACTCGTTTCTCGGGCAGGGGGTGCCGGCCGTCCGGCGGACGGCACGGCCGTGGCGAGGGGGAAGGAGTGGTGAAAGGGGTCAGTCCTTGACGGCACCGGCGGTCACCCCGGCAGCTACGTAGCGCTGGGCAAGGACGAGGATGACCGCGGCCGGCAGCGAGGCCACGACCGCGGTGGCCATGATGGCGTTCCACTCCTGGTTGTTGTTGCCGATGTAGTGGTAGATGCCGAGGGTGATCGGCTCGTGGGGGCCGCCGTTGACCAGGGTTCCGGCGAAGACGAAGTCGGACCAGGACCACAGGAACGCGAACAGGGACACTGTGACGACGGCGTTGCGGCTCATCGGCACGACGATCGACCAGAAGGTACGCAGGGGCCCGGCGCCGTCCGTCTTCGCCGCCTGCATCAGCTCGCCGGGGATGCCGGACATGAACGCGGTGAAGATGAGCACCGCGAAGGGAACGGCCAGGGTGGAGTCGGCGACGATCAGGCCGGGGACGGACTGGAGCAGGCCGAGGCTGAGGTAGATGGCGTAGAAGCCCATCGCCATGATGATGCCGGGGATCATCTGGGCGACCAGCAGGACGAAGCCGAGGACGCCGCCGCCGCGCGGGCGCAGCTTGGCCAGGGCGTAGCCGGCCGGAGCGGACAGGGCCACGGTCAGGACGACGGTGCCCAGGCCGATGACGAGGCTGGTGCCCAGGTAGGGCAACTGCTCGGCGAGGACGGTACGGTAGCCGTCCAGGGTGCCGTCGACGGGGAACAGGTCCGGTGGGCTCTTGCGCATGTTCTGGTCGCGGGTCAAGGACACGTTCAGCATCCAGTAGACCGGGAAGAGCATGAGTCCGGTCAGCAGCAGACCGACGGCCGTCTTTCCCCAGGTGCGCTTACTCTTTCCCCGGGTGTGCGTGGTGTTTCGGTTCATGACCATGCCTGCTTTCGCTGCACCCGGATGTACACCACGCCGAAGACCAGGGCGGCGACCACCAGCAGGTTGCCGACGGCCGCACCCGGGCCGAAGGCGGGGAGCAGGTTGCCGAATCCGAGTTGGTAGGACCAGGTGGCGAAGGTGGTGGAGGACTCCGCAGGGCCGCCCTTGGTCATGATCCAGATGATGTCGAAGACCTTGAGTGTGTAGACCAGGCCAAGAAGCAGGGTGATCGCGGACACCGGGCGCAGCAGCGGGAATGTGATGCTCCAGAACCGCCGCCAGGCGCCCGCCCCGTCCAGGGCCGCGGCCTCGTACAGCCCTGCCGGAATGGACTGCAGGCCGCTGTAGAGCACAACGAGGTTGAACGGTACGCCGATCCAGATGTTCGCGATGATCACCGAGGTCAGCGACCAGCTCGGCGAGGTCAGCCAGTTCACCGGGTCGATGCCCACCCCGTGCAGGGCGGTGTTGACGATGCCGGAGTCACTGTTGAACATCCACGACCAGGTGGAGGCCGACACGATCAGGGGCAGCAGCCAGGGCACCAGGAACAGGGCCCGCAGCGTGGCGGAGAGCCGGAAGTGCTGGTGGAAGAAGACCGCGAGCGCCAGCCCGATGACGTACTGGAAGGCCAGGCACACGATGGTGAAGAGGACGGTGTGGAGCAGGGCGGGCAGGAAGGTCGCGTCGGCGAAGACGGTCCTGTAGTTCTCCAGGCCCGTGAACGGGGCGTCGCCCTGGACGAAGGAGCGGACGGTGTAGTTACGCAGGCTCAGGTCGATGTTGCGGTAGAGGGGATAGGCGTAGAAGAGAATGAGGTAGAGGGTCACCGGGGTGAGGAAGGCCCAGGCGGCCCACTGCTGGGAGATGGGGCGGCGCCGTGTCCGGGACGGTGCGGCAGGGGCCGCCTCGCCGGGGCCGGTCTCGGACCCGGGAAGCGGCACTTGTGTCACGTGACTCATCAACAGACCCTGAGATTCGGCTACTTGACGGCGGACTGGGCGGCGGCAAGCGCGTCCTTCGGGGAATTCGAGCCACTGAGGGCGGACTGGACGGCCTTCCACAACTGCTCGGAGATCTTCGGGTACTTGGTGCCCAATTCGTCGCTGGTGCGGCCCTTGGCCGCCTTGACCGCATCCACCCACGGCTTGAGCTCGGGGTCGGCCGCCATCTGCTTGCCTTGCACCTCGGTGGTGGGGGCGACGTAGGAGAGGGTGGTGTCGGTGTCGTACAGGTTCTGGGTGCTGGTCAGACAGGCCGCGAGCTTCTGCGCGGTGGTGTAGCGGCCGGCGTCGCTGTGCACCGGGAGGGTGACGAACTCGCCGCCGGTCGGGGCCGCGGCGCTGCCGCCGTCGGCGCCCGGTATGGGCAGGACGCCGTAGTCGAATCCCGCCTTCTTGGCGTTGGCGAGCTGCCAGGTGCCGTTCTCGGCGAATGCGTAGTCGCCGGTCGCGAACTCCTGCCAGCTGGTGGTCTGGGTGTTGTTGAGTACGGAGTTGGGGGCGTAGCCCTTCCCCAGCCAGTCCGTCCACAGGGACAGCGCGGAGACGGCCGCGGAGGAGTCGATGTCGGTCAGTTCCGCGCCCGAGCCCCAGAACCACGGCAGGAACTGGAAGCTGCCCTCCTCCGTGCCGATCGCGGAGAAGGTGATGCCCTTCTTGCCCGCCTTCTTGACCTTCGCCAGCGCCGCCGTCATGGTCGGCCAGTCCTTGACCGAGGCGATCTCCACCCCGGCCTCCTTCAGGACCTCCTTGTTGTAGTACAGGGCAAGAGTGTTGGCCCCGATCGGAGTGCCGTAGGTCTTGCCTTCCGACTGGCCGGCCTCGAGCAGGTTGGGGTTCACGCCCGAGGTGTCGAGCTTGTTCTCGTCGGTGGTCGTGAGGACGCCCGCCTCGGCCAGGGTCGACACCACCGGGTTGTCGACGATGAGGATGTCCGGGGAGTTGTCCTGCTGCGCGGCAAGGAGTGCCTTGTTCGCCAGGTCACTGGTGTCGAAGCCGGTCCGCTTGATCTTTACGTCTGCCTTGGCGCCGCAGGAATCAAGGAGCTTGCCCCAGGCCGAGCCCTCGGCGAACTGCGGGTAGGGGTCCCAGACGGTGTACGTGCCGTCGTCGGCACTCTTCGCCCCGGTGCCTCCCGAGCCGCAGGCGGTGGCGCTGAGGGCGACGACCAGGGCGGTCGCAGCCGCGGTCGTCAGACGGCGCTTTCTGGCGGAGCTGTTCATCGCGGGTTCCTTTGTCTTGAGCATGCGGGTGCCGAGGGCGGTGAGCAGGTGGAGAGCGCGGGCATGCCGAACGGCGCGGATGACCGGTTCGGGTGTCCAGTGGTGTGGCGCGTGGGGCGTGGTCAGGGCGTACGGGGCCCAGTGTCCGCCGGGGGCGTGGTGCCGACCGGCCCGGTGCTGGCCCGCAGGGAAATCGGTGGCACAAGGAGGTGGTGCCGGGGCGGTGCGCCGGGGTTGTCGAGCCGCTCGACCAGGAGGTCGACGGCGAGACGGCCCAACTCCGCCGCCGGTACGTCCGCCGCGGTGAGCTGCGGGGTCACCGTCTGGGCCCAGCGGCTGGCCACGACGCCGGTGACGGAGAAGTCACGCGGCACATGGAGGCCGGCCTCGACCAGCCCTCGGTAGAGGCCGCCGAGCGCGGCCTCATTCAGAGTGACGAGGGCCGTGGTGGCCGGATCGTCGTGCAGGATCTGTTCCAGACACGTCTGGCCCGAAGCGGGGTCGTCCCCGCAGCAGTACGTCCGGACCGTCAGCCCGCGCTCGGCCGCCGCCTTCGTGAAGCCGTCCAGACCGCGGTGCGCGGACTCGTACCCGGTCCGCAGCAGTTGCTCGGGGCGGTTGACGAAGGCGACTCGGCGGTGGCCGAGGTCCGCCAGATGGTGCACGCACGCCTCCACCAGCGCGGTGTGGTCGAGGCCCGCCCACCAGCCGCCCTCGGGACGCGCGGTACGGCCGATGGCGACGAACGGGAAGTCCACAGCCTCCAGAGGGTTCACCCTGTCGTCCTCGAGGCGGATTTCCATCAGGATCGCGCCGTCGACCCGCCGCTCCCCCAGCAACCGCTGGAAGGAGCGGTCGCTGTCCACCCCGCTGGGGGACAGCAGTACGTCGTAGTCGCAGGCCGCAGCGGCCTCCACCACGCTGCCGATAAAATCCAGTTGCATGCCCGTGTAGTGGTTCCCGGCCGGCGGGAAGACCAGCCCGAGCGTGCTGGTCCGCCCGTTGGCCAGGGCGCGGGCGCTGGCGCTGGGTTGGTAGCCCAGCTCGTCGACGACCTGCTGGATCTTCCTGCGGGTGCCCTCCGAGACTGGACGCTTGCCGCTCAGCGCGTAGGACACGGTGCTCCGCGAGACACCGGCCCGGCGGGCGATCTCACCGATGTTCACGGCGACTCCTTTATCGAACCGGTTCGCATGGAGCGAAGGTAGGAACCGCCGGAGCGGCTGTCAACACCCGGGACGCACTTCACCAAATCCCGTCAGGGGAAGGGAAAGTTCCTTGCGTCGAGGGGATTGCTGGCCCCTATGTCCGGTGCTAGCTTCGCCGAACCGGTTCGATGAAGCGATCCTTCCGGCGAACCGACGGGGCAAGAACTCCCTGGGCCCCATCCGTATCCTCCGCGGAACCCGGAGCCTGGAACTGCCCTTCCGCTCCCTGGAGCGCAGCTGACCAAACGGGTTCGACGTACTCCTCCCCAGACTCTCCGCACGGGAACGGCACATGGGCGAGCTGCCGACCGAGGAGGGCCGACCGGAACCCCTGACTGAAGGATTGAGGACGCAATCCATGCCATCCGCTGACAGATCCGCCTGGCGCCGAAGCTCGGCCGCCGTGGCCCTGACTCTCGGCGCGGGCCTGCTGGCCACACCCGCCGCGCCGGCGCAGGCGGCCGACGCACCCCGGCCTGCCGCCCACTACACCTTCGACCAGGACGACCTCGCCTCCGGAAAGATCAGCGACAGTTCCGGCAACGGTCTGACCGCGAGCCTGCTCAACGGATCCACCGCGCAGTCCGTCACCGGCACCGACGGAGGCAAGGCGCTGGCCCTGCCGGGCGGGGCACCCACCTCCGAGGGTGCGTACGTCCGCCTGCCTCGCGAAGTGGTGGGCGGGACACACGACTTGACTGTGTCCACCCGCGTGAAGTGGGTCGGCGACAAGTCGGCCTGGCAGCGGATCTTCGATCTTGGCAGCAACAACACGAAGTACCTCTTCGCCACCCCGTCCAACAACAGCGGCGTGCTGCAGACCTCGGTGACCACCGGCGGAGGAGGCGCGGAGGCGCAGACCCGCGGGTACGCGATGCTGCCTGCAGACGAGTGGCGGACGGTCACCGTCACCCTCGACTCCACCGCCGGCCGGGTCACCACCTATCTGGACGGTGTGGCGGTCTCCTCCGCCGCGACCAGCATCAAGGCCGAGGAGCTGCTTGACGCTTCGGCCACGACGGCCGGCTACATCGGCAAGTCCTTCTATCCGGATCCCCTGTTCAAGGGCGCCATCGACGACTTCACCGTGTGGCACGCGGCGCTCAGTGCCGAGCAGGTGGCCGGCACGGTCGGAACCCTGCCCACCCTCAAGGAGCTCTCGAAGACGTCCTTCGAGGTCCGTACGACGTCCGGGACCGCTCCGTCCCTCCCCGCCGCCGTCCGCTCCTCCTTCTCCGACGACTACGACCGCGACACACCGGTCACCTGGGACGACGTACCGGCCGACAAGTACGCCCGGCCGGGAACGTTCACCGTGGCGGGAACGGCAGCCGGGCGCACGGTGAAGGCGACCGTCACCGTGGTCCGCGAGGGGCAGCTCACCGTCGACCTCGGCTCGGACACCGGCGCGTTCCACGGCGGCGCCTCCGGCACCCTCTACGGCGTGTACGGACCGGACGTCCCCACCAACAACCTCATGGAGGGCATGGGCCTGCGCACGGTCTCCACGAAGGCGCAGGACGGCCCGCAGCACCCCGGCGCCGACGCCCTGGAGGTGGTCAAGCCGCTGGCCGACTCCACCGACGGTGACGTGTACATCTATATGACCGACATCCACCGCGGCTTCCCGTACCAGTGGCCGGGCGACACCCCCGAACAGAAGCTCAAGCTCTACCGGGAGAAGATCGTCAAGCAGGTCGACCAGGTCCTGAAGCTGCCGAAGGAGTACCAGGACAACGTCGTCTTCGTGCCGTTCAACGAGCCCGAGGGCAACATGTTCGGCACCGGCGAGTGGAGCTACGACAAGGTCAGTTGGCTCGACGACCCGGACGACTACTTCGCCGCCTGGGACGACTTCCACCAGCTCATCAAGAGCAAGATGCCGGACGCCCGCATCGCGGGTCCCAACACCAGCATCCTCTTCGACCAGGTGAAGGGCTTCCTCACGCACGCCCAGGCCGCCGGCACTCTCCCGGACGTCATCACCTGGCACGAACTGAGCCACCCGGAGGCGGTGCGCGAGAGCGTCGCCAAGTACCGGGTGTGGGAGAAGGACCTCTTCAAGGGCACCGCCGAGGAGGGCACCCGACTCCCCATCAACATCAATGAGTACGCGTTCAACTACCACACCTCCGTGCCCGGCCAGATGGTCCAGTGGGTGTCCGCGATCGAGGAGTCCAAGGTCGACGCCGACATCGCGTACTGGAACATCGACGGCAATCTCTCCGACTCCGCGGTGCAGTCCAACCGCGGCAACGGCCAGTGGTGGCTGCTCAACTCGTACGCTTCGATGAGCGGGCACACGGTGAGTGTGGCCCCGCCGTTCGCCGGCGAGAACTACACCATGCAGGGCGTCGCCACGCTCGACGAGAAGAAGAAGCAGTCCCGGCTGCTCTTCGGCGGGTCCACCGGCAAGGGCCACATCACCTTCGACAACGTACCGGCGAAGATCTTCGGCGACCGGGTGCACGCCTGGGTGCGGGAGATCGAGTGGAGTGGCCAGCTGGGAGACTCCCCCGGGCCGCAGCTGCTCGCGGAGCAGGACGTGCAGGTCGGTGACGACGGCACGGTCGTCGTCGACTTCGGCGACGGCGGACTGCCCGAGCTGAAGGAGTCCTCGTCGTACGAGATCATCCTCAGCCCGGCCGGGAAGACCGCGGGCACACAGTCACCGTCCACGCGCTGGAAGTCGTCGTACGAGGCGGAGGACGCCGCCCACACCGGGTCCGGTTACTCGAAGAACGGCCCGGAGGGCTCGCCCCGAGACGTGTCGAAGTTCTACACCTCCGGCGGCTACGGCGTGGGGGGCCTGCGCACCGGCTCGGACCTCACGCTCGACTTCACCGTGGACGTTCCCGAGGACGGCACGTACGACCTGAGTGTCTTCGCCAACTCCCTCAACACCTTCGACAAGGTGAAGGAACAGGGCCCCACCAACGTTTTCCTGCGCGTCGACGGCAAGGCGGACAGCGAGCAGGAGGTGCACCTGCCGCTCGGCTACAAGTGGGTGGTGTGGGACCACGCCGACACCAAGGTGAAGCTCACCAAGGGCAAGCACACCCTGACGCTCGCCGCGAAGAGCGCCGACGGCAAGCGCGCCACCCAGGGTGACGCCATCATCGACCGCCTCCTCCTCTCCCTTCCCGGGGCTTCGGCCACCACCCAGGTGTACGAGGGCGAGCTGGCCTGGCTGCACGGCGGGGCACAGCCCACGTACACGCTGCCGAAGCAGGCCGAAGCCCCCGCCACCGGCTCGGGCGCGGTCCAACTCAAGAAGGGCCAGACCGCTACGTTCTGGGTCTACTCACCCGCCGACCGCGAGGCCACCTTCAAGGTCGACACTCTCGGCAGCGCGAACGCCCGGCTCGCCGTCAACGGGCACGATGTCCTGCGCCTGTCCCAGGGCAAGAACAGCGTGGCGGTCTCCCTCTCGGGAGGCGTCAACAAGGTGACTCTGACCGGAGGTTCGTCCAGCACGCTCGTGGACCGGCTCACGGTCACGCCCACCAAGGGCGCGCTTCCGACGCGTACGTACGAGGCGGGCGACGCCAAACTCGCGGGCTCGGCCACGCTCGCCCCGCTCTCCCTGGCCACCGACAACACGGCCGTCACCGGAATCGGCGGCGAACCCGGCAACGGCAACACCGCGACGTTCACCGTCGGCGCCGACCGGGCCGGCCTGTACGCGCTGCGCGTCCGCTACTCCAACCCCGAACAGTCCGAAGCCACCCACTACAACCCGGACCCGCTCGCCCGCCACGCCGACATCACCGTCAACGGCGGCGAGAAACGGCGCGTCGGCTTTCCGCACAGCTTCCACCGCAACAATTTCTGGGAGCTGACCATCCCGGTCCACCTCAAGAAGGGACAGAACACGGTCTCCTTCAGCTCCGAGGAGTTGCCGAACTTCGACGGCACCACCTACGCCTCGGACGCCTTCCCCGGCGTGCTGCTTCGCTCCCGCTACGCACCCCTGATCGACCGGATCACCGTCGCGCCGTACGCGCGGGAGGCGCGATGAGGTCGTCACCACCTGCGGCACGGTGACGCACACGGGCGCCGGGTAGCAGGGGCGCCATGCTCCTCACCCTGTCCGGCAGGGCGCACCCGCTCGACCATCGATGCCGCAAGCAGGCGCCTGGGTCCGTCACGGACGGCGGTCCCGGGCGCCGGCCTGGCCGACGTCGTGCGGCACGACCGAAACCCGTCAACGACCGTCACCGGCGCCGCCGAACGAGCCGGTGTCCGTCTGGTCGGCTGGGGCGCGACCAGCACGGCTCTCCCCCACGACCTCAAGCTCTGGTGCGTCTGCTGCGGCCATCACGAGGAACACTCTGCATGCCCCACGGGCCGGCAGCGCGAGCGCGTCCTGCGGGCCGCAGGCGACGTGGGGTTGCAGCTCATCAGCCAGGAACCGAGTCGCGACTTCGGCGGCCTGCTGACCGTCGGGTCGCATACAGGTCGGCCCGGACACCCCGGCACCGACCGCGGTCGACGAGCACGGACGGTCCGCCCAGACCTTCCTCGTCGACGTCGTGGTGCGCTCGGGCGGCACCGAACGCCGCGCCGTGGCTCGCGGCCAGGACATCTACGCGGTCACCGCTCCCCTCGTGGTGGAAGCGCTCGGCCGCGTACTGACAGGCCGGACCCGCGCGGTCGGCGTCGTATCAGCAGGAGAGATCTTCGACGCACCCGACTTCCTCCGCGCCCTGTCCCCGCGCATATCCCTGGAACTGCGTCCATAGCGAGGCGGGGACGGGACGTCGCCCGTAGCTCCGGCGGGTCGGTGTCGGCCTCCTCGACGGGCGGCCCAGGCTCAGGCGAGGACCTTCGCCTTCGCCCTCTCGTACTCCTCCGGGTTCAGATCCCCGTTCCGTTTCATCTCGGCGAGCTTGGCCAGCTCCTCCACATGCTCGCTGCCGCCCGGCCCGGCGGCCTTCCTCACGTACGAACGGAACGCCCTCTCCTGCTCCTTCGCCTCGGTGATGTCCCGGTCCCGCATGCTCCGCCCCCGCAGGACAAGGTAGAGAAAAACGCCGAGGTAGGGCAGGACCAGGACGGCGATCAGCCAGGCCGCCTTGCCCCATCCGCTCAACGAGTGATCCCGGAACAGGTCCGTGATCACCTTGAAGAGCAGGAAGAACCACATCACCCACAGGAAGAAGTACAGCATCGTGAGGAACAGATTCAGCAGCGGATAGTCATCCATGCCGTGGTCCTTCCACATCATTCCGCGTCACACGGAACCGGATCCGGATACTCAGCGATACCGCCTCCCGGCAGGCACCGCATCTCGAGCGCAGCCGGCCGGGCCGAGGGCTCCCGCTGCGTGCCCGCCGGGGCGGTACGTCAGACCATGGCGAGCCGGTCCACCAGCAGCTCCATCCTCCGCTCGGTGTCCTCCGGCGGCAGTCGTCCCGCCCGGGCCAGGGTCGCAAGGCCGTGCAGGGCCGCCCAGAACACCTCGGTGAACAGCCCCGGGTGGACGCCGTCCCCGGCGACCTCGCCGAGACTCTCCAGCAGGGCGGCGAAGGCGTCCTTGAGAGGCTCGGGGGTGTCCTCCTTCGCGAAGGCCAGGCCGCCGTCGAGCTGGAACATCGCGTCGTAGACCGCCGGGTTGCGTTCGGCGAAGTCGAGGTAGGCGCGGGCGAGGGTGGTGACCCGGGCGCGTGGGCCGTCCGCGGCACGAGCCGCGGCTCTCAGCGCCGCAGCCATCTCGGCGGCGCCTTCGAGGGCGACGGCGCCGATGATCTCCCGCTTGCCGTGGAAGTGGCTGTAGAGGACCGGCTGGCTGTACTCGATGCGCTCGGCGAGCCGGCGGGTGGTGACCGCGTCCCAGCCCTGCTGCTCGGCTAGTTCGCGGGCCGTCGCCAAGATGAGCCGTTCGCGGGCCGCCCGTTCGCGCTCCTTGCGTTCCTGTACCGACATGGCTAGATCCTAGCACCGCTAGACAATTGAGCGGCAGTAGGTCTAGCGTTGCCACATCGGCTGTCAGCGCTAGATGTCGGGAGGGATCACCCATGCTCAACGCACTCGAGGTCTTCACCACCGTGGTCGTCGGCGTGATGGTGGGGGTGGAGTTCTCCGTCGCCTTCGTCATGAACCGGATCTTCAACGCACTCCCCGACGACAGCGGCCAGCTGGGCCGGGCCCACGGTGGCCGGATGCTCGGCGCCGTGATGCCGGTCTGGTACATCACCTCGCTCGTCCTCGTCGCGATATGGGCGGTCGCCGGATGGCAGCACCACGGCGCCGGCCTCGTCGTCACCGCCGGCGCGCTGCTGCTCCTCAGCGTGATCATGTCGGTCCTGCTGCTCGTCCCGATCAACAACCGGGGCAAGACGTGGACCCCTGACAACCGCCCCGCCGACTGGAAGCAGCAGATGAACCGCTGGGACCGCTTCCACTACGTCCGCGTCGCCGTCATCATCGCGGCCTTCACCCTGCTGGTCGCCGGCCTCGGCTGAGCCCGCGGGCCGACACCGCGTCCTGCGCCGGTTCCCAGGCCGCCGCGCACAGGGACTCGGCCACGGCGGCCGTGTAACGGGCGGCGGCGAGCCAGTGGGTGGCGAAGCCGTCGGTGTCGGCAGGGAGGAGGCGGCCGAAGAGGTCGCGATCGCGTCGGGCCGCCGAGGCGCACAGGGCGGTGAGGAGTCCGGCGGCCGTGGGAAGTCCCGCGCGGCGGATGCGGCGGGTCTCGGCGGTGACGTCGCCCAGCATGCCGAGGGCGGCGCGGCCCGCCGGGACCGTCTGTTCGACCCTGCGCTCCAGGAGATACAGGGGCGAGTGCGCTCCGGCCCCTCCGGGCTCTGGCGGGGCGGGGTGCACGGGGGCAGCCGGGTCCGGGAGGTCGGCTCGGCGCAGGCGGTCGAGGCCGAGGTCGACCGTGCCCTCGCCGGTGGGGTGCGAGCAGGCGAGGAGGGTGAGCCGGGGGTGTTGGGCGGTCACCAGGCGGCCGACGATCCTCAGCCGTGTGCCCGGCGCCGTGGCCAGCAGCATCAGGTTGTCGCGGTGGGCCAGCGCGGGGTCGTCGTCGGCGACGGTGAGCCGGACGCGGATGCCTCCCTCGCACAGCGCGAGCAGGCAGGTGCCGCCCGACTCCCTGACCGCGCCGAGGAGTTCGACGTCCAGGAAGAGCAGGTCGCTGCCGCCGCCGTCCGGGTCCGCGTAGCGGGAGGTGGACCGCAGGGCGCGGGCGGCCTGTTCGGACGGCGGCGTCTCCCACAGGGCGGCGAGCGGCGGCTCCGTCCACGCCGCACCCCGGGCGGTAACGGCCTTGACGCCCTTCCCGGCGCCCAGTCTGCCGTCCGGCGAGACCGTCGCCCCGGAGACCGCCAGGCCGGCACGGCCCAGCTCCCGGTGGGTGAGCGCGCTGTCCCCCAGGCGCACGGCCCGGTCGGCCACGCCCAGGGCGCGCCCGACGCCGCCGGGTGCCACGTCGCCGACCGTGAGGAGACGGCCGTCGGCCCCGGCGACCCAGGTTCGGACGCCGCCGTGCCCCGAGTCGGTGACCACGGGTTCGGTGAACAGGCCGTACAGGCGCAACGAGCCGTCCGGGCTGTACGGACGGCGCACACGGCCTCTGACGGCGGCCAGCTCCGCCCCGGACGTCGTCCCGACCCGGTGTGCTGTGCCCAGGAGTTCGGCCAGGGCCGTGACGAGGTCCGCGGTGCGGTAGGACGGGTCCCCGGCGCGGGCCGCGCGCAGCAGCGTGACAACGGACAGTGCTGTGCCCGCGGCGCGCGGCAGGTGCCGGAGCCGGGCGGTGTGCGCGGCGCGGAGGAGGGCCGACTGGGTGACGGCGCCGGCCCCGTCGACGCCGGCCTCCAGCACGGCGGCGCCCGCCGACCACAGGGCATCGGCCGCTCCACGCTGCGCCGGGCTCGCCACCTCTGGCGAGGGGGCGGAGTCCGGGGTGGGGGCGGGGTCCGTTGCGGAGGTGGGTCCGGGGAACGCCCGGGTGGGCTCATCGGCGGGCTCCGGCGCCGGGTCCGCCGTGGGGGCGGCGCAGGCGGCTGCCGCGCGGTGGACGCATGCCGGGGCGAGGAGACAACCACAGGTGATGGCGTCCGCCGTCGCCACCACGCCGCCCGGGGCATGCAGGCGCAACTCGGTCTCGTCGTCGACCGCGATCGTCACCGTGTCCCCGTCGCGGTGCGCCGGGCGGGCTCCGAGCTTGGTGACCGCCGCGTCCAGCCGCTTGCGCAGCCGGGGCGAGAGATCCTCCACGAGCGTGGCCGTGACCTCCGGTGCGACGGGTGGCAACCGGTCGGCGTTCATGCGGTCTTCTCCCCTATCCAGCGGGCCAGTTCGAGTGGACTGAGGGCCGCCACGGGCATGCCGGCGGCCACGAGCTGCCCGGCGACGGCCGTCGAGTAACGGGGCCGGCCGGCGTCGTCGAGGCTCGCGCACCCGAGGACGTGGCAGCCGCTGTTCACCAGAGCCCGCACCTCGGCCAGCAGTCCGCCGAGCGGCGCGCCCTCCTCGAAGTCGCTGATGACGACGACGAGGGTGCGGGTGGGCACCTCGATCAGGCTGCGGGCGTGCCGCAGCCCGGCGGCGATGTGCGTGCCCCCGCCCACGCTCACCTCCAGCAGGAGGGAGAGGGGATCGTGCACATGGCCGGTGAGGTCGACGACCTCCGTGGAGAAGGCCAGGAAATGGGTGCTCAGGGTCGGCACCCCGGCGAGCACGGAGGCGGTCAGCGCGGACCAGATCGTGGACGCCTCCATGGATCCGGAGACGTCGGTGACCAGGATCAGGCGCCAGTCGGCCGACCGGCGTGCGCGACTGCGGAACACCGGCTTCTCGGGGATCACCTGGACCGTTCCGTCGGCTGCCCGGCGTGCGGTGGCGAGGTTGGCGCGCACCGTGCGCGGCAGGTCCAGCCGGCCGCCGGGGCGGCGGGTGGGCCGGGCCGACATCGTGCCGGTGAGGGCGGGCCGCAGCCGGGTGGCGAGCTGCCGGGTCAGTTCGTCGACCAGGTGGCGGACCAGGGGCCGGAGCGCCGCGAGGCGGGCTTCGGGGAGGCCGCCGGCGTACCTCAGGATCGTGCGGAGCAGTTCCACGGAGGGAGTGGCGGCCGCCGGGTCGAGTTCGGTGAGGACGTCCTGCCGCCCTGTCATGGCTGCGGCGGCGAGGACCTCCTCGCGGACGCCGGGGCCGAACAGCGCGGCCAGTTCCTCGGACCACTCGCGGACGCCGGGGAACGACGGTTCCCGGCCGCCGCCACCATGACCGGGGCCGGGCAGGCCGCTGCGGGATCCCTCGCCGTGTCCCGCGCCGTAGAGCTCGTCCAGAGCCGTCGCCAGGCGGACGGCGCCGGACGGCAGTTGGTCGGGACGTCGGCCGAGCACGAGCCGCCACCGGTCGGCGGGCGCGATGGTCCGTGCGGGGGTGGCCTCGGTGGAGGGTGCGGCGGTGGGGCGCGTCGCGGCGGGGTGGCCGGACAGCGGTGGGAACCGGTCGTCGTACGCGGGCGGCGGAACGGGCAGACCGAGGCCGGTCAGGAGTTCACGGGCCGCGAGGTCGGCGGCCGTTCGACGTGCCTGCTCGGCCGGATCGTCCGCGTCGAGGGTGTCCACCCGTTCGCCCAGCCGCTCCTCGACGGTGTCCAGCAGCCGGTCCCGGGCGGCCGGGCTCAGCGTGTCGAAGCCGCCGCGCAGGGCAGGCAGCCGGGCCAGGAACGCGGTGTCGTCCAGCTCGACGACCCGGTGCAGCAGCGGGTCCAGGGCGCCGGCGCCGACGGTCAGGAGCGGGCCCGCCACTGTGAGGACGCCGGTGAGGCGGGCGGTGAGCGCGGCCCGGGAGGCGCTGTCCACGGCTCCGTCCACCCAGGAGGCGACGCGCCTCCCGAAGGTCTCGGCCTCTTCGTAGCCGGTGAGCACCCTGACTCCACCGGCGGCTGCGGCGATCAGTGGGGTGCCGTCGGCGGCCAGCCGCGCGAGGGCGTCGGTGAGCCGGATGCCGCCCACCCGGTCGGCCCGCTGGGCCAGTTCGAGCAGCGCCCGGGCGTCCTCGGGCTCCTCGGAGCCGGTCAGGCCGTCGACCTGGCGGACCGCAGCCGAGGTCAGGAGTTCGGCCGCGCGCGCGGTGTCGGCGGCACGGGCAGTGGAGGTGGCGTCCGGGGCCGAGGGGTCGTCGGGTGCGGCCAGGCCCGGCAGGTGGCCCGCGTCGATGCGATCCAGCAGGTCGAGCCCGGTGAGGAGTTCGGGAAGGGTGCCGCTCGTGGGGAGTACGGCCGCCAGTTCCGTCAGCCGTTCGTCGGCCAGGGCGGGGAGCCCGCACCCGGCGGCCTCCGTGAGTCCGCGGACGACCTGGGCAGCCGTCGGGCCGCCCTCAGCACGCTCGGCCGCGTGGCGCTGCCGCAGCACGCCCTCGGCCGCCTGGGCCGGGGTGACGCCGCGGGCCCCCGCCGCCGTGAGCATCGCGGCCGTCGCCGGGGTCCACCGCACCTGCCAGCGCGTGGTGAGTCCTTCCGAGCCCGCCGCGCCGGTCACCCCCTGCTCCCGCGCGTAAGGGATGCCGCACACCGTCAGCCTGCGCAGCAGCAGTTCACGGCGCCGGTCCAGGGTGGAGCGGGCCGGGTCGAGCCTGAGGTCGCGCGGTGTCTTCTCGTACGCGTCCTCCGGGCCGGGGAGGGAGAGCGCCGCGGTCTCGGCCTCGACGGCGGGGCCCAGTCCGCTGCGCGGAGCGGCGGGCGCGGGCCGTCCGGTGCGGGCTCCGACGAGTACGCGTTCGAGGGCCTGGGCGACGGCGCGGCCCGTCCCGTAGGTCTCGCCGCGCCCCAGCACCGTCTGCACCGCCTCCAGGAGTTCACCGCGGCCGGGGGCGGGCAGGTCACGCAGACGGGCGAGGTCACCGGCCACCCGGACGACCTCCCGGCCGTCCGCCGGGCCGTAGGGGTGGCCCTGTTCGCGCAGGGCGGCGCAGACGCGGACCGCGGTGCGGATCAGCGCCTCGTGCAGCGCGGCCGGGTCCCCGGCGGCGCCCAGGACGGTGTGCTGCCACTCCGGGTCCCGGATGCCGGCCGGGTAGCCGGACCGTGAGTCGAGCAGCGGGTACGTGTACGGGACCAGGGAGACCGTGCACGCGGCCGTCCCGGCAGCGCCGTTCACGTGGCCGTCCGCGCCCGGCTCGGGCGCGGCACCGGACGCGCCTGGCGGGTCCGGCGCGGGGCCCCCGGCGGCGGACGGCAGCAGCGCCGGCGTGTGGAAGGCTCCCACCACCACGGCGGGCCGCCGACCGCTCGCCAGGGCCTCGGCGACATGTCCGCGCATACATGCCTCGCGCGCCAGGTCCGTGCTGCTCACCCCGCCCCGCGCCTCGGCCTCGTACCGCAGCGCCCAGCCGGTGAGCAGGGCGGCACGGCGGAGCGCCTCGGGTGTCGAACCGGGCGCGAGGGCCTCCACCAGCCGGTCCCACAGGTCGTCACCGTCCCGGCCGGTGAGCCGGGACCGGAGCGCGGCGGACAGCCCGTGCCCCTCCCCCGGCACGGGCGCGGAGTCGGCGCCCGGGACAGGGGCGGGGGTGTCCGGGCCGCCCCCCGCCCACGCGCGGTCGGCCAGCGGCAGATCGCAGGCCACGGCCGGGACCCCGTTCCCAGCCGCCCAGCGCAGAGCCACCAGTTCGGGCGAGAAGTCCGCGAACGGGTAGAAGGCCGGCGCCCGTTCGCCTGCCGAGCTGGGGCCGTCGGCGGGCACGGCGGCCAGCGCCACCGGGGCCTCGGTCTCCTCGTGGGCGAGCCAGCCCAGCCAGGGCTGGAACTCGGCGGGCAGTTCGACGAGGAGGACGTCGGGGGCCGCCGTGTCCAGCAGGGCCGGGAGGGCGGCCGCCAGCGAGGGCGCGTGGTGGCGCACCCCGATCAGGAACGGTGACCCCGGGCCGGCCGCCGCGAGGGCCGCCACCGCGGCCTCCGGGGTGGCGGCCCCTGCCGCCGGGTCCTGCGCCGGGGAAGCGTCCGGCGCACCGATGGTGGGCGGCACCTCGGGGGTGGACCGCGTCTCGGGGGTGGACCGCGTCTCGGGGGCGGACCGCGTCTCGGGGGTGGTCGACTCTCTCATCCGTCAGTTCTCCAGCACCGCGCGCAGGTCCCACAGGGCACGCCAGGTGGCCGACCCCTGCTCCGCGCGCCTGCGCACCGGCCCGTCCCAGTACCCCAGCAGCCGTGCCGCGTCGGCGGGGTCGTCCTTCCGTACGACGCCGAGCAGATGCCCGGGCAGAAGGGAGAGCACGTCCCGGTCACCAGGGAAGTACGCGGCGGCCAGGCCCAGGGAGCCCGCGACGGAGACCGCCTCCGCCGTGCTCATCACCGTGGAGGGGCGCTCGACCTCCCAGCCCTCCACGGAGCGGCCCTCCCGCAGGTCCCGGAAGGCGGTGACGAGAGCTTCGAGGACCGCGTCGTCCACCTGGTAGGCGGCGCCCACGCGTTCGACGGCGGCCCGCGACTGGCGCCGGACGAGCGCGGTCTCGGCGTCCACGTCCCCGATGGGGCCCACGGTCTCGAAGTTGAAGCGCCGCTTCAGCGCTGCGGACATCTCCGAGACGCCCTTGTCCCGCAGGTTGGCGGTGGCGATGAGGGTGAACCCTGGGGCCGCGTGCACCTGGGCGCCCTTGCCGCCCGCGAGTTCGGGGACCGCGATCCGCCGCTCGGAGAGCAGCGACACGAGGGCGTCCTGGACCTCCGGCAGGCAGCGGGTGACCTCCTCGACGCGGGCGACGGCGCCCCGGGTCATGGCGGTGAGTACCGGGGAGGGCACCAGGGCCTGCTCGGTGGGGCCCTGGGCGAGCAGCAGTGCGTAGTTCCAGCCGTACTTGAGCTGGTCCTCGGTGGTGCCCGCGGTGCCCTGCACGGTGAGCGCGCTGGTCCCGCAGACGGCCGCCGACAGCAGCTCGGAAAGCATGGACTTGGCGGTGCCGGGTTCGCCCACGAGGAGGAGTCCGCGCTCTCCGGCGAGGGTGACCACGCACCGTTCGACCAGGGCGCGCTCGCCCACGAACTTCTGCTCGATCGCCAGGCGGCGCGGCACCCCGTCTCCGGGCAGGGCGCCCTTCGGCAGGCTCAGTGCCTCGCCCGCGCTGCCCATCACGAAGGTGACGACGGCGCGTGGAGTGAGCAGCCAGCCGGGTGGGCGGGGCCCGGAGTCGTGGGCGGCGAGGAAGGCCAGCTCGGTGGCGTACCTGTCCTCGGGCGGCGTGATCTGGCGGTGCTCCCGGCCGGGCGCCGTCGCCTGGTCCGGGACGCGGCCCGTGGTGGTGCTGTCCAGGGTGGTCGTGGTGTCGTTCGTCATCGGCGGCGGCCCTTCCGGGTTGCGCGGGTGTCCAGTTCTTCGAAGGCGGGGGCGTCGCCGCCCCGGACCCGTGCCCAGGCGGCTGCGAACAGCGCGGGCACGGGGAGGTGGGGCAGGATCCGGGTGGACCCGGCCACGGGGTACAGGCGTTCCTTCCAGGTCTCCAGCGGCAGCCCGGGGGCTCCGCGTTCGAGCCAGCCGCAGGGGAGGAACAGGGTGCGGCCGGCGCGGGAGCGCTTCGCCTCCACCACGAGGTCGGTGGCGGCGAGCTCAGCCCTGGCCTTCTTGACCCGTGCCGGCTTCCACCCGGTCCAGCGGACGCAGTTGCGGTCCGTCGGGTCGGGCAGGGCGAGCAGCATCAGGTAAAGAGCGGCGGTGTCCGCGCTCAGGCCGAGGACGTCGACGACCTCGGCCACCAGGTCGGGCACCGCACGCGTCGGGTCCTGGGCCGGGTGGTGCGGGGAGCCGTCGGTGGCGCCCGCCGAGACCAACGCGTCGGTCTCCTGGCCCAGCAGCGCGCGCAGGGCGAGGAGATCGCCGGTGCTGTAAGGGCTGACGGTGCCCTCGACGAGGCCGAACGCCGGGTCGTCGGGGCCTGTCAGACCGGCCGGGCGAATCAGCAGCTTCTCGTTACTGCCGTGGCCGGGGGCGAGGAGCAGCGCCGTGCCGGCCCGGACCAGACCGTCGGCGTCGGCACCGCCGGACTCGGGGAGCCCGTGGGCGGCACGGACCGCGGAGCCGATCGAGCCCCCCGAGTCGCTCCAGTCCAGACCGAGGTCCAGCACCAGGTCCTGGTCGGCGAGGCGCCCACGCAGGGCCGCGAGCCCGACGGGCAGGTGCGCCCGCAGGGGGTGCCCGTACGGCAGCGTGTAGGCGAGGGTGCGCAGGGCGGTCAGGGCCGCGTGGACCGCACCGCATGCGCTCACCCGGCGCAGGCCCGGGCGACCGGTGCCGTCCTGGACGTCGGTGCCGTGGGCGAGCCAGGTCCGGTGGCCCGCGTTGAGGATCAGATCGACGGCGCCCGGAGTGGTGCCCGTGAGGTCGAGGTCCAGTTCCTCGGGGACACGGACGAGGGAGGCCAGGCGCTTCTGCCAGACCTCGGCGGCGGCCTGGACGTCGGGACCCGTGGACCACAGCTCGGCCGGGTCCGCGGGCAGGAGTGCTCGGAGAACGGCGTGCCGGTCGTCACGGGGCAGGGCGGCCAGCCTGGCCTGGGTCCCCTCGAAGGCACGTGTCTTCGCCCCGAGCAGCGCGAGCGCCTCGGCACCGGGCTCCTCGACGGCTGCCGACAGCAGGGCGGCGGACTGGAGGGGACCGATTCCGGTGGCCGTGTGGAACGCCTCTGCGGCCTCCGGACGCCAGGGTGCCGGGCCCTGTTCCCGCACCAGGGCCGTGAGCCGGGTGAGCCGGTCTCGGGCGATGCCCTGCCGGTGAACGTGCTCGTGGTCCAGGGTGAAGCCGGGGACGGGGCCGAAGGCGCCCGTCGGGTCGTGGTCCAGGGCAAGCCAGCGTTCCGCGTCGTTCCGGGAGTTCCGGCCGCGGTTGGCGACGACCACGACGGTGCGGGCGCCCTTGCGCAGCACCTGGCCGAGCCGGTGCACGGCCTCGGGGCGTCCCGGTCCGGGTGCCCCTCCGACGAACGGCTCGACGAGCTCCACCTGCCGGACCGTGCCCGCCGGGTCGGCCAGCGGGCCTGCGGCGAGGGTTTCCAGCAGCACGAGGAGACCGGTGCGGTGCTCGGGCGAGGTGGTCGCCGAGGCGGCCCGGTAGGCCAGTTCGGGCAGCTTGTCGAGAAGGGAGGTCCAGGCCGAGGCGTCGCCGGGCACGGTGTACTCGTCCCGCTGCCAGCCGTCCGCAGGGGTGAACGGGACCTTGGACGGCGTGGGCGGGCCGAACGCGGGTTCGCCGCCGAGGACATGGTTGACGGCGAGGATCTGCCGGATCGCGGTCCACCGGAGCCCGCCTCCCCACCAGCTGCCGTGCATCCGCTCGGAGCCCCAGGCGGAGGCGTTCCGCAGGGTCATGTCGTCGCCGTGCTCGGGCGAGTGGTCGAAGAACATGCCCTGGGTGCGCGCGGTGTTCCGGGGGGTGGCCGGCTGTGCGGGCAGGGGCGGTTCCAGATACCGGAGGACTGCGACAGCCCGGTCCACGGCGTTGCGGACGAGCGCGGTGACGCCCGCGAGGAGCCGTGCGTCGGACACCTCTGGCAGCACCCGGGCGACGGCCTCCTGGCTCAGTTCCCGCGCCGAGGGCCCGGTGTACTCCTCGGCGGCCCGGAATGCCTCCGTGTGCTGGGCGACCGCGTCGACCACCACCTTCAACAGCTCGTCCGCGCGGGAGTCCGTCATGTCGCGCAGGGCGGCGGAGCCCCGCTCGTCCCTCGGGCGCAGGGCGTGCCAGTAGGCGACGGGAGGCAGGTAGGGGGTGCCCGCGGCGACGTTCCCGCCGGAGGAGCCCGGGCTGACGGACCACAGGCCGCCGCCGATGCCGTCCGTGTCCGCCGGGTGCGCCTCGACGGAGCGGTGACGCAGGGCCACGACCGGCCGTGACCCACCAGGCAGGGTGAGGGCGCCGAGCGGCACCGGGGAGCCACCGTCGGGCAGCGGGTGCGGCAGTGTGACCGTGTGGCCGTCGGGGGTGCCGACGGCGATTCGGTGCCCGTCGGCGGGGGCGGCCGTGCCAGGCTCGGTCACGGTGCGGCGGACCCAACGGCCGAGGACCGTGCCGTCCGTGCCGAACGGGGTGGTCTCCAGACCGGGCTGGAGGGGCAGCACCTGGCAGTGTTCGGTGAGCAGCCGGCTGCCGTCCCGCACCCCGGATCGGAGGAAGGCGGGGAGGGACGCGCGGCCGTGCGTGCCACCGGCCGGGTCGTACTCCAGCCACACCCGCTGCGTTCCCTGGTGGCCTTCCCGCCAGTGGCCCGTGCCGTCGGCGATGACGGCGCGCTGGGGCGGGAGGGAGGTGTCGCCCGCATGGAGGGCCTTCCCACCGGTGGCACGGCCACCGCCGGGCAGCGGCAGACAGACCTCGTCCGAGGCGCCGGAACCGCCCCAGCGGGGGATCTGCTCGCCGCCCACGGTGAACACCTCGGCGGGGCGGTGCGACCAATAGCCGCGCCGCTTGCCGTCCTCCCACCACATGACCAGCAACTCGCCGTCGACGTGACGGAAGGCGAGCATCCGCCAGTGGTCCACGGTGGCGGGAAGCCGCAGGGTGTGCCGCAGCAGAACGCCGTCCGGGCCGACGACGACGGCCCGGACGAGCGTGTTCAGGATCAGCGCGGGCCAGGCGCCGGTGACGCCGACGCCCTCCGAGCGCCGGTGCCGCGGACCCGCGGCGGCGGCCTCGGCGGCGAGTTCGGCGTAGGCCTCGTCGAGGGCGGACCAGCCCAGTTCGTCGAGGACACCGGTGCGCAGCGTGGAAGCGAGCAGCGGCACGACATCGTGGCCCTCGAGGAGCCGCACGGCCTCCGGAGCGACGTCCGCGACCACGGAGCGGAACGCCGAGAGTTTGTGGAGAGCGGTTTGCAGCCCGGGGAGCCCCCGCGCGGCCGTGTACTCCGCCGCGCAGGCGGTCAGCCACTCCCGCAGGATTACGGAGAGCACCGGATGCTCCGCCAGCTTCGCCATGCCGGCGTCACCCAGCTGCTGTCCGCGTCCGCCACCGAGTCCGCCGACGGTCCGGCTCAGCAGGGCGCGGAAGACGGGCCGTCCGGCGACGGCGGTGAGATCCCGCGCGCCGGGCGTGGTGTCGGTGAGCCACGGGCCCAAGGAGACGCCGAGGGGCTGTGCGCCCGTGTCCTGGTCCGCCGGCTCGGCGACGGGGACGCCGGAGGCCAGGCAGAGGTCGAGGAGGTCCAGATCGGCCGTGCGCTGCCAGCGGCCCTGGAACAGCTCGACGGGGCGCCCGTCGGCGCGCAGCCGGTCCGCCATCCGGGCGGCGAGACCGAGGGTCTGCGTGCTGCGGCCCGAGGTGACACGGTTGCGCCGGCGGTGGGCCTCCCAGCGAGCGAGCCAGTCGGCCGGGGAGACGGATGTGTCGGAGGGGGCGGCAGAGCCGGAAGGAGCGTGGCCGGAGGTGTCCGGGAGAGCGGTGAGCAGGTCCTGGGCACCAGCCTCGGCCAGCAGCGCGAGCCAGCCGGATTCACCGTCCGTGTCCCGGCCGCTCTCGCTGAAGGTCTCCGGGAAGAAGCCGAGGAGCCTCGCCCGCACGGCCGCGTCCCGCCGGGCGAGGGCGATGAGTGCGGAACGGTAGGACGCCCAGAACGAAGCGGGGGCGCGGACGATCCCCGGGGAGCCGATCAGATCGGCCACCAGGTCGCGTTCGGCGGCCTCGCGGTCCAGCCCGGCGGCCTTGACCAGCGCGCGCACGTCCTGCGGCAGCGCCGCGTACGGGGGCATGCCGGCAGCGCAGCGCTCGACCAGCAGACGGCGGAACTGCGCCCAGGCGTCCGCCGGTGCGAGCCGGGCCACCAAGTCCCGCACGTACTGCCGCAGCGCCTTGACCGTCAACGCGCCGGCGAAGGCGAACTCCAGGAAGACGGCCCGCTGCCGGTCCTCGTCCACGACCAGCCCGTGCACCCGCTCGGCCTCGCGGGCCTTGCCGAAGAAGGAGGCGGCGTACGTCGTGTTCTCCGCCTGGAGGAAGAGGCGTGCCACCTGCTCGTAGTAGGTGGGGAGGAAGTGCGGCACGGCCCGGCCGAGACGGGTGCCGAGCGCGTCGAAGCCGTCCTTGGCCGCCCCGGCGCGGGTCCTGGCCTGCCGGCCCAGCCGCTCGATGTCCTTGACCAGGGCCAGGGCGTGATGCCCGTTGGCCGGGTCGTTGACCAGGGCCCAGGCCGGGAAACCCAGCGTCTCGCGACGCACCTGGCCCACGACGGGGGCCTCGGTGGTCCGGGCCAGCCCGAGGAACTCCAGGGCCAGGTCCTCGGCTTCGCCGAGGGTGCCGGGCACGAGCCGGACCACGGGGCGGTCGCCGAGGGTGTGGTGGGTGTAGGTGCGGGCCGTCAGCGTGTCGGCGTCGTCCGCGTCGGTGGTGCCCGCCGCGAGGATCGCGCCGGCGTCCAGCAGAGCCGCCGCGCGGGCGTCGGCGGCGAGGGTGGAGGTGGCCTCGCCCCGGGCCTGTCGGGGAACGGGCGCCGTGCCCGCTGCCGCCGTGTTCGTGTCGGTGTTCGTCGTCGTGGTGCTCATGCCGCCCGCTCCTCGTCCTCCACGTCGCGGCCGGCATGGAGCGCCGCCGCCATGCGCATGCCCTCGGACCATGCGACGGGGCCGACCTCGGCTGCCGTCAGCGCGCGCCCCGTGGGGTCGGTCCAGCCCAGGGGGCCCGTCTCGGTGCCGTACTCGTCGTATCCGTCGTGCTCGCCGATCCAGATGCGCGCCTCGGCCGTGCCGCCGTCCTCGACGACCGGGCAGACCGCGTATCCGCCGCGCGACCGGTACCCGAGCTGGGTGACGCGGCCGTGCAGGAAGCGCAGTTCCTTGAACACGCCGCCGGCATAGGTGTCCACGGAGGTGGTGTCCGGGGCGAGGCCCTGCGGACGGCGCCACACCTCGCGGAACAACTGCTCCGCGTTCTGGCGCACCCCCAGTTCGACCGCGAACTCCCGCAGGTCGTCGAGGTCGTCGAGGAGGACGGGGTGGGGAACGCTGACGACGTCCGGGGTGATGCGGACCGTGTCGCCGTCCAGGTCGACGAGGCCGAGACCGCGGTCGGGGTCGACATCGCGCAGGAACCCGGCGACCCCGCCGTCCTGGCCGGTGACCACCACGTCCCGCAGGGCCGTCTGCCACGCCGGGTCGGGCCAGACCCGGGCGAGCACGGCCGTGGGGACGGGCAGCGAACGCACCATCCACTGCTCGACGTCGGTCAGGCACCGGCGTTCGTGCCGCTCCAGCCACTCGGTCAACTGCCGGAGTCCGACGACCGCCGGGTCGTCCTTCAATCTGGCCGGGACGGACTTCAGCCGCCGGCCCTTCCCGTTGCGGCAGACCACCTTGCCCGCCTCCAGGGCGACTTCGTAGTCGCCCGCCGGAACCCACCCCATGCGCTGTTCTCCCCCTTGTACGGACGGCCACCGAACCGGCGGCACGCTGATGAGACCCGTCGGCGGCAACGCACCGTGACGAGTGGGAGAGACTCTAGGCGCCCCCAGTGACAATCAGTCCGGGCAGCTCCGCTTCCTCGTACGGGCCCGCACCACGCGGTCATCGACAAGCTCGCCGACTGAGCTCCGACTCAGGTCACCAGGACGACCGGGTACAGTGCGCGCCGGCAGCCTGGTTCCTGAGGAGGGGAAGCGTGACCGACACCGACGAAGCCCGATCCGCGGACGGTGCGGCTCCTGCGACCCAGCAGAGCCGACTGAGCCGCCTGATGCGCTTCATCCCTTTGATCGCCCCGATCCTGCTGTGGGCTGTGCCCTGCTGGGTGCTGCTGCACGCCGGCCAGCACTGGCCGCTCCCCGTGGCGCTGGGCGGCACCGCCCTGTTCGTCCTCGGTCTGGTCACCATGCCGCTCGCGATGGTGCGCGGCCACGGCAGGCGCCAGCAGGACCGGGCGGCGATCGTCGGGGACACCCTCCTCGGGGCCGGCTGGGTACTGTTCACCTGGTCCGTCCTGTTCGGCGTCCTGCTGCGGCTCGCCCTGACCGTGGCCGGCGTGGGCGACGGGCAGAACCGGGCCCGGATCGTCACCTGTGCGGTCCTCGGCGTAGCCGCCGTGCTGCTCGCCTGGGGGTACGCCGAGGCACGCCGGGTGCCACGGGTGCGCCGGCTCGACGTACAACTCCCGCGCCTGGGAGCTGGCTTGGACGGCACCCGCGTGGTCCTCATCACCGACACCCATTACGGCCCGCTCGACCGCGCCCGCTGGTCGGAGCGGGTCTGCGCGAAGGTCAACACGCTGGAGGCCGACCTGGTCTGCCACACCGGCGACATCGCGGACGGCACGGCTCGGCGCCGCCGCGCCCAGGCCGCTCCGCTCGGCACCGTGCGAGCCACTCGGGCCCGGGTCTACGTCACCGGGAACCACGAGTACTACAGCGAGGCCCAGGGCTGGGTCGACCTGATGGACGAGCTGGGCTGGGAGCCTCTGCGCAACCGTCACCTGCTGCTCGAACGCGGCGGCGACACCCTTGTGGTCGCCGGCGTGGATGACGTCACCGCCGAGTCCTCCGGCCTGGCCGGCCACCGCGCCCACCTCGCCGGAGCCCTGAACGGTGCCGACCCGGACCTGCCCGTCCTGCTCCTGGCCCACCAGCCCAAGTTCGTCGACCGGGCCGCAGCCGGCGGCGTCGACCTCCAGCTCTCGGGCCACACCCACGGCGGCCAGATCTGGCCCTTCCACCACCTGGTCCGCATCGACCAGCCCGCCCTTGCCGGCCTCAGCCGCCACGGCGCCCGCACTCTCCTCTACACCAGCCGCGGCACCGGTTTCTGGGGCCCGCCGTTCCGCGTCTTCGCCCCCAGCGAGATCACCCTGCTCGTGCTCCGCTCACCGCACCTGCCCACCTCGCCGTAGCACTGGGCGGGACGAACGCATCAGCTGGGAGTCGTTCTTCACCGTTCGGCGTCGGCGACGGCCTCGAACGTGGCCTTCTCGGCGACCTCCTGCGGCACGCCGCTCCGGTCCGCCGCTCCGGCGTGCTCGGGGACCGGCTCCGCGAAACGCCGCAGGCCTCCTCGGGTGACCACCGGTGACCCGGCGGGAAGATCTCGGCCCTCGGCCGCACCTCGGGCGTGAAGGCGCGCAGTTCGGCGGTGTCCGAGCCAGGCGTGGCCGCCGGCCGTCCGCGTCCCGCGGTCATCCGGACCACGGTGGGCCGGCCGGTCGAGCATCTCCTCCGCGGCCGAGCAGGCGCACTCGGTGTGGATGTCTTCCTGGGGGCTGTATATCGCTGCGATTCCGCACCTGCCGTAGACCATGGAGGGGTCGGTGCGAGGAGAACGACGCCAGTTGCTGCATACGCACGGCCACGCCGGAGTGGGTGTCATGGTGAGCGAGAACCTGAGCAGCGTGCGCAGAGCACTGGATGGCTGCGCGTCCTCGGGCAGGGGCCCCTGGGTGTCCAGGAGGTGGCCGAGGCGGTGGGCCGGGAGAAGACACAGGTGTCCCGGACCCTCAAATTCCTGGCGGAGAAGGGGTTTTCTCGCGCCCGTGACGTACCGGCCGTGCCGGAACGCCTGCGCACGGAGCGGGCGCGTGGTCATGCGATGGCCGTCGAGGAGATGGAGCCGGGTCTGATCGCGGTCGCCGCTCCCGTGCGCGACCACCGAGGCGATGTCGTCGCCGCGCTCAACGTCTCCGCCCCCGTGTTCCGGCTGCCGCCGGACGCGGTGCCGAAGGTGGTGGACGCGGTGGTCACCGCCGCCCACCGGTTGTCGGCCCGCCTCGACGGAACCGCGACCTGACGCCCCGCGACCACCACTGCTTCGCCGACGCGCCACGCTGTGAAGGTCTGACCACGAATGTTCGGGTTCCTTGATCATCTCTTGCGGGCGTCACTTAGCTCAGAGTAACTAACGTTTCATGAACCTCTTCAGCCGCAGCTCCCTGCTCCGCCGTCCGGAGCCCCGCACGGAGGAGCCCTCCCCCGCCCCGGCGGCCGCAGGTACTTCGGTTCAGACCGATCCCCGGCTGGCGGCTCTCTCCGGACAGTGGATGATCGACCCCGCGCACAGCAGGATCGGCTTCTCCGTGCGGCACGCCATGGTGACCACGGTGCGCGGCGCGTTCCTGGAGTACGAGAGCCGCCTCTACTTCGACGGGCGCGACCCGGCACGTTCCCGGGCAGAGATCTCACTGGCAACCGCGAGTGTCGACACCGGGGTCGAGCAGCGCGACGCGCACCTCGTCGGCCGCGACTTCCTGAACGCGGCGAAGTACCCGCGCATCAGCTTCGTGAGCACCGTCGTACAGCTCATCGGCAAGGACGTCTACCGCATGACCGGCGACCTCACCATCCGGGGCATCACCCACCCCGTGGTCCTGGACCTCACGTACATCGGTTACGTCACCGACCCGTTCGGTTACGAGCGTGTCGGGTTCGACGGGACCACCACCATCAACCGTTCCGACTGGGGTCTGACCTACAACGCCCGCCTGGCCGAGGGCGGTGCCATGGTCAGCGAGAGGCTCCGCCTGCAGTTCGACATCGCCGCCATCCGCACCCCTTCCGCCGGCTGACCCCTTCAGGCCGCCGGCCTTCCCCCTCAGGTGACCGGGCCGCCGGCCGCACCCCTGAACGTGCGGCGGTAGGCGCGCGGCGACACCCCCAGCGCCGCGTGGAAGTGCTGCCTCAGGGCGGTGCCGGTCCCGAATCCGGCGTCGGCGGCGACGCGGTCCACCGGCAGGTCGGTCCGTTCCAGCAACTGCCTTGCTCTGTCGATGCGTTGCTGGGTGAGCCACTGCATGGGCGTGAGCCCGGCCTCCTGCCGGAAGCGGCGGTTGAACGTACGCACACTCATGGACGCTCGCCCCGCCAACTCGTCCAGTTTCAGGGGCCGCTCCAGGTTGCGCAGTGCGTACTCCCGGGCCGGGCCCGTGGAGCACTGCTCGGGCGGGGAGACCGGGCGGTCGATGTACTGGGCCTGGCCGCCCTCCCGGTGCGGTGGTACGACGGTCCCCCGGGCGACGCGGTTGGCGACCTCCGCACCGTGGTCGGTACGGATCATGTGGAGACAGAGGTCGATGCCCGAGGCCACACCGGCCGAGGTCAGGACCCCGCGGTCGTCGGTGTACAGCACGTCGGCGTCCACCTCGATCTCCGGGTAGAGCGTCCGGAACTCCTCGCACGACTTCCAGTGCGTCGTGGCCCGTCTCCCCGCCAGCAGCCCCGCCGCCGCCAGGACGAACGAGCCGGTGCAGATCGACGCCACCCGCGCTCCCCGGGGGACACGGGCCAGCGCCCGCTCCACATCGGTCCTTATCCGACCGCGTTCCTGCGGCTCGTAGTCCTCCTCGGCGGCCGGTACGACGACGGTGTCCGCGTTCTCCAGCGCCTCGGGGCCGATGGCCACGTTGACGGTGAAGTCGGTGTCCGTCGGGACGACGCCCGGTTTCGGTGTGCACGTGACGACCTCGTACAGGGGTTCGCCGGAGTCCGAGACCGCCTGCCCGAACAGCCGGTGCACGATCCCGAGCTCCATCGGGAGCAGCCCGGGCCGCACGAGCACGACCACCCGATGCCTCTCCTGGGTCAAGAACGTCATGGCCAGATTCTTGCAGAAGTCGTCCATCTCGCCAGTGGTCGGTCCCCCTGGACACGTCGACGATCGAACGCATGGATGCAGTCAAGGGCCTCTCGCAGCGCAGCCGCCTCGGGCACCGCGCCTGGTGGGTGGCGGCCGCCGCGCTGCTCGCCATCGTCGTGGCCGGAGCCTTCTCGACCCTGCCCGGCCTGCTCACCGGGCCCCTGAACCGGGAGTTCGGCTGGTCCCGGGGCTCGATCGGCCTGGCGGCCTCGGTGAACATGGTGCTCTACGGTCTCACCGCCCCGTTCGCAGCCGCGCTCATGGACCGCTTCGGCATCCGCCGCGTCGTGGTCGCCGCCCTCCTGGTCATCGCGTCGGGGGCCGGACTCACCACCGCCATGACCACGGCCTGGCAGTTCACCCTGTTCTGGGGCATGGTCGTCGGCCTGGGCACCGGCTCCATGGCCACGGCCTTCGGCGCCACCGTCACCCAGCGCTGGTTCGTGCGGAGGCGCGGGCTGGTCACCGGTGCGCTCGCCTCCGGCAGCGTTTTCGGGCAGATGGTGTTCCTTCCCGCCCTGTCCTGGACCGTGGACCACCACGGCTGGCGTCCGTCCCTCGTCACCCTCGTGCTCGCGGCGTGCGCCACCGCGCCGCTGATGTGGCTCGTGCTGCGGGACCACCCCGCCGACGTCGGCCGCGAGCCCTACGGCGCCGCACGTCATGTGCCGAAGCCCCTGCCCGCCGAAGGCGCCGGCCGCAGGGCGGTCGCCGTGCTGCGCGACGCGGCACGCACCGCCCCGTTCCGGCTGCTGGCCGTCGCGTACGCGATCTGCGGGGCTTCCACCAACGGCATCATGTGGACGCATTTCACCCCGGCCGCCCACGACCACGGCATGCCCGCCACCACCGCGTCCTCGCTGCTCGCGGCGATCGGGGTCTTCAACGTGATCGGCACCGTCGCGTCCGGCTGGGCCACGGACCGGCGCGACCCGCGACGGCTGCTCGCGGTGTTCTTCGCCCTGCGCGGCCTGCTCCTGATGTGCCTGCCCCTGCTCATGAGCGCCACGGTGCAGCCGTCGATGATGGTCTTCGTCGTCGCCTTCGGCCTGCTCGACCTCGCGACCGTCCCGCCGGTCATCGCGCTGTGCCGTGAGTTCTACGGGGACGCCGGCGCCGTGGTCTTCGGCTGGGTCGGCGCGGCGCACCAGGTGGGCGCCGCCGCGGCCGCGTACGGAGGCGGCGCCGCCCGCGACGCCTTCGGTTCGTACGCTCCCGTCTGGGTGACGCTCGGCGCGCTGTGCGCCGGGGCGGCGCTGCTGTCGCTGCTCGTCCGGCGCGCCGTCCCGGCCGATCGGGCTGCCGGGCCGTGCCTATCCGCCGTAGACCACCTGTGACTCACCGAGTGCGTCCGCGAAGTCGCCTGCGCACAGCGCCGGCTGGTCAGGCCGCCCTCGTCCCCACCGGCGGCCGAGAGCGTGGACGCACCGGGAGCCCGCCCCGCCGGGGACCCCGGCCGGTCTCCTGCCGTACCGCCGTCCTGACCTGCCGCCCAGGCGAACTGGCGTGCCCATCACGGTCGTTGGGGGCGTAGGTTGTGCGATGAACGGTTCACGCCTCGGTGAAAGACGGAACGGTACTCATGACCGACCACGCGACAGTGCCCGGCTCCGCGGAGCAGGAGATCGATACCTCGGTGCCGCACTCGGCCCGGATCTGGAACTACTGGCTGGGCGGGAAGGACAACTACCCCGTCGACGAGCAGGCCGGTGACGCGTACAGCGCCGTCTTCCCCGGCATCGTGACCGTGGCCCGCAGCAGCCGCGCCTTCCTGGGCCGTAACATCGCCCACCTGGTCACCGAGGCCGGCATCCGTCAGTTCCTGGACGTCGGGACGGGACTGCCGACCGAGGACAACACCCACGAGGTCGCCCAGCGCCTCGCCCCGGAAGCGAGGATCGTCTACGTCGACCACGATCCCCTGGTTCTCGCGCACGCCCGCGCCCTGCTCACCTCGACCCCCGAGGGCGCGACCGCCTACATCGACGCCGACCTGGCCGACCCCGACCGCATCCTGTCGGCCGCCGCCGGGACACTGGACCTGAGCCGTCCCACCGCCCTGATCCTCAGCAACATCCTGGGCCACATCGCCGACCACGAACAGGCGCGCACGATCGTCTCCCGCCTGATGGACGGGCTGCCGTCCGGCAGTTACCTCTCCATCAACGACGGTTCACGGGGTGTCGACGCCGATTACGAGCAGGCCCAGGACGCCTACAA
Organism: Streptomyces sp. NPDC051064; assembly: GCF_044455985.1. Taxonomy (NCBI): domain Bacteria; kingdom Bacillati; phylum Actinomycetota; class Actinomycetes; order Kitasatosporales; family Streptomycetaceae; genus Streptomyces; species Streptomyces sp. NPDC051064. The sequence goes on from NZ_JBITFK010000003.1 coordinate 236,331, forward strand.
CGAAACCGGGGCCATCCCGTACTTCCTGCGCCCCGTCGACAGGATCACGGCGTTCTTCGACGGCCTCGAACTCCTGGAACCGGGAGTCGTGTCGGTGCCCTTCTGGCGCCCGGACCCGTCCGCGCCCACGCCCCGGCCGATCGGTGAGCACGGAGGTCTCGCCCGCAAGCCGTGACGCGTCCCCTGCCCGGCCGCGGTGGCGCGATGGTGCCGTGAGCCGCGCTGTGGAGGACACCAATCGCCGTATGCTCGCGCCCGGGACGCGATGGACCGCGCGTACGCGCAGCCGCTGGACGTCCCGGCGCCGGCCCGGATCGCCCATGTGTCCCCGGCCCACTTCGCACGTACCTTCCGGGCCCCCCTGTGCGAGACGCCGCACCGCCGCCTCCAGCGCCGCCGCGTCGGGCGGGCGATGTCAGTCGAAGGGCCGCCGAAGGGACCGCGCCGGTTCAGCGGGCCGTCGGCACCAGCGGATCCGGCCGGGACAGGGCCTCGGCCAGGGGCAGCGCGTCCCGGGCGGCGGCGGCCCGGCGCGCGCGCAGTTCGGCGCGCGTCCGCGGGCGGTAACGGGGCTCCCTGTCGCACCCGCAGGCCGACCGCCCTTCGTAGCGCAGGCCCTCCCCGAGGACGGCGGCCACCACGGACCAGCCGCGGACATCGCGCCTGGGCGGCGGGGCGAAGTCGTGGCCGGCGCAGGTGAGGGGCCGAGCACAGTTCGGGCATCGGTGTTCCCGTCCCTGGTACGCGTGCTGCTTGAAGCTGACGCGGCACGGGACGCAGGCGTAGTGCACCTTGTAGGAGGTCATGCCGTAGAAGCACATCCGGCCACCGTACTGCGCGTCCGCCGGATCCGGCCGACGGTCAGCACGCGTACGTGCCGCCGGACTTGGCGGTGCGGTCGCGGTGGTCCTCGGTCTCCGTCGGACAGCCGGTCAAGGAGTACCGTGATCGCACACGAGTCCGACCTGGCCTCCTGGCCGCACGAGGTGACGCACGATGAACGCATACCCGCTGCCCACGCCCCATCCCACGGACGCGCATCCCGCCCGCGTCTACAACGCATGGCTGGGCGGCAAGGACCACTACCCGGTGGACCAGGAGGCGGCCGAACTCGCCGCGGCGGCGAACCCCACCATCGTGCCGTCGGTCCGGGCGAACCGGGCCTTCCTCGGCCGTGCCGTGCATCACCTGGCGGCGGCCGGGGTCCGCCAGTTCCTCGACATCGGTACGGGCATTCCCGCCGCGGCGAACACGCACGAGGTGGCCCAGCAGGCCGCTCCGGAATCGCGTGTCGTGTACGTCGACAACGACCCGATCGTCCTCACCCACGCCCGGGCGCTGCTGGTCAGCGGTACCAAGGGGCAGACGGACTACGTGCAGGCCGACGCGCGGGACGTCGACACGATTCTCGACGCGGCCTCGCGCACCCTGGATCTGGACCGGCCGGTCGGCCTGATGCTCGTGGCGATCCTTCAGTACATCAAGGACGCCGAGGACCCGTGGGACATCACCCGCCGGCTGCTGAACCGCCTCGCCCCGGGCAGCCACCTCGTCCTGTCCCACCCGGCCGCCGACGTCACCGCTCCCGAGGTCGCCGAATCCATGCGGATCTACAACGAGCGGGCCGCCAGCCACGCCTCCGCGACCCCGCGCACGCAGAAGGAAGTGGAACGCTTCTTCGACGGCCTGGAGATCCTGGAACCGGGCGTGGTCACCCTGACCCGCTGGCGTCCCGGGCCGTCCGACACTCCGGACGACGCCCTGCCCATGTGGTGCGGGGTCGCCCGCAAGGCGTAACGCCGGCTCCGCCGGACCCGATCACTCCGTTCGCGCGCGTCCCCCGGGTGGGGGCGCGTCGCGGCGGAATTCAGGTGCTGTTCCCGGGTGGAACAGACAGAGATCGGGGCCGGCCCCGTGGCCGCACCACTAATCTGTGGGGCCACGGGGGAGGAGACCGTCTCATGAAGCCACTTGGTGCCGCCGATCCGGTACGGATCGGGCCGTACGCGCTGGCCGGGAAGCTCGGTGCGGGCGGGATGGGCGAGGTGTATCTCGGACGGTCGGCCGGTGGCCGGACCGTGGCGGTGAAGGTGGTGCGCGCGGATCTGGCGCACGACCCGGCCTTCCGGGTGAGGTTCCAGCGGGAGGTGTCGGCGGCGCGGCAGGTGTCGGGGGCCTTCACGGCTCCCGTCGTGGACGCCGACACGGAGGCCGAAATCCCTTGGATGGCCACGTCGTTCGTCGTCGGCCTCTCGCTGCACGCCGCGGTGGCCGAGCACGGCCCGCTGCCCGAGGACGCGCTCCGGATGCTGACGGCCGGACTCGCGGAGGCGCTGCTCTCCGTGCACGGCGCCGGCGTGATCCACCGGGACCTGAAGCCGGCGAACGTCCTGCTGGCTCTCGACGGGCCGCACGTCATCGACTTCGGCATCGCGCGGGCGACCGACGGGACGGTCCTCACCTCGACCGGCTCGGTGATCGGGTCGGCGCCGTACATGTCGCCCGAGCAGGCGGTCGGGCAGCAACTCACCCCGGCGAGCGATGTGTTCTCCCTCGCCTCGACGGTCGCCTTCGCCGCGGGGGGCGCCAGCCCCTTCGGGGACGGCGCGGGGGCCGCCGTCCTCTTCCGGGTCGTCCACACCGAACCTGACCTGTCCTTCGTCCCGGAGAGCCTGCGTCCACTGATCCGGCGCTGCCTCTCCAAGGACCCCCGCGAGCGGCCGGGCCCGCGCGAGGTGATCACGTACGCCGAACTGGCCGAGCGCGCCCGCCCGTCGGAGGGCTGGGCGGGCTGGCTCCCCGAACCGGTGGCGGCGGACGTGCTCGCGGTGCGGGCGGCCCTCACGGCGCTTCCCACCCCCGCTCCCACCGTGCCGTTGACCGGCCCGACCGGGGTACTCCCGGGCGTCCCGGACTCCCCAGAAGGCCCCGGCAGGCGTCCGAGCAGGCGCACGCTGCTTCTCGGGCTGGCCGGCGGCACGGCCGCGGCCGCCGGAGGCGGAACGGCATGGGCGCTCCTCCGGAACCGCAAGACCACCGGTGAGGGCAGGGGCGCCACGTCCGGGAAGGGGAAGGGCGCGCCCTCACGCCCTGCGGCGGACGACGTCATGGACGCGAAACTGGCCTGGCAGGTACGCCAGTCCATGGCCGCCACACAGGTGCTCTCCGCGAGCGGTGTCGTCGCCTGCGTGTCCTTGAGCCAGGTCACGGGGATCGACGGGAGCGGCAGCACGAAATGGACGGTGAAGGCACAGGACCACGGGCTCGCCTTCTCCGCGGTCGGCAATGTGCCCAGGCCGGTGGCGGGACTGCACGACGGCCGCCTCCACGTCGGTCTGAGCGTGATGCCCGATGTCACGCTGTCCGACCCGCAGGCCACCACCCGGGCCGCCCTGCTCGGCTTCCGGGTGTCCGACGGCAAGGATCCGCGCCTGGCCACGCTGACCGAGACGGGCGGCATGGGGCTTTCCGCTTTCTGCGGCGTACGCGACGGCCGCGCTCACGTCATCGCCATGACGGACCAGGGCACGGGGGCGTCAGGGTTCGGCGTGTGGGCCGTCGACCTCTCCTCCCGCCGGACCGCGTGGTACGAGCCGGCACGGGCGACGCCCGTCTCCTATGCGCTGCCCGCCACAGGAGGAGGCGTGGTGTACGCCGGTGTGGACCGGGTGGTCGCGCTCGGCGAGAAGGGCGCTGTCACCTGGTCGAAGCAGATGAGGACGACCGGCCTGGCCGCGGCCGGCCCCTACCTCGTGCTGATCGACAGCAAGGGGACGTTGTCCGCCCGGGAACCGGAGACAGGGCGGCAGACGTGGAAGGCGGAGGGCGTCGTCGGCGCCTCTGTCCGGGGTGACGGCATCGCCACCGACGCGAAGGGCACGGTTCTGTACGCGTTGTGGAGCGACGACGACGACGGCGGTCTTTCGCTCGGGGCCCTCGACTGCGCGACGGGCGAGGTCAGGTGGAAGGCGCCGGTTCCTGCCGACGCCAAGGGCTCGGCCTACCTGGGCTCCCGGCTGTTGTACGCGGACGGGAACGTGTACCGGATGGGGGCGGACGGAGTGGTGTGGGCCTTCAGTGCGTCGGACGGCAAGCCCCGGTGGAAGTACTCCGGCTGGAAGGGCACCAATCCGATGGATCTCGCCTGGAGTGCCGGTGACGGCAGGCTCTGCGTATCGAAACCGAACACCTCGACGGTTGCCGCCCTGAACGCGAACGGAGCTTGAACATGGCAGCGTTGGAGCCGCTGGAATCGTCGGATCCGCGTCGGACCGGCCCGTACACGCTGCTCGGCAGGCTCGGCTCCGGCGGCATGGGCACCGTGTATCTCGGGCGCTCCGCCGGCGGCCGGACCGTCGCCGTGAAGACCGTACGGCCGGAACTGGCCTCCGACGCGGGTTTCCGGGCGCGCTTCGGCGCCGAGGTGACGGCGGCCCGCAGGGTCTCCGGTGCTTTCACCGCTCCAGTGGTCGACGCGGATCCCGACGCCCCGGTGCCGTGGTTGGCGACGGCCTTCGTACCGGGTGTCTCGCTGGGCGCCGCGGTGGCTTCCACGGGGCCACTGCCTGCGCCCGCGCTAGGGGCACTTGCGGCAGGCATCGCCGAAGCCCTGACGTCGATCCACGCGGCGGGACTGACTCACCGCGACCTGAAACCGGGCAACGTGCTGCTGGCCCTCGACGGCCCGCACGTCATCGACTTCGGCATCGCGCGCGCCGCCGACGGTACGGCGCTGACGGCCACGGGCACCATCCTCGGCACCCCGGCGTACATGTCGCCCGAGCAGGCCACGGACGGCGAGGTGGGCCCGCCGAGCGACGTGTTCTCGCTCGGTACGACGCTCGCGTTCGCCGCCCTCGGCAGAGGTCTGTTCGACGGCGGGCAGCCCGTGGAGGTGCTCAGGCGGGTGGTGCGAGGGGAGCCGGACCTGACGGGCATGCCGGACAGCCTGCGTCTCCTTGTGGCCGCGTGCCTGGCGAAGGACCCGGCCGACCGGCCCGCCCCGCGTCAGATCGTCGAGTACGTGGAGCGGAGCGCGGCCCCGCGCACGGACGGGCCGTGGCTGCCGCCCGCCGTGATGAACGCGATCGAGGAGGCGACGGCGGTGATGGCACCGTCCGTGAGCGCGCGGCCGGTGGACGCCGCCGCGCCGTTCGTCATGGCCTCGCCGCCGGGGCCGCCCTCATACCCACCGCCGTCCTTTCCGCCGGGACCGGCCGCCGGACCCAGCCGTCGCGGGCTGATCGTGGGGCTCGCGGCGGGAGCGGTGGCCCTGGCGGGGGGCGGCACAGCCCTGGGTATGTGGCTGGGAGGAGACGACTCCCCCGCTCCCCCGGCGGACGCGAAGCCGGATGCTCCCGGTCTCACCGCTGCAGAGCGCCCTCTCGACACCGACGTCTCCGCCACCCCGCTGTGGACGGCCGCGGTGTCCGAACCTCTTGTGCAGGTCTGCGGCGAGGACGGAACCGTCGTCGGCTTCAGCGCCAAGCGAGCCTGGGCGTTCGACCGGGCGGGCAAGCGCCTGTGGGGTCCGCTGGCCAACCTGCCGGACCCGGTGAACACGACGTTCGGTGGCCTGGTGGCCGCCGTCGGCGGCGGCTTCGTGTACAGCGTCGTACGCGATGGGGCCGGCGAGCAGAAACGGACTCTCCGGGCCATCCGGCTGGACACGGGGGCCGTCGCCTGGAAGCTGCAGCTGACGCACCAGTCGGCCTCCGGCGTGACCGTGCCCGGCATCCTCGACGGGCAGGTCTACGTCACGGGCAACTGGCTGTCCCTCACTCTCGACCCCTCCCTCGATCCTGAGGACATGGCCAAGAACGGGACGTTCGTGTGTGCCGTCGACCCGAAGAAGCGGAAGGTCGGCTGGCAGATGGTGCTCAGGAGCACCGAGACGCAGGCGAACAAGGGTGACCTCTTCCTGCCGTCCTCGGGGACACGTCTGCTGTGGGCGAGCGCCAACACCGACGGGAGCGCCCCTACCATCGCGGGCCTCGACGCGAGGGCCAAGGGCAAGGTCGTATGGGAACAGCCCTCGCCCGGCGGCGGGGCGAGCACCATGGACGTGATGTCCCAGGGGGTTTACGGGCCGTGGCGGGACGGGCCGCACTCCTGGGCCGGCGGCTTCTTCCTCCATGTGACCGACCGGCTCTACGCCATCGACCCGGCCAATGGGCAAGTGGCCTGGAAGTCGCCGGAGGTCGCGTTCAAAGCCGTGGTCGCGAGCCCGGACGGGAAGACGGTCTACGCGGCCGCCGGCACAGGCGCCGCGATGGTCGTCTACGCCCTGGACGCCCACAGCGGCGAGGTGCGCTGGGCAGGTTCCCTCTTCGACGACCTTTCCGGCCTCCCGCATCTGCAGTGCGCCGACGACACGGTCTACCTGTGCACGGGCGACTGGCTGTGGGCTCTCGACGCCGGCGACGGCAAGGCCCGTTGGAAGGCCGAGCTGAACTCCGCCGTGACCTACGGCCAGCTTCCGCTCTTCGCGGGGGACGGCCTGGTGTACGTCACGGGCCCGAAGGGGCTCATGGCCTTCACCTCGACAGGCAAGGCGACATCCTGAGCTGCCGGCGTGGCAGCGACTCATCACCGAACAAGCGCATGTCCGACGAAGGATTGGTGCACGTGCCCGAACAGTTCGCGTCCGTCTCGCAGGAGCCGGCGGAAGACCCCGGCGGCGACGCCGCCTATCTGCGGCTCATCGCGCTGCTCGACGAGAGCGGTGCGCGGTACCGCGTCATCGACCACGCCCCGGAAGGGCGCACCGAGGAGGTCAGCCGGTACCGGGGGCATCCGGTGGCGCAGGGGGCCAAGTGCCTGGTCGTCATGGTCAAGACGGGCAAGCGCACCAAGCGGTACTTCCTCGCGGTCGTCCCGGGCGACGCACGGGTCGACCTGCCGGGCCTGAAGGCCTTGGCGGAGGGCAGTTACGTGTCGTTCGCCTCACCGGACCGGGCAGAGGCGCTGTCCGGGAGCGTCAGCGGCACCATTCTGCCGTTCAGCTTCCACCCGGATCTCGAACTCGTCGTGGACCCGGGGGTCCTGGAGCACGAGGAGATCTACTTCAACGCCGCGCGGCTCGACCGTTCCCTGGCCCTGGACACGCGGGACTACCGGGACCATCTCCGTCGCGTGGAGGCGCGGATCCACCCGATCGTCGCGAAACAGCCGGAGGCGACCGGCTCATAGGGGCATGCCCCCACGTGCCGCCCGTCAGCCGCGGGCCCGGTTACGGTGGCCGCATGTGCCACTACTGCGGCTGCCGTGAGATTCCGCTGATCAAGGAGTTCATCGCGGAGCACGAGTCCGTCACCGACACCGCGGGGGACGCCGTGCGCGCCCTCGACCACGGCGATCCGGCACTCGCCGGGGAGCTGGTCGCCCGGATGGAGCGGGAGCTCCTCGCCCACTGGCAGGGCGAGGAGGACGGGCTCTTCGCGGTGATGGGCGGCGACCCTGAGTACGCCGGATACGTCGACGCGCTGATGCGGGAGCACCGCGAGCTCGCCGCGTTCCTCGACCGGGTCGATCTGGGCCGCGCCGAGGACGTCGTACAGCTGCGGGAGGCCGTCGACGAGCTGCACCGCCACATCACCAAGGAGGAGGACGGCCTCTTTCCGGCCTCCCTCACGGCGCTCTCCGGGGACGAGTGGGACCGCTCGATGGCTGCGTGGCGGGCAGCGCATCCGGACGCCCCCGGAGAGCTGGGCCGCGCATGACCGGGGCAGGCCGGTCGCGGAGCGGCGGCCGTCCCCGGTCACGTCAGGCGTAGAAGTCGCGCTGCCACCGGTGCTCGGCGAGGATCGCGAGCTGGTCCTCCGTGAGGGTGCGGCCGTCGCTCAGCGCGGTGTTCCGCTCGACGTTGCGTACGGAGCGCATGCCCGGGATCACGGTGGAGACCGCCGGTGAACTCAGCACGAACCGCAGCGCGTTCTCGGCGATCTCGTCGGGTGCGATGGAGAGGTCGCTGACGATCGCGGCCACCCGCCGCTCCACCTGAGCGGGGCGGTCGCCCCGGAAGTAGCGGTTGCGCCAGTCGCCCTCCGGGAAGGTCGTGCCGGCGGTGATCCGCCCGGTGAGCCCGCCCTCGTCCAGGGCCACCCGCACGATGACGCCGACGCCGTGCTCCTCGCAGGCCGGCAGGAGCGCGTCGGCGGGCGCCTGGTCGAACACGTTGTAGATGACCTGGACGCTGTCGACGGCGCCGCTGCGGACGAGCGCGAGGGCGGTGTCGGGCTGATGGTCGTTGACGGAGACGCCGAAGAGGCGGATCTTGCCCTCCCGCTTCAGGTCGGCGACGGTCTCCAGCCAGTCCCCGCGGCCCATCCACTCGTCGTTCCAGACGTGGAACTGCAGGACGTCGAAGTGGTCCAGGCCGGAGGCGCGGAGGCTGGTCTCCAGGCTCGTACGGATGTGTTCGCCGGGGAACGCCTCGGCGGGGTCCACCCCGTCGGGCGCCGGCCACACCCTGTTCTTCGGCGGCACCTTGGTCGCGACCAGCACGTCGTCGCCGGTGCGTTCGCGGACGACCCGGCCGACGATGCGTTCGCTCTCGCCGTAGCCTCGCGCCGTGTCGATGAAGTTCACTCCGAGGTCCACGGCCCGGTTCAGGGCGCGTACGGACTCGTCCTCGGTGGCCCCGACCCAGCTGGACTCGCCGATACCCCAGGCGCCGTATCCGATCTCCGACACCATGAGTCCGCTACGCCCCAGCTTGCGATAACGCACAGTCATCCTCCACGTCGTGACATGGCTTCCCGGTGGGAAACACGTCGACGATAGGCGAGTCCGGCGGCCAGGTCAGCTGGATTGTCCGGTGGCCGCCGGCCGGCCGGTGGCGGGGCCCGGCAGCAGATAGGTCCGGTGGGGGCCGGGGCCACGGCCGGCCGGCAGGGGGACCACCCGCGTGCCGCCGGCGCCCGGGGGCGGTGCGCCGCCCTGGGGCGCCAGGACAGCCGTGGGTACGCGCCGCGCGAGGTCGTGGAGGGTTTCGGGGGTGATGCTCGCGTCGTGCCCGTCGGTCTGACGCGAGGCGCAGCCGGCGTAGTAGGCGATCGGTACGGCGTGGTCCCCGCTGACCACGCAGGGCGGGCGCACGCCCAGCCGGTTCAACGCCCCGGCGACGGCGGCGAATTCCGCGGTCGTGGCGTGGCTGATGCGGACGACATGACTGAGCACGGAGAGCTGGACGGTGAGATGGGCGGCCAGGGCCAGCGTCAGCGCGGCGGCTCCCGCGGGGCGGCGTGAGTGCCGTGTCCGGGCGTAGAGGTGCGCCACGTGTTCCGCCACGGGCACGGCCAGCAACGCGTAGGCGGGCAGCAGGAATCGGGGCGCGGCGTATTCGACCAGGAACAGATACGGAACAGCCGTCGAGAGGCCCGTCGCCGTCGCCAGCAGTGCCGTGGCACCTCGGCCCGCACGCCGGGCCGCCGCGATCCCGCCGGCCGTGAGCAGGGGCAGCGCCACCCACCACACGGCCGTGGCCGGGTTCTCCCAGCCGATGTCGCAGGGGCGGCACAGGGTCCGGCCGGCGAGCGAACGCAGGTGGTCGTCGACCGCGAAGTTCCACCCGAGCCCGCCCTGGATCTCACCGGCCCGGTGCAGTCGGGCGCGGAGGCCGCCGTAACGGACGTACGCCTCGGCGGCCCAGGGCGCGCAGCCTGCCACGAGTCCGCCGACGAGCGCGGCGCACATGCGTGGCAGGCGTCGGCCGGGTACCACGGAGACGGCGAGGGCCAGCGGCAGCGCGAGCCAGAAGCCGTCGGCCGGCCGCATCAGCGCGACCAGCGCCACGGCCACCCCCGCGCCTGCCGTCTCCGTCGGCCCGGCACCCTCGCGCAGGGCCCTCACCACCCATCCGGTCGCGGCCAGTGCCCCCAGTGCACACCACAGGTTGGGCATGGCCGCGGGGCCGTAGAACAGGGTCGGCCACAGGCCCCCGAACAGTGCGCCCGTGCCTACGAGCACGGGCGTGGGCAGCACCTTCCGCCAGATCCACAGGGCGAGGACCAGTGCGGCGGCGGACAGCAGGGCGAGGTAGATCCGGAGCGCGGTGGTGGATGGGGTGAGTGCGGCGACCGGAGCGACCAGGTAGGAGATCCCCCGGGCGCGGGGGGCACTGAAGAAGGCGGGAGGGGCGTTGCCGCCGACCTGGCTGACGTAGACCGTCTCGTCCCACGCCAGCCCTGAACCCGGTACGACGAAGGCGAGTTGCACTGCGGCGAAGACCGATGCGACCGCCGTCAGCCACGGCAGCGGGCCGGATGCCCGCGGGCTCGGCCGGGCGGCCGGCGTCTTCTGCGACGGGCTCAGTGGCGGGCATTCGTGCATGACCGCTCCTCTCCTCACCGGGGCCGCAGGGCGGAGGTGCGCGGCCTTGGTCAACGAGAGAGGTACGCCGGGAGTCACGCGGAGGGGTGCGCCATGACCGGGTGTCGGTGCTGTGCGCCATGACCGGCGGTGGGACGGGTGTCCCCCAGTCGCCCTGGGGGATACCCCCCATATAAGTCGGGGCCTGGCTGCATCGCTGGGGGGACGTGCCGGCCCCAGCTTGTGGGGTGGAATCAGAGGACCGTCCCCGCACTCCTCCCGGAGGAACCCCGTGACCGCCCGATCGCACCTGCCGACGAAGCGCACCGCCCATCCGCTGGTCGCGGCGTTCGTGCGCTTCGTCGTCTGCGGGGGCGGAGTCGGACTGGCCGCCAGTGGTGCGCTGGTGCTGCTGGGCGGGCGGATACCGCTGGTCCTCGCCAACGCCGTGATCACCGTCGTCTCCACGGTGATCGCGACGGAGCTGCACAGCCGGATCTCCTTCCGGAGCGACCGCAGGGGGTGGCGGGTCCACCTGCAGTCCGGGCTGACGGTGGTGGTGAGTTACGCGTTCACCACCGGTGCGCTGCTCGTGCTGCACGCCGCGCAGTCCGCCCCCTCCGCGCTCGTCGAGCAGACCGTCTATCTGTCGGCGTCCGCGGCGGCCGGGGTCGGGCGGTTCGCGTTGCTGCGGATGGTCGTCTTCACCCAGGCTCCCGTGCCGTCGGACTCCCCCGCCCTGACCAGGCCGGCGGTCGTGATCGCGGCCTGATCCCCCGGGCCGCGTGGATCCCCTACGAGCTCAACTCCCGTACGGCCGTGCCATGGACGTAGAGCGCCCACAGCAGGGCGGCGAGGGACGCGGTGTGGAGGACGGCGCGGACGGTGTTCCATGCGACCCAGCGGTCCTCGAACGCGGCGCGGGCTTCCCTGAGCCGGTCGGGGGCCGAGTCGAGCGGCACCTTGTCGAGTGTGTCGTTGAGCGGGACGTTCTGCGTTCCGGTGACGAGGAACGCCGCCCCGTAGAGCACCAGGGCGGCGATGATCCACGGAAGGGCTCCCCCGCTGTGCCCCTTCGCGGCGAGGACCGTCGCCAGCACCAGCAGCGGCAGCGGCAGCAGGAAGGGGGTGAGGAACCAGCCGTTGACGATGGCCCGGTTGATGCGCTGCATGCTCTGGACGAACGCCCGGTCGTCGCCACGGGACAGGCCCGGCATGACGGCGTAGGAGAAGGCGCAGAACAGCCCCGCCATCAGGGCCGCTCCTACGGCCGAGGCGAGAAGTGCCACGGTCTGCAGTGTTCTCATGCGTGCTCCGAATCCGGCGCTGCGGCCCACTCGACGAACTGGACGACGACCCCGTTGGGGTCGGTGATCTGGAACAGGCGCTCGCCCCACGGTTCTTCGCGCAGCGGCATCGTGATCTCGACGCCTTCCGCGCGCAGCCGCTTCTCCTCGTCCTCCAGACCGGTGAGGGTGAAGGCGAGGATCAGTCCGGAGGCATGCTGGTCGCGCTGGGCGTCGGGCAGGACGTCGATGCCGCGGCGCAGGAGAACGATATCGACTGCGGCGTCCTCGCGGGCGAGGGAGGCGAAGTCCTCGGTGGCGACGGTCTCGCTGTACCCGAGGTGGGTGGTGAAGAAGGCCTTGGACGCGGCGACGTCGTCGACGGTGAGCGAAACGGTGGACGTGGTGATCTGCATGCGGGCTCCCGGGCCGAAGTCGTGCGAGTGGGCGGTAAAACGACGGCACGTCAGTTAGGGGACGACCGGGGGGGCCTTGACGCCCGCCGGGGCCGTTCCCTGCGCTTCACGACGAGAGCATATTTACCATGGGCATAACTTTAGCTCCGGTGCACACAGTCGGTCAACATAAAAATGCTACGAGCGTAAGTTCAACCTGCGCACAGAGCCGTCACACGCATGTCATACGATGCGCACATCTGTTCACAGCTCTTCCGCTTGAGGATGCCCACGTCATGTTTTTCGGTGTCACGTCCCGTTCAGCGCGCGGCATATCCGCCGCCGTCGCCCTTCTCGCGATCGGCGCGGTGGGCTGCGGCGATGCCATCGACAGCGCCAAGGCCGGTGCCAAGAAGGCGATGCGTCAGCGGTCGGTCTTCTCCCTCACTCCGGGCGACTGCTACAACCCGAACAGCGGGGCGACGGCGAGCCAGGAATTCAGCGTCGAGATCGTCCCGTGCGGGGAGGCGCACAAGGGTCAGGTCGTCGGCGAGTTCACCATCAAGGGAGAGTCGGCATACCCCGGTGACGCCGGAGCGACGAAGATCGCCGACAAGCAGTGCCCGGTGGAGACGCAGAAGTTCATCTCCGACACCTGGGCGGTCCCGGCGGGCGTCGGCCTCTTCTACTACTACCCCACCAGCGAGACCTGGAAGACCGGCGACCGGGCGGTGAGCTGCACGTACGCCAAGGAGTCGGGCACGTTCTCCGGATCGCTCGAGAACAAGTCCCTGAACGCCGACCAGCTGGCCTACCTGAAGGGCTCCAACGCCGTCTACGAGGCGCTCTGGAACAACCAGCCCGAGGCGGACCAGATCGAGGACGACCTTGCCGGCTACAAGGAGCAGGCCGAGGCCGTGTCCGCGGCTCTGAACGCCCACGTGACCGGCCTGAAGAGCATGGAACAGCCGGAGACCACCAAGCTCCGCACGCGGCTGAAGGAGACCGCGGACGCATGGGAGGAGGCGGCCTCGGCCGGGAGCATCGACGACTTCTACATCGCCTATGACCTCGCCTTCACCGGCATCGACCCGAACGGGACGGTCGCCGCCCGCAAGGAGTTGAAGCTCGCCACCACCGTCCCGGCCGACGACGCCGAGGTCTGGGCGAACTGATCTCTCCGTCCGCACGCGCCGCGCCCCACACCGGTCGGCGCAGAAAGATACGACGAGTATAAACTTCACTCATGAGCATCCAGGCGAGCACCGAGACCGTCGGACTCCGCGAGTCGAAGAAGCGCGAGACGCGGCAGTCGATCTCCGACCACGCGACCAGGCTCTTCGTCGAGCAGGGCTTCGAGCGGACGACGATCGCCGAGATCGCCACCGCCGCCCGGGTCGCGAAGAAGACGGTGACCAACTACTTCGCGCGCAAGGAGGATCTGGCGCTGGACCACCAGGACGAGTTCGCTGCGAGCCTGGCGCGTACGGTCGCCGGCCGCGCCGCCGGTGAATCGGCTCTCGCCGCGCTCCGTCGCGCCTTCCTGGCCTCCGCCGCGGCCCAGGACCCGGTGGCGGGATTCGCCGGACGCCGGTTCTCCCGGATGATCGCCGACAGCCCGACGCTCTCGACGTGCCTGCGCGGCCTGCACGACCGGCGCGAGGACGCCCTGGCGGAGGTGCTCGCCGAGGCGACCGGCACCTCCGCCGACGACATCACCCCGTGCACGGCGGCCACCCTGCTCGGCGGGGTGCACCGCGTCCTGTTCCGACGCATCCAGGAACTGACACTGGCGGGCAGGGGCAACCCCGAGATCGCCGCGATCATCGGGGAAGAGGCCGCCGCCGCCTTCGATCTGCTGGAACCGGCCCTCGCGGGCTACGCGACCGCCCCCCACCCCGAGGCCTCACGTACGAGGACCGACTCTTGAGCCCCGAGCCGTCCCCCTTCCAGCTCCTGCCCGGCGCCGCCGGGTCTCAGGTGCTGCTGCATGTCCCACACTCCTCCCGGATCGTCCCCGAGCGCGTGCGCCATGGCATCGTGCTCGACGACGAGGCCCTCGGCGCCGAACTCGACCACATCACGGACTCCCATACGGCCGACCTGGCCGCCAGGGCGTCCGCGGCCTGCGCTGTGACCCCCTGGCGCTTCGTCAACGGCCTGTCGCGGCTGGTCGTCGACCCGGAACGGTTCCCCGACGACCGGGAGGAGATGCTGGCGGTGGGCATGGGCGCGGTCTACACCCGCACCACGCACCGGGAGCGGCTCCGCCCGCCCGGTGCGGATCCGGCGCCGCTGCTCGACCGCTATTTCCACCCGTACGCCCGGGCGATGACCGCCGCCGTCGACGGACGGCTGGCCGCCACGGGTCGTGCCGTCGTCATCGACGTCCACTCCTACCCGACCACCGCGCTCCCGTACGAGCTGCACGGCACCGGCCCGCGGCCTCCGGTCTGTCTGGGCACCGACGGCTTCCACACTCCGCCCGGGCTTCTGGCCCGGGCGGAGGCGGCGTTCGCGGGATTCGGCGGCACAGGGCTGAACAGCCCGTTCCCCGGTACGTACGTGCCGCTCAAGCACTACGGCGCGGACCGGCGGGTCGGCGCGCTGATGATCGAGATCCGGCGCGACCTGTACATGAGCGAGCCGGGCGGCCCGGCCGGCCCGGGGCTCGACGCGCTGGCCACGGCGCTGGCCGCGCTGGTCGACGGGCTCACGGACGCATGACGGCGGCGGCTACCTGGGCCGGGCGTAGGGCCGGGTCATGATCTCCATGTTGTGGCCGTCCGGGTCCTTGAAGTAGGCCCCGCGGCCGCCGAAGAGCCGGTTGATACGGCCGGGTTCCTTGTGATGGGGGTCGGCGTAATACGTGACGTCGAGCGCCCCGAGCCGGGCGACCATGGTGTCGAACTGCGCGTCGGGGACGAGGAAGGCGTAGTGCTGCGACTGCACCGGCTCGCCCCGCAGTTCGTAGTAGTCGAGCGTCACGCCGTTGCCCAGGTCGACGGGGAGGAACGCCCCGAACGGGCGGCCGACCTCAAGGCCCAGGACGGTGGCGAGGAACTCCGCCGACAGGTTGCGGTCTCTGGCGAACACGGCGTGGTGGTCCAATTGGACGACGTCGACGCCCTGCTCGCTTCCGTGCGGGTCGTGCTGCTGTGTGTGGGACATGTCTGCTGCTTCTCCGTGTCGTGGATTCCGCTGGGAAGGGGGCGCCACGCAGGGCGCCGGGCGGGAGAACACGACAGGGTGGCGGGGCTCGCGCCCGCCACGCGCTCATGCGGGAGCCGGGCTTCTCTCTCGTCCATGGCCCAAGGCCGACCCGGCAGTCACAGGCCCGACCCTAAGGGTTCGGGAATCCGGCCGCAACGGAGTTGGGGACGCACGACGAGCACGCTCGCAGTCCCGGCCGATCCGGCCAACTGAGCTGCTGGCGTGTCACGTTGAATCGAAGGGATCTACGCGGCACATGACAGCGACACCGTTTCGCATCGGTGGGGATCCAGAGGTACGGCGGCTCGGATTCGGAGCCATGCGCTTGCCGACCGAACCGGGGACCGCCCGCGAGACCGGTCTCTCGGTCGCCCGCCACGCGGTCGAGTTGGGCATCACACTGATCGACACCGCGCACATGTACGGCGGCGGCGCCAACGAGGAACTGGCCGAGCTGGAGGCCACCCCACACAGGTCGCCCTGGCCTGGCTGCTCGACCGCTCGCCGGTCGTCCTCCCGATCCCGGGCACGGCCCGGATCGACCACCTGGAGGAGAACGCCGCGGCGGGGAGTGTCCGTCTGACCCCCGCCCACCTCGAGATCCTCGACCGGTTGGCCCCACCGGAGCAAGGGCCGCGGCCGGGACCGGTGTCAGAAGAAGACGCCGCACCTCAGCAGCACGTTGGCGTACGGCCGGGCCTCCCCTGTCCGCACCACTAGACGGGCGGACGCGGTGAGCGCCTTCAGCTGTTCGTGGGTCACGTGTGTGAGGTCCGGGAGGCGGGCGGCCAGGAGGCGGGCGGCTTCGGGGTTCGCCTCCCGTATCTCCTCGGCCGCCGTCGCGCCCTCCACGGCCAGTTCGTCCAGCAGGCCGTCCAGGACCTCGGCGAAGGACGGGACGCCCGCCCGGAAGGCGAGGTCGACCACGCGGGGCCCCCGGGGGATGGGCATGCCCACGTCGCAGATCAGCACGCCGTCGCCATGACCGAGTTCGGCCAGCGCTCCCGCCAGATGGCGGTTCAGGATGCCTGACTTCTTCACAGCGCGGCGACCTCTTCCACTGTCGGGAAGGACGCCTGCGCGCCCTCCTTGGTGACGGCTGCCGCGCCGACCCGCACGGCGAACGCGGCGGCTTCGGCGAGTTCCTCGCCCAGGCCGAGCCGCCAGGCCAGGGCCGCGGTGAACGCGTCGCCCGCGCCCGTCGTGTCCACGGCGTCGACCCGGGGGCTCGGTACGCGTACGGGGTCGCCCCCACGGGTGTCGGAGACCAGCGCGCCTTCGGCACCCAGGGTGATCACCACCGATCGCGGGCCGAGGGCGGTCAGTCCACGGGCCCAGGACTCCGGGGTGCTGCCCGCGCCCTCCCCCAGGATGTAACGCGCCTCGTGCTCGTTGACCACCAGCGGGTCGCAGGCGGCCAGCACCTCGTCGGGGAGCGGCGCGGGCGGGGAGGGGTTGAGGACCAGCCGCGCGCCCGGGCCGAGGGCACGGGCCGTCGCCGCGACGGTGTCCAACGGGATCTCCAGCTGTACGGAGACCACGCGGGCCGACGCGAAGAGCGGTCCCGCGGCCCTGATGTCATCGGGGGTCAGCCGGGCGTTGGCGCCCGGGGAGACGACGATGCTGTTGTCGCCCGAGGGGTCGACGGTGATGAGGGCCACGCCGGTGGGCGCCCCTCCGACGAGTACTCCGCCGGTGTCGACACCCGCCTCCTGCTGCGAGGCGCGCAGCAACCGCCCGTGGGCGTCGTCGCCGACCCGGGCCAGGAGCGCCGTACGGGCGCCGAGTCGGGCGGCGGCGACCGCCTGGTTGGCGCCCTTGCCGCCGGGGTGGACGACGAGGTCGGAGCCGAGCACCGTCTCCCCCGGCCCGGGGCGGCGGTCGACACCGACGACCAGGTCGGCGTTGGCAGACCCGACGACCAGGAGGTCGTGCCCGGAGGGTGCGGAGGCTGCGGAGGCATCGGTCGCGTGCATCAGGGCAGTGCCTTTCGTGATCAGGAGAAGTCGGCGACGTTCTGCCGGGTGACGACCTTGACCGGCACCTTCACCATGCTGTCGATCTTCTTGCCGTCGGCAGCCTTGACGGCGTTCTGTACGGCGATCTTCCCCAGTTCCCCGGGCTGCTGGGCCACGGAGGCGTACAGGGTGCCCGCCTCGACAGCCGTCAGGCCGTCGGGGGTTCCGTCGAAACCGACGACCGGGACGGACTTCCCGGCCTTGCTGCCCAGTGCCTTGACCGCGCCGAGCGCCATCTCGTCGTTCTCGGCGAAGACGCCGTTGATGCCCGGGTGGGACTGGAGCAGGTTGGTCATGACGTCCAGGCCCTTGGTGCGGTCGAAGTCGGCCGGCTGCGTCGCCACGATCTTGATGTCCGGGTACGCCTTCATGCCTGCGGCGAAGCCCGCGCCGCGCTCACGGCTGGCGGAGGTGCCGGCGGTGCCCTGGAGGACGATGATGCTGCCCTTGCCGCCGAGCCGGTCGGCGAGTGTCTTCGCGGCGAGCTTGCCGCCCGCGACGTTGTCGGAGGCGACGAGTGTCGCCGTCTCCGCCTTGTTGACGCCCCGGTCCGCGGCGACGACCGGGATGTCCGCCTTGTTGGCGTTGCGGACACCGGGGCCGACCGCGTCGGAGTCCACCGGGTTGACGATGACGGAGTCCACCCCGGAGCTGGTGAAGTTCTCCAGCTGGTTGGCCTGTTGCGAGGCGTCGTTCTGGGCGTCGGTGACGGTGAGGTCGATCCCCGCCTTCTCGGCCTCCTGCTGCGCGCCTTCCTTCATCTGGACGAAGAAGGGGTTGTTCAGGGTGGAGAGCGACATGCCCACCTTGGTGGTGGTGCCGGAGGAACCGGACTTGAAGAAGGTCACGGCGGCGATGACGGCGGCCAGGCAGACCACCGCGATGCCCAGCTGCATCGCGCCCTTGCGGCCCTTTCCGGGTGATCCGGGTGCGGCGGACGCGCCTCCTGCGGACGCGCCGGACCCCGCCTTGCGGCGCAGTGTGTCCAGCAGCACCGCGAGGGCGATGACGACGCCGATGACGACCTGCTGCCAGAAGGCGGACACGGACAGGAGGTTGAGACCGTTGCGCAGCACGGCGAGGATCAGTGCGCCGATCAGGGTGCCGGACGCCTTGCCGACGCCGCCCGCGAGGCTGGCGCCGCCGATGACGACCGCGGCGATCGCGTCGAGTTCGTACCCCTGTGCCGCCTGCGGCTGTGCGGAGACCAGACGGGAGGCGAGGACGATGCCGGCCACGGCGGCGAAGAGGCCGGAGAGGGCGTAGATGGCCAGCTTCTGCTTCTTGACGCGCAGTCCGGACAACCGGGCCGCTTCCTCGTTGCCGCCGATGGCGTACATGGAGCGGCCGATGTAGGTGCGGGCCAGGATGAGTGCCGCTATCAGGCCCATCGCGATCATCACGAGGACGGGGACGGGCAGCCAGCCGCCGAGCGTGTCACCGAGCACGGAGACGGAGTCGGGGAAGGGGATCGGCCGGCCCTGGGAGATGACCAGGGACAGCCCCCTCGCCACGGAGAGCATGGCCAGCGTCGCGATGAACGACGGCAGCTTGCCGTAGGCGACGAGGGCCCCGCTGACGAAGCCGCACGCGATGCCGGTGGCCACGGCGATGATGACCGCCAGCCAGACGGGTACACCCGCGGACGTCGCCGACCAGGCGAGGACGGTCGCGGAGAGGGCGGCGACCGAGCCGACGGAGAGGTCGATGCCCGCCGAGACGATGACGAAGGTGACACCGAACGCGAGGATCGCGGTCACCGCGGCCTGGACACCGACGTTCAGCAGGTTCTGGGTGGTGAGGAAGTCGCCGGAGAGCAGCGACATCGCCACCAGGAGGACGACCAGCGCGCTGAGCGCGCCGTTGTCGAGCAGGAGGCGGCGGAGGGCGTGTCCGGCGCCGCCCGCGCCCGTCTTGCTCGGATGCGTGTCAGTGGCCACGGGGGCTCTCCTCTGCGTTCTCTGCGTGCTCGGTGGGGTCGGTCACAGGCGCGGCGCTGACGGCGAGGGCCATCACGGCGTCCTGGGTGGCTTCGTGGGCGGGGAGTTCTCCGGCGATGCGGCCCTGGGCCATGACCAGGACCCGGTCGCTCATGCCGAGGACCTCGGGCAGGTCGCTGGAGATCATCAGGACGGCGTGGCCGGAGGCCGTCAGCTCGTTGATGAGCTGGTAGATCTCGACCTTCGCGCCGACGTCGATGCCACGGGTCGGCTCGTCGAGGATCAGGACCCGGGTGTCGGCCAGGAGCCACTTCCCGATGACGACCTTCTGCTGGTTGCCGCCGGACAGGGTGCGGACGTGCTGACCGAGGCCCGCCATGCGTACGCCGAGCTGCTCGGCGATGCGGGCTGCGGCGGTGCGCTGGCCCTTGACGTCGACGATTCCGGAGCGGGTCGCCGAGCGGAGGGTGACCAGGCCGAGGTTCTCCTGGACGGAGGCGTCGAGCACGAGGCCCTGGCCCTTGCGGTCCTCGGGGACGAGGCCGATCCCGGCGCCCATGGCGGCGGTCACGTCGTGCTTGCCCAGCCGCTCGCCGCGCACCTCGACGGTTCCGGCGTCGTAGGGGTCGGCGCCGAAGACCGCGCGGGCGACCTCGGTGCGGCCGGCTCCGACGAGTCCGGCGAGACCGACGACCTCACCGGCCTTCACCTCGAAGCTGATGTCGTGGAAGACCCCGTCCCGGGTGAGCCCGCGCACGGAGAGCAACGACGGCCCCGTTTCCGGGCGTTCGCGCGGGTACTGCTGGTCGATGCTGCGTCCCACCATGAGCTGGACGAGCTCCGCCTCCGGCGTCGAGGCGGGCACCTGGTCGATGCTACGGCCGTCGCGCAGGACGGTGACGCGGTCGCCGAGGGCGGCGATCTCGTCGAGGTGGTGGGTGATGAAGACGACGCCGACGCCGTCCGCGCGCAGCTGCCGCACGATCGCGAAGAGCTTGTCGACCTCCTCGGAGGTGAGGACCGCGGTCGGCTCGTCCATGATCAGGACACGTGCGTCCAGGCTGAGCGCCTTGGCGATCTCGACCATCTGCAGCCGGGCGATGCCCAGTTCACGGACCCTGGCCCTGGGCGAGACGTGCAGGCCGACACGGCGCAGGAGCACCTCGGCGTCGGCCTCCATGCGCCCGCGGTCGATCATGCCGAAGCGGCGCGGCTGGCGGCCGAGGAAGATGTTCTCGGCGACGGTGAGATCGGGGACCAGGTTGAACTCCTGGTAGATCGTGGCGATCCCGAGCCTCTCGGCGTCCTGCGCTCCGTGGATGCGCACCTCCTGGCCGCCGGCGAAGATCCGGCCGCTGTCCGGGCGGTAGGCGCCGGAGAGCATCTTGATGAGGGTGCTCTTGCCCGCACCGTTCTCACCGAGGAGGACGTGCACTTCGCCGCCGCGCAGGTCGAAGTCGACGCTGTCCAGGGCGACGACACCGGGGAAGGTCTTGCGTACGCCTTCGATGCGCAGCAACTCGACTGATTCGCTCACTCGTTGCTCCCGGGGGTGGAGGGGCGCTCGCCGCAGGAGCTGCGTACGACGAGGCGGGCGGGCAGGGTCACGGACTGCGGGGGCCGGCCCTCGACGATGTCGATCAGCGCACGCACGGCGGCTCGGCCGAGATCGCCGGTCGGCTGGGCGATCGCGGTGATCGGCGGGGCGGTGTGGAGAAACCACGGGATGTCGTCGAAGGCCGCGATCCCGATGTCCTCGGGGACACGGAGACCGCGTGCGCGGATCGCGTCCAGGGCGCCGAGCGCCATGAGGTTGTCTGCGGCGAACACGATCTCGGGCGGTTCGGCCAGCGACAGGAAGCTCTCGGTGGCGCGCCGGCCGCTGGCGGCCTGGAAGTCGCCCTGCCCGATGTAGGCGTCGGGCAGGGCGAGGCCGTGGGCCCGCATCGCTACCCGGAAGGCCTCGACGCGTTCGTTGCCGGTCGTGGTGGCGGCCGGGCCCGCGATGATGGCGAGCCTGCGGTGGCCGAGGGCGTACAGATGGGCGACCAGGTCCTGGATGGCCCGGTGTCCGTCCGCGCGCACGACGGGGATGTCCACCCCGGGGATCCAGCGGTCGACGAAGACCATCGGGGTGCCGGTGCGCGCGACGTCCAGCAACAGCGGGGAGTCGCCGTCGGCGGGCGAGACCAGGAGCCCGTCGATCCTGCGGTCCAGGAGCGTACGGACGTGGTGGTCCTGCTGTTCGAGCCGTTCGTCGGCGTTGCCGATGATCACGCTGTAGCCGAGTCCGCGCGCCTCCTCCTCGACGGAGCGGGCCAGCGCGGTGAAGTACGGGTTGAGTACGTCGCTGATGACGAGGCCGAGCGTGCGTGTCTGGTCGGTGCGCAGCGAGCGGGCCACGGCGTTGGGCCGGTAGCCGAGGGCGTCGACGGCGGCGAGGACACGTCTGCGTGCGTCCGGGCTGACGGAGGGATGACTGTTGAGGACGCGTGAGACCGTGGCGACAGAGACTCCCGCCTGGGCCGCGACATCCTTGATGCTCGCCATTTCCGGACCACCTCCTTGTGGTTTCCGTGACCCTCGAGACCAGCGGAACGAGCCGTGGAATCGATTACACGGATGATTGGAATCGATTACACGACCGAAAGCAAGACCCTGAGGGTCGCCCGAGACCGGATCGTGATCCGGCCTGATCCGGACGAAAGGCCTAGCCCGGGAGGCCGGCGACGAAGGCGTGCGCCAGGCTCCGGCTGTGGGTGAGAGTGACCAGCCAGGACCGCACACCGGCCTCCTCGGCCAACGTCGCCGCGCGGCCGGTGAGTTGGAGGGCCGGGCTGCCGGACCGGGTGTGCAGCACCTCTATCTCGGTCAGGACCGAACCGGTGAGGCCCACGCCCAGGGCCTTGAGGACCGCCTCCTTGGCGGCGAACCGCACGGCATAGCGCTCGGCGGAGTCGTCGGGGATCTCGCAGTAGGCGCGCTCGGCGGGTGTGAAGACATGACCGGCGAAGCGGGGCTGGCGGGCCAGGGTGGCCCGCATCTCGTCCACGTCGACCAGGTCGGTCCCCACACACAGCACCGGCCTGCCGACGAGACCGGCGGCGGCAGCGGCGGCGGCCTCTCCGAGCCCTCTGACGTCCTCGTTCCCGGTGGCCCGACCGCCCGCCATTCCAAGATCCAATTCTCTTGCTCCGCAAACTGATCGACCGCTGGGGTTCCGAACCGTCACTCCATGATGGGCCACCACCACGATCCTGAATGACGACCGGGGGAATCTCCGCGATGAGTCTGCGGTTCACTGTTCAGCCCAACCCCGACCCGGCGAGCCCCGCCCGGCGCGCCGAGATCCCGGCGGACCCCGGGTTCGGCCGGTACTTCACCGACCACATCGCCCGGGCGGTGTGGACGAAGGAACGTGGCTGGGACGACGCCGCTGTGGTCCCGTTCGCTCCGATTCCCATGCATCCGGCCGCGGCGGTCCTGCATGGCGCGCAGGAGATCTTCGAGGGGATGAAGGCCTACCGGCACTCCGACGGGTCTGTCTGGACCTTCCGTCCGGAAGCCAACGGTGAGCGGTTCGCCCGTTCCGCCCGGCGCCTGGCGCTTCCCGAACTCCCGCAGTCCCTCCTCCTCGAATCGGTTCGTGAGCTCGTCCGCGCCGACCGGGCGTGGGTGCCGGCCGAGGGCGAACAGAGCCTGTATCTGCGGCCGTTCATGTTCGCTTCGGAGCCCTTCCTGGGGGTGCGGCCCGCCGCCGAGGTGACGTACATGGTCATCGCCTCGCCGGTCGGCCCGTACTTCTCCGGCGGGGTGCAGCCGGTGTCGATCAAACTACGCGGCAAGCCTGGCGCCGATGCTGGAAGCCTCCGAGCACGGCTGCGACCAGGTCTGCTTCCTCGACGCGACGGAGGGCCGCTACGTCGAGGAGCTGGGCGGCATGAACCTCTACCTCGTCACGCGCGACGGGCGTCTGCTCACCCCGGAGCTCGGAACCGTCCTGGAAGGTGTCACCCGGGCCTCGATCCTCGACCTCGCCAAGGAGATCGGGCTGGACGTGGAGGAACGTCCGGTGGAGATCTCCGAATGGCAGGAGGGCGCGCGGACGGGAGCGATCCGGGAGGTGTTCGCCTGCGGCACCGGCGCCGCCGTGACTCCCGTGGGGCGGCTGGTCTGGAGGGACGGCGAGGTGACCGCGCCGGACACGGGGGCCGAGGACTCGGTGACCATGCGTCTGCGCCGGCGGCTGGTGGACATCCAGTTCGGCCGGGCGAACGACCCCCATGGGTGGATGCGGCGCCTCGTCCGACATCCCCCGGCACTCGCGGTGCGACCGCCCGGCCGCTGTCGGCGGCCGGGCGGTTCAGACGGTGAGGAGGCCGTGGCCGACCGCGTGGTTCGGGCAGACTCCGCCGCAGTCGTCCCCGGTGATCGAACGCCCTCGGGTCACCGGGAGGCAGGCGCTCACCAGGTCTTCCGTCCTGAGGGCCCGGCCCTGGCCGATGCCCTGCTGCACGGCGAGCGCCGCCACACCGGCCGCGTAGGCCGTCGCCCCCGACGTGCCGCTGGAGACCAGCCAGCCGTCGTCGGGAGCCGTTCCGTCGTAGCTGCTGTTACGCCGGTCGAACAGGCAGCCCGGCTGGGTCGGGAACACGATGTAGTCGCCGTGGGGCAGCATCCCGCAGGGGCCGCACACGTCCGGTACGGTCCGGCCGGGGAAGACCGCCGACCGGTAGCTGGAGGCGAGATCGGAGGCGCGCAGCTCCCCGCCGGGGCCCACGTGGACGCCGCCGACCGTGAGAACCCCGGGCGTCGCCACCGACTGGAACATGGCCTCACGCCGGTCGGTGGAGCCGTTTCCGGCGGCGAACAGAACGGTGATCCCCCGCCGGACCGCGTTGGCCACCTCCAGGTGCAGGTGGGGCTCCTCCCGCAGGGTTCCCCAACTGCACGAGATGATGTCCGGCTCCAGCTGCACCGCCCGCTGGAAGGCCGCGACCGGAAAGGAGAACGCCTCGCCCGCCATCTTGACCATGGTGAGCGACACCCCCGGAGCCACTGCCAGGAGCAGCGCCGACATCGCCGTACCGTGGCCTCGCTCGTCGCTGCGGGGGTCGAGCGGAGTCAGCGCCGGGACCACGGCCGTGGTGTAGCCGTGCGCCCGGTGGTGCGGGTGGTCGTACAGTCCGGTGTCCACCATCACCACCCGGACGCCGTCGCCCCGGATGCCGGACGCGTGCAGCCGGTCGGCACCGGCCAGCCGCGCGGCGTCCTCGGGCAGTCTCAGGTACCCGGCGGTGTGCGGCGGTGGCGGAACGGCGCTCGGCGCCAGCTCGAAGCCCGCGCGGGGCGCCCGGACCTCGGTGATCAGCTCGGGGTGCAGACGGGGCCGGAGCGTGCCCGTCGCGGACAGCTCGTAGCGGACCGACTCCCTGATGTACTTGTTGCGTACGGGTACCACCGTGCTGCCGAAGACCTCTTCGACCAGTCCGTTCTCACCGCTGACGGTGAGGCCGGCGTCGGAGCGCGCCTCGACGGTCAGCCCTTCGCGGGTGAAGGCGTCGGCCAGCCGGTCGACCACGGCCGGCTCCGGGAGGAAGTCCTCCACGGGGTGGAGCAGGAGCTGTGCGGGGTCGTCGCCCAGGCTGAGGCCCCTGGCGGAGCGGGGGACGACGGTCACCGTGCCGCGCCGCCCGAAGGAGGCGAGCTCGTCCTCCACCATGTGGTGACTTCCCTTCACTTGTTCGTGAGTTCCCGCAGGCGTGTGCGGTCGAGCTTGCCGGAAGCGGTCAGGTCGACGTCTTCGTCGGACAGGAAGTCGATCCGGGCCGGGATCATGTAGGGAGGCAGCCGCAGAGCCAGTTCCCGGCGCAGCTCTTCCTCGTCCGGGCCCGTGCCGTCCCGTCGGCCCAGGACGAACAGGCCGATCACCTTCCCTGCCACGGGGTGTTCGGCCGGAACCGCGCAGCAGTCCGTCACCCACTCCACGGCGAGTGCCGCCGCCTCCACCTCGGACAGGTGGACGAGGTTGCCGTTGATCTTCAGAGCGTCGTCGCGCCGGCCCAGGAACATGAGAGCACCGTCGTCCCGGAGGCGGACGTAGTCGCCGGACCGGTAGTAGCGGGCGCCGCCGGAGTCCGGAGGGCTGACGAGGGCGCGTTCGGTGCGTTCCGGGTCGCCGCAGTAACCCGTCATCACCTGCGGTCCGCCGATCAGGAGTTCCCCGGCCTCACCGTCGGGCACCGGCCGGAGGCTGTCGTCGACGACCAGGAGGTCGACGGACGGCAGGGGGCTTCCGATGGGCAGGAACTCCTCGTCGTAACCGGCTATGTCGTCGGTGAGGAAGAGCGTCGCGCTGTGTGTCGTCTCGGTCGGCCCGTACCCGTGGACGTAGGTGAGTCCGGGCACCAGGGCGGCGAACGCGCGCAGCACCGGAACGGGGCAGGACTCGCCGCCGAACCAGAGCCGTCGCAGGGAGCTCAGATCCCGGCGGCCGGCATCGCTGAAACGGCCGACCAGCATGCGGACCACGGAGGAGACGAGCAGGGTGTCGGTGATCCGCCACTCCTCGCAGGCCCGGGTGATCTGTGAGGGCACGCGCAGCCGGGGCAGCAGGTGGACGCTGCCCCCGACCAGGAAGGTCGACCAGAGGTCGACGACCGATGCGTCGAAGAAGAGCGGCGCAACGTTGAGGAAACGCATGCCGTCGTCGAAGCCGACCACCCGCTGCACTCCTTCGAGGAGGGCGCACAGGGAGCGGTGGCTGATCACGACCCCCTTGGGAAGGCCGGTCGATCCCGAGGTGAAGACGACATAGGCGTGGTCCTCGGGGCTCCGGTCCGAGGAGTCCGCGGGGCGGACGTCGGTCTCGGCCGCGGGGTCCCACTGCCTGCCGCCGGGTTCCTCGGGAAACTCCGGTCCGACGGTGAGGACCGTACCGGCGGGCGCGCCGTCGAGCAGGCCGCGGTGCCGCTGGTGGACCAGGGTGACGGCGGGTGCGCACATGCCGAGCAGCAGTGCGACCCTCGCCGAGGGCAGTGACTCGTCCACCGGCGCGTAGCGGGCGCCCAGCCGGAGGGCGGCCCACATGACCGCCACGGAGGCGGCGGACTTGTCCATGACCATGGCGACGGTCGTGCCCCTGCCGACCCCGTGCCGGGCGAGGAGGTCCGCCAGCGCCTGGGTCCGCCGTGCCAGGGTCCGGTAGGAGACCTGCTCCCCGGTGCTCAGGTCCACCACCGCCGTGGCATCGCTCCCGCACCGGCGTTCCAGGATGCCGTCCGCCAGCCGCGGGACGGTGCCGTCCTCGAAGCCGTTCATCCTTCCTCCTGCCAGGTCAAGGGGTCCTCCAGCCGGCACCGGATGGCGTCCAGCAACTCCGGGAAGGTGTCCATCTGCTGGTCGTACGAGCCGAAGTGACCCATGTCGTCCATCACCGTGAAGTCACTGCCGGTCAGACGGTGCAGCTCCTCCGCCACCTCGAAGGGGACCCAGGGGTCGTCCTTCGAGTGGAACTGTGCGATGAATCGCTGGTTGTGCCGGATCGCGTCCCAGTCCCACGGCCGGTCGAAGAACCCGCTGCGGCGCTCCAGCTCGAAGCCGCAGTCGTTGTGGTGGCCGGCCACGGCGAAGGTGCCGAGCAGCGGCGCCGTCTCCGCGTACCGGAAGGCGGTCAGCGCCCCGGACGAGTGCCCGACGATCACCGTGTTCCTGTCCGGGCGGATGACGTCCGTGAGGTACGGAAGCCAGTACCGCATGCGGCCCTTGATGGGGTCGGGGAAGGTCTCGGCCACGACCCGGTGGCCGAGGGCCTCCAGCTCCCGTCTGAGGTACGGGAACCAGATGCCCTCGACGCTCGCCCCGGCGTTTCCGTGGATCAGGACGATCCGCACGTCCGCTGGAGAGCGGGAACCGGCTTCCGCCGGTCCCGTCGTGGCGATGTCAGACAGTGGACACCTCGTCGTCCAGGAGCTCTTGGATCAGCTCGGACAGGGAGCCCAGGGACGCGAAGTTCTCCACCGTCAGCAGTTCCGGTTCGAGTTCGATGTCGTAGAACGTCTCGAAGGCCAGGGTGAGTTCGATCATCTGGGTCGAGTTCAGCGAGAGCCCGCCGTTGAAGAGCGGGGTGCTGGAGGTCAGGTCGACCTTCTGGTGCGGGAAGATCTGGGCGATGACCTCACGGAGGTCGTTCTCGATATCCGCCTGGGTCTTGCGGTCGTTCACCCTCGGTTCAGCTCCTCTCGGGGGCGGCAGGCTTCTCGTCCTGCGTCTTGGGGCGGGTCTGCAGGAAGAGCGGCGTCCGCGGGATGTTCTGCTGGTCCTGGTGGAACGGGTTCCGCTTGTTCTTCAGCGAGAGGTACATGGTGCGGCGGGCCCTGGCCTTCTCCTCGTCGGAGTAGAAGAGGAAGGCGATGTTGCCCGCGTTCTCCCGGCCGGACTCGGTCAGGGTGAGCTCCTCGTCGGTCTCCACGGCGTAGCCGCCCTCGACCAGCCAGTCGACTTCCCGGCGGTACTTCTCGAAGTTGGCGACGTCCTCCTTGCGGACGCTGCCGAAGACCGGGAAGAAGACCATGACGCGGTTCTCGACCTCGTCGTCACTGCAGATCCGGCCCTGCTCGATGGGGAGGATCCCGGCCTCGACGTCACGCATCCACCGCTCGACGTCGGTGTGGTTCCGGTAGCTCCGCTCGCCCATGTAGTTCTCGGCGGCGGGGCCGATGCCCAGCGTGTAGCTGGCGCGGTAGCCGTTGCCTCCGCAGGCGTGGTTCAGGCCGATCTCGCCCGGGTCGTCCAGGTGGGTGAAGAAGTTGATCAGGAGCTGCTTGTCGTAGCCGTAGGCCGCGAGCCCGTCCTTGATCTGCCGGTACTGAACCCGCTCGATGCTGCCCGAGGGCTTGACGTCGGCCACCTTGCCCGCGCGGATCTGCTGGTCGAGCCGCGTCCCCTCCCACTGGTTGAAGCGGTAGGTCTGGACGAAGCTGGGCCGCAGCTCGGCGCAGATGCCTTCCAGGTCCCGGGCGAGGACCTCGTCGTCCTGCCCCGGCAGGTTGTACATCAGGTCCAGCGCGAAGGTGCGGATGCCGGCCCGGCGGATGTTCTCGGCCGTCTGGTGCACCTGCTCGACGGTGGCCTTGATGGTCAGCTTCCGCCGGATCTCCTCGTCCAGCGTCTGCACGCCGAACGAGATACGGGTGATGCCCAGGGACTTGAGCATCTCGATGTACCCGTCCTTGGAGAGGCCGAGCGGGCTGCCCTCCAGGGAGATGCCGTCGACCTCGCTGAGGTCGAACTCACGGTGCACGGCCTCCAGGATGTCGGCCATCGACTCCTGCTCCAGCGCGGAGGGCGTGCCGCCGCCGAACTGGACGTACTTGATCTTCGTACCCTGGAAGTACTTCGACCGGGCGTTACGCTCGATCTCCCGCACCATCGCCTTGACGAAACGCTTCTGCCGCTCCCCCTGGTACTTCGCCGCGGACTCCTTGAAGCACGCGCAGAAGTTGCAGAACGCCTCGCAGAAGGGGATGTGGAAGTAGAGCAGGATGTCGGTCTGCTCCGGGTGGGACTGACGGTCCAGGAAGGAGAAGTACTCCGCCTTCTTCGCCTCGTCGTCGAGGGCGTCCTGGAAGCCGCAGATCTTCGGGTAGAACCAGGTGACGTTGGTGCGCTTCTCCGGGCTCTCGAACTCGTCCTTCAGGTAGAAGTTCGAGTCCAGTCCGAGCATGAAGGGGTTTTCGACTTGGGTCGTCATGACGTCGGTTCCCGCTCTCTGGTCAGGAAGGCTGGCTTTCTGGCTGTCCCTTGGGACCACGGCTCTCGAAGAGGACCGGGTACGTGCCGCTCATCTCTCCGTTGATCTCGATCCACTGGAGCTTGTCCTCCGGCAGGTCGACGTCCGCCCAGATGGCCTCGGGCGGGCATTCGGCGACGCACGCGTTGCAGTCGATGCATTCCTCGGGGTTGATGTAGAGCATGTCGGGGCCCTCGTGGAAGCAGTCCACGGGGCAGGCGTCCACACAGTCCGTGTACTTGCAGCCGATGCACTCGTCGGTGACGACATAGGCCATGTCAGCGGTACCTCCAGGCTTCTTCTTCCAGGTCGTTCTCGGTGCGGCTCTCACCACAGGAAACAGGGGCGCCCTCAGGCATGGACCGGCGCGATCTCGGTCACCCGGCGCATCCACCCGAAGCGGTCGACCGCCTCACCCCGGTGGAGGCCCTGGAGCAGATCGCGGAAGCGCGTGGTGACGGGACCCGCCGCGTCGGCGAGGCGGTACTCCTCGCCCTGGTGACCGAGCGAGGTCACCGGCGCCACCCCGGCCTCCGTCCCGGCGGCGAAGCACTCGGTGACGGTGCCGTCCGCGATGCCCTTGAGGACCTCCGCCAGTTCCACCGGCCGTTCGACGACCCTCGTCCCGGAGTCGCGCGCCAGCTTGACGATGGAGTCGCGCGTGATTCCGGGAAGGACGGAACGGTCGAGCAGCGGCGTGGTCAGCGCCCCGTCGATCACGAAGAAGACGTTGAGGTTCCCGATCTGCTGGACGAGGCGGCCCTGCGGACCGTCGAGCCACAGCACGTGGTCGTAGCCGTAGTTGGCGGCGATCTCGCCCGGCACCACGCCCATCGCGAGGGTGCCGACGGCGTTGATGTCGCCGAAACCTCCGGGCCAGGCGCGGACGTAGCCGTCGAGCGTCATCGCCCGTACGGCCTTCCCTCCCGCCTCGTCCTGGTCCGCCACGGATGCCAGTACGTAGAAGAGACAGTCGTCCACGGGGCCCGCGGTCAGTCCCGTACCGTTGGCGGCCAGCACCGCGCGCAGGTCCATGGCTCCGCCCGGCTCCTGGGGGAGCCACTCCTGGTCCAGTTGCACCAGGGCACGTACGGAGCTCCAGACACGGTCGAAGTCGACCTGGGGCAGGGCCAGCCGACGGGCGCCGTTGTTGAGCCGCTTGATGTGGCTGTCGGGGCGGAACACGGAGACCGTCCCGTCCGTCATCCGGTATGCCCTGAGCCCGTCCACCACGACCTGGCCGCCCTGCAGGGCAGCGGCGGTGGGCCGCAGCGCCGGGATGGCGTCCCGGTCGGCGACGGTCAGTCCCTGCCAGCTGCGGCGCTTCCCGGAGCGCATGAAGAACGCGTGGTCGGTGAGGATCGTCCCGGTGGACGAGCCCGCCTCCGGCTTGGGGCGGGGGGCGGCGGTCGGCGTGACGGTCAGTTCGTTGCTCATACGCGGGCAGCTTCCTCTTTCTTGAGATCACCGTTCTCGTTGTCGACCTCGATGTCGACCATGACGTCCTTGATGACCGAGGCGACCAGGTGCTCGACCCGGTCGAGAGTTCCCTCGAAGTGGATCCGGGCGACCCGGTTGCTGAAGATGTCGTCCGGGTCGAGCACCGCTCCCGGGTCCGCCTCCGGGACGAGGCCCCGGAATTCCGGGGCCTCGGGGAACGGCTCGAAGCCGGTGAGCGTGCCGGCGTACGGGCCGGGCCGGGCGGTGGTGACGAAGGCGAGGCCCGCGCTGACCGGCGACACCGGCGGTTCCGGGTGCCGCCGGCCACGGGCGGCGTCCGCCGCCGCCGCGCAGAGGTCCACCCCGGGTCCGGCCAGCACGAGTTCGGGGATGTTGTCGCCGGCCAGCCGGGCCCCGACCTCGATCAGCACGGGCCCGCGTTCACGGTCGATCCGGGTCTCGATGTGGAACGGACCGACCGACAGGTCGAACGCCGCCACGACGCTCCGTGCGAACTCCTCGAGGACCTCGCCGTACGGGGAATGTGCCGGAGCGGTGGCTATATGGCCCGTCTCGAAGAAGTAGGGCGGGTCCGAGACGAACTTGGTCGTGACACTGGCGACGTGCGGCCCGCCCGCGTCCACCCAGCCGTCGAGAGAGAATTCCGGTCCCTCGACGTACTCCTCGACGAGGGCGATCCGCCGGGGGCTGGGGTGGAACTTCACCTCCCCGGGGTAGTGCACGGACGCGCAGGCCTGCTCGTACTCCTCCTGGTCGCGGCAGAGACTCACCAGCAGGCTGCCCCCGCAGTCGACCGGCTTGACCACGACCGGGAACGGCAGCGGGCACGGCCCCGCGGCCTCAGGGGGGACGGCGACGGAGCGGGGGAAGGAGACGGCCCGCTCGGCACACCGCCGGCGCATCACGTCCTTCTGACGGACCGCTTCCGCCGCGTCCGCGCCGAGCGCCGGAAGCCCCAGCGACCTGGCCAGTTCCGCGCTCTCCGGCACCACGTACTCGAAGCCCGCGACGACGCCGGTGGGCCGGCCCCCGGACTCCTCGACGCAGCGGAGCAGACCGGGTACCCCCTGGTCGGGGTGCCAGTCGACGACGGTGGCGGCCGCGGTGACCTCCGGGGGCAGCAGCTCGGGGAACTGGGTGGGGATCAGACAGGGGACCCCGGACTGCACGACTCTGGAGACGAGGCGCGCACCGGCGGAAAGGGGCTGTACGACGATCAGCACGGGATGACCTCCGATGGTCCGCCTGCGAGGAATCGCTCATCGTCCCCGAGGAAGCTCCAGTCGGGTGCGGGCGTGGGCAGGTCCTGCTCCGAGCGGGACATCAACAGCGTCCGGCGTGGCCGCAGTTCGGCGCCCCGCAGTGACTTCGCCCGGTAGGAGGTGACCCCCAGGTGGACCGCGTCGAGGCCCCGTTCCAGGGCGATCCTCAGCGGCTCGTACACGGTCGCTTCGAAGTACTCGCCGCTGGTGCCGTGGCCGGCCCGGTAGTCGCAGCCGAACACCCGCATGTGCAGCGTCCCGCCATGGATGATCCCCAGCGCGAAGGCGGCAGGGCGTTCCTGCTTGTCCAGCACCTCGGTGATCACCACGTCGTCGCCGGAGCCGATACTCAGACAGCGGCGGAGGTAGCGGACCGCGCCCTCCTCGCTCAGCTCCTCGCCGTGCCGGACCTGCACCTGGACGACGAGAGGCGCGTACCTCTCCAGGGGGACCGACTCGGCGGGGAGGGTCCGGGTCCGGTAGCCGCCCGCGGTCAGCCGCTTCAGGTCGCGCCGGACCAGTGAGCGCCGCGAGGCCGGCAGGGCGGCGACGTGGGCGTCGAACGTCGCGCCGCGCGGGCGGACCGCCGCGGTCGGCAGGCAGGGTGTCGTGACCGTGGCGAACCCGGGCAGCTCCCCGAGCTCACGGGCCTCCTCGTCCGGCAGGTACCACCAGGACACGTGCCGGGCCCCGTACTCCTCGGCGCATTCCAGGAGCCGGGTGCAGAGGGTGGTCATGAGCCGGGACCTGTCGGCGCCCGACAGGCCGGGGCGCAGCAGCATCCGGTTGTCGTACCCGGTGCGCGAGCCGGCGAGCAGCTGGATGTCCGGGGTCCGCCCCAGCAGTGTGGTCTCGTTGTAGAGCGGGTTGCTGTCGCCGCCGTGAGCCATGTGGAAGGGGACGAGCGCGGCGGTCCGGCCGGTCTCCTCGTCGTGTCCGACCAGATAGGCCGTGCTGAATCCGCGGTCGCCCTCCTGGGAGACCGTCCAGCGTCGCGAGGTGTAGAAACCGCCCTCGTCGAGCCACGACTCGTCGGTGCCGGAGGCGTCGAGCCGCGACCGCTCGCTCACCACGAAGGAGGTCAGCCGGTGGTCCATGCCTCGTCCCTCCTCTCGATCGAGTAGTTCCCCTTGATGAGGATCCAGGTGGCCGCCACGCTCAGCACGGCGACCAGAGTGGCCGCCGTCGGAGCGTCGGTGAAGAGCAGCAGGAGCGCGGCGAGGCCTGATCCGACGGGGATGGCACCGAAGGCGAACGTGCGGTAGACGGCGTTGACGCGGCCCAGCATCCCTGTGGGCGACACGATCTGACGGCGAGTCAGGGCGTGTACGTTGTAGTAGGCGATGGCGGTGCCGTACACGAACATGCCCGCCATGAACGCCGCGGCGCCCCAGACGCCCAGGCCGAGTGACCAGAGAGCGGCGAGCAACGCGGCCTGTGACAGGAGCAGGGCCCACACCCAGGACCGGCCGGCGTCACCGCCTCCGTACCTGGATGTCGCTCTGGCGCCGATCACACTGCCGATGCCGGCGGCGCTGAAGCCGAAG
The DNA here is from genome assembly GCF_044455985.1 of Streptomyces sp. NPDC051064. Classification (NCBI taxonomy): domain Bacteria; kingdom Bacillati; phylum Actinomycetota; class Actinomycetes; order Kitasatosporales; family Streptomycetaceae; genus Streptomyces; species Streptomyces sp. NPDC051064. The sequence goes on from NZ_JBITFK010000003.1 coordinate 269,554, forward strand.
CCGAGGAACGCGACGGAGTGGTCCGCCTCCTGCACGACGGCAATGAACAGCACGCTCAGAGCGACCTGTTCAGCCAGGTTGAACAGGGAGCCGGATGCCACCAGGCGGCGCAGCGGGTCCGACGCGGCGACGGCGGTGAACCCGGCGCGAATGGTCGCGTCCTCCTTGAGGGCCCGGTGCCGGGAAGGCTTCGGACGCATCCGCAGGGCCGCTCCGCCCACCAGGTAGGAGACGGCGTCCAGCGCGACGGCGAGCAGCGGGCCGAACCCGGAGACGACGAGACCGCCCACGGCCGGCCCCGCGGTCTGGGAGACCGCGTTGACCGATGCCAGCTGTCCGTTGGCCCGCGTCAGCTCCGGGGAGTCGACGGTGTCCGGGACGTAGGCGAGCAGGGAGGTGTCGAACAGTGCGGTGAAGGCACCCAGCAGTACGGCGGCCGCGAAGAGCGTCCCGTAGTTCAGCAACTCCGCCGCGGACATCGTCACCACGAGGAGCAGGACGACGGCGCGCGCGAAGTGGGACATGTACAGCAGAGGGGCCCGGTCCCGCATGTCGGCCAGTTTCCCGGCGTAGGGCGTGACGATGAGGACAGGGACGAACTGCGCCCCGCTCAGCAGAGCGATCTGCGACGGGGACGCGCCCAGGCCCGCCGCGGCGAGCACGGGCAGCGCGACGAGGGTGAACTGCGAGCCCGCCGAGGACACGGCTTCGCTCACCATGAGGGCCCGGAAGGCCCCGGGCATACGGCGGCCGGACGGCGAGGCGGTGCTCCGCATCACGCCGCCCCGGGCGGGGGGCCCTCGACGGCCTTGCCCGAGTGCAGTGTGAAGACCATGGGCACCGGCCCGAAGTTCTGGACGACCCGCAGCCCCTCGGCGAGGGCTGCCGCGTCGGTGGTGACGCAGGCGTCGAACTCCCCTGCGGCGCAGAGGGCGGCCGCGCGGGAGTTGCTGCTCGTGAGGGAGACGTTACCTCGTCCTGTGACCAGGCAGCTGGGGGCCGGGTGGGTGACGATCGTGGTGACCGTCCCCTGGTCCGGGCGGCTGGCCAGGACCATGTCGTGGGTGTCGAGGATGAAGCTGTCCACCATCTCCAGGCGGTGCAGGTTGCCGAAGACGAGGTCATGCAGGCGCGGATAGACGGCGCACGCGAGGATGGCCTCGGTGCCGTCGAAGTTCATGGCGTCGAGTCCGTCCTCCACCTCGGCGTGGAGGACGACCGTGCCGGTGACCCGCCGGTCGGCGAACCAGTGGTGGGCCGCCTTCTCCAGGTTCGTGCCGGTCGGGCCGAGTGTGTGGATCCGGGTGACTCCCGACAGTGTGCGGTCGAGGTCGACTGTCGCTCCCGAGCGGTGGTTCATGTGTGCCGCCCTCCGCTCTCGTCTGTGTGGGTGGTGGTGGCAGCGGCTCCGGTGACACGGAACAGCCACCCGTGCTTGTCGGGTGTGCGTCCCTGCTGTACGTCGAGCAGGGCGCCCCGGAGACGTCCGGTCACCGGGCCCTCGTCGCCGTCGCCGATGGTCATGTCCTCGCCTCCGGTGCCGAGGCGGCCCACGGCGATGACCACGCCGGCCGTCCCGCAGGCGAACAGCTCGGTCAGGCGGCCGGAGCGGATTCCTTCGCGTACGGCGTCGATCGCGGTGTGCTCCTCCGTGACGGGCAGGCCGAGGTCCCCCGCCAGTGTGAGCAGCGAGTCACGTGTGAGACCCCGGACGATCGTTCCCTCGCACGGAGGTGTGGTCAGTCGCGTGCCGTGCTCGTCGCGCCAGACGAGGAAGACGTTCATGGTGCTGAGTTCCTCGACCCACCGGCGCTCCAGTCCGTCGAGCCACAGGACCTCGTCGTAGCCCGCGGCCTGGGCCCGCGTTCGTGTGTAGAGGCTCGCGGCGTAGTTGCCGGCGCACTTCGACTCACCTGTGCCGCCGCGCACGGCGCGTACCTCCTCCGTCGCGGTGGTGACCGCGAGCGGACGGAAGCCGGCGCCGAAGCAGGGGTCGGCGGGGTAGGCCAGGAAGACGCAGCGGTAGTTCCGCGACGGCCTGAGACCCAGCTCGGCCTCGGTGGCGAGCAGCAGCGGCCGGATGTAAAGGCTCTGCCCGTAGCCACCCGGCACCCAGTGCTCGACGGTGGCGACCAGGCGGGCGCAGGCCTGGGTGAAGAGGTCGGCGGGCATCTCGGCCATGGCCAGCCGCTCGGCTGAGCGCCCGAGCCTGTTGCCGTGGTCGTCCGGGCGGAACAGGGACACCGACCCGTCCTGGCCTCGGAACGCCTTCAGTCCTTCGAAGACGGCCAGTCCGTAGTGGAGGCCGAGGGTCCTCGGGTCCATCGCAGACGCGCCGTACGGCTCGACGGCGGGACCGGACCAGCCGGTGTCCGCGTCCCACTCCACCACGGCCATATGGCTCGTGGGGTAGCGGCAGAAGCCCGGGTCCTGGCGTATACGGTCCAACTCGGCCGTGCTGGACCTTGGTTCGTCAGACATGGACCTCGGCACCCCAGAGACTGAGTGGTGCCAGGGGGCCACCGTACCGGTAGGGCTTGGTCTCGGGACGGCGTAGCAGCTTCCCGTAGAGGAAGTCGACGGCCGCCTTCCGGTAGGCGTCGTCCTCCTCGATCGTCTCGATCTCCTCGATCAGGCCGATGAGTTCGCGGACGCTCGCCACGATCTCCGCTTTCGGGCCCAGCGTGCGCCGGCCGCGGCCGTCGTCGGTGAACAGTCCGTGCTCGGCCAGCCAGGTACCCAGCGCGAAGCCGGTGCCCGCGTCGAAGTTGCGGAGCGGGTCGGGCTGCGCCGGGTAGCGGAAGAGACGTTCCAGCAGGATGTACTCGAAGACGACGGGCCCGAAAGGCACTTCTTCCTCGAAGCAGGCGATCGCCGACTTCATGTCGACCTTGAGCTCCTCGAGGAGCCCGGGACGCCAGGTCGTCTTCAACGCCAGGTGCTGGTCGAGAGGCCGGGGGCCGGTGTGGTGGAAGTAGTCGTGCAGGTAACCCCAGATGCACCGGGCCTGGTAGACGTCCTCGGGGTCGACCTCCGCGGAGACCAGCCGCGACTCACCGGCGAACGGTGATCCGGGACCGCACAGCCGGCTCGTGATCGCCAGGGTGTCGGCGTAGATGTCCACGTGCCGGCTGAAGAAGAACCATGCGAAGTTCTGCTGCGTGCAGGGCGTGGCCGCCGGAATGTTCTCGGGGAAGAACACCACGCAGTTCCCCTCCCGCAGACCTCGGGAGGCGGACAGCAGGCGGGTGGACTGGAACATCGCCTTCGGGTGCGGATACGCGGCCTGGAGGTACGGAGTGCAGTCGGGGTCCTGCCGGACGACGGAGAACGCTTCGAGCTTGACCTCGCGGCGGTCGCTGTTGGGAAGGATCACGGGCCCGACGAACGCGGCCGCCTCACCGTCCTGCGGAGCAGGCACGGCGTCCCGCGTGGCATCGAAGTCCGGTACGCCGGTACACCCGGACTCCTGCCATGCCGTCAAGTCCCGCAGTGTTGCCGCGAGCTGAGAGTCGGGCATGAGGCCGGACAGTCCTGCGACCGCTCCGATCACATCAGCCAGCGCTCGTTCCGCGCCTGGGTCGTGCTGGGCGTCCCTGAACCGGTCGACGGCAGGGACCACATGTCGTTCGAAGTTCAGAATTCCGGCAACACAACGCGGATCCACTCCACCCCCCACGGTGACGATCCTCCCCCGAAGTCGCGGACCCCACTTATCATTTCCGCAACAAACGACCGATCGCCCGGGAGGCTAACAGCCAACTCTCGCCCGCACAATGGGTGTTCGATCTCCGAACGCGCAGCCCCGGCATGCGTCGCACTGTGGGAGCCTGCACTCCATCGGCCGGCTCCGGGCTCGACCTCGGGGCGATCTCGGGCAGGAGCGCGAAACGACGAACGCCCGCCCCGGCCGAAGGCCGGGAACGGGCGTCGATGCCGTCCGCGCGTGAACCGCACGGTACGGATATGTGTCCGAGGGGGGACTTGAACCCCCACGCCCGATAAAGGGCACTAGCACCTCAAGCTAGCGCGTCTGCCATTCCGCCACCCGGACAAGGTGTCTGTCGTCCCGGGGTCCTCCCCGTGGCGACAAAGAAAACAATACCAGGGGTTTGGGGTGCCTCTCACCTGCGTTTTAGGTGGTCAGTGCGGTGCCGGCACGCCCGAGCGCCCCTGACGTCACGTTGCGTACACTCCGTGGCGTGCCGTGTACGCGGCGTGCCGCCGGGCTACCTTCGCGGGCATGAGCGGCAAGAGTGGCACGAGTGGCACGAGCGCGTCCGTCCCGCGGGCGCCCCGCGCCCTGGCCTCGCTGCGGGAGCGGCTGCGGGACACCTTCTGGTGCGCGCCGGCCGCGGGGCTCGTGGGCGCCTTCGCGCTGTGGCTGGTCCTCTCCGAGCTGGACACGCGGATCGTCGCGCATCTCAAGGAGGAGGGGGCTTACCAGGAGCTCGGGGACCTTCTCACGTTCGCCGGGGACGCCCGGACGATCGTCACCACGGTCAGCGCCGCCATGATGACGTTCATCGGTGTCGTGTTCAGCATCTCGCTGGTGGCGGTGCAGATGGCGAGCGGGCAGCTGACCCCGCGTGTCGTCCGGATCTTCGTACGGAGCAGGATCAGCAAGCTCACGCTGGCTGTGTTCCTCGCGACCTTCGCGTTCTCGCTCCTGGTGCTGACCTCGTACGAGGGCGGGGCGGAGCCCGATCCCCACCGGGTGACGTCGGCGCCCCTGCTCCAGAGCCTGCTGACTCTCGGGCTGGTCGGACTGAGTCTGCTGCTGTTCGTCGCCTACGTCTCCTCCACCCTGCGGCTGATGCAGGTCGGGCCCGTTCTGGACCACATCGCCGGCGAGTCGCTCCGTGCGCTCGTGCGGCAGCCGGAAGGGACGGTGGACGAGCTGTCGCTGGGCCCGGTCACCGCGCACGTGGCGCACCGGGACCGGGCGGGGGTGCTCCGGGGCGTGGCGGTCCCACGACTGGTGCGGGCCGCGCGTCGGCACGGGGTCGTGCTGCGGCTGGTGCCCCGGACCGGGGACTTCCTGGTGCCGGGCACGCCGGTGCTGGCCGTGCACGGTGGGGCGGCGCCGTCCCGGCGCGCCCTGAGGTACACGGTTTCGGTCGGCGTCGAGCGCACCCTGTTCCAGGACCCCGCGTTCGGTCTGCGGCAGCTGTCCGACATCGCTCTGCGTGCCCTGTCGTCCTCAATGAACGATCCGACCACCGCGGTGCAGTGCCTGGACCGCATCGTGCAGTACCTCGCCGTCGCCGTCCGTCTGCCGCTCACCCCGCTGCACCACCGGGACCGGCGGGGCTACGTGCGGCTCGTCCAGCAGGTGCCGGGGTGGACGGACCTCGTGGATCTCGCGTTCGAGGAGATCCGGTGGTGCGCCGCCGCGAGCCCTCAGGTCACGCGGCGGCTGCTGGCCGGGCTCGACGATCTGCTGCTCCTCGCCTCCGAGGAGCGGAAGGAACCGCTGCTCAGACACCGTGTACTCCTCGTGGAAGCGGTGGAGCGCACGGTCCCCGAGGCCGCCGGGCGGGCGTTCGCGCTGCGGCCGGACCGTCAGGGGATCGGGTGACGGGGCGGCGGCTGCTCCTGCGGGCCGGGGCTCAGGTCCTGGAGGCCGATGACCCGCAGGAGTTCGAGGCGCTCGTACGTCGGCGTGCCCGGCCGCGCAGAGTGCACGACGAGCTGCTGACTGTGGCCGTCGCTGAGCAGGACATCGCAGTCCAGGTCGAGGAGGCCGACCACCGGGTGCAGGAACCGCTTCGGCGACGGACGCCGCGCCAGGACGTCGTGCGACTTCCACAGCGCTTCGAACTCCTCCGATGCGGCCCGGAGTTCGGCCACGAGTGCGGCCGGGCCGGGGTCGTCGGGACGGGCCCCGACGACCGACCGCAGGCTCGCAGCGTGCGCGCGGGCGTGCTGCTCGTGGTACTCGGGCGGGGACAGCTCCCGTGCACCCGGCACCGTGAACCAGCGGCGGATCAGATTCGTCCCGGTGTGGTCACCACCGGCCAGGGCCACCGCCATGGTGTTCTGCGCGAGCACCTCGCCCCAGTCGCTGACCACCATCGCCGGGAGGTCGTGCAGCCGGTCCAGGATCAGCAGCAGTCCCGGGCGGACGTGGTCGGAGGAGCCGCCCGGCCGGGGCGGCTCCTCGCCGGCCAGGTGGAACAGGTGGTCGCGCTCCGTGTCCGTGAGCCGCAGGGCGCGGGCGAGGGCGGTGAGCAGCTGCCGCGACGGGTGGGAACCGCGGCGCTGTTCCAGCCGCGTGTAGTAGTCCGTGGACATCCCGGCGAGCTGCGCCACCTCCTCGCGGCGCAGGCCAGGGGTGCGGCGCCGCGGGCCCGCGCTCAGGCCCACGTCGCCGGGGGTCAGCCGGGCACGGGCGCGGCGGAGGAAGTCCGCGAGTTCGGTTCGGTCCACCGTTTCAGGATCCCTCGGATCCGGACCCGTATCCAGGGAGTGCCGGTCCCTGGACAGACGCGTCTCTCCCGTCGTCACCGCGGCTCGCCCAAGGTGGCGGCATGGCTACGAAGACGAGGAGGCGGCCATGCTGACATTGGTGACAGGAGCGACGGGCCAGGTCGGGCGACGGTTCGTGCCGCGGCTGCTGCAGAGCGCGGCGGCCGGCGACGAGGTGCGGGTCCTGGTGCGTGACGCGGCGCGTGGCGAGCGGTTCGCCGAGCTGGGCGCGCAGGTGCTGGTCGGTGATCTGCGCGACGCGGGGGTGCTCGCCAAGGCGACGGCCGGCGTGGACGCGGTGGTGAACGTCGCCGCCGCGTTCCGCGGGGTGCCGGACGAGGAGGCACGGGCGGTGAACCGCGACGCGGCCATCGAGCTCGGCCGGGCCGCGGTGGCCTCCGGCGTGCGGCGTTTCGTGCAGGTCAGCACCGGACTCGCGTACGGCGCGGGGCAGGGCAGAGCGCTGGTGGAGAGCGACGAGACGGTGCCCGGCACCCACCTGTGGGGCGCCTACCCGGAGTCCAAGTGGGAGGCCGAGCAGGCGCTCGGATCCATGGAGGGCCTGAACGACCTCCGCATCGGGCGTCTGCCGTTCGTGTACGGCGACGGGGACCCCCATCTCGCCGACGTGATGAAGTGGGCGCCGAAGTGGCCCGCCATGCAGCGCCTGCACATGGGACACCACGTGGACGTGGCGCAAGGCCTGCGGCGGCTGCTGTACGCACCCGGGGCGCACGGCGTCTACAACATCGCCGACGACGCCCCGGTCGCGATGGTCGACCTCTTCCAGTTCCATGGGCTGCCGGTGCCCCAGGAGGCGCTCGACATGGAGGTCCCGGACCCCTGGCACGGCGTGATGTCGACGACCCGCATCCGTCACGAACTGGGCTACCGCCCGCTGATCCCGTCGGTGTGGACGGCGCGGGAGGCGGGCGTGCTGTAGCGGGCCCGGCCGCGGCATGGCCGGAGGGCGGTGGCCCCCGCGCCGCGAGGGCCACCGCGATCGGTCAGGGCATGAGGTGGTAGTCGGGGAAGTTGCCCGGCAGCCGCTCCCCCGGCGCGCCCTCGGTCACGGCCCGTACGAGTAGTTCGCCGCCCACGAAGGCGCCTCTCCAGGAGCCTCCGAAGCCGCCGAAGAGCTCCTCGCGGTCACCTCGGGAACGTGGCTTGCCGTGACCGGTCTTGAAGGCGCGGATCTGCGGGGCCAGTCGCGCGTACGTCGCCGGGTCGTCGGTGGACAGGGTGGCGACCAGGGCGCCGTTGGACGCGTTCATGGCGGCGAGGAGCTCGGCCTCGGTGTCGACCAGGACGATCGTGTCGACCGGGCCGAAGGGTTCCGCGTGGTGCAGCGGGGAGGACGGGGGCGGGTTGAGGAGCGTGACCGGGTGGAGGTACGCGCTGGTGTCCTGGCCCGGGAGGAAGCGGGCGTCCGCCACGGATCCCTGATGGAGGGGGACGGCCCCGCGGTCGATGGCCTCCGTGACCTGGTCGTGCAGCTCCTTGGCCTTGGCGGCGTTGATCAGAGGGCCGAAGTCCAGTACGGGAAGGGGGTCGGAGGGGTGCTCCACGGCGAGGGGGTGCCCGGTGCGGAGAGACCGTACGGCGGGGAGGTAGGCCGCCAGGAAGTCCGCGAAGAGCGTGCGCTGGACGACGAAGCGGGGGTAGGCGGTGCAGCGCTGCTTGCCGTAGTCGAAGAGCTTCGGGATGACCGCGGTGAGGGACGGCCAGTCCGTGTGGTTCCAGATGCCCCAGGTGTTGAGGCCCTCCTGTTCGAGGATGTGCCGCTTGCCGAGGTCGGCGACGGTGGTGGCGATCCGGGCGCCGGTGTCCCGGCCGCCGACGAAGGAGACACAGCCGATCTCGGCCGACCGGACGAGCGGTTCCGACAGTTCGCTTCCGCTGCCGCTGAGGAGGGTGAGCGGGACGCCCTCGCGGGCGGCGAGCGCGCACGCCAGGGTGAGGCAGGAGACACCGCCGTCGGTGGGCGTCTTGGCGATCACCGCGTTGCCGGCGAGCGCCTGTACGAGCATCGCGTGGACCAGCACGGACATGGGGTAGTTCCAGCTGGCGATGTTGGAGACGGGGCCCGCGAGCGGGGTGCGGCCGGCCAGGAGGCGGTCGCTGTGGTCGACGTACCACCGGACGCCGTCGATGGCGCGGTCCACGTCGGCCTGGGCGAGGCGCCAGGGCTTGCCGATCTCCCAGACCAGGAGGAGTGCGAGGAGCTCGCGGTGCTCGGTGAGGGCGTCGAGGGTGGCCGAGACGCGGGCACGGCGTTCGGGGAGCGGGATGTGGCGCCAGGCCCGGTGGGAGTCGAGAGCCGCTCGTACGGCCATTCGGGCGGTATCCGCGTCCAGGCGGGGCGGGCCTGTGATGGGGGTGTTGTCGACGGGGCTGGTGGCCGGGAGGGTGCGGCCGTCCCGGTGCCAGGTGGCGGCCCAGAGGTTGCGGGCCCGGTCGTCCTGGAAGGCCTCGGGGACGGCGGTGAGGCAGCGGTTCCAGGCGTCCTGCCAGGCGGTTCCTGGTTTGAGGGTGAGAGGGGTGGGGGTGGGCGACTGTGCTGGTGTCTGTGTCATCGGGTCTCCGCTCTGGGTGCGGGGTGCGGTGGAACGGGCGCGGGTGGAGCGGGGCGGGCGGGGGCGCCTGCGGCGGACCTGTTCCCCTGTCCGCCCTTCCCGTAACCGGGGCTCCGCCCCGGACCCCGGTCCTCACACGCCGGACGGGCTGAATGTGCGCGGCTCTGCTCCCGACACGGCCCGCACACGCCGGACCGGCTGAAATATGTGCGGCCGCACTGCGGTGGCTCTGCGAGCGTGGGGTCGGGAGGACGGACCTGGTTCTCAGCCGCGCAGCCTGTCCTCCGCCAGGCGGGCCGTCTCCGTCGGGGTGGCGCCCACCGCGACTCCCGCGGCTTCCAGCGCCTCCTTCTTCGCCGCGGCCGTGCCGCTCGACCCCGAGACGATCGCTCCGGCGTGACCCATCGTCTTGCCTTCGGGGGCCGTGAAGCCGGCGATGTAGCCGACAACCGGCTTGGTGACGTGCTGGGCGATGTGGGCCGCGGCGCGTTCCTCCGCGTCGCCGCCGATCTCGCCGATCAGGACGATCAGCTCGGTGTCCGGGTCGTTCTCGAAGGCCGTCAGGCAGTCGATGTGTGTCGTCCCGATCACCGGGTCGCCGCCGATGCCCACCGCCGTGGAGAAGCCCGTCTCGCGCAGCTCGTGCATCAGCTGGTAGGTGAGGGTGCCCGACTTGGAGACCAGGCCGATACGGCCGGGCTTCGTCGCGATGTCGGCGGGGATGATGCCCGCGTTGGACTGCCCCGGGCTGATCACCCCGGGGCAGTTGGGCCCGAGGACGCGTGTGCCGCGGGCCTTCGCGTGGGCGTGGAACGCCACGGCGTCGTGGACGGGGATGCCCTCGGTGATGACCACGGCCAGACCGATGCCCGCGTCCGCCGCCTCGACGACGGCCGCCCTGGCGAATGGCGGCGGGACGAAGACGACGGTGACGTCGGCGCCGGTGGCGTCCATGCCGTCGCGTACGGAGCCGAAGACCGGGACCGTACGGTCGTCGAGGTCCACGGTGCGGCCCGCCTTGCGCGGATTGACGCCGCCGACGATCTGGGTGCCCGCAGCGAGCATCCTCCTGGTGTGCTTCATGCCCTCGGCGCCGGTCATGCCCTGGACGAGGACCTTGCTCTCCTTGCTGAGGAAGATGGCCATGATCAGTGCCCTCCCAGGGCGAGTCGGGCTGCTCGGTCCGCCGCGCCGTCCATCGTGGTGACCTGCTGGACCATCGGGTGCGCACGGTCGTCGAGGATCGCCCGCCCGCGTGCCGCGCTGTTGCCGTCGAGGCGGACGACCAGCGGTTTCGTCAGGTGGACCGAGTCGAGGGCCTGGACGATGCCGTCGGCGACCGCGTCGCAGGCGGTGATGCCGCCGAACACGTTGACGAAGACGGACTTCACCGACGGGTCGGAGAGGATGACCGTGAGTCCGTCGGCCATGACACGGGCCGACGCTCCTCCCCCGATGTCGAGGAAGTTGGCCGGGCGCGCTCCGCAGCCGGCGACGACGTCGAGGGTGGACATGACGAGTCCGGCACCGTTGCCGATGATGCCGACCTCGCCGTCGAGCTTGACGTAGTTGAGCCCCTTGGCGGCGGCCGCCGTCTCCAGCGGGTCCCCGTGGGGGTCGGCGGTGTCCGCACCCCAACGGCTCTGCCGGAAGGCGGCGTTGTCGTCCAGGGTGACCTTGCCGTCCAGGGCGAGGATCCGGCCGTCCGTGGTGCGGACCAGCGGATTGACCTCGACGAGCAGGGCGTCCTCCTGGGTGAGCACCTGCCACAGCGCCTGGAGCACGGGTGCGGTCTCCGGCGGGAGGAAGGCCGCCTGAGCGATCTGCGCCGCCTTGGCCGCCGTGACCCCCTCGGCCGGGTCCACGGGGATCCGGGCCACGGCCTCCGGCCGGGTGGCGGCGACCTCCTCGATGTCCATGCCGCCCTCTGCCGAGGCGATGGCGAGGAAGGTCCCGGCGGCCCGGTCCAGCACGTAGCTGACGTAGAACTCCGCCTCGATGTCCACGGGCTGAGCGAGCATCACGGTCCGGACGAGGTGACCCTTGATGTCCATGCCGAGGATGCCGCGCGCGGTGACGACGGCTGCCGCCGGGTCCGCGGCGACCTTCACCCCGCCGGCCTTGCCCCGGCCACCCACTTTGACCTGCGCTTTGACGACGACCCGGCCGCCCAGCCGTTCGGCCGCGGCGTGCACTGCGGACGGGTGGTCCACGACCTCGGCGTCCGGTACGGCGATGCCGTGATCCGCGAAGAGTTGCCTTGCCTGGTGCTCGTACAGATCCATAGCCACTCCCGATCGTGCCGATTGTGAAAGTGCCGCACGCCCCCTGGACACCACCCACCGGATGCGGGATAACAAGCTTCATACAGTATTCGTCGACTGTATGCAATGTACCGCGAGAGCGGCGGAGCGGCTCCCGCACCCCCTACGAAGGGACAGGACATCGCCATGCCCGAGGACAGCCAGGACAGCCAGAACCTCATCTCCGGTGGGCACTTGGTCGCCAAGGCACTCAAGGCGGAGGGGGTGGAACGCATCTACACCCTCTGTGGCGGCCACATCATCGACATCTACGACGGCTGCGTCGACGAGGGCATCGAAGTCGTCGACGTACGGCACGAGCAGGTGGCCGCCCACGCGGCCGACGGCTACGCCCGGATCACCGGGAAGCCGGGGTGCGCCGTCGTCACCGCGGGCCCCGGGACGACCGACGCCGTCACGGGTGTCGCCAACGCCTTCCGTGCCGAGTCACCGATGCTTCTGATCGGTGGTCAGGGAGCGCACACCCAGCACAAGATGGGCTCGCTCCAGGACCTGCCGCACGTCGACATGATGACCCCCATCACCAAGTTCGCGGCCACCGTGCCGGACACCGCGCGGGCGGCGGACATGGTGTCGATGGCGTTCCGGGAGTGCTACCACGGGGCGCCCGGCCCGTCGTTCCTGGAGATCCCGCGCGACGTGCTGGACGCGAAGGTCCCGGCGGACCGGGCGCGGGTCCCCGAGGCGGGGCGGTACCGTGCGTCCACCCGCGGGGCGGGTGATCCGGCCGACATCGAGAAGCTCGCCGATCTGCTTGTCCACGCCGAGAAGCCCGCCATCCTGCTGGGCAGTCAGGTCTGGACGACCCGCGCGACGGACTCCGCCACCGAGCTCGTCCGGACGCTCAACATCCCGGCGTACATGAACGGGGCGGGCCGCGGCACTCTCCCGCCCGGCGATCCGCACCACTTCCAGCTCTCGCGGCGCTACGCGTTCTCCAACGCCGACCTGATCGTGATCGTGGGGACCCCCTTCGACTTCCGGATGGGCTACGGCAAGCGCCTCTCCCCGGCCGCCACCGTCGTCCAGATCGACCTGGACTACCGCACCGTGGGCAAGAACCGCGACGTCGACCTCGGCATCGTCGGCGACGCCTCGCTCGTCCTGAAGGCGGTCACGGAGGCGGCGAGCGGCCGGCTCAACGGCGGATCCGCACTGCGCAAGGCCTGGCTGGACGAACTGCGGGCCGCCGAGCAGACGTCGATCGAGAAGCGGCTCCCCCAGCTGAAGTCGGACGCCTCGCCCATCCACCCCTACCGGCTGGTGAGCGAGATCAACGACTTCCTGACCGAGGACTCCATCTACATCGGGGACGGCGGCGACATCGTCACCTTCTCCGGACAGGTCGTCCAGCCCCGCACCCCGGGCCACTGGATGGACCCGGGCCCGCTCGGCACGCTCGGGGTCGGGGTGCCGTTCGTGCTGGCAGCCAAACAGGCCAGGCCCGACAAGGAGGTCGTGGCGCTCTTCGGCGACGGCGCGTTCTCCCTCACCGGGTGGGACTTCGAGACGCTGGTCCGCTACAACCTGCCCTTCGTCGGCATCGTCGGCAACAACTCCTCGATGAACCAGATCCGTTACGGCCAGAAGGCCAAGTACGGCGACGAGCGCGAGCGGGTCGGCAACACCCTCGGCGACGTCCACTACGACAAGTTCGCCCAGATGCTGGGGGGTTACGGCGAGGAGGTACGCGACCCCGCCGACATCGCACCCGCGCTGCGCAGGGCCCGTGAATCGGGTCTGCCCTCGCTCATCAACGTCTGGGTCGACCCGGACGCGTACGCCCCCGGAACGATGAACCAGACCATGTACAAGTGACAGAGGAGCGGTTGGCATGACCAAGGCTCTTGAGGGCGTGCGCGTCCTCGACATGACGCACGTACAGTCCGGTCCCTCCGCCACCCAGCTGCTCGGCTGGCTCGGGGCGGACGTGGTCAAGCTGGAAGCACCGAGCGGTGACATCACCCGCAAGCAGTTGCGCGATCTGCCCGACGTCGACTCCCTCTACTTCACGATGCTCAACTGCAACAAGCGGAGCATCACCCTCAACACCAAGAGCGAGCGCGGCAAGGAGATCCTCACCGAGCTCATCCGCCGCAGCGACGTGATGGTGGAGAACTTCGGCCCGGGCGCCGTGGACCGCATGGGGTTCACCTGGGAGCGGATCCAGGAGATCAACCCCCGGATCGTGTACGCCTCGATCAAGGGCTTCGGCGAGGGCCCGTACACCAACTTCAAGGCGTACGAGGTCGTCGCGCAGGCCATGGGCGGCTCGATGTCCACCACCGGATTCGCCGACGGCCCGCCGCTCGCCACCGGCGCCCAGATCGGCGACTCGGGTACGGGGATCCACGCGGTCGCCGGCATCCTCGCCGCCCTCTTCCAGCGGGAGAACACCGGACGCGGCCAGCGGGTGAACGTGGCGATGCAGCACGCGGTGCTCAACCTCTGCCGGGTCAAGCTGCGCGACCAGCAGCGCCTGGAGCACGGGCCGCTCGCCGAGTACCCGAACGCGCAGGACACCGCCGACGCCGACGAGGTGCCGCGCAGCGGCAACGCCAGCGGCGGCGGCCAGCCGGGATGGGCGGTGAAGTGCGCGCCGGGCGGCCCCAACGACTACGTGTACGTCATCGTGCAGCCGGTCGGCTGGAAGCCCTTGTCCGAACTGATCGGCCGGCCGGAGCTGGCGGACGACCCCGAGTGGGCGACGCCCGAGTCCCGGCTGCCGAAGCTCGGCAAGATGTTCCAGCTGATCGAGGAGTGGTCGGCGACGCTCCCCAAGTGGGACGTCCTGGGACAGCTGAACGCGCACAACATCCCGTGCGGTCCGATCCTCTCCACCAAGGAGATCGTCGAGGACGAGTCCCTCGCCGCCAACGAGATGGTGGTCCGCGTCGAACACCCCGAGCGCGGCACCTTCACCACCGTCGGCAGCCCGCTGAAGCTGTCCGACTCCCCCGTCGACATCGTCACCTCCCCGCTGCTCGGTGAGCACAACGCGGAGGTCTACGTCGGCGAACTGGGCCTGGGTGACGAGGAACTGCGGCTTCTCAAGACGAACGGAGTCATCTGAGCATGGCCGGAACAGTCGAGAACCAGGAGCATGAGCGCGTCAGGGCACTGCTCGACCGTGTCCGGGGTGAGGGGCGCAGCGCGCTCACCGCGCCGGAGGGGAAGGTCGTCGCCGACGCGTACGGGATCACGGTGCCGGGCGAGGGCCTGGCCCGGGACGTGGACGAGGCGGTGGCGCTGGCCGACCGTCTCGGCGGGCAGGTGGTCCTCAAGATCGTCTCCCCCGACATCCTGCACAAGACGGATGCGGGCGGCGTCGTGGTCGGTGTGTCGGGAGCCAAGGAGGTGCGCGCGGCGTTCTGCACCATCGTGAAGAACGCGAAGGCCTACGCGGCCGACGCGCGGATCGAGGGCGTACAGGTGCAGCAGCTCGTGCCGCCCGGCCAGGAGGTCATCGTCGGGGCGGTCACCGACCCCACGTTCGGGAAGGTGGTGGCGTTCGGCCTCGGCGGTGTCCTGGTCGAGGTACTCAAGGACATCACCTTCCGGCTGGCACCGGTGACGGCGGACGAGGCGCGGTCGATGCTCGACTCGATCGGCGCCGCGGAGATCCTCAAGGGGGTGCGCGGAGCGCCGGCCGTGGACCGGTGGGCGCTGGCGGAGCAGATCCGGCGGGTCTCCCAACTGGTCACGGACTTCCCGGAGATCGCGGAGGTCGACCTCAACCCCGTCATCGCGTCTCCGGACGGCGCTGTCGCCGCCGACATCCGGATCCTGCTGACGACGGAGGAGGTGAAGGCGCGGCGGCGCTACAGCCGGGAGGAGATCCTCGTATCGATGCGCCGGCTGATGGAGCCGCGTTCGGTCGCGGTCATCGGTGCGTCCAACGAGCAGGGGAAGATCGGCAATTCGGTGATGCGCAACCTCATCGACGGCGGATTCGCGGGCGAGATCCATCCGGTGAACCCCAAGGCCGATGACATTCTCGGCCGCAAGGCGTACAAGAGTGTCACCGACGTTCCCGGTGAGGTGGATGTGGCGGTCTTCGCGATACCCGCCAAGTTCGTCGCGTCGGCGCTCCAGGAGGTGGGCCGCAAGGGGATCCCCAACGCCGTGCTCATTCCGTCCGGCTTCGCCGAGACGGGCGAACAGGCCCTCCAGGACGAGATCGTGGCGATCGGCGAGGAGTACGGTGTGCGGCTTCTCGGGCCGAACATCTACGGCTACTACTCGACGTGGCAGGACCTCTGCGCCACGTTCTGCACCCCGTACGACGTCAAGGGCCCGGTGGCCCTGACCTCGCAGTCCGGTGGCATCGGCATGGCGATCCTGGGCTTCGCGCGGTCGACGAAGACGGGAGTGTCGGCGATCGTCGGGCTCGGCAACAAGTCGGACATCGACGAGGACGACCTGCTGACCTGGTTCGGCGAGGACCCGAACACCAAGTGCATCGCGATGCACCTGGAGGACCTCAAGGACGGGCGGGCGTTCGTGGAGGCGGCGCGGGCGACCGTGCCGAAGAAGCCGGTCGTGGTCCTCAAGGCGGGCCGGACGAGCGCGGGCGCCAGGGCGGCTGGTTCCCACACGGGCGCGCTGGCCGGGGACGACGCCGTGTACGACGACATCCTGCGGCAGGCGGGGGTGATCCGGGCCCCGGGGCTGAACGACATGCTCGAGTACGCGCGGGCGCTGCCCGTGCTGCCGGCTCCCAAGGGCGACAACGTCGTGATCATCACGGGGGCGGGCGGTTCCGGGGTGCTCCTGTCGGACGCGATCGTCGACAACGGGCTCTCGCTGATGGAGATCCCGCCGGACCTGGACACGGCGTTCAAGGCGTTCATCCCGCCGTTCGGAGCGGCCGGGAACCCGATCGACATCACGGGCGGTGAGCCGCCGTCGACGTACGAGGCGACGATCCGGCTGGGGATGGAGGATCCGCGGATCCACGCGCTGGTGCTGGGCTACTGGCACACGATCGTCACCCCGCCGATGGTCTTCGCGGAGCTCACGGCCCGGGTGGTGGCGGAGTTCCGGGCGCGCGGGATCGAGAAGCCGGTGGTGGCGTCGCTCGCCGGTGACACGGAGGTCGAGGAGGCGTGCGCATACCTGTTCGAGAGGGGCGTCGTGGCGTATCCGTACACCACGGAGCGCCCGGTCGCCGTACTCGGCGCGAAGTACAGGTGGGCCAGGGCCGCCGGGTTGCTGGGCGGTGGCCGATGACCTGATGACGACGGCTCGAACCACGGGGTCTGCGGCGTACCGCTCGGCCGCGGACCCCCGCGCGAAGTGAGAACGGGCAGGGGGCGCTGGCCAGACTTCTTCCACGCAAGGGGTTCGATCTACATGGCGACAACCGACATCTCGACTTCCGTCCCCTACAGGGAGGTGACGGACGCCAACGGCAGGACCTACCGCCTTGGCGAGAGCGACATCGACATCATGGGGCGCAAGCGCAAGTGGATGGTCATCCTGCCGTGGGTCGGCATGATGGGCATCAGCTCGGCCGAGTACGCCTTCGCGTCGGCGGAGGACACGCTGCACCACGCGCACAACTGGGACAGCGGTCACATCTACTGGATGATGACCGTCTGGGTGTTCTTCCAGGCCGCGGTCGCGATGCCCGCGGGCAGACTGAGGGAGACCGGCAGGCTGCCGGCCCGCTGGGCGATGATGCTCGGTGCGACGGGCACACTCCTCGGCTATCTGTCACTGGCGTACGCGCCGCATGTGATCTTCGCGTACATCGGCTTCAGTGTGTTCTCCGGCATGGGCGCGGGCATGGTGTACGCCACCTGCGTCAACATGGTCGGCAAGTGGTACCCGGAGCGCCGGGGTGGCAAGACGGGCTTCGTCAACGGCGGTTTCGCCTACGGTTCGGTGCCGTTCGTCTTCATCTTCACCGGGTACATGGACATCACCAACTTCCGGTGGGTCCTGGTCTCGGCCGGCCTCTTCCTCGCCGCGCTCGTGGCCTGCGCCGGCTTCTTCTTCCGGGACCCGCCGAAGAACTGGTGGCCGGCGGAGATCGACCCGCTCAACCCGCCCGAGGACCCACGGGCCCGCCGTGCGCTGGAGAAGAACCCTCCGGCCATCAAGCAGTACTCCCCCGGCGAGGCCTGGAGGACCGGCCGCGTGGCGCTGATGTGGTGCTGCCTCGCCTGTACCTCCGGCGTCAACATCTTCGGTATCGCCTTCCAGGTCGACATCGGCCAGGACGCGGGCTTCGCCGCGGGCATCGTGGCCACGGCCATGTCGCTCAAGGCGATCGTCAACGGCACGGGGCGCGGCGTCATCGGCTGGCTCTCCGACCTCTACGGCCGCAAGAAGTGCCTGCTCTACGTCTGTGTGATCCTGGGGCTCGCCCAGTTCGGCATCATCTGGTCGGCCGAGATGAAGAGCCTGCCCCTGTTCCTGCTCTTCTCCGCGATCTCCGGCTTCGGCGGCGGCGCCATCTTCCCGATGTTCGCGGCGATGACCGCGGACTACTTCGGTGAGAACAACAACGCCACCAACTACGGGATGGTCTACAGCTCCAAGCTCGTCTCGGGCCTCGGAGCGGGCATGGGCTTCCTGGTGGTCGATGCCTGGGGGCTCAACGGCGCGTTCATCCTGGCGGGCAGCATCTCGTTCTTCGCGGGATTCCTCGCGCTGTTCCTCGCGGCCCCCGGCCGCGACCGGAAGGGCAACCCGCTGGCGCAGGCGCATACGGCCCCGCCCATACGGGAGACCGACTGATCGCACACCGCAGCACACGCGTGGGGCCCGGTTCCTCCTGAACCGGGCCCCACGCGTTGTGTGCTGTCGGGCTTCAGTCCCCGCAGCGGCTCTCCCGGAGCGAGTGCAGGTGCTCGCTGGACTTCCGGGCGAAGGCGAAGGACTCGACCGGGTTGTCGTGCTCGGTCTGCCAGTGGTGATAGGTACGGCCGCGGTGGGTCCGCGCGGTGACCCGGCTCAGGAAGTTCTTGTAGTCGATGTCGCCGTCGCCGACGTCCGTCATGTCGTAGCCGTCGCGGGCGGCGTCGTTGCGGGTGCCGTCCTTGACGTGGAAGAGGGGGTAGCGGTCGGGCTGCTTGAGTACGTAGTCGATGGGGTTGAAGGGGGCCGGCGTGCCGTCCACGCGCTTGCCGAAGCGGAACTGGGCGCAGAACGCCCAGTAGATGTCCATCTCGAGGTAGACCAGGTCGGGGTCGGTCTCGGCGAGCAGGACGTCGTAGAGGCGCACCTTCGGCTTGTCGGTGGCGAAGGAGAACTCCTCCGCGTGGTTGTGCTGGTAGAACTTCATGCCGCGCTCACGGGCGGCGGCGCCGTAGGTGTTGAAGTCCTCGGCCGCCCGCTTCCAGCCGTCGACGGTGGCGCCGTAGCGGAACGGGCCGGAGGCAGTGCCGATGTGCTTGAGGCCGAGGGCCTCCGCCTCGTCGAGGACCTTGGTGAGGTTCTGCGCGAAGGAGTAGGCGTCGGGGTTGTTGTCGTCGTAGTAGTTGACGTGGCTGCCTATGGGGTTGAGCCCGTGGTCCTTGGCCAGCCTCTTGAGCTGGGCGAGGGTGATGGCTCCGGCCGAGCCCTGGGTGTATCCGGCGAACTCGATCTCGTCGTAGCCGTACTTCTCGAGTTCGGCGAAGACGGGGGCGAAGCCGAGGGTGGAGACCTTGTCCCGGAGGCTGTAGAGCTGGATGCCGAGGCGGCCCGGAGGCAGGACGGCGCGGCCCTTGCCGTGTCCCTGGCCGCTGTGCGGGCCGGCCGCCTGGGCGGCGGCGCCACTGAGGAGGGTCGCGGCCGTGGCTCCGGCGGCGACGCCCAGGACGTTGCGGCGGCTGAGTCTGCGCGCGAGCTCCGGGTCCTTCGGGGTGCGGCTCATGATCACGAATCTCCCTGTGAACGTGCGGGCGGGGCGGATTGTCAGTGGAGTCCGGCAAGCTGGAGGAGCAAGGACTTCACTTCGGTGGCCTGGACTCGGCCGTTGAACGCGTGGGGGGTGGAGCAGAGGATGAGCGGACCTTCGTCGTCGCTCGTGGGCAGGCGGCCGTGGCTGCCGCGGATAGGTGAGGGGTCCAGGGGGACGACCGCCATGCGGTAGCGCATCCCGAGTTTCTTGCGGGCGACCGCCGAGGCGGCCTTGACCCGGACATAGGGGTCCTGGGGGTCCATGAAGAGCTCCACGGGGTCGTAGCCCGGTTTGCGGTGGATCTCGACGAGCTGCGCGAAGTCCGGCGCGCGGTCGTCGTCGAGCCAGTAGTAGTACGTGAACCAGGCGTCCTTCTCCGCCACGGCGACGAGCTCGCCGGAGCGGGGATGGTCCAGGTGGTTCGCCTTCTTGCCCTCGTCGTCGAGGAGTTCCGCGATGCCGGGGAGGTCCGCGAGGGCCTCCCGGGTGGCGTCGAGGTCCTCGGGCCGGCGTACGTAGACGTGGGCGAGCTGGTGGTCGGCGACCGCGAAGGCGCGGGAGGCCATCGGGTCGAGGTACTCCATGCCGTCCTGGGTGTGCACCTCCAGGAGTCCGGCGCGGCGCAGGGCGCGGTTGATGTCGACGGGCCGGTCGACGCGGGTGATGCCGTACTCGGAGAGGGCGACGACGGTGCGGCCCTCGGCCCTGGCGTCGTCCAGCAGGGGTGCCACGGCGCGGTCGAGGTCGGCCGCGGCCCGGTGGGAGCGGGGGTCGTCGGGGCCGTAGCGCTGGAGGTCGTAGTCGAGGTGCGGGAGGTAACAGAGGGCCAGGTCAGGGCTGCGGGTGGTGAGGAGGTGCCGGGTGGCGTCGATGATCCACTGCGAGGAGACGAGGTCGGCGCCGGGGCCCCAGAAATGGAAGAGGGGGAAGGTGCCCAGCTTCTCGGTCAGTTCGTCGTGCAGCGCCGGGGGCCGGGTGTAGCAGTCGGGCTCCTTGCGGCCGTCGGCGTAGTACACGGGGCGGGGGGTGACGGTCCAGTCGGTGTCGGCGCCCATCGCGTACCACCAGCAGATGTTGGCGACGGTGTAGCCGGGGTGGGCGCGCCGGGCGGCGTCCCAGAGCTTGTCCCCTTCGACGAGCCCGTTGTGCTGGCGCCACAGGAGGACGTCGCCGAGCTCGCGGAAGTACCAGCCGTTGGCGACGATGCCGTGTTCGGAGGGGGTGGTGCCGGTGAGGAAGGTGGACTGGGCGGCGCAGGTGACGGCGGGCAGGACGGTGGAGAGGGGGGCCTGCGCGCCGGCTCCGGCCATGGCCTGGAGGTTCGGCATGTGCTGGAGCAGCTGGGGGGTGAGTCCGACGACGTCGAGGACGAGGAGCGGGGTGGGGCGCGTTCCGGCGCCGGGCGCGGTCATGGGAGCTCCTTGAGTCCGAGGTCGACGAGGAGGTCGCGGGCGAGGGTGAGCTCGGCGGCGATGCCGTCGGCGAGCTGGGTGCGGGTGCGCGGCCGCAGCTCGGCGGGGAGCGCCTGCCAGGTGTACGTCTCGACCTCGAGGTGCCGGGTGAGGGGCGCTGGTCCGCCGACGAGCCGGTTCAGCACGGACTGGAGCACGGGGAGTGTGGAGGTGAGCGGGGGTGCGGGGGGCGCGTGCAGGGGGACGTGGAAGTGGGAGCGCCAGGGAGTGCTGTCGGGGAGCGCACCGCCGGAGACCGCCTCGTCGAGGTCGTCGGTCCCGCGGAGGCCCGCACCGGTGAGGGTGCGGGTCTGGTGCAGGAAGCGGGGCTCGGCGAAGGCTCCCAGAGCGGCACGCACCTCGGGCAGATGGGGGTGTTCGGCGTGCAGTGCCGCGGAGAGCTGGGCCTTGGCGACGGTGATACCGGCCGCGCGCAGGGCGTCGAGAGCGGTGTCCGGGTCCTCGAAGGAGGTGGCGAGGTGGCAGGTGTCGACGCAGATGCCGATGCGGTCGTGGCCCACCGCCGTGAGCGGGCCGATGGCGTCGGCGGTGGTCTCCACGGTGCAGCCGGGTTCGGGTTCGAGGCCGATCCTGATGGCCTTGCCGGTCAGCTCGTCGAGGGCGTCGAGCCGCTGTGCGAGCGTGGTGAACGCCTTCCGCGCGGTGACCGCGGCCGTGGGGTCGTCGGCGAACGGGGTGCGCCAGGCGATCGGCAGGGTGGAGATGGTGCCTTCGGTGACGTCGTCGGGGAGCAGCGCGGCGAGCAGCCGGGCCAGGTCCGTGGTGTGGGAGAGCCGCTCGGGATCGGTCCAGTCCGGCGTGTAGACGCGGTACTTGACCTCCTGGGCCCCGAAGCCCTCGTACGGGAAGCCGTTGAGGGTAACCACTTCGAGGCCGCGGTGTTCGAGTTCGCCGCGCAGGGAGCGCAGGGCGGCGGGGTCGTTGATCAGGGCACGTGCGGCGTCCTTGGCGAGCCAGAGTCCGATCCCGAGCCGGTCCCGCCCGAGCCGTTTGCGTACGGGTTCGCAGTGGTCACGCAGCTGGGCGCGGACTCCTTCGAGGGTCTCGGCGGGGTGCACGTTGGTGCAGTAGGCGAGGTGCACGGTCGAGCCGTCGGGGTGGCGGAAGCGCATGGTTCACTCCCCGCCGCGGAGGATGGAGTTGCCCTCGTGGAGCGGGCCCGGTGCGTCGAGGCCGAGCTGGAGCCGGCCGCTCTGCCCGTAGAAGGCGACGGGGTTGCGCCAGAGGACCTTGTCCACGTCGTCCTCGTCGAATCCGGCCTTCAGCATGGTGTCGGCGACCTTGCGGGTCTTCAGCGGGTCGCTCTTCCCCCAGTCGGCTGCGGAGTTGACGAGGATCCTGTCGGTGCCGTGGTTCCGCAGGACCGTGACCATGCGGTCCTCGTCCATCTTGGTGTCCGGGTAGATGGAGAATCCGGCCCAGCAGCCGCTGTCGAGCGCGTCCTTCACGGTCGTCTCGTTGAGGTGGTCGAGCAGGACCAGCTCCGGGGCGAGGACCGACTCACGGATGACGTCGATGGTGCGGTGCAGGCCGGCGAGCTTGTCGCGGTGCGGGGTGTGCACGAGCGCGGGAAGACCGTGGTCGGCGGCGAGCTGCAGCTGGGTGGCGAGTGCCTTGTCCTCGGCGGGGGTCATCGAGTCGTAGCCGATCTCGCCGACGGCGACGACGGAGTCCTTGACGAGGTAGCGGGGCAGCGCGTCCAGGACGGGGGTGCAGCGGGGGTCGTTCGCCTCCTTGGGGTTGAGGGCGAGGGTGCAGTGGTGGGCGATGCCGTACTGGGAGGCGCGGAAGGGCTCCCAGCCCAGGAGGGCGTCGAAGTAGTCGAAGAAACTGGCGGGCGAGGTGCGGGGCTGGCCGAGCCAGAAGGAGGGTTCGACGAGGGCGCGGACTCCGGCGTCGTACATCGCCTGGTAGTCGTCCGTGGTGCGGGAGGTCATGTGGATGTGGGGGTCGAAGATCCTCATCGGGCTTCCTCCGTGGACGTGGGGGCGGTGGCGGGCGCCGGGGCCGTGAGGTCGAGGACGGTCCGCAGACCGGCGGGGACGGCACGCCCCGCGGCAGTGCGTTCGGCTGCGAAGTCGCCGAGCATCCGGGCGAGTTCGGCGTCTCCGCGGGCGCGTTCGCCGAGCCGGTCGAGTGCTTCGACGGGGACCTCGGTGAAGAGGCACTTGAGGACGGCGTGCCGCCAGCCGTGCGCGTCGAGGTGGGCCGCGCCGTACGGGCCGACGGCCGCGGCGACCAGCCGGGTGTCGTTGGTGCGCAGGGCGTCCTCGACGAGCGGGAGCGCGGCGGCGCCGAGGTCGAGTCGGTGCAGGGTGAGGAGGACCGCGCGGCGTTCGGCGGCGGTGCCCTGCTCGTAGAGCCTGGTCACGGCGCGCAGCCCCGCGCGGGCTTCGACGAGCAGCAGTGCGCGCACGGAGTCGGCGTGCTCGAGGCCGCAGTGCCTTCCCGCCGACGCGAACCGCAGCTCCCAGGGCGGGTTGCCGCTGTCCGCACCGGGGTGTGCCGCTGCGTGCGCGGCCTCGGCGAGCGCTTCGTCCAGCCAGGCCCTGGCCGCCCCCGGGAGCCGGTCGTCGAGTTCCTTACGGCTGATCAGCATGGTCCGGCTCCGCTCGTCGCCCCGGTGGCCCGGCGCAGGAAGTCGATGGAGCTACGGGCGAGTTCGGGGCCCGCGTGGGAGTGCCGGGGCAGTTCGACGACGGTGAGGCCGGAGTATCCGGTGGAGGCGAGCGCTTCGAGCACCGGCGGGAAGTCGATCTCGCCGTCACCGAACGGCAGGTGTTCGTGGACGCCGCGTCGCATGTCCTCGATCTGGACGTGGCGCAGCCAGGGGGCGGCTTCCTTCACGCAGTCCACGGGCGAGGCCGGCTCGAGGCACTGGCAGTGGCCGATGTCGAGGGTGAGTCCGAGCGGGCCCGGGTCGCCGAGGAGGGTGCGGAGGTGGTGGAAGTCGGCGAGCGTGGCGAGGAGGTGGCCCGGTTCGGGTTCGACGGCGAGCGGGATACCCGCGCGGTCGGAGGCCTCCAGTACGGGGGCGAGGGCCTCGGCCAGCCGCTGCCACGCGGTGTCCGTGGGGGTGTCCGCCGGGGTGATGCCGCTGAAGCAGTGCACGGCGTGCGCACCGAGGTCCGTGGCGACCTCGACGGCGCGGACCAGCAGGGCGGTGCGGGCCGCGCGGGCGTCCGGGTCGGGGTCGAGGAGGGACGGACCGTGTTTGCGCCGGGGGTCGAGGACGTAGCGCGCCCCGGTCTCGACGGTGACGCCCAGGCCGAGTCCGGTGAGCCTGCGGGCCACCTGGCGGGTGCGGGCGGCGAGGTCCGGCGCGAGCGGGTCGAGGTGCATGTGGTCGAGGGTCAGGCCGACCCCGTCGTAACCGAGGTCGGCGAGGAGCCCGAGGGCGTCGTCGAGCCGGAGGTCGGTCAGCCCGTTGGTGCCGTAACCGAGGCGGAGGGTCATGTCGGGCTCACTTTCCGGGCGAGCGCGCGGGCGAGGGGGACGAGCCCCATGACCGCGAGCCCGTTGACGGGCGCCCCGGCCCTGGCCGCGAGCGCTGCCTGCAGCGGGATCATCGCCCGGATACCGCCGCCGACGGCGCGCTGGGTGAGGGGCGGGGAGGGGTTGAGTGCGGCGTGGAGAAGGGGGACCGCGGAGGTGCGGAGGTAGGCACCGGCGAAGGCCGGGAGCAGGAGCCGTACGGCGTGGGCGGGAGGGCCTGCTGGCTCCCCCGGAGCTGTCCGGCCGCGCAGGACGGTGGCCCCGAGGCCGGCGACACCGGCCAGCGCCGCCAGCGGTGCGGCGGTGGATCCGCCGTGCGCCTCGTGGCGGGAGACTGCGGTCACGGCGTAGGTGTGCGCGCCGAGCAGGAGAGCGGCGGGGAGCGCCGCGGCGGGGGTGCGGCCGGGTGCGGGCCGGGTGGCCGTGGCTGTCCCTCCCCCGGCAGCAGTCGCCTTCGACATCGTTGCCACCGCGGCGGTCGCGCCGAGCAGCAGGTCCAGGGTGCGGGCCGAGGCCATCGCGGCCGGCCCGAGCTTCGTGTGCTTGAGGCGCAGGTCGTAGGCCCAGACCGTGGCCGCCAGGCCGGATGCCACCGCCAGTGCGGGGCGGCCCGCCCGTGCGGCAAGGGCCAGGCCCGCCGCCGTCAGGACGCCCGCGGCGGCCAGGGCGGCCTCCGGCGCGACACGGCCCGAGGGGATCGGCCGGTGCGGGCGGTCTACGGCGTCCTCCTCCCGGTCCGCCCAGTCGTTGAGCGCCATGCCCGCCTCGTAGAGGCAGAGCGAGGCACCGACCGCGAGTGCCGTGCCCCGGCCGGGACGCCGCCCCGCGGCCGCGGCCCCGGCGAGCGCGTCACCGGGCACGGTGAACAGCGCCGACACCCGGAGCAGCTCCGCCCAGGCCCGCAGGCGCGCGCGGGCGGGGGGCCTGTCCGGTGCGGGCGCAGTCCCGCCTGCACCGGACAGGCTGTACGGGGGCGCCGCCGGGCGGGAGCCCAGCAGCCGCGCGGCGCCGGTCACCGCCGCGAGCAGCCGCAGCGCCTTCACCGGGCGGCCCGCAGGCGTTCGGCGAAGGCCAGCAGCTCGGCGTACTGCTCGGACAGTGCGGCCGGTCCGCCGTCGGGGTCCTTGAAGTAGAAGCCGAGTTCGGGCCGGGGCCCGCTCAGGCCCGCCTCGTGGGAGCGTGCCAGCAGCCGGGCCAGGTCCAGGACCAGCGGTGCGGCGAGAGCGGAGTCGCAGCCCTGCCAGATCGTCTGGAGGATCATCCGCGAGCCGAGGAAGCCGTCGAAGGCGATGTGGTCCCACGCCGTCTTCCAGTCGCCCATCGCCGGTACGTCGTCGATGTGGACCTCGCCCTCGGGGGCCGACCCGAACGTGTCGGCGAGCACGCGTTCCTTGCCCGCGTTCTTGGCGGCCGCCGCGGCCGGGTCGGCCAGCGCCGCCCCGTCCCCGCCGCCCAGCAGGTTCGTGCCCGACCACGCCCGCACCGGCAGTGCGCGCTGGACGAACATCGGTGCGAGCACGGAGCGGAGCAGCGTCTGGCCCGTCTTGCCGTCGCGTCCGGCGTGGGGAAGTCCGCAGGAGTCGACGGCGTCCTGGAGGTGCGGGCTGCGCAGCCCGGTGGAGGGGGTGAAGTTGGCGTACGGGCAGCCGGCGCGGAGCGCGGCCGCCGCGTAGAGGGAGCTGGCGGGCAGGCGGGAGTCGTCCTCGCCGGGGGCCGGTTCGGTCGAGGCGACGTTGATGACGACCGTGCGGGCCAGCTCGTGGCGGTGCGCGAAGTCCTCGATGTCGGCGGCGAAGGCGGCGATGAGCTCCTCGTCGGTGCGGGTGTCACCCTGGAGCGGCCCTCCGAGGCGTATCTCCGCGTCGGCGGCGGTGAGTTCGGCCTCGACGGCGGAGGAAAGCCCGTGCGGGAGCACTCCCCCGGCCGCCAGGGCCTCGGCCCGCTTGGGCAGGGGACAGTCGAGGGTGTCGTGGCCGCCGAAGACGAGGGTGGTCAGCGGTGGCAGCCCGCTGTCGGCGAAGGGTGGTGTCTCGGTGACCATGCCGGTCGGCGGGTGGAGCCCTGCCGCGACGGCCGCGCACCCGGCGGTGGCGGTGGTGGCGACGGAGCCGCGTGCTCCGATGAACCAGACTCCGGTACGAACGGCACGTGCGGTCACGGGCTGCCTCCCTGGGGGCTGAAGAGGGATGGTGGACGGTGGGCGGGGAAGAGGAACGCTTCCCCGCCCACCACCGGCGCAGGAGGTCGCCGCCCTACGTGGAGGGCAGCTCCTTCAGCTGGATGTCACGGAAGGACACCTGGTCGTCGGCTCCGTGGTTCTGGAGGCCGATGTAGCCGTTCTTGAGGCTGCGGGCCGGGTCGGTGTTGGTGAAGTCGTTGATCTTCACCCCGTTGAGGAAGACCTGGAGCCGCTCGCCCTGGACCTTGATCTCGTAGCTGTTCCACTGGCCGGGCGGCCGCAGAACCTGGTCACGGGCCTTGATGTTGGCGGATTTGAAGGTGTAGACGGCGCCGGTCGTGCGGTCCGCCGCGTCGGTGGCGTCGATCTGGACCTCGTAGCCGTTGTTCACCGCGGACCACGGGTCGTCCGACTCGGGGAAGCCGACGAAGACGCCGGAGTTGTCGTCGCCCGCCATCTTCCAGTCGAGCTTCAGCGAGTAGGACTTCAGCTCCTTGGCCTGGTAGGTCAGGAGGCCCATGCCGCCCTCGGAGCGGAGCTCACCGTCGGCCACGGCGAACTTCCCGGGGCCGGCCTGCTTCCACCCTTCGAGCGTCTTGCCGTTGAAGATCGACCGGTAGCCGGTGTCCGGCTGGCAGTTGGCCTTCACCTGCCCGGCCGCGTAGCGCAGACCGCCCAGCAGATGCTGCCGGAAGGCGGGTTCGGCGTAGGACTCCTTGGTGTGGCCGAGGCCGGTGTAGAAGGAGCGGCCGCCCTGGTACGCCTGGCACCAGGCGATCGGGTGGTCACCCTTCATGTTGCCGCCGGTGTACGTCGTCTCGTCCAGGGTGGCGAGGACCTGGGCCTTGTCCCGGGGGTTGGTGCGGTAGTTGTACCACTCGTCGGTACGGTCCCACGCCTCGTCCAGGTGCGCGGTCGCCGGGTGGTCGTGGTTCTCCACACGGACGGTCGCGGGCTGGATCTGCGGGTGCGAGTGGAAGTACGCCCCGACGAGCCCACCGTAGAACTCCCAGTCGTACTCCGTGTCGGCTGCGGCGTGGACGCCCATGTAACCGCCGCCGGTGGAGACGAAGTTCTCGAACGCCTTCTTCTGGTCGGCGTTCAGGACGTCACCGGTGGTCGACAGGAAGACGACCGCGTCGTAGCGCGCCAGGTTGCTGGTGGTGAACTGTCCGGCCTCCTCGGTGGAGTCGACCGTGATGTTGGTGTCCTTGCCCAGTTCCTTGAGCGCGGAGATGCCCTCGGGGATCGAGTCGTGCCGGAAGCCGCCCGTCTTCGAGAAGACGAGGACGCGCTTCGCTGTCCGGTCGGCCGGGCTGTTCGAGAGTTCGAAGTCGTCGACGTCGTACAGGGCTCCGGAGCCTCCCTTGAAGACCAGGAAGAGCTCGGTGGCCTTCCTGGGTGCGCCGCGCAGCGGCACGTCGATGTCCTGGAACGTGTCCCAGCTGCCGGTCACCGGGACGGGCGCGGAGCCGAGGATCTTGCCGGTGGGCGATCCGGCCCGCACCTCGAGGAAGCCTCCCGCGCCGGCCGAGGAGGTCCGGGCGGTGAGCTTGGTGGAGCCGTCGAGGATGTACGGGGTGAAGGAGATCCAGTCGTTGTTGTCGATGTCACCGACGGTCCTGCCGCCGTGCGCGCTGGTCTTGCTCGGCGTGGTGACACCGGAGGAGTTGTCGAAGTGCTCGGCCTGGCGGTGGCGGGGCTGGAGCTTCGCCCCGTCACGGCCGGTCAGCGCGGCCTGTCCGCCGCCCCCGCCGTCGGTGTAGGACGCCGAGATCCCGCCGTAGATGTTGGCGTTCGGGTCGTGGCCGCCTTCCATGGCGGTCTTGATGGTGCCCTCACAGCCGTGCTCGCTGGTGATGTCGTGGCCGTGGCTGTCATGGCCCAGGGTGAACTTGACCTCGACCTTGGAGCAGTCGATGGTGCCGTCCTCCGGGTCGGTGACGGTCACCTTGAAGGGCACCTCGTCGCCGAACTCGAACGGCTGCCCGTCGGCCGGAGCCTGCAGCACGACGGTGGGCGCCGTGTTGCCGACGGTGACGTGCACGCTCGCCGAACCGGTGCGGCCCGTCGGGTCCTCGGCGGTCACGGTGGCGGTGTAGGTGCCGTTCTTCTTGTACGTGTACGTGGGGTTGGCGGCCGTGGACGTGCCGCCGTCGCCGAAGTCCCAGGCGTACGTGAGCGCGTCGCCGTCCCCGTCGGTCGTGCCCTCGGAGGAGAACTTCACCTTGAGGGGCGCGGTGCCGGAGGTCTTGTCCGAGGACGCCTCGGCGATGGGCGAGCGTCCGCCGGTGGCGTTCTCGATGCGGTACAGCGCCGAGTGCTCGTCGCCGCCGAACCAGGAGAGGCCGTAGTCCAGGACGTACAGCGCGCCGTCGGGGCCGAAGGCCATGTCCATGATCTGGGTGCCGGTCCACGGGATGTCGTTGATGGACTGGACCGCGCCGTCCGCGTCCTGCTCGATGCGCTTGATCCACTGCCGGCCGAACTCCCCGGCGAAGAAGTCACCGTCGTACTCCTCGGGGAACTTCACCGGTGAGTCCAGGTCCGCGTCGTAGTGGTAGACGGGCCCGCCCATCGGGGACTCCGAGCCGGTGCCGAACTCGGGTACGGACGCGCCGTCGTACGGGATCCAGGCTGCCTGCGCCGGCGGCAGGTCGACCAGGCCCGTGTTGTACCGCGACTCGTTCTTCGGGGCGGCGCAGTCGAAGGCCGGTCCGGAGGTCTGCGTCGCGAAGTCGTAGTCCCGGTACGGGTCGTTGTCACCGGTGCAGAAAGGCCAGCCGAAGTTGCCGGGCTTCGTCACCCGGGCGAACTCGACCTGCCCGGCCGGTCCGCGGTTCGGGTCCGCCGCGCCCGCGTCGGGGCCGTAGTCACCGACGTACAGGATGCCGGTGGCCTGGTCCACGCTGAAGCGGAAGGGGTTGCGGAAGCCCATCGCGTAGATCTCGGGGCGCGTCTTGTCCGTGCCCGCGGCGAAGAGGTTGCCCTCGGGGACGGTGTACGAGCCGTCGTCGGCGACCTTGATGCGGAGGATCTTGCCGCGGAGGTCGTTGGTGTTGCCGGACGTGCGGCGGGCGTCGAAGGCGGGGTTGCGGTCGGCCCGGTCGTCCAGCGGGGAGAAACCGTCGGACGAGAACGGGTTGGAGTCGTCGCCCGTCGAGAGGTAGAGGTTGCCCTGCGCGTCGAAGTCGATGTCGCCACCCACGTGGCAGCACATGCCGCGCGTGGTCGGGATGTCGAGGACCTTCTTCTCGCTGGCGTTGTCGAGGGTGCCGTCCTCCTTGAGGACGAACCGGGAGAGCCGGTTCACGCCGTCGAACTTCGCGAAGTCGGCGGCGGTGCCGTTCTCCGGGGCGTCGCCGGCGGGGGTGTCCAGCGGGGGCGCGTAGTAGAGGTAGATCGCGCGGTTCTCCGCGAAGTCCGGGTCGATCCCGACGCCCTGGAGGCCTTCCTCGTCGTGCGAGTAGACGGGGATGGTGCCGGAGACCCGGGTGTTGCCGGCGCTGTCCGTGATCCGCAGCTCGCCGCTGCGCGAGGTGTGCAGCACGCTGCGGTCGGGGAGCACCGCCAGCGAGATGGGTTCGCCGGTCTCGGCCGCACCCTTCGCGAGGGTGACCTGCTGGAAGTCCTCCGCGGCTGCCTGCGCGGCCGTCGCCTTCGGGGCGTCGGCGGTGGCGGCGGGCGAGGAGCCCAGGGTGAGGGTGGCGGCGGCGAGGAGCCCGCCGGTGAAGAGAGCGAGTGTTTTTCGGGCGCGGAGCCGTCTGCTGCTTCTGTGCACGTGCGTCCTCCGGAGTGTGCCGGTTGTACGGGCGGGTGCGTTGTGCCGTTCCGCGCGGGGACTGCCGCGCCGGCCTCCGGGGGCTCCTTACGGGACCCCCGGTGACGCGAGTCATGTCGTGTACACGTAGGGGACCGTAGCTGTGTTCGTCCCGTACGGAAAGCCCTTGCGCAGGTGCCGAGTTGAACTTTTACCCACGTCAGGACAAAGGCGGTCCAGGGCATGGCTGACCGCCCCGCCGGGCGGACCGGCCCGCGGGGGTGGCGAGGCGCGGGGTCGGGAAGCGGAGCCCTCGAAGAGAGCCCCGCCCCTCTCCCCGGTTAGTCGCCCCCGCCGAACGCCGCGTCGAACGACGCGCTCGGCGGGTCGAAGTCGAACCGCTTCAGCGACGCCAGCGCCTCGGGCGCCCCCGTCAGCCGGTCCATGCCGGCGTCCTCCCACTCCACGGAGACCGGCCCCTCGTACCCGATGGACCGCAGCATCCGGAAGACGTCCTCCCAGGGAACGTCGCCGTGCCCGGCCGAGACGAAGTCCCAGCCGCGCCGTGGATCGCCCCAGGGCAGATGGGAGCCGAGGCGCCCGTTGCG
Source organism: Streptomyces sp. NPDC051064 (assembly GCF_044455985.1). Taxonomy (NCBI): domain Bacteria; kingdom Bacillati; phylum Actinomycetota; class Actinomycetes; order Kitasatosporales; family Streptomycetaceae; genus Streptomyces; species Streptomyces sp. NPDC051064. The sequence continues at coordinate 300,333 of NZ_JBITFK010000003.1, forward strand.
GCCGTCGAGGCGCTTGCGGGCCTCCTTGCAGTCCACGTGGTAGATCCGGTCCCGGAAGTCGTACAGGAAGCCGACCGGGTCGAGGTCCTGCCACACGAAGTGGCTCGGGTCGAAGTTCAGCCCGAAAGCGGGCCGGTGGCCCACGGCCTCCAGGGCGCGGTGCGTGGTCCAGTAGTCGTACGCGATCTCGCTCGGATGCACCTCGTGGGCGAAGCGCACCCCCTCGGCGTCGAAGACGTCCAGGATCGGGTTCCACCGCTCCGCGAAGTCCTCGTAGCCGCGTTCGATCATGTGCGGCGGGACCGGCGGGAACATGGCGACCAGGTGCCAGATGGAGGACCCGGTGAAGCCGATGACCGTGTCGACGCCGAAGGCCGCCGCCGCCCGGGCGGTGTTCTTGATCTCCTCGGCGGCCCGCTGCCGGACGCCTTCCGGCTCCCCGTCCCCCCAGACGCGGGCGGGCAGGATCCCCTGGTGGCGTTCGTCGATCGGGTTGTCGCAGACGGCCTGGCCGACCAGGTGGTTGGAGATCGCCCAGCATGTGAGACCGTACTTGTCGAGGAGCTGTCGCCGGCCGTCGAGGTAGCCGGGGTCCGACAGCGCCTTGTCCACCTCGAAGTGATCGCCCCAGCAGGCGAGTTCGAGCCCGTCGTAACCGAAGTCCCGGGCGTGCCGGCAGACGTCCTCCAGCGGCAGGTCGGCCCACTGGCCGGTGAAGAGAGTGAAGGGACGGGGCATGCGCGGAACCTCCTAGAAGGGAACCGGGGTGTATACGGAGTTCTTGGCGGCGCTCTCCTCGACGGCGGCGAGCACCCGCTGCACCTGAAGCCCGTCGGCGAACGACGGCACGGGGGCGCGCCCTTCGGTGATGGCGCGCACCACGTCATGGGCCTGGTGCACGAAGGTGTGCTCGTAGCCCAGACCGTGGCCCGGCGGCCACCACGCCTCCAGGTAGGGGTGCTGGGGTTCGGTGACGAGGATCCGTCGGAAGCCGGCGCTGGTCGCGGGTTCGGTGTGGTCGTGGAAGGAGAGCTCGTTGAGCCGCTCCAGGTCGAAGGCGATCGACCCGAGCTCCCCGTTGATCTCCAGGCGCAGGGCGTTCTTACGCCCGGCGGCCATCCTGGTCGCCTCGAAGGAGGCCAGGGCCCCCGACGCCAGCCGCCCGGTGAACAGGGTCGCGTCGTCGACAGTGACCGCTCCCCGCGCGGTACTGTCACCGACCCCTGAGAGCCCGGCGGCGGCCCCGGCGAGCACGGGCCTCTCGCGTACGAAGGTCTCGCTCATCGCCGACACCCCGACCAGCGTCTCCCCGGCCAGGTACTGGGCGAGGTCGACGATGTGCGCTCCGAGGTCTCCCAGTGCGCCGGATCCGGCGCGCTCCCGCTCCAGCCGCCAGGTGAGCGGTGATCCGGGGTCGACGAGCCAGTCCTGGAGGTAGGTGGCCCGTACGTGCCGCAGGGCGCCCAGCCTGCCCTCCTCGATCATCCGGCGGGCGTAGGTGAGAGCCGGCACCTTGCGGTAGTTGAAGCCCACGATCGCCACCTGGCCGCGGGCCGCCGCCCGCTCCGCGGCCTGAGCCATGGCTTCCGCCTCGGCGACCGTGTTGGCGAGCGGCTTCTCGCAGAGGACGTGCTTGCCCGCCTCCAGGGCGGCGATGGCGATCTCCGCGTGGCTGTCGCCCGGGGTGCAGATGTCGACCAGTTGCACATCGTCCCGGGCGATCAGGGCGCGCCAGTCGGTCTCCGCGGCAGCCCACCCGTGCCGGACGGCCGCGGCCTCGACGGCCGTCCGGTCACGTCCGCAGATCGCGGCGAGAGCGGGTCGCACCGGCAGGTCGAAGACATGTCCCGCGGTGCGCCACCCCTGGGAGTGGGCCGCACCCATGAACGCGTATCCGACCATGCCGACACCGAGCGTCGCCGTCGGCGGCGGCCCCTCGGTCTCCTGCTCCGTTTCATCCCTGCGGGCCATGCGGGCTTCCTCCTCGTCGGTGGTTCGGTGGCTGCGGCGGTGCGGGATCAGCTGAAGCCCGTCGGCAGGTACTGGTCGATGTTGTCCTTCGTGACCACGGCCGAGTACAGGGTCAGCGAGGTCGGGATCTCCATCTCGGAGAGGCCGGCGACGCCCTTGCCCTGGCCGAGTGCGCGCGCCAGGTCGATCGCGGAGGCGGCCATCGTGGGCGGGTAGAGCACGGTGGCCTTCAGGACGCTGTTGTCGGCCTTGATGGCGTCCATCGCGGACTTGGCACCCGCACCGCCGACCATGATGAACTCGTCGCGGCCGGCCTGCTGGATGGCCCGCAGCGCGCCCACACCCTGGTCGTCGTCGTGGTTCCACATCGCGTCGAACTGCTTCTGCGCCTGGAGGAGTTGCGCCATCTTCGCCTGGCCCGACTCCACGGTGAAGTCTGCGGCCTGACGGGCCACCAGCTTGATGTTGGAGTAGTTCTTCAGCGCGTCGGCGAAGCCCTGGCTGCGCTGCTTGGTGAGTTCCAGGTTGTCGATGCCGGCGAGCTCGACGACCTTGGCGTTCGCCTTGCCCTTGAGCTGCTCACCGATGTAGTGCCCGGCGTTGAGGCCCATGCCGTAGTTGTCGCCGCCGACCCAGCAGCGGTAGGCCTGCGGTGAGGCGAAGACGCGGTCCAGGTTGACGACGGGGATGCCCGCCTTCATCGCTTCCAGGCCGACCTGGGTGAGTGCCTTGCCGTCGGCGGGGAGGATGACGAGGACGTCGACCTTCTTGTTGATGAGGGTCTTGACCTGGCCGATCTGAGCCGCGGTGTCGTTGGATCCCTCGGTGATCTCCAGGGTCACCTCGGAGTACTTCTCCGCCCGCGACTTGGCGTTCACGTTGATGGCGTTGAGCCAGCCGTGGTCGGCCTGGGGTCCCGCGAAGCCGATGGTGACGGGCTTGCCGGGCTTGTCGTCGGCGGCGGGCTGGTTGTTCTGGGCTGTCTCCTTCTCCTTGGGCTCGTTGCTGGTACAGGCGGTGAGGAGGGCTCCCGCGGAGACGGCCGCGGTGCCGAAGAGCAGTCCTCTGCGGCTGGTTTCTGGCATGGCTGTCAAACCCTTCATCCGGTGCGATACGTACGGAACAGCGGGTGGGTGATCAGTGCTCTGTCAGGCAGGGGGAACTCAGGTCTCGCCGCCGCGCAGTGTGCGGTGCTGGACGAGGACGGCGGCGACGATGATGGCGCCCTTGGCGATCTGCTGGACGTCGCTCTGCAGATTGTTCAGGGCGAAGATGTTGGTGATCGTGGTGAAGACGAGGACCCCGAGCACGGATCCGACGATGGTGCCCCTGCCGCCGCTCAGCAGGGTGCCTCCGATGATCGCGGCTGCGATGGCGTCGAGTTCGTACAGATTGCCGTTGGTGTTCTGCCCGGAGCCGGACAGGATGATCAGCATGAAGGCCGCGATGCCGCAGCACACGCCGGAGAGCAGATAGAGGTAGAGCCGCTGGCGGCGTACGTCGATGCCGGCGAGCCTGGCCGCCTCCGCGTTGCCTCCGATGGCGACCGTACGGCGTCCGAACGTGGTCCGGTTCAGGATGAGCCAGCCGACGACCGTGACCGCGGCGAAGCCCAGGACCAGCGGTGGGATGCCCAGGACGTACGAGTCGGGCAGGCCCAGATCGAGGACGGACTGGACGGTGACGATCTGTGTCTTGCCGTCGGTGATCAGAAGGGCGAGTCCACGGGCCGACGCGAGCATGGCGAGCGTCGCGATGAAGGGCACCATCCGCCCGTAGGCGATGAGGACCCCGTTGACGAGCCCGGCGGCGAGGCCGACGATCACCGCGGTGAAGAGGATACCGGCGAAGCCGAAATCCTGGGTGGCGAGCGTCGTGGCCCAGACGGACGCGAGGGCCACCATCGCGCCGACCGAGAGGTCGATGCCGCCGCCGATGATGACGAGGGTCATACCGACGGTGACGACCCCGATGACGGAGGACTGCGTCAGGATCAGCTGGAGGTTCCCGGTGTCCAGGAACGCGTCGGGTTCGGTGATGCCGCCGACGAGTGCCAGGACGGCGAGTACGCCGAGCAGCGACAGGTTTCGGACATCGGCTCGCAGGCCGAGTGCGCGCGGTCCGCCGCCCTGCTTCGAGGGCGGCGCGGCCACGGGGCCGGTCGCGGTCCCCTTGTCGGGCCCTTGGTGCTGCGCCGACGGTGCGGGCTGTGTCATGACGTCGGGCTCCCTTCCATGACGAGGTCGAGGACACGGTGCTCGTCGAGCTCCCTGGCATCGGCCGTGTGCACGACACGGCCCTCCCGGAGCACCAGCACCCGGTCGGCGAGGCCCAGCACTTCGGGCACTTCGCTGGAGACGAGCAGAACGGCGAGGCCTTCGTCGGCCAGCCGGCGGATCACGGCGTAGAGCTCGGCGCGCGCGCCGACGTCGACGCCGCGGGTCGGTTCGTCGAGCAGCAGGACCCGGCAGCCGCGCAGCAGCCAGCGGGCCAGGACCGCCTTCTGCTGGTTGCCGCCGGAGAGGGTGCGGACAGCGGCGTCCGGGTTGTCGGGCCGCAGGGAGAGTTCCCGGGTCGCGGTCCTTGCTGCGGTGCGCTCGGCGCCCCGGTCGAGCCAGCCGCCGCGGGCGAACCGGGACAAGGAGGAGATCGAGACGTTGCGGGTGACGGATTCCGTCAACAGCAGCGCCTGCGCCTTGCGTTCCTCGGGGGCCAGGCCGATTCCTGCGGCCACGGCGGCCCGGACGCTGCCGGCCCGCAGCGGAGTGCCGTCGACGACGACACGGCCGGCGGTCGGCTTGCGCGCACCGTAGACGGTCTCCAGGATCTCGGAGCGCCCGGAGCCGACGAGGCCGGCCAGGCCGACGATCTCACCGGGCATGAGCTCCAGGTCGACGGGCTCGAACTCCCCCTTGCGGCAGAGGCCTTCGACCCTCAGTACGGGTTCGGCCGTGGCCCGGGTGCCGGGGCCGGGCCGCTCCGGGAAGACGAACTCGACGTTGCGGCCGGTCATCATGGCGACGATGTCGTTCGTGGGGGTGGAGTGGGCGGGCAGCCCGACGGCGACGGCCCTGCCGTCCTTGAGCACCGTCACCCGGTCGCCGATGCGGCGGATCTCCTCCAGCCGGTGCGAGATGTAGACGACGGCCACCCCGTCGGCGGTGAGCCCGTCGACGATGCGGAAGAGGTTGTCGACCTCGTCGGGGTCAAGGGCCGCGGACGGCTCGTCCATCACGATGAGCCGTACGTCGTGGGAGAGCGCCCGCGCCATGGAGACGATCTGCTGGTGGGCCGCGGACAGGTCGCCGACCAGGCGGGCCGGGTCGATCTCCGGGTGTCCCAGCCGCTTCAGGAGCGCGGCGGCCGTGGTGCGGGCCTCCCGGGTCCGGACGACGAAGCCCGCGCTGGTCGGTTCATGGCCGAGGAAGACGTTCTCCGCGACCGAGAGGCCCTCCACCAGGTCGAGTTCCTGGTAGATGGTGGCGATTCCCAGCCGCATCGCGGTGATCGGCGAGGACAGCTGGACGGGCTCGCCGCGCCAGGTGATGGCGCCGTCGTCGGGCTGATGGGCCCCGGCCAGCACCTTGATGAGGGTGGACTTGCCGGCACCGTTCTGGCCGAGGAGGCAGTGGACTTCACCGGCCAGCACCTCCAGGTCCACGCCGTCGAGGGCGCGCACACCGGGGAACGACTTGGTGATGCCGGACATCGTGAGCAGAGGTGGTTCTGGTGCCATGACGAATCCCCTCGGCGGGTGGGTTCTCCCCTGCTCGGACGAGGCCGAGATTCCGGGGAAGGCCGGTGAGCGGGCAGGGGGCAGTGCCGGCGGTGCCGTACTGCTGACGGAACTGCTGGGTGGTACCGCTGTGCGCGTGCTGTGCGGTCCTGCGGGCGGAGCTCGGAACAGGCTGCTTACGGAGGTGACTGCGGAACGCGTGCCGAACGGCGCGCCGGCCCGGACATCAGGCCGGCGAGAACAGGTGGTCGCTGATGAGCCTGGCCGCGCCGGTCACCCCGGCGACGGGCCCCAGCTCACCGAGGACGATGGGGAGGTTGCCCGTGGCCAGCGGCAGGGACTGCCGGTAGACCTGGGTGCGGACACTGGCCAGCAGGTTGTGGCCGAGCCCGGTCACCCCGCCGCCGATCACGACGAGGCCCGGGTTGAAGAAGCTGACGAGTCCGGCGATGACCTGACCGACCCGGTTTCCGCCCTCGCGGATCAGGTCGAGCGCCGTGGGGTCGCCGGCCGCGGCCGCGGCGGCCACATCGATGGCCGAGAGCTTTCCGGCAGCTTCCAGCCGGGCCGCCAGCTCCGGGGACCGTCCGGCCCGGGCCGCGTCCTCGGCGTCGCGGGCGAGGGCGGCGCCGCTGAAGTGGGCTTCCAGGCAGCCCTTGTTGCCGCAGGCGCAGGCGCGTCCGTCCGGTTCCACCTGGATATGTCCGATGTCTCCGGCGCTGCCCGTCGTGCCGCGGTAGACGTCTCCGCCCACCACGATGCCGCAGCCGATACCCGTACCGATCTTGACGCAGAGGAAGTCGCCCACGGAACGGGCGACGCCCGCGTGCTGCTCCCCCAGTGCCATCAGGTTCACATCGTTGTCCACCATGACGGGGCAGCCCAGTTCCTGGCTGAGCGCCTCGCGGACCGGGAAGCCGTCCCAGCCCGGCATGATCGGCGGAGCGACCGGTACGCCTTCGGGGAAGCGGACGGGTCCCGGTACCCCGATACCGGCGCCGTCGAAGCCTTCGGCGAGCCCGGAGGCCCGGAGCTTCGCCGCCATCGCCAGCACCTGGTCGAAGATCGCGACGGGTCCTTCCCGTACGTCCATCGGATGGTTGAGGTGCCCGAGGACCTCCAACTCGGCGTTGGTGACAGCCACATCGATGGACGTGGCACCGATGTCGACGCCGAGGAAGCGCAGTCCCGGGGCGAGCCGGATGTTGTGGGACCTGCGCCCGCCGCGGGACGCGGCGAGCCCGTCGGCCACGACGAGTCCGGTCTCCAGGAGCCGGTCCACCTCGACGGCGAGCTTGGAGCGTGAGAGATCGACCTGATCGCCCAGCTGTGCGCGGGAGTTGGGCCCTCCGTCGCGCAACAGCCGGAGCAGTCGCGCCTGGTGCGTGTTCGCGGGTCGTGCCGTCATACGTCTCACGTGTCCCTCCCCGCCACATCGGCCAGTCCGTCGGGCTTTCGAGGGGAACGTAGCAGCGGTTTACCGGAGTGGGAAGAAGTTGCGCATGAATCCGCTCCAACTTTCTCCACACTCAGGACAAAGATGCGGCTCGCGAGCAGCATCCGATGACCCCGGTGTGCGGGGTGCCGGGTCGGGAGCGCGCGAAAAGGCCGGGGCGTCCTGCTGCCCCGGCCTTCGGTCAGGCGGTGGTGTCCGGTCGGACGGTGATCAGGCCTGTTCGCGCCGGTGGTACGTCTGGCGCGTGTGCTCGGTGTGTGCCCGCATGATCGTGGTCGCCCGCTGTTCGTCCCTTGAGGCGATCGCCGCGATCAGCTCCCGGTGCTCGATCCAGGACTGGGTGCCGCGCTGGCGGGCCACAGGCGTGTAGTACCAGCGGACCCGGCGGTCCACCTGGGCGGCGAGCTCGGACAGGACGACGTTGCCCGCCAGCTCCATGACCTTGGCGTGGAAAGCGGCGTTCGTGGCGACGGCGAGGTCCACGTCGTCGGCGGCGACGGCCCGTTCCCCCTTTGAGCACAGCTCCTCCAGGGCCTCGATGCCCGGCCGTCCGGAGTGGGCGGCGGCCAGCCGGGCGGCCTCCGCCTCCAGCAGGGTGCGGACCGAGAGCAACTGGTCCGCCTCCTCCTCGGTGGGTTCATGGACGAACGCGCCCTGCGCGGGGCGCAGATCGACCCAGCCCTCGGTGTTCAGCCGCTGGAGCGCCTCGCGCACCGGCTGCCGCGACACTCCCAGATGGCCCGCGAGCTCGCTCTCGACCAGGTGCTGGCCGGGGCTGAGGGCGCGCGTGGTGATCAGCTCGAGGAGCGCCTCGTAGACGCGCTCGCGCAACGGTCCCGGCCGCTCCAGCTTCGGCACCGTTCCTTGCGGCAGTCCTGCGGACAACATCGCGGTCCCCCTCCGGGCGCCCGGGCCATTGCTTATCGTCTACAGTCTACCGAGCACAATGCCACGCCGGGGGCCTCAAGGGCAGCGGATCACCTGACCCGCGTACGAAAGATTTCCGCCGAAGCCGAAGAGCAGGACCGGCGCACCGCTCTCGACCTCGCCTCTTTCCACCAGTTTGGACAGGGCCATCGGGATCGAAGCGGCCGAAGTGTTGCCGGAATCCACCACGTCCCGGGCGATGACGGCGTTGACCGCCCCGATCTTCCGGGCGACGGGTTCGATGATCCTCAGGTTGGCCTGGTGCAGCACCACCGCGGCGAGGTCCTCGGGCGTGACACCGGCCCGTTCGCAGACCGCGCGGGCGATCGGCGGCAGTTGCGTGGTGGCCCAGCGGTAGACGGACTGCCCCTCCTGCGCGAATCGCGGGGGCGTGCCCTCGATCCGTACGGCGTTGCCCATCTCCGGCACCGAACCCCACAGGACGGGGCCGATCCCGGGCCTGTCGCCCCCTTCGGGGTCGGCGGTGACGACGGCCGCACCCGCACCGTCGCCCATCAGGACGCAGGTGGAGCGGTCCGTCCAGTCGACAATGTCGCCCATCTTGTCGGCGCCGATGACGAGGGCCCGGGTGGCGGCTCCGGCCCGGATGGCGTGGTCGGCGGTGGCGAGCGCGTGGGTGAACCCGGAGCAGACCACGTTGATGTCCATCACGGCCGGTGAGCCCATGCCCAGGCGGGCGGCGACCCGGGCGGACATGCTCGGCGACCGGTCGATGGCCGTGGAGGTGGCGACCAGGACCATGTCGATGTCCGCCGGCTGGAGTCCGGCCGAAGCGAGGGCCTTGGCCGCGGCGTGGGCGGCCAGATCGTCCACGGGTTCGTCGGGCCCGCCCACATGCCGGGTCCTGATGCCGACCCGGCTGGTGATCCACTCGTCGCTGGTGTCGACCATGGCCGCCAGATCGTCGTTGGTGAGGACCTTGGCAGGCTGGTAGTGGCCGAGCGCCACGACACGTGAGCCGGTCATGTACGGGTTCCCCTCGCTACGTTTGGCAGGAACTATCCAGTCTTGGTTGCTACCGACCGGTACGGGGGCACCTAACCCCACAGGAATACGGGCCCGAGGTTGGAGCGTCTCGAACAGCCCCCCGGGAACTCTCGCGGACACTCCGGAGTACCTGCCGGAATCGCGTACGGGCCAGGCACCCGCTGTCACGAGTATTGACCCTCCCTGAAGGCATACTGTAGACAATATTCTGTCGACTTGACACCCTCGCTCGGTCCTCTCACCGAACGGAGAGCCCCGTGAAAGTCGCAGTTGTCGGCGCCGGAGCAATAGGCGCCTATGTCGGGGCCGCGCTCCACCGCGCGGGCGCCGACGTCCATCTCATCGCCCGGGGCCCGCATCTGGCGGCCATGCGCCGTGACGGTGTGCGCGTGCTCAGCCCCCGCGGTGACTTCACCGCACGGCCCGCCGCCACCGACGACCCCTCGGAGGTCGGGCCCGTCGACTATGTGTTCCTCGGCCTCAAGGCCAACTCGTACGCGGTGTCGGGGCCGCTGGTCCATCCGCTGATGCACCGCGACACCGCGGTGATAGCCGCCCAGAACGGCATCCCCTGGTGGTACTTCCACGGCCTCGGCGGCCCGTACACCGGCCGCCGGCTCCACAGCGTCGACCCGGCGGGCTCGGTGAGCGCCACGCTGCCGCCCGAACGCGCCATCGGCTGCGTGGTCTACGCCGCCACCGAGATCGAGGCACCGGGCGTGGTGCGCCACCTCGAAGGCACCCGGTTCGCCATCGGCGAGCCGGACCGGACGGTGTCCAGACGCTGTCTGGACTTCAGCGAGGCCATGGTCGCGGGCGGACTCAAGTGCCCCGTGGAGTCCGACCTGCGCAACGACATCTGGATCAAACTGCTCGGCAACATCTCCTTCAACCCGATCAGCGCGCTGGCCCGCGCCACCATGGGCCAGATCTGCCGCCATCCGGACACCCGCGCACTCGTGGAGTCGATGATGCGCGAAACCCTCGAAGTGGCGGCGGCCGTCGGCTGCCGCCCCGAGATCTCCGTGGAGCGGCGCATCGCGGGCGCGGAGCGCGTCGGCGATCACAAGACATCCACCCTCCAGGACCTGGAGAAGGGCAAACCCCTCGAACTCGACGTGCTGCTCGCGGCCGTCGTCGAGCTGGCCGAGCTGGCCGGAACGCCCGTACCGACGCTGCGCGCCGTGCACGCGCTCGCGGATCTCCTCGCCACCACGTCCTCGGCACCGGCAGGGAGCGCACCATGAAGACCGAACGCACAGGCGGCCGGAGCCGGAAGGGCCGGCAGCCGAAGACGTACGAACGCCTCACCCACCCCCTCGTCCGCGGGGAGGACGGCGAGCTGCGCCGGGCGAGCTGGGAGGAGGCGCTGGCCCGAGCGGCTGCCGGGTTCCGGCAGACCCGCGAGGCACACGGTCCCGACGCCTTCGCGATGCTGTCCTGCGCCCGGGCCACCAACGAGATGAACTACGTGGCCCAGAAGTTCACCCGCGTCGTGATGGGCACCAACAACGTCGACTCCTGCAACCGCACCTGCCACGCCCCGAGCGTCGCGGGCCTCTCGGCCGCCTTCGGCTCCGGCGGCGGCACGTCCTCGTACGAGGAGGTGGAGCACACCGACCTGATCGTGATGTGGGGCTCCAACGCCCGTTTCGCGCACCCGATCTTCTTCCACCACGTGCTCAAGGGCATCCGCAACGGCGCCCGGATGCACGTCGTCGACCCGCGCCGCACCTCGACCGCCGAATGGGCGGAGAGCTGGCTCGGTCTCAACGTCGGCACCGACATCCCGCTCGCCCACGCGATCGGCCGCGAGATCATCCACGCGGGGCTGGTCAACAAGGCCTTCGTGGACCGCGCGACCAGCGGGTACGAGGAGTACGCCGCGCTCGTCGAACCCTGGACCCTGACCGCCGCCGAGAAGGTGACCGGGGTCCCGGCCGAGGCGATCCGGGACCTCGCCCACGCCTATGCCACGGCCGAACGGGCCCAGCTCTGCTGGACCCTGGGCATCACCGAACACCACAACGGCACCGACAACGTCCGCGCGCTGATCAACCTCTCCCTGCTCACCGGCCATGTCGGGCGGTACGGCTCCGGGGTCCAGCCCCTGCGCGGGCAGAACAACGTGCAGGGCGGCGGCGACATGGGCGCCATCCCCAACAAACTCCCCGGCTTCCAGGACATCCTGGACCCACCCGTCCGGCAGAAGTTCGAACGGTCCTGGGACACCGTCATCCAGCCGCGGTACGGCAAGACCCTCACCCAGATGTTCGAGGCCATGGAGACCGGCGAACTGCGCGCGGTGTACTGCATCGGGGAGAACCCCGCGCAGTCGGAGGCCGACAGCGACCAGGCGGTGCGCCGGCTGGAGGCCCTCGACCATCTGGTGGTGCAGGACATCTTCCTGACCAGGACCGCCCAACTGGCCGACGTGGTCCTGCCCGCCACCGCCGCCTGGGCCGAGACCGACGGCACCACGACCAACAGCGAACGGCGCGTGCAGCGGGTCCGGGCCGCGCTCGTGCCGCCGGGCGAGGCCCGCGAGGACATCGACATCATCTGCGCCATGGCTGAACAGTTGGGCCACGACTGGAAGTTCGAGGACTCCGAGGCTGTCTGGAACGAGCTGCGATCCCTCTCCCCCGACCACTTCGGGATGACATACGAACGGCTCGCGGAGCACCAGGGGCTGCAGTGGCCCTGCCCCGACACGGAGAAGCTGCCGTCGAGCTTCCTGCACGCCCGGCTGTGGGAGACCGATCCGGACCGGCGCGGCCCCGCGGCCCCCTTCGGTCTGGTGCAGCACGATCCTCCGGTCGACCTCACCGACGAGTCCTACCCGCTGCGGCTGACGACCGGGCGGCGCCTGGACTCGTACAACACCGGTGTACAGACCGGGAGTTACGCGTCACCTCTGCGCCGGGGCGAGTACATCGAGCTGTGCCCCGAGGACGCCGAGTCGTACGGCGTCTCCGTGGGCGAGGAGGTGCGCGTCTCGTCGCGGCGGGGCAGCGTCACCGCGCCCGTCTGGATCGACCCCGGGCTGCGGCCGGGTCTGGCCTTCATGACGATGCACTTCCCCGACGAGGTCGACACCAACCAGCTGACCATCGAGGCGAACTGCCCGATCGCCGGCACCGCCGAATTCAAGGCCTCCGCCGTACGGATAGAGAAGCTGGTGCCCGCATGGACCTGAGGTACACCGACGCGGCCCCGTCCGACGCCGAACGGGAAGCGGTGGACGCCCTGTTGGGCCCTCCGCCGTCCGGCTGGGAGGGCGCCGCCGAGCGCACCGACGAGGACCTCCGCTGGGCGAGGGGCGGTGCCGCCGCGGCCAAGGACCGCCGGGACCAGCTGCTGCCCGCACTGCACGCGGTGAACGACCGCGTGGGCTGGATCAGCGAGGGCGCCCTGGACTACATCTGCCGGCGGCTCACGGTCGCCCCGGCGGAGGCGTACGGCGTCGCGACCTTCTACGCCATGTTCTCGGTGCGGCCCCGTCCGGCGAAGGTGCTCCACGTCTGTACGGACCTGGCCTGCGCCGCCCGCGGCTCGGCGGCCGTGTGCGCGGATCTCACCGAGCGCCTGGGTGCTCCGGGCACCCCGGCCGAGGGCACGGTCTGGCAGGAGAGCCCCTGCCTCGGCCTGTGCGAACGGGCCCCGGCGGCGCTGCTGCTCCAGGCGGGGGCAGATCCGGCCCCTCCGGTGTTTGAGGAGCGGGGGTCCGGGGGCGGAGCCCCCGGCGACGGGAAGGGGAGGGGAGGGGAGGAGCCCGCCGCAGGCGCCGTCCGCTGCTCCGCCGTGCTCGCCCCCGCCACCGCACCCGCCCTCGTCACCGCCGCCCGGGCCCCCGAGTCGGCCCCCGCCGAGCCCCCGGCCGCCGCAGCCGTCCCCCAGGCCGGCGACCCCGCCCTCGTGCTCCTCAGGCGGATCGGCACCGTGGACCCCGCCTCGCTCGACGACTACCGCTCCACCGGCGGCTACACCGCACTGCGCCGCGCCTTCACGCTCGGCCCCGCCGGGGTGGTCCGCGAGGTGCTGGAGGCCGGACTCGTCGGCCGGGGCGGCGCCGCCTTCCCCACCGGACGCAAGTGGCAGGCGACCGCCCAGCAGGCCGACGGCCCGCACTATCTGGTGTGCAACGCGGACGAGAGCGAGCCCGGCACCTTCAAGGACCGGGTGCTGATGGAGGGCGATCCGTACGCCCTGGTCGAGGCGATGACGATCGCCGGATACGCCATCGGCGCCCACCAGGGCTACATCTACCTGCGCGGCGAGTACCCCCGCGCGTACGAACGGCTCGACCACGCCCTGACGAGCGCCCGTACCCGCGGGCTGCTCGGCCCCGACGTCCTCGGGCAGGGGTACGCCTTCGACATCGAGATCCGGCGCGGCGCGGGTGCGTACATCTGCGGCGAGGAGACCGCGATCTTCAACTCGATCGAGGGCCAGCGGGGCGAGCCGCGCTCCAAACCGCCGTTCCCGGTGGAGAAGGGCCTCTTCGGCAAGCCGACCGCGGTCAACAACGTCGAGACGCTGGTGAACGTGCTTCCGATCCTGGAGCACGGCGCCGCCGCGTACGCCGCGACCGGCACGGAGACGTCCACCGGGACCAAGCTGTTCTGCGTCTCAGGCCAGGTGGCCCGCCCCGGCATCTACGAACTGCCCTTCGGCGCGAACCTCCGGGAGCTGCTCGACCTCGCGGGTCCGCCCGAGCGGCTGCGGGCCGTGCTCCTCGGCGGGGCGGCGGGCGGCTTCGTACGCCCCGACGAGCTGGACGTCCCGCTGACCTTCGAGGGCACCCGCGCGGCGGGGACGACGCTCGGCTCGGGGGTGGTCCTGGTCCTGGACGACTCGGTGGAACTCCCCCGCGTGCTGCTGCGCATCGCCGAGTTCTTCCGCGACGAGTCGTGCGGCCAGTGCGTGCCCTGCCGGGTGGGGACGGTCCGCCAGGAGGAGGCCCTGCACCGGATCGTGGACCGTACGGGCGCCGGGGCCGCCGAGGACATCGCGCTCATGAGAGAGGTGGGGCAGGCCATGCGGGACGCCTCGATCTGCGGTCTCGGCCAGACAGCGTGGAACGCCGTGGAGTCAGCCATCGACCGTCTGGGGGTCTACAAGTGACCACTGTGCCGCTTCAGCCGCCGCGCCGACTCGTCTCTTTCACGCTGGACGGCGAGGAGACCCGCGTCCCTGAGGGATCGACGATCCTGGACGCCTGCCGGTCGGCGGGCAAGGACATCCCGACCCTGTGCCAGGGGGACACGCTCACCCCGAAGAACGCCTGCCGGGTGTGTGTGGTCGAGGTGGAGGGCTCCCGCACGCTCGCCCCGGCCTGCTCCCGGCGCGCCGAGCCGGGCATGACGGTCCGTACGGACACGGAGCGGGCCCGGCACAGCCGGAAGGTGGTCCTGGAGCTGCTCGCGTCGTCGACGGACCTGTCCACGACGCCACGGGCCGAGGAGTGGATCAAGGAGTACGAGGCGAAGCCCGAACGCTTCGGCGCGGACGCCGCCCGGATGAACGAACAGCCGAAGATCGACAACGAGCTGTACGTCCGCGACTACGACAAATGCATCCTCTGCTACAAGTGCGTCGACGCCTGCGGGGAGCAGTGGCAGAACACGTTCGCCATCGCAGTCGCGGGACGCGGTTTCGATGCCCGTATCTCCACCGAGCACGATGCCGCGCTTCCCGACTCCGCCTGCGTCTTCTGCGGGAACTGCATCGAGGTGTGCCCGACCGGCGCGCTCTCGTTCAGCACGGAATTCGGCATGCGGGCGGCCGGGACGTGGGACGAGGCCGCCCAGACGCAGACCACGACCGTCTGCGCCTACTGCGGTGTGGGGTGCAACGTGACCCTCCACGTGCAGGAGAACGAGATCGTCAAGGTCACCTCGCCGCACGACAACCCCGTGACCCATGGCAACCTCTGTATCAAGGGCCGTTTCGGCTACCAACACGTACAGAATCGGGATTGACGGTTATGGGACGGGTCACCGAGCGTCGCCGCACGATCCGCATCCGGGACGGGGCGGTCACGACCCGCCCCGACACCCTCGTGGCCGAGGAGCCCCTGGAGATCCGGCTGAACGGCAAGCCGCTCGCCATCACGATGCGCACCCCGGGCGACGACTTCGCGCTCGCGGCGGGCTTCCTGGTGAGCGAGGGCGTGATCGGCGAGGGCTCCGAGGTGCAGTCGATCGTGTACTGCGCGGGGGCCACGGCCGACGGTGTGAACACGTACAACGTGGTGGACGTGAAGCTCGCGCCCGGCGTCGTGGTCCCCGACATCACGCTGGAACGCAACGTCTACACCACCTCGTCCTGCGGACTCTGCGGCAAGGCGAGCCTCGACGCCGTCCGCACCACGACCCGCCATCCCGTCGCCGACGCTCCCCCGGTCCGGGTGACGCCCGCACTGCTCGCCGCCCTCCCCGACCGGCTGCGCGAGGCGCAGCGGGTGTTCGACCGGACCGGGGGTCTGCACGCCGCGGCGCTGTTCTCCCAGGAGGGCGAGCTGCTCGACATCCGGGAGGACGTGGGCCGCCACAACGCGGTCGACAAGCTCGTGGGGCGCGCCCTCACCGACGACCGTCTGCCGCTCTCGCAGGCGATCCTGCTGGTGTCGGGGCGGGCCTCCTTCGAACTGGCGCAGAAGGCGGTGATGGCGGGGATTCCGATGCTGGCGGCGGTCTCGGCGCCGTCGTCGCTGGCCGTGGACCTCGCGGCCGAGAGCGGTCTGACCCTCGTCGGCTTCCTGCGGGGGCAGTCCATGAACGTGTACGCGGGTGACCACCGCATCGCCCTCGAGGCGACGGTGGGCCGGGGCTGAGACTGCCCGCCCCGCTGCACGGGGCAGGGCCCGGCCGGCGGGGAGCGCCCCCTGCGCCGGCCGGGCCTCTCGTGCGCATCAGCCGACGGCCGGCCAGGACTTCGCGGTGGCCCCGCCGACGTCGCCGCGGCGCGCGGCAGGGTTCCACCCTCTGCTGACCGAATCGTCCTGACGACGCAGTCGGCACTCCGGACGGATTCGTCGTGACGATGTACTCCGTCCCCGGTCTGCTGCGCCGCAGCGAGTGGTGGCCGGCTATGAGCCTGAGCGTCGGCGCCGCGGTAGGAGCGGTGGCGGTACTGACGTCGGGGCAAGGGCGGCGGTACCGGGTCGCCGCCTCGGTCATGACACTCATGGGGGTCGCAGCCCCTCTGGTCAACAGGCTCCGGGGCCGCCACCACCCGATTCGGAGGTTCGTCGGAGCGCCCACGGGTCAGCCGTACGGCCGGTGAGTCCGTAGGAGCACTCGCCTGCCCGCGTCAGCCCACCGGTACGGCCTGCTCCGACGCCGCCTCGCCGGCCGGCAGCGGGTCGCGGGAGCGGCGCTTGGCGATCACCGCGCAGACCATCAACTGCATCTGGTGGAAGAGCATCAGGGGCAGCACCGCGAGACTGGCGTGCGCGCCGAACAGGACGCTGGCCATCGGCAGCCCGGCCGCCAGGCTCTTCTTCGACCCGGCGAACTGGATGGCGATCCGGTCCTCCCGCCCGAAGCCCAGCCGCCTCGCCCCGTACCAGCTCACCGCGAGCATGAGGGCGAGCAGCACGGCCTCGGCGCCGAGCAGCGCGCCGAACCGGAGCGGGGTGACCTGGTGCCAGATCCCGGCCACCATGCCCTCGCTGAAGGCCGTGTAGACGACGAGCAGGATCGAGCCCCGGTCGACATACCCCAGCACCTTGCGGTGACGGCTGATGAATCCTCCGACCCAGCGTCGCAGCAGCTGCCCGGCGAGGAAGGGCACCAGCAGCTGGAGGACGATCTTCACCAGCGAGTCCGCGGAGAACCCTCCCCCGCTCCCGCCGAGCAGCACGGCCGCCAGCAGCGGCGTGAGCAGGATCCCGGCGATGCTGGAGAAGGAGCCGGCGCAGATGGCGGCCGGCACGTTGCCGCGGGCGATCGAGGTGAAGGCGATCGACGACTGGATGGTCGAGGGCACCAGGCACAGGAAGAGGAAGCCGTCCTGGAGCTGTGGGGTCAGCACATAGGGCACCAGCCCGTGGCTGGCGAGCCCGAACAGCGGGAACACCACGAAGGTGCAGGCCAGGACGGTGAGGTGGAGCCGCCAGTGCTTCAGGCCGTCGAGCGCCTCGGCGGTCGAGAGACGCGCTCCGTAGAGGAAGAAGAGCAGGGCCACCGCGCCGGTCGACGCGCCGCCCGCCACGTCCGCGCCGGTCCCGGAGACGGGCAGCAGCGCCGCGAGTACCACCGTGCCGATCAGCGCCAGGATGTAGGGGTCGACCGGCAGCCAGGACGGCAGTGCGGGGATACGGCGGCTGGTGCGGCGGCTCATGTGCTCCGTGCTCTCTCGGTGGAATCGTGCCCTCCCCATCGTGCTCCTGATCCCCGCGATCGGGAATCCCGTACACCGCACTGACTGTCATCACGGTTCGCGATAGCATCGGCCCATGTACGACCCCGTCCAGCTCCGCACCTTCCTGGCCGTCGCACAGACCCTGAGCTTCACGCAGGCGGCACGCCGGCTCGGCGTCCGGCAGTCCACAGTCAGCCAGCACGTCCGCCGGCTGGAGTCCGAGGCCGGCCGCCAGCTGTTCGACCGGGACACGCACCGGGTCGATCTCACCGAGGACGGCGAGGCCATGCTGGGCTTCGCGCGGACCATCCTGCAGGCCAACGAGCGGGCGGCGGCGTTCTTCACCGGCACGAGGCTGCGCGGACGGCTGCGCTTCGGGGCCTCCGAGGACTTCGTGCTGACCCGGCTCCCGGAGATCCTGGAGTCCTTCCGGCGGGAGCACCCCGAGGTCGAGCTGGAGCTCACCGTGGAGCTGTCCGGTGCACTGCACCGGCAGCTCGCGGCCGGCCGGCTCGACCTGGTGCTGGCCAAGCGCCGCGTCGGGGACACCCACGGGGAGCTGGTCTGGCAGGACACCCTGGCCTGGATCGGCGCCCCGCAACTGCGGATCGATCCCGAGCGTCCCCTCCCGCTGATCGCCTTCCCGCCTCCCGGCATCACCAGAGCGCGCGCCCTGGAGGTGCTGGAGGAGCACGGCAGGTCCTGGCGCTTCGCGTGTACGAGTGCGAGCCTGAGCGCACTCGTGGCGGCGGCCCGTGCCGGTCTGGGGGTGATGGCGCACACCCGGGGGCTCATCCCGCCGGGGCTCGTGCCGGTCCCGTCCCGGGCAGGTCTGCCGGAGCTCGGAGATGTGGACTTCGTGTTGCTGCACGGGCGCCGCAGGGACACCGCCCAGGAGGCGGCGGACGCCCTCGCGGCCGCGATCCTGGCGGGCGGCGACCGTCTCCACCGCGGTCCGGTCATGCCTTCACACCCGGAATCGGCGTGAGTGCCGCGTACAGATTCGGTGGAGATTCCCGCCCGAGCTACTTACCCCGCGGTCAGAACTCCGCCCGAGCCTTGCCCATCTGGCCCGATTTCTGCGGTTGGCATGGCCAGATGCCACGTTTTCCGGAGACTTCGGATCCTCCCGCACCCTCGCACGGTGAGGTAGCGTCGCGGCGCCGTGGAGAGCGCCACAAGGAGCAGGTCATTGCGCGAGTTCACTGTCCCACCCATGGCCGCTGCCCCTCAAGTCGGCGGTCTCGCCGACACCGTCTTCGACTATGCGGAGGAGGACCCCCACCGCACGGCCCTCGGCCGCAAGGACGCGGAGGGCCGGTGGCACGACGTGTCGGCGGCCACCTTCCGCGACGAGGTGCTCGCTCTCGCCAAGGGGCTGATCGCGCACGGCGTCCGGTTCGGCGACCGGGTCGCCCTGATGTCACGCACGCGCTACGAGTGGACCCTCTTCGACTTCGCCCTCTGGGCGGTGGGCGCCCAGTCCGTGCCGATCTATCCGACGTCGTCCGCCGAGCAGGTCCTGTGGATGCTGCACGACGCCGAGGTCGCGGCCGTCATGGTCGAGCACGAGGATCACGCGATGACGATCGGCTCGGTGATAGACCGGCTGCCGAACCTGCGCAGACTCTGGCAGCTGGACGCCGACGTGGTGACCGAGCTCGTCGACGCCGGCGCGCTGATCGACGACGAGGTCGTCCACCGGCACCGCCGCGCGGTGACCCCCGACTCCGTGGCGACCGTGATCTACACCTCCGGCACGACGGGACGCCCCAAGGGCTGTGTGATCACGCACTCCCACTTCATGTTCGAGGCCGACACCATGGTCGGCCGCTGGCATCCGGTGTTCCTCTCCAAGCCCGGCGAGGAGGCGGCGACGCTGCTCTTCCTGCCGCTCGCCCATGTCTTCGGCCGTATGGTGGAGATCGCGGCGCTGCGCGGCCGGGTGAAGCTGGCGCACCAGCCGGAGCTGTCCGCGAAGGCGCTGATGCCGGACCTGGTGGCCTTCCGGCCCACCTTCATCCTGGCGGTGCCGTACATCTTCGAGAAGGTCTTCAACGGCGCACGGCGCAAGGCGGAGTCGGAGGGCCGCGCGGGGGCGTTCGACAAGGCCGTGGACATCGCGGTGAAGTACGCCGAGGCGATGGAGGAGCGGGCCTTCGGCACCGGCCCCGGACCGTCCGCCGGGCTGCGGATGCAGCACCAGTTCTTCGACAAGGTGGTCTACCGCAAGGTCCGCGACGCGATGGGCGGCCGGGTGCGGCACGCCATGTCGGGCGGCTCCGGCATGGACCGGCAGCTCGGGCTCTTCTTCGCGGGTGCGGGCGTCACGGTCTACGAGGGCTACGGACTCACCGAGACGACCGCCGCGGCGGCGGCCAACCCGCCCGAGCGCACCCGCTACGGCACCGTCGGCCAGCCGATCCCAGGATCCTCGGTGCACATCGCCCGGGACGGCGAGATCTGGGTGCACGGCGCGAACGTGTTCTCCGGCTACCTGGGCGACCCCAAGGCCACGGATGCCGTACTGCACGACGGGTGGCTGGCCACCGGCGACCTGGGCGCGCTCGACGAGGACGGCTATCTGACCATCACCGGGCGCAAGAAGGAGATCCTGGTGACCTCCGGGGGCAAGAGCGTGGCTCCGAGCGGCCTTGAGGAACGGGTGCGCGCGCATCCGCTGGTGGCGCAGTGCATCGTCGTCGGCAACGACAGGCCCTACATCGCGGCCCTGGTCACCGTGGACCACGAGGCGGTGGAGCACTGGCTCGCCATGCAGGGCCGTACGTCGATGCGTCCCGCCGATCTGGTGCGCGACCCCGACCTGGAGATGGAGGTGCGCAGGGCGGTGGTGGCCGCGAACACGGCGGTGTCCCAGGCGGAGTCCATCCGCACCTTCCGCATCCTGGCGCAGCAGTTCACCGAGGAACACGGCCTGCTGACCCCGTCGCTCAAGCTGAAGCGCAAGGCGATCGAGACGGCGTACGCGGCCGAGGTCGACGCTCTCTACCGGTGAGCCGGAGCCGATCCTGACGAGCCGTCAGAGGTGCACTCTTTCCCCGGTTCACCGGATCGGGGCAGGTGGGAATGGTTAGGCTTTTCCGATCGTTCCCTCTGGGAGTACCCACCCACAACGTAAGGATCGACCGCTCGTGAGCCAGGTCCCCACCATCACCCTCAACAACGGCCTCGAGATGCCGCAGCTCGGCTTCGGTGTCTGGCAGGTGCCTGACGACGAGGCCACGACGGCCGTGGCCACGGCCCTGGAGGCCGGGTACCGGAGCATCGACACCGCCGCGGTCTACGGGAACGAGGCGGGCACCGGCAAGGGCCTCGCCACCTCGGGTGTGGCCCGCGAGGAACTGTTCGTCACGACCAAGCTGTGGAACAGCGAGCAGGGCTACGACTCGACGCTGCGCGCGTTCGACGTGTCGCTGGACAAGCTGGGCCTCGACTACGTCGACCTCTACCTCATCCACTGGCCGACGCCGGCCAAGGACGCGTACGTCGACACGTACAAGGCCTTCGAGCGGATCCTCGCCGACGGCCGCGCGAAGGCCATCGGTGTGTCGAACTTCCTCCCGGAACATCTGGAGCGCCTGATGGGCGAGACCTCCGTCGTTCCCGCGGTCAACCAGATCGAGCTGCACCCGCAGCTCCAGCAGGCCGAGTCGCGCGACGTCCACGCCGAGCACGGCATCGTCACCGAGGCCTGGTCGCCGCTGGGCTCGGGCAAGGGCCTCCTGGAGGTCCCGACGGTGGTCGCCGTCGCGCACAAGCACGGCCGGAGCCCCGCGCAGGCGGTGCTCCGCTGGCACCTGCAGACCGGCCACGTGGTGATCCCCAAGTCCGTGACGCCGTCGCGGATCGCGGAGAACATCGACGTCTTCGACTTCGAGCTGGACGCCGACGACCTCGCCGCGTTCGCCGCGCTCGACGAGGGCAAGCGCATCGGATCCCACCCGGCCGAGATGAACGCCGGCGCCTGACCCCCGCTTCTCCCCCGGCGCCCCCACCGCTGTACGTTCCGGTGGGGGCGCCGGTGTGTGCCCGCGCGTCTGTGTCCGCGCGGCCAGGAGAGCGGTGCGCGGGAAACGCGGTGGAACCGCGCCGATCAGGCTGGTTAAGGTCGCCGGATGAGTACTCGAACCTTCCGCATCACGGTCCGCGGCGTCTTCGACGGGCTCGGGCCCGCCCAGCGGGCCGAGCTCCTGTCCCGTGCTGCGGAGCATGACGTCCTGCGTGCGGCCTTCACCCCTGAGGGACACCTGAGTTACGACCTGGCCGCACGCTCGGCCTCACCTTCCGCTTCCAGGACTCGGGCGATGAGGAAGAACACATCCTGGAGGCGACCGAACGCGCCGAGAACGCGGCCAGGGCGTGGCTGGCCGAACGCGGCTACGGCTACAAGAACCTCAGGAGCAGCGCCGAGGACCTCTCCCAGGCGCCCCTCGGTAAACGGCAGCGCCGCGCCGCGGCCGGGAAGGACGCCTGATCCTGCCGCCTCAGGCTCCGGAGCGGCGTGGGGGCCGGACGCCGGCCCCCACGCACCGGTTCAGCGGCGGGCCAGCCGCAGCGTCACCAGCTCGAACGGGCGCAGTGACAGGCTCACGCCCTCCTCGGTGAGTACGGGCGCCGTCACGTCGTCCAGCGGCCGCTCCAGCAGGTCGGTGACCGCGACGTCTGCCGCGTCGAACCCGGTGGCGAGGCGGACCCGGGCCCGGCCCCCGGTGGACTCGTAGAGACGGACGACGAGGTCACCGCTCGCGTCGTCGGCCAGCTTGACCGCGCTGACGACGACGGCGTCGTCGTCGACGGTCACCAGCGGGGCGACCTCGCGCTCTCCGGTGACGCGACGCTCGGGCAGATTGATGCGAAAGCCTTCACGCACCGCGTCACCGATCGCCGCACCCGGCGCGAGGGCGTGGCGGAAGCGGTGCACGCCCTGGTCGGTCTCCGGGTCGGGGAACCGCGGGGCGCGCAGCAGCGAGACGCGCACCGTGGTGGTGGTGCCCGCGTCGGACGCGCGCACCGTGCGGGTCACATCGTGCCCGTACGTCGAGTCGTTGACGAGTGCCACGCCCCAGCCCGGCTCCTCCACGTGGACGAACCGGTGGTTGCACGCCTCGAACTTGGCCGCCTCCCAGCTGGTGTTGGTGTGGGTGGCCCGGTAGAAGTGCCCGAACTGGGTCTCGGATGCGTAGCGCTCGGCGTGCACGTCCAGCGGGAACGAGGCCTTGAGGAACTTCTCCGTCTCGTGCCAGTCGACCTCGGTGTCGATGTCGAGGCGCTTGGCACCGGAGGCGAGGGTCAGCAGCTGGGTGACCTTCGAGGCGCCGAAGCTCCGTACGATCCGGACACCGACCGTGTCTTCGCCCTCGACCGGGGTGAGCTCGTCGAGGTCCGTGAGGTCGGTGACGGTGTTCCGGTAGAACGCGTCGACGTCCCAGGCGTCCCACATGTTCGGGAAGTCGGGGTGGATCTGGAGGAGGTTGGCCGCCTGCCCCGGTGCGACGGTCTCGCGCTCGGCACCGATGTCGTACGCCGAGACGACCAGGCCCCTCGCGTCGATCTCCACCTGGAGGAGTCCGTTGTCGAGCACGAAGCCGCCGCCCTCACGCGGGGCCAGCTGTCCCTCGCTGCCGGGGTGTGCGGCACCGGCCGCGCCCGCCTGGACCCCGGCACGGGTGTGCGGGGCGGAGTTGAAGACGAGCTCGCGCCCTGCGGAGGGGTCACCCGCCAGTGCGCGCTGCGCGGCGTCCACGATGCCGTTCAGCTCCCCGGCGACGGCCGCATAGGTCTTCTCGGCCTCGCGGTGCACCCACGCGATCGACGACCCCGGCAGGATGTCGTGGAACTGGTGGAGCAGCACCGTCTTCCAGATCCGGTCCAACTGCTGGTACGGGTAGGTGAATCCGGCCTGGACGGCGGCGGTCGCGGCCCACAGCTCGGCCTCCCGCAGCAGGTGTTCGCTCCGGCGGTTGCCCTGCTTGGTCTTCGCCTGGCTGGTGAGTGTGGCGCGGTGGAGCTCCAGGTACAGCTCGCCGACCCACACCGGCGCGTCCGGGTATTCGGCCTCGGCCTTGGCGAAGAAGTCGGCGGGCTTCTCCCACTCGACGGTGGCCGAGCCCTCCAGGCTCCGCATCCGGCCGGCCTTGGCGATCATCTCGCGGGTCGTACCGCCGCCGCCGTCGCCCCAGCCGGTGGGAGCGAGCGAGTGACGGGCGACCCCCTTGTCCTTGAAGTTGTCGGCCGCGTGGGCGATCTCGCTGCCCTTCATGGAGCAGTTGTACGTGTCGACCGGCGGGAAGTGGGTGAAGATCCGCGTGCCGTCGATGCCTTCCCAGCGGAAGGTGTGGTGCGGGAACTTGTTGGTCTGGCTCCACGAGATCTTCTGGGTGAGCAGCCATTTGGAACCGGCGGCCTTGATGATCTGCGGCAGTCCGGCGGCGAAGCCGAACGTGTCGGGCAGCCAGGCCTCGTCGTTCTCGATGCCGAACTCTTCGAGGAAGAAGCGCTTGCCGTGCACGAACTGACGGGCCATCGCCTCGGAGCCGGGCATGTTGGTGTCGGACTCGACCCACATGCCGCCGGAGGGCACGAACCTGCCTTCCGCGACGGCCTTCTTGACCTTGGCGTAGACCTCGGGTCGGTGTTCCTTGATCCAGGCGAACTGCTGTGCCTGGGACATCGCGAAGACGAATTCCGGTTCGTCCTCCAGCAGGGCCGTCATGTTGGACGTCGTCCGCGCCACCTTGCGGACGGTCTCACGCAGCGGCCACAGCCAGGCGGAGTCGATGTGGGCGTGCCCCACCGCGCTGATGCGGTGTGCGGACGACTGCGCGGGGGTGGCGAGCACCTCGGCCAGCTCCGCGCGGGCGGCCGCCGCGGTTCCGTTGACGTCCTGGAGGTCGACCGCGTCGAGCGCCCGGCCGACGGCGCGCAGGATGTCCCAGCGGCGGGCACCCTCGACGGGCAGCTCCGCCATCAGCTCCCCGAGCACCTCCAGGTCCTGGACGAGGTTCCACACGTGCTCGTCGAAGACGGCGAGGTCCATCCGGGCGAGGGTGTACTGGAGCTCGCTGCCGGCGGTCTCCTTGTCGCCGAGACGGGTCGGGAGGAAGGGGTGGTAGTCGAGGATGACGGGGTTGGAGGCGGCCTCGACGTGTAGCAGGACCTCTTCGCCGCCCTCGACTGGAGCCCCCACCCGCACCCACTGGTTACGCGGGTTGAGGCCCTTCACCGGGGTGCCGTCGGGCCGGTACACCAGGCCCTCGCACTGGAAGCCCGGCATGTTCTCGTCGAAGCCCAGGTCGAGGAGTGCCTCGACGGTGCGGCCCGCCCAGTGCGCGGGGACCGTACCGGAGACACGGAACCAGCAGGTGCTCCACGGGGCGCCCCACCGGTCGCCGACCGCGATGGGCTCGACGGGGCCGGCCAGGCCCTCGGCGACCGGGACGGGCTCGCCCGGGGCGTTCCAGACGGCGACGTCCAGTGGGACGGACTCCGGGTACACGGCGGGGCGGATGCGTTCGTCCAGGACACGCTTCAGACGGGCTTCCACCAGGCTGCGGTCGTCGTGCATGAGGGTGACTCCGTTTGTGATGTGGGGGCGGGTGCGGGCGGATTACCAGCGGTGCGCGGCGACTGCGGCGCCGGACAGGTCGTAGAGCTCGTCAACGGCCCGGACCTGGAAGCGCGCGGACCTCTCGTCCGCCTCCCTGCGGATGCCGGACAGGAAGAAGGCGGTCTGGCAGGTGCCTCCGAGGAAGCGCAGGGTGCCGTCGGGAAGGATCCGGTGCACTTCGTAGTGACGCACCGGGCCGGGTGCGGGGTGCCAGCGCAGGCGCAGCTCCGTGCCGTCGGCGGCGGCGTCGGTGACGCGCAGTGCGGTCGGCGCGTGCGGCTTCCTGACGGTATCGCGTACGGCCAGCGCACCGAGCCGCCACCGCACCGCGCCCGTGCCCGTGAGCCGGATGCCCAGTGCGTGGACCGTGCCGCCGAGGGAGCCCAGCCGCAGCGTCGCGGTGGTCCAGCCGGCCGCGCCGGGCATCAGCTCTCCGGCCGGCACATAGGTGTAGGCGTACGGGTCGCCCGCCCGGTCCGGTTCGTGCGGGGCGACGGCCAGTTCCACGGTGACCGGACCGGAATCCGGATCGATGCGGTGGGTGAGCTCGACGACCGTACGCCGGGAGAGCGGCAGCCGGGTCCCGAACAGCTCGACGGTGGCCGGGGCCTTCAGGTCGCCGTCGACCAGGAGACTGCTCCCGCCACGCCAGGCGTCGGCGAAGTCGAAGGCGACGGAGGGCCTGCTTCCCTCGGTGCGGACGACCCAGCGGCGTGCCGGGAGCCGGTCCTGGAGCCCCAGGTGGTTCCACGCGGTGTCCGAGACCGGCCGCCCGTTCTCGTACCACCGCAGGCCGTGCCCGGTGTTGAAGGTGGTGGCGAAGGGAAGCCGGTCGACCGTCGAGCGGTCGGCGAGCACCGCCGCCGGGGCCCGCCACTCCTCCTTGGGGCCCGGCCTGGCGGGGTCGAGCGAGCTGCCGGTCCAGAACCGCTGGTCGGCGGCGTGGAACTGGCCGGGCGTGCGGCCCTCGGGAAGGTGGTTCAGCGTCCATTCGGGGCGGTAGAAGCCGTACGACACGGTGTGCGGGCGGGCGGTGGGGACGATCGCGTCCCAGTCGACCGCCTTGTTCCACCCGGTGGACTCGACGTCCACCCCGGCCCACAGGTCGTAGCGGCTGCGTCCGATGGCGTCGGCCCGCTCACCGGACGCGGTGAGGGTGTCCGGGGTCCAGCGGAAGTCGACGAACATCGAGTCCGCCTGCTGGAACAGCGCGGCGTTCTCCTCGTTGAGGGCGCCCTGCCAGCCGACCTGGCCGCTGACCGTCATGGCGTCGTACCAGGTGGTGCGGAGCCCGGCGGCCTCCCCGCGTTCCCGCAGGTCGGTGACGAACGCCAGCATGTCGGCCCCGAGTCCGGCGTCCCCGCCCTCGGTCTCGGCGTTGAGGAACCAGCCGTCGAAGCCGTACACGGTGGCGACCTCCACCAGCTTCGCGGCCAGGGGGAAGCGTCCCGCGGCGTCCCGCTGCACGAGGTCGCGGGTCCAGCGGAGGTCACCGCCGTGGTGGACCGGGGGAAGGAAGACGGTGCCGAGTACGGGCACACCGTTGCGGTGGGCGGCGTCCACGACCGGCGCGTTGGGCGCGAGGATCAGCCCCTCGCCGGCCGAGCCGCCCCAGAAGACGAGTTCGTCGAGGTAGGCCCACTGGCTCAGCGCGTAGTGGTCGGCGGTGGCCGAACCCTGGGAGGGGTTGCCCGCGGTGTGCCCGAAGGCGACCAGCGAGGTGTTGCGTGCCTGACCGGTCCGGGCGGTGGTGTTGACCGGAACGGGGGTGAAGCGGTCGGCGAGCGGGACGGTCGCGGTGTTGAACGCGAGGTCCCGGTCGTCCTCGGCACGCCAGCTCTTCAGGCTGCGCCAGGTGACACCGTCCCCGGGGGTGCCGGGGGGCAACGAGTCGGGAAACCAGTACGAGGCGTAGGGCTGGAGCTCTCCGGGGGTGGCGGCCGCGGCCCGTCCGGGGAAGGCGGGGGCGAGAAGAGCGGCCGCGGTACCGGCGCCCGCGAGGACGACGGTGCGCCGGCTGAGGGCGGCGGGTCGTGGGTGAGGCTGGGTCATGGTCTGCTCCGTATCGTGCGAGGTGCGATTCCGGTGCTGGGTGGGCGGCGGGGCGTCAGCAGGTCACAGGACCTGGCCGGGGGTGACGACCTCGGTGATTCCGCGGTCGGCGAGGTGGTGGCGGTCCTCGGCACGGCTCGCGAGGACCGTGGTGGGGCGGGCGCCGTCCGCGGTGAGCCGGGCGAACGCCTCGAAGACCGCGCCGCCGGGCGCGCACACCGACCGACGGGGCGCCGCGTCGTCGTCCCCCGTGTCGACGACGAGCGCGGTGGTCCGGGGCGCCGGGCGGTGGGCGGCCGCTCGCTGCTCCTCGACCATCCTGGCGATGGCCTGCCCGGCGGGCTTGACCTGCCGGTCGTTGGTCAGCAGCCCGAGGCCGTATTCCAGTTCGGGGAAGTCGGCCAGGGAGCGTGAGACGTCGTGGGAACACCACCAGGTGACGCCCCAGACGTCCTCGCAGTCCAGGGCGTTGGCGACGGTCGCCTCCGTGAACGAGGCGGCGTGGCCGGCGGGGATCAGGGGCGCGGGGGCGCCCACCTCCTGGAGCCACACCGGTCGGTGGGGGTCGTGCGCCCACGCCTTGGAGAGTTCGATCAGGTACGCCGCGTGGTGCTCGGTCGCCGTGCCGTCACGTCCGTGGCGCTGGGCGGTGCCGTTGAAGACCCAGGAGTGGACGGCGGTGACCGCACCGATCCGGGCCGCGTGCGCCGGGGTGAAGGCGTGGTCGTCCTGGTACCAGGACGCGTCGTACTCCGCGTGCAGATGGAGCTTCCCGGGGGCGCCCTCCTCGCACGCGCCGAGCAGGGTCCGCAGCCAGTCGGCGGCCTGAGCGGGCGTGATGGGGTCGGGGTCGGGGTGCGGGCTTCCGGAGAACTGGTTGATCTCGTTGCCCAGGGTCATGCCGATGAAGTTGGGCCGGTCGGCGAGGGCTGCGGCGAGGGTCCGCAGGTATGCGGCCTGGCCGGCCACGACGTCCGGGTCGGTGAACAGGTTGCGGCGGTGCCAGGTCTGCGTCCAGGCGGGCAGGAAGTCGAAGCTCGACAGGTGCCCCTGCAGCCCGTCCACGTTGACGTCGAGGCCGCGTTCGGCCGCGGCGTCGGCCAGCTCGACGAGCTGCTCGACGGCGCGCGGGCGGATCAGCGTGCGGTTGGGCTGGAAGAGCGGCCAGAGCGGGAAGACGCGGATGTGGTCGAGGCCGAGACCGGCGATCGAGTCCAGGTCGGCGCGCACGGCGTCGAGGTCGAAGTCCAGCCAGTGGTGGAACCAGCCCTGGCTGGGCGTGTAGTTGGCGCCGAAACGCGGCACGGTGGAGCTCATGGGAACGGGTGATCCTGGTTCTGTGGTGGGGGGCGGGGGACGGTCAGCCCTTGACGGCGCCTTCGCCGACTCCCCGGAAGAAGAAGCGCTGCAGACAGGCGAAGAGCGCGATGAGCGGGGCCACGGCGATGATCGTGCCCGCCGCAACGAGCCGTTCGTCGTTGGCGAAGGTGCCGTGCAGGTAGTTCAGCCCGATGGTCAGGGTGAAGTTCTCCGGGTCGCTGAGCACGATCAGCGGCCACAGGAAGTCGTCCCAGGCGCCCATGAAGGCGAAGATCGCGACGACGGCGAGGGTGCCCTTGACCGAGGGCAGGGCGATCCGCAGGAAGCGCTGCCAGACGTTGGCTCCGTCGACGTACGCGGCCTCCTCCACCTCCAGCGGGAGGTTCAGGAAGGCGTTGCGCATCAGCAGGACGTTCATCGCTCCGATGGAGCCCGGCAGGAGCACCCCGAGCAGGGTGTTGTTCAGGCCGAGGTCACGCATGGTGGTGAACTGGGCGATGATGATGCCCTCCACGGGGACCAGCATGGCGAGGATGAACGCCAGGGTCGCGGCCCGGCGCCCCCGGTAGCGCAGTCTGGCCAGCGCGTAGCCGGCCAGGGCGGCGCCCACGCAGTTGGTCACCACGTTGGCGGAGGCGACCTTCAGGGAGTTCAGCGCGTACTCCCAGACCGGGATGGTGTCGGCGACCCGGGTGTAGTTGTCCAGGGTCGGGTCGCTGGGGAAGAACTTCGGCGGGGAGCTGAAGATGTCCTCGCCCGGGCCCTTGAGCGAGGTCGAGAGCTGCCACAGGAACGGCCCGACGGTCAGGGCCAGCACGAGGAGCAGCAGGACGTAGCGCAGGACGAGCTGCCATACCGGGATGCGGCGGCCCTCGGCGTCTGTGGTCCTCAGGATGCTCACGCGTCCTCCTTGCGGTCGGCGCGGAGCACCAGCAGCATCAGCCCGACGGTGACGACGAAGATGACGACCGAGATCGCGGAGGCGTAACCGACGCGTCCGGTCAGTCCGGTGCCGACCCGCTGGACCAGCATCACCAGCGTGGTGTCCTCGCCGGCCGGGCCTCCGGAGGGGCCGGCCATCAGGTAGACCTCGGAGAAGACCTTGAAGGCCGAGACCGAGGCGAGCGCCGCGACCAGCACCATGGTCGAGCGGACGGCGGGAACGGTGACGGTGAAGAAGCGGCGTACCGCTCCGGCGCCGTCCACGGACGCGGCCTCGTGCAGCTCCCGTGGCACGTTCGCCAGGGCCGCCAGGTAGATGATCATGTAGTAGCCGAGGCCCTTCCAGACCGTGACCGTCATCGCGCTCAGCAGCAGCAGCCACTGGTCGCTGAGGAAGCCGACCTTGCCGATCCCCACCGCCTCCAGCAGGGAGTTGATCAGCCCGCGGTCGTCGAGCATCCACACCCAGATCAGACCGACGACCACGATGGAGGCCACGACGGGGGTGTAGAAGGCGGAGCGGAAGAAGGTGATGCCCGGGATGTGCCGTTGGACGAGCATCGCGAGCAGCAGCGGGAGGATCACGAGCGCGGGTACGACGCCGAGGACGTAGAGCGTGCTGTTGCGGAGGCCGATCCAGAACATCTCGTCGTGCAGCAGTTCCTGGAAGTTGTCCAGGCCGACGAATGTGCCGGGCACCAGCGTCCGGCGGTCGGTGAAGGCGTTGACCAGGGTGCTGAAGAACGGGTACAGGCTGAAGGCGCCGACGACCAGCAGTCCGGGCGCCGCGAACAGCCATGGGCTCAGCGGGAGATGGCGGCTGATCCGGCGGGCCGGCCGGCCGCCGCCGGGGGCCGCGGCCCCGCTCGCCGCCGGGGCGGTACGGGGCCCGGGGACGCCGTCGGCCGTCGCACGCGTGGCGGCGCAGGGGGTGACAGGGGTCTTCATCAGGTCTCAGCTCTGCTGCAGGAGCCGGTCACAGGCCTTGACAGCGTTGTCAAGGGCTTCCTCGGGGCTCTGCTTCCCCTGGAGCGCCTTGGCGATCTGGTTGCGGAGCTCGGTCTTCATCTGTTCGCTGAACAGCACCGGCGTGTAGTTGACGGCCGTCTTCAGCGACTTGGCCGCGGCTATCCGGACGCGGGTCTCGTCCGTGCCGTCCTCCTCGGTGAAGTAGGGGTCGTCCAGGGATCCCGCGGTGCTCGGGAAGATGGCGACCTTCTTCGCGAACTGCATCTGCCGGGTCGCGTCGGTGACGTAGTGGGCGAAGGCCACGGAGGCGGGCTTCTGCTCGGTCTGCGCGTTCACCATGAGCCCCATGACGTACATGTTGGCCTTGCCGGTGTTGCTGACCTGGTCGGTGATGCCGATGTTCTTGTAGAGCCCCGGGGCCTGCTTCTTGAAGTTGGCCAGGTCCAGCGCACTGCCGGGGTTCATCGCCACGGACTCGGTGAGGAACTTGTGCCCCGAGGACTCGGGTGTCGCGGTCAGCGCCTGCGGGTCGAGCGCCTTCGCGTCGTACAACTGCTTGTACTTCGTGAGGAGTTCGACGCCCTTGGCATCGTTGAAGGTGAAGCCGGTGCCCTCGTCGTTCATCAGCCCGCCACCGTAGCGGCCGAAGTCCTCGATGGTGGGCACGTTCGCGAGGGCCGCGACCTTCCCGTCACTCGCCTCGGCCAGCTTCAGCCCGACGGAGAAGACCTCGTCATAGGTGGACGGCGGCTTCGCCGCGTCGAGCCCGGCCTTCTCCAGCAGCCGCTTGTTGTAGAACATCGGCCCGGTGTTGAGATACCAGGGGAAGGCGAACGTACCTTCCGCACCCGGGACCTGATGGCTGGCCCACGCCTCCGGCAGGTACTCCCCGCGGTACTTCGACGCCGCCTTGTCGAGGTCCAGGGCGATACCCGCCTCGGCCAACGGCGCCACCAGGTCGGGCGAGACGTTCACGACGTCCGGCAGGGTGCCGCCGGCCGCGTCGGCGCTGATCTTGTCCGCGTAACCCTCACCCGGACGGTCGACCCACTTGACCTCGGTGCCGGGGTACTTCTTCTCGAAGTCGGCGATCACACCGTTGAAGTAGTCCTTGAAGTTCGCCTGCAGGTTCCAGGTCTGGAAGGTGATCTTCCCTTCGACCTTGCCCGACGCGTCGGTGGAGCCCGCTCCGGAGCCGCCCCCGCAGGCGCTCAACGGAAGGACTGTGGCGAGTACGACGGCAGCGGCGGCTGCTCTGCGGGAGATGCGCACGGTGAACGGCTCCTTTGCTCGGACCAGGCATGCGAAGGGAAGCGGAGTGGTGAACCCCTCGGCCGCCTTCGCTCGGCTGAGACTGCAAGGCGCCTGAGGGAAAGTCAATACATTCATCGAAGATTGAACGAACTTTTCGGGATACATGCAGGTCAGACGGCCATGATGCCTCACTCCCCGTAGTGCACTAAAGCGCATTAGACTCCTGCAACTCAAGCGCATTAGTTGTCCGTTGGCTTCACTCGACCCAGCCCTCGGCAAGGCTTACACTGCCCCGGGGCCGGGCGAAGGCGCCGACCTCACTTGGGGACCACGGGGAAACGCGGGAAAGAGGCACCGGGTGATACCGAAGGGGCCGTCGGCCGAGGACATCTCACCGGCCAGACGCACACCGGCACGCCGGCCGACCATGAAGGACATCGCGCAGCGCGCCGGCGTCTCGGAGAGCGCCGTCTCGTTCGCGCTCAACGGCCGTCCGGGTGTCTCGGAGATCACCCGCGACCGGATCCGGCGCGTCGCCGAACAGCTGGGCTGGCGGCCGAGTACAGCCGCGCGGGCACTGTCCGGGGAGGGGTCGGCCACCGTGGGGCTGGTCGTGGCCCGTCCGGCGGCCAACCTGGGCGTGGACTCGTTCTTCCTCCAGCTGATCTCCGGAATCCAGGAGGTGCTCGCCGAACGCCAACTCGGCCTGCTCTTCCAGGTGGTGGAGGACGTGGCCGCCGAGTGCGCGGTCTACAGGCGCTGGTGGGCCGAGCACCGGGTCGACGGTGTGCTGATGGTCGACCCGCGTACGGACGATCCGCGTGCGGACCTGCTGGACGAACTGGGCCTGCGGGCCGTCGTCATCGGCACGCTGCCCGGCGGTGACACGGGCCCGCACCCGGGGCTCTCACAGATCCGCGCGGACGACGCGGGCGCCATGGCGGCGGTCGTCGGCCGTCTGCACGAGCTGGGGCACCGCCGCATCGTGCACATCGCGGGCCTGTCCAGCCTCGCCCACACCGACCGGCGCATCGAGTCCCTGCGGATCGAGGCCGACCGGCGCGGCCTGGCCGAGGCGCACTCGGTGACCACGGACTACTCCGACATCGAGGGGGCGGCGGTCACCAGGAAGGTGCTGGAGCAGCCGGTGCCACCGACGGCCCTGATCTACGACAACGATGTGATGGCCGCGGCGGGGTCCGCGGTCGCCACGGGCCTCGGCCTCGCGGTCCCCGACGACGTATCGGTCGTGTCGTGGGAGGACTCGGCACTCTGCCGGCTGACCGCACCGTGGCTGACTGCGCTCTCCCGGGACCCGGTCGCGTTCGGCCGGCTCGCGGCAAGGGAGCTGACCGTACTGCTCGACGGCGGGCCGGCCCGCACCGTGCAGGTTCCGCTTCCCCGGCTGATCGAGCGGGGCAGCACGGCGGCGGCGCGGGACGGCGGGGGCGGGGCGGGAGCAGTGCCGGCAGGGTGACCGGAAGGTCCTGCCTCCACGGCCGGCGGCGCTCACCGCACCAGAGGGTGTTCCCGAGCAACCGTTCCGGCCGTTCGCGGGTCTCTCCCCCGGGCCCCGTGCGAGGCCTGCTCGCCCGTGAGGCCGGAGGAATGTCCTGAGGATTGGCAGAGCGGCGAAGGGTGTCGGCGAGTTCCTGGCGGAGACTGTCGGGGAAGCCGTCGCGGAGGTGATCCTCGGCCTGCTCGCCTGTGCCCTGCTCGCCGGTCTGGCTCTGATCGCCTACCTGAGCTGGTCCTTCAGCCCGCTCCTGACCGTCGCGGGTGCCGGCCTGCTCGGCCTGTTCCTCGCTCACGGCGCCTGGGGGACCTTCCGCCATCCCGTGAAGGGCCGCCGCCGACGGAGCTGGACCGCGGTGGCCGCAGCCGGCTTCACCCTGGTCGCAGCGACGGCGGCGTTCCTGCTGCTTTACGCCACAGGCTGCGGCTGCCTGTGATGCCGCCGGGGGAACCGCCGTCCAGGCTCCGGCAACGGCGGTCGGGGCGCTTCTCGTCAGCCGCGCGCCCGGAACGCCAGCAGCCGGTACGAGGGGTCGGCCCGTGGGCGGTCCGGGTCGGGCAGGGCGGTGAGTTCGGCCGCGAGGCGGGTGGCCGCCGTTCCGGGCAGCGCCAGTCGCGAGGCGTAGTCGCCCCGCAGCACCCCCCGTGCGGTGCGCAGGGGCGAGCGCCCCTGCCCGTGTCCGGTGAAGCCGGCCTCGCCCGCAGGCTCCAGGCCGCAGGATCGCGCGTAACCGGTGACCAGGTCCGCCGCGTCGGCCGGTTGCGAGCTGCGGTAGGGGGTGAGCACCGCGTCGATGTCGCTGTCCACGTCGTGTCCGGCGTCCTTGTCGACCGTGGCGACGAACACCCCGCCGGGCCGCAGCACCCGGGCCGCCTCGGCCACCACCTCGCGGACGAGACCGTCACCGCGCAGCAGGTGTAGCAGCCAGACCGCGCTGACCGCGTCGACCGAGGCGGTGCGCAGGGGGAGTCGCCGTACGTCGGCGAGTGCGACCGCCCCGATCCGCTGCCGGGCCAGCCGTGCCATGCCGTACGAGGCGTCCGCGCCGAACACCCGGAGCGCCGGGCGGCCCTGGGAGATCCGCCGGGTGACCAGCCCCGTCCCGCAGCCGATGTCCAGCAGCGTACGGGCGGACGGTGGCAGCAGTCCGAGGACAGCGCCCGCGGCGGCCTCGGCCCGGGGTTCCCCACCGCGGGTCCTGTCGTAGCGGGGGGCTTCCGTGTCGTAATCCAGCACGACGCCACCCTAGGGGGCGCCCGTCGCCTCCCGTCCGGGTTTCTCTCAGCCGAGCGTGATGTCCCCCCGGCGAGGCGACACGCCGCCCGCTGCCCTTCGCGGCGGGCAGCGTTGCCTGTGGGACCCCTTCCGCGGCCGCAACCATGCCCGCGAGCTGTGCTTTTGCGTTGTGGCGAAAGAGCCTGGCTAGGGCTATCGCGTCACGGCATCATTGCTGCGTTGTCAGAGCGGGGCCGCGGTTGTGCGTGACCGGCCCAGCCTCTCGGCTTGTTTCACGATCCAGAACAGGAGAGTTCTCCCATGACCATACGAGGGACGGCCAAGGCGTTATCGTCGATCGCGGTGGTGGCGGCGATAGGCCTGTGCGCTATGCCAGGTACGGCCCACGCCGGAGTTGTCTATCAGTCGCGCACCCTGTCGGGCGAGAGCCTGACGGATGCTGGCTCCGCCAGGTGGGCTGAGGCTCACCTGATCGCCGACGATAGCTCCCTGTACGGCGCTAAGTTCAACCCGGACGGCGAAGTCCTGACGGCGTGGGACCGGATGGCGGACGGGCACGCGAACCGTATCGAGATGATCGTCTACAAGGGCTTCTACTACGACAGCGCGTTCGTCGCGGACAGGGACACGATCTACGTCGCGTCGGCCGACGGCAACAAGACGCACAATCTGGGGTCCCCAGACGGCAGCGGTGACATCCCGGAGGACCGCGGGGTCGAGTTCCGTGTCTGCGTCAACGAGACGTCGCAATGCAGCGACTGGGTACGCGCAGTGTCCTGATCGAATTCGCCGCGCTGCCGCCGACCTCGGCCAGCCAACCCGGACCGTCAAGCGCAGACTCATGCGCGCCAGCCTGAGACAGGGACTGTAAAACGTTCGGCTCTGTCTCACATTCGGTGGTGACTCTGTGTGGTGTTATCCGAGGAGGATGCGGTGGCGAAGGAGGGTGAAGCCTGCTCGTCCGTGCATCTGGCGGGCAATGCGCTTGGTCTTGGTGTTGACACCCTCGGTCGGGCCGTTGCTGTACGGGAGTGTGAACGCGGCGATTACAGCGTCGCGGTCTCGCTCGAGACCGCGGGTGAAGGCGTGCAGATACGGCAGATCGGCTGCTCGGACCTCGGTGACCCATTGGTCGAGGGTGTCGGCGTTTTCTGGCTGAGGCTTCAGGAGTGGGGCGAAGGTCCGGATGTGGGCTACCAGTTGGGTCAACTCGGGGCACGCGGGCGGTGAGCCGGGTCAGGAGGTCTTGGTACTCGGCCTTCGCGATCGATCCGCGCGGCCTGCCCGGACGGCGCCCCGAACTACGTGATCCTCGACAACCTGTCCGCGCACTTGAACCGGCGGATCCGCCGCTGGGCCGACCGGAACAGGGTCGAGCTCTGCTTCACCTGCAGGGCGATAGTCACGGCGCGATGTTCCCACGCCCAGTGCACAGGCTGCCCAGCCCATTCCAACTGCTTGTCCGCTCTCAACCCGGCGAACCTTCCCGGTCACAGTAGGGGGCGCCCGTCACCTCCGGTCCGGGCTTCTCTCAGCCGAGCGTGATGTCCCCCCGGCGAGGCGGGACCGCGTCGAGTGCCGCGACCGTCGCCTCGTCGAGCGTGACCGCTCCCGCGTCGACGTTCGCCTCCAGGTGATCCGGGTCGGCCGTCCCGGGGATCAGCAGCAGGTTCGGGGCGTGGCTGAGGAGCCAGGCCAGGCCGACCTGTGCGGGAGTGACCGCCAGGTCGCGGGCGGCGGCGCTCACGGCGGGCTCGTCGGACACCTTCGGCAGGCCGTCGAAGGCGCTGCCGAGGGGGAAGTACGGCACCCAGGCGATGCCCTCGGCGAGACACAGCCGCAGCATGTCCTCGTCGTCGCGCGTGAGCAGGCTGTAGGCGTTCTGCACGCAGGCGATGCCGGCGGGGAGGGCCCTGCGCAGCCCGTCGAGCGTGACACTGCTGAGGCCGATCGCACCGATCTTGCCCTCGTCGCGCAGTGCGGTCATCGCGGCGAGCTGGTCGTCGAGGTCGACGACCTGGTCGCCTTCGGCGCGCAGGCCTGGCCCGTTGTCCGCACGGCGCAGATTGACGAGGGGGATCTGTTCGAGTCCGAGGGCGGCCAGGTTGTCCTCGACACCCGCGCGCAGCTGCTCGGGACGCTGCGCGAGGCGCAGGGGAAGGGGGCCATCAGGGTCGGGGGCTGCTCCGACCTTGCTGACCACCATGACGTCGTCCTCGGGGCGGATGGCCTCGCGGATCACGTCGTTGACGAATCCATGGCCGTAGAACTGGGCGGTGTCGATGTGGTCGATCCCCAGCTCGACGGTGCGGCGCAGCAGCGCCACGGCCGCCTTGCGGTCGCCCGCGAGGCGTTCGAGCTGCATCGCGCCGAAGCCGACGCGGGAGACGGTGCGGCCGGCGAGCTGTCCGGGCCCTCCGGGGCGCCGCGCGCCGGAGGCCGTGTGCTGGAGAGATCGGGTGGGAGAGGCCATGACGGTGTCCCGTTCTCGTGAGACGATGAATTAAGCGGAGTCACTCCGCTTAGTCCAGACTAGCAGTAAACGGAGGCCCTCCGCTTTGTCAGAGCACGAATCCCCGGCCACGGACCGCGGCGCCGCGGCGCCCGGCCGACCGGTACGCGCCGACGCGCGGCGCAACCGCGACAGAATCCTCTCCGTCGCCCGAGCCGCCTTCGCCTCGACGGCCGAGGCCGTGCCTCTGGACGCGATCGCCCGCGAGGCCGGTGTCGGGATCGGCACGCTCTACCGGCACTTCCCGACCCGTGAAGCGCTGGTGGAGGCCCTTTACTCGACGGAGCTGGACAAGGTGGTCTCCAGCGCGCCCGCACTGCTCTCCGCACTGCCTCCCGAAGCCGCGCTCCGCGCGTGGATGGACGGGTACGCTGCGTTCTTCCAGGTCAAGCGCGGTATGTCGGCCACGCTGCGCGCGGGCTGGGCGTCGGGCAGCATCGCCACGCCCGCGACGCGGGAACGGATCACGGCAGCCATCGCGGAGATCCTCGACCGCGGCGCGCGTACCGGATCACTGCGTGCGGACGTCGATCCGGAGGACGTCACGATGATGCTGCTCGGGGTGTTCCTCTCCACCACGGCGAGCGACTCGCCGGAGAGGACCGGTCAGCTCCTCGACCTGGTCGTCGACGCGCTCCGGCACTCCGCGGGCCGGAACGGCTGACGGACCGGCCAAGCGCCTCATGAATACGGGCCTGGAGCACGCTCCACGTATTGCCGGTGGGTGCCGGCGGCCATAACGTGCGCGCATGGAGCTGGAGTTACGCCATCTGGCACCGTACGGGCGATAGCCGACACCGGCATCTCACCAAGGCCGCGGCGGCTCTCGGGCTCGCGCAGCCCGCGATCGGCGCCCAGTTGCGGCGGATCGAGAAGGCGCTCGGCGGCCCCCTCACCCCGGCGTCGGTGTACGAGACGGACACGGCGTCCGTGGTGCATCCGGTCCAGGTGGGCCGGGCGATCGGGCTGTGCCGCGCCACGTTCCCGCCGCCCCGGGCCTTTTGACCCGGCCACTCGCGGGTTCGCCGCTGAGAGCTGGCACCATCTGCTGGACCGGCGGTCCCCCGCGGCGAGCGCCGCGGCCGCCGCGGGTGGGCGGGCACACCTGTGCGGCGTACGCGGAGGCCGTGCGGCGCAGCGACAGCTACGCGAACTGGCTGGCCGCACACCCCCGCTTCGGCCCTGCTCCGTGAGGATGCCTGCCTACTCCGCCCCGTGCCCGGCGGCGACCGCCTCCACCCGCGCCGCCAGCGCGAGGTCCTTGCGTGTGACGGCGCCACCCGCGTCATGCGTGTGCACGGCGAGGGCCACCGTGTGGTAACCGAGCGTCAGGTCCGAGTGGTGGTTGAGCTCATCCTGGATCTGGGCGATGTGTACGGTCAGCCCGGCGGCGGCGAAGTGGGAGGGCAGCCGGTAGGTACGGGTGATCCGGTCCCCCTCCAGCTGCCATCCGGGCAACTCGCGCAGGCCGGCCTCGATGTCGTCTGCGGACAGCGGTTCAGCGGGCATTCGGCGGCTCCTGGGCGTACGGGTGCGGTTGACGGGTGCCTGTGACGTTACGGTCCGGGTGCACCGGCTGTCGCGCCTGACACGGGGCGGGCTGCCGCTGCCGGCCGGGGCCCGCCTCATGCCCCGTCGCGCGGCCGCGTCCAGGGGGCGTCGGTCCGGGCCAGCAGGGTCGCCGCCGTGCTCATGACGGCCAGGAGAACCACGGCGAGGACCAGCGGCAGCGTCGGGTGCCCGTTCAGCAGGACCAGAGCACCGATGAAGGCACCGGCCAGCAGGGCGGCGGCGGAGAGGAGCCGGCGCCCCGCCCGGCTGCCGGGCCCCTTGGCGAACCGGCTGTCGGCCACGGCGCCGGTCAGGGTGCGGGTCAGCACGGTGGTGGTGAGGTCGGGTACGGCGAGCGCCCGGACCGCGGCGTTCTGCACACCGAGCCCGAGGGCGAGCAGCACGATGAGGGTGAACCGGACTCCCCCGGTGTACGGTCCGCCCGAGACCAGCGTGACGATCATGGCGGCGGTGACGAAGACGGTCTCGACGAGGAGCGCGTGCTGCAACTGCCGGCCCCGGTGCGCCCTCGCCCGGTGGACGGTGATGCCGCCGGCCAGCGCCCCGGCCCCGAACGACACGAGCGCCGCGATCGAGGCGAGCGTCGAGAAGCCCGCCGCGCCTGCGACGGCGAATCCCATGAAGACGACGTTGCCCGTCATGTTGGCGACGAAGACATGCCCGAGGAGCAGATAGCTGAACGCGTCGACCAGCCCGGTGAGCACGGTCAGGACGAGCATCACCGGCGGCAGCGGACCGTGCGGACCGCCCATGTCCGGTACGAGCGTGTCCCGGGCCTCACGCAGCACGAGGGGCATGAGAGGCACACTCCGATCACTCGAGGTGGTCAGGATTGTGCCCCAGCCCGGCAGTCGTGCTCTCCGTACGCGCCGCGGTGACAACGGAGCCTCAGACGCGTGCCCCGTTGTCGGCGGGGTCCCGGCGCGGCTTGCCGACCGCCTTCCTGCGCCCCGGTGCCCGCTTGCGGGCGGGCGGCGGGGCCTTGCTGCTCCTCTCCAGAAGGAGCGCTCCCGGTACGGCGGTCATCACCGAGGAGTACGTCCCCACGCAGATGCCGATGAGAAGGGCGAGCGCGAAGTCCGCCAGCGAGTCACCGCCCAGCACCGCGAGGGCGACCAGGATGAACAGGGCGCCCGTCCCCGTGTTGACGGTACGTGGGACGGTCTGCAGGACGGCACGGTTGGCCACGTCGGCGACCGGGGTGCGCCGGTTCCTGGCCCAGAGCTCCCGTACCCGGTCGAACACCACCACGGAGTCGTTGACGGAGTAACCGATGACGGTGAGCAGGGCGGCCAGGAAGATCCCGTCGACGGGGCGTCCGAGCCAGGCGAAGGCGCCGACCAGGATGACGACGTCGTGGACCAGGGCCCCGACCGACGCCACGGCGAACGTCCAGCGGAAGCGGGCCGCGAGATAGGCGAGTTGCACGAACACGGCCACGCCCAGGGCGATCAGGGCGTTGCGCCGCAGTTCGTCCCCCAGGCTGGGGCCGATCAGCTCGTCGCGCACCTTCGTGGCCTCGCCGCCCTCCTCGGCCAGCGCGGCCCGCAGGGCGTGTTCCCCGTCGTTGTCCAGTTTCCCGGTGCGTACGGAGAGGTCGTGCTCGCCCGCCGTGGTGACCTCGGCGTCGGCGAATCCCGCGGCGGCGATCGTGTCGCGGGCGGTCTCGACGTCGACGGGACGGCTGGTGGAGTACTCCACCAGCCGTCCGCCGGTGAATTCGACCCCCAGATCGACTCCACGCACGAGGATGCCGGTCACGGCGACGAGGACGAGCGCGGCGGACATCATCAGCCAGCGGCGCGGAGCCCGGAACAGCTGGGGGTCGCGGGCGTTGAGCCAGGTGCGTACGCGGCCGGGCCGTGCGATGCCGTTCACACCCGCGTAGTCACCGACGAACCGGGATCCCGCCGCGATCTCGGTGAGCGCCCGGGCGATGACGAGCGCGGAGAACATCGAGACCAGGACACCGATGGCGAGGGTGACTCCGAAGCCCTTGACCGGCCCCGAACCGAGGAAGAAGAGGAGGCTGGCGGCGATCAGTGTGGTGACGTTGGAGTCGGCGACGGCGCTCCAGGCGTTACGGAATCCGGCGCTCAGCGCGGAGCGCAGTGAACCGTTCCGCCGCTCCGCGTACTCCTCCCGGGCCCGTTCGAAGACAAGGACGTTGGC
Organism: Streptomyces sp. NPDC051064; assembly: GCF_044455985.1. Taxonomy (NCBI): domain Bacteria; kingdom Bacillati; phylum Actinomycetota; class Actinomycetes; order Kitasatosporales; family Streptomycetaceae; genus Streptomyces; species Streptomyces sp. NPDC051064. The sequence continues at coordinate 340,973 of NZ_JBITFK010000003.1, forward strand.
ATCGACCGCCATTCCGATGGCGAGGACGAAGCCGGCGAGTCCCGGCAGGGTCAGGGTGACGCCGAGGACGACGAGCGCCGCGTACGAGATCACTCCGTAGGCGGCGAGGGCGAGCGCGGCGAGCGCACCGAACAGCCGGTACATGAAGGTGATGAAGAGCGCCGTGGCCGCGGCGCCGATGAGGGCGGCCTGGGCGCTGGCGTCGATGGCGGCCGCCCCGAGGGTCGGGCCGACGGTCCGCTGCTCGACGATCTCCACGGGGACGGGGAGGGCACCACCCTTGATGAGCAGGGCGAGGTCGCGTGCCTCGTCGGCGCTGAAGGAGCCGGTGATCTGGGTGGACCCGGAGGGCAGTCCCGCCTTGCAGCCGACCGACGGGTCGACCTGCGGCGAGGAGATGACCTTCCCGTCGAGGACGATCGCGACGCGGCGCCGTTCGTCCTGGGCCGGGTTGCACGCGGCTTCCCCGGTGAGCTCCGTCCATTTCCTGCCCGCGTCCTTGTGGAAGTCGAGCGAGACGCTCCAGCCCGTGCCCTGCTGCGCGTCGAAGTTCGCGGTGGCGTCCTTGACTCCGGCGCCGGAGAGCTGCGTGGGGCCGAGATCGAGGAGCCCGCCCTGTTCGTCGGGGAGGGTCGGCCCGTCCCCGGCCGCGTCGGTCTCCGCGTCCTTCTGCGCCTGGGTCCCGGGGCCCTGGACGGCGTGGAAGCTGAGCTGGGCGGTTCTGCCGATGACCTCGGCCGCCTCGCGCGGGTCCTGGACGTCGGGCAGTTCGACGATGATCCGGTCCTCGCCCGAGCGGGTCAGCACGGGTTCGGCGACGCCGAGTGAGTCGATGCGCTGCCGCAGTACCTCCAGGGTGCGATCGGTGCTCTCCCGGTCCGCCTTCGCGGTGCCGGAGTCCTTGGCCTGCAGCACCATCCGGGTGCCGCCCTGGAGGTCGAGGCCGAGTCTGGGTGACATGGTCAGCGTGATGAACACGGAGACGAGCAGAACGGCGGCAGCCAGAACCGCTCGCACCGTGGTGGCGCGAGTCATGGGAGTCCCCTTGAGTGGGCGTCGTCCGCCCTGGCCTCAGAGGGGAGGGCGGGGCGACGGGTCTGTGGAACAGGACCGGCGAAGGGCCGGCTGACCGGCCGTCACCCCTGGAGGACCCCGCACACCGGGAAGCGCCGCCCCCGCCCTGACGACGGTGAAGGGGCCCGCGCCCACTGCTCCTGGCGCGATGCCCCGAGGCAGGGGGAGGCCCTGCGGGCGCGGTGGCAGGGCGCCGTGGCCGGGCGGGGGAACGTGGTGCGGGGCGTGGGGGCGGTCGGCGCCCGCACGCGGCACCAGGCCGACGGCGGGATCGGCGATGTGCTCGGCGGGGGCGGCGTGCGCGAGGCCGGTGACGGCATGCGCGGCGCCGGGGCCGGGCAAGGGGAGTGCTGTTCCGGCGGCGGCCGACGCGCCCCCGAGGAGTGTCAGGGCGGTGAGGAGCAGCGCGGCAAGAAGGTGCCGCATCTCGTGCCGCGGTGTGCCGGGCGGTCGCGTGCCATGCGCTCGCGCGTCGTGCGGTCGCGTGCCGAGTGTCCGCGCCTCGTGCGGTCGTGTGCCGTGCGGCGCCCTCGGGGGCGCGTTCCCCCGGGGTGCCCCCGGGAGGGGGCTCACCTCAGCCGGACCGGGCGGAAGGACACCGCACCCGCACCGGAGCGGGCCGGCACCGAGGCCAGGATCAGTGCGGCGCCCCGCACGACGGCGGTCGACGGGTCGGGGGCGATGCGCACCGGCACACCGAGGCAGCCCGCGATCAGGTCGGTGACGTCGCGGCGGAGCGCTCCGCCACCGGTGAGCACGGGCCCACGGCGCAACGCTCCCCGCACCGCGCCGTGCTGGTCCTCACGCCACATGGACGTGATCATATCGAGGACGCTACGGACGAGTTCCGCCGGCAGCGTCCGAGGTTCGAGATCGCTGAGTCCCGCGTCGGCCTGGCGGGCGTCGACGACCCTTCCGTCCACGAGCAGGGCGACTTCGGTCAGCTCGGCACCCATGTCGACGACCAGCACGGGACCGCTGCCCAGCAGCCCGGCGGACGCGGCCACGGCGCTGGCGCTGTTCAGGACCAGGGCCCCGGACGCGCCCAGAGCGGCGAGGAGCTCCCCCGCCAGCGTGCGGTGTTCCCGTCCGGCCAGGACCGGGTGGCTCAGCACGATCACACTGTCCTGCCGGTGATCGCCGAGCGCGGTGTCGGCCAGGCGGCTCAGCAGTCCGGCGCAGGACGCCGCGTCGACGATGCGCCCCCGCCGGACCGGCCGGCCGACGTGGTCCTCCCACCCGGCCGGTCCGCCAGGGACAAGACCCCGCCCGGGGACCCAGGCACGGGCCCCGGAGCTGCCCAGGTCGATGGCCAGTCCCCTGACGCGACCGGGACGGTGCACCGCTCCTGCGTGTGCGACCCGCTGCCGGAGAACCGGCCGGCCGCGCCGCCGTCCATCACGCGAAGAACGCATCGGGCCCTCACCCTCAGGTCTGCCGCCCAGCCGCCCGTACTCACCGACCGCCGATAGCGAGGCATGATCGAGTCCTCACTATGCAATACAAGGCATGGAAACGCCACTCTCTTGACAATTCCAAGGCTTGGGTCCGCGTTTACCTTTCACGCCTCCGAGGCGAGGTAGCTCTCGACCAGCTCGGCGAACTCCTCGGGCGCGGCTATCCGGACTCCCAGATCCTCGGCCTTGGTCCGCTTGGACCCTGCCTTCTCGCCGGCGACCAGCAGGCTGGTGCGCTTGGAGACACTGGAGGAGGACTTCCCGCCGGCCCGCTCGATCAGCTCGTTCATCTGATTGCGCGAGAGCTCCTCCAGAGCCCCGGTCATGGCTCCGGTGACCACGACCGTCATCCCGGCGAGCGGCAGGCCGGCCGCCGTCCCGTCCTCGGCTCCGCCCTCCGGCTCGGCACCGGGCTCCGGCGGAGGAGTCGCACCGGGCTCCGTCATATTGACGTCCGCGGCCACCAGCTTGCCGATCAGCGGCGCCAGCTCGGCGAGCTCCGTGACGACCGCCGCCGCCTTCTCCTTGCCGATTCCGTCGACCTTCTGCAACGTCTCCGCGTCCGCCGCGACGATCCGGTCCATCGAGGCGAAGTAGCGGGCGATCCGGCGGGACATGGAGCGGCCCGTGCCTCGCACACCGAGGGCGCAGAAGACACGGGACAGCGGACGGCTCCTGGCCGTCTCGATGGCCGCCAGCAGATTGTCGGTGGAGGTCTCCCCCATCCGCTCCAGCGAGAGCAGCTGGTCCCGCTCCAGCGTGAAGAGATCGGCGAAGTCCTGGACGAGGCCCGCGTCGACGAGCTGGACGACCCGGGTCGCGCCGAGCCCCTCGATGTCGAGCTGGTCACGGCCCACCGCGTAGGAGATGGAGGCGACCAGGCGGCAGTCGCGGCCCCGGACGCAGCGCCAGCGCTGCTCGCTCATGTCGATCTCCGACCCGCACCGGGGGCAGACCTCGGGGAACTCGACCGGCTTCTCCTCACCCGTCCGCAGATGGGCGACCGGGGCCTCGATGCGGGGGATGATGTCGCCCGCCTTGTAGACCATCACGTGGTCGCCCAGGCGCAGATCGCGGCGCGTGATGTCGGCGGGGTTGTGCAGCGTGGCGTAGCTGACGGTGGATCCGTCGATCTCGACGGGCTCCAGCACTGCGCGGGGCGCGATGATGCCGGTCCTGCCGACGTTCCACTCGACGCCCAGCAGCCGGGTGACCTTCTCCACCGCCGGGAGCTTGTAGGCGATGGCCCAGCGTGGCGCCCGCGTGCCCGATCCCGCGTCGCGCTGGTCGGCCGCCAGGTCCGCCTTGATCACGATGCCGTCGATCCCGAACGGCAAGGACGCGCGCAGGGCCGCGATGTCCTCGACCCCGGCCTGCACCTCCTCGACCGTGGTGACGGTGCGTGGGGCGACCGCGGTGTCCGCGGCCGTGTGCACGCCGAGCCCCGCGACGTACTCCAGGACCTCGCTGTGCGGGAGTTCGGCCAGGGTGGCTGTCGGCTCGCCGGATTCGGGCAGCGCGAGCGCGCCGTAGGCGAAGAAGGTCATCTCCACGCGGTAAGGACGGTCCTTGGCCCGCAGGGTGCCCGCCGCCCCGTTGCGCGGATTGGCGAAGGGGGCGGCTCCGTGTTCCGTGCGCACGGTGTTGGCCTGCTCGAACTGCTCGTTGGTCATGAGGATCTCGCCGCGCACCTCCAGGGTGACGGGAGCCCCGAGCCGCTCGGGCAGGCCGAGCACCGTACCGATCGCGTGCGAGACGTCCTCCCCGGCCGTCCCGTCGCCTCGGGTGATCAACCGGTCGAGGCGGCCCTGCCGGTAGCGTGCGGCGACGGCGAGACCGTCGAGCTTCGGCTCCACGCTCCAGGCGGCGACACACCTGCCTATACGACGCTCCACGGAGGCAGTCCACGTGACGAACTGCTCGGCGGAGAAGACATTGTCCAGCGAGAGCATCGGGACGGTGTGCGGCACGTCCCCCGAGGCCGCCCCGCCCGCGACCTTCCCGGTCGGCGAGGTGTCCAGCACCTCCTGCGGGTGCTCCTCCTCGTAGGCCGCGATCCCGCGCACCAGGCGGTCGTACGCGTCGTCGTCGAGCGTGCTCTCACCTGTGGCGTAATACGCGGCGGCGGCACGCTCGGCTTCTTCCACGGCGGCCGCGTAGGCGGCGGTGTCGGCGAGCACACCGACTGAGTTCGTCGTCATGACCACCATCCTGCCGTCCACCACTGACAACGCCCTCCGGGCACCATCCGGAGCCATCGGCGAGGGAACCGCTCTCCCATGCTCGATTCCAGTAACTCCGTTCAATCAGCAGGTAATTGAGGCTTCTGCACGGAGTCTTGACATGCTTACAGCAACTGACCGCCCTGACGGCGCTGCACGCGGGAAAGCACACCCGCTGACGTGCCGGAAGCCTTCGCGTGCCCGTCGGATCACCTTGTATAAAGACTGCATGACTGCCGACGTATCGCCGCCCGTACGCCCCGCCACCTTGGAGGACGTGGCCGCGGTGGCGGGCGTCTCCCGGGCGACCGTGTCCCGTGTGATCAACGGCGCGACCACGGTGGACCCGGCGTTGCGGCGGGTCGTGGAGGAGGCGGTGGCCGCCACCGGCTACGTCCCCAATCGTGCGGCGCGTTCGCTGGTGACCCGGCGCACCGATTCGATCGCCTTGGTGGTGTCCGAGCGTGAACGGCGCCCGGTCTCCGAGCCGTTCATCGGCCGGATGTTCTCCGACCCGCACTTCGGACGCGTGGTCGGCGGGCTGATGGACGTGCTGCGCCCCGCCGGGATCCAGATGGTGCTGATGCTCTCCGACGACGAGGTCTCCCGCAATCAACTCCTGTCGTACCTCCGCCAGGGGCACGTCGACGGGGTGGTGCTGATCTCCTCGCACGCCGACGACCCGCTGCCCGGGCTGCTCCACGACACCCGGCTGCCCGCCGTGCTGGCCGGCCGGCCCCGACGGCCCTCGCCGCTCACCTACGTCGAGGCGGATCAGCGGGCGGGGGCCCAGATGGCGGCCGACCACCTGGCGGCCCTGGGCCGGAGGCGTATCGGGACGGTGGCGGGCCCGCAGGACATGCCCGCGGGGCAGGTGCGTCTGACCGGCTTCCTGGACGCGCTGGAGCAGCACGGCATCGGGGACGTGGTGACCGCCGAAGGGGACTTCACCCAGTCGGGCGGGGCTTCGGCGATGCGCCGGCTGCTGAGTGAACGGCCGGATCTGGACGCTGTGTTCATCGCCTCGGACCTGATGGCGCTGGGCGCCCTGCCCGTGCTGCTCCGGGCGGGCAAGGACGTGCCGGGGGACGTCGCGGTGGTGGGTTTCGACGACAGCAACGCGGCGGTGGCGTGCGATCCGCCGCTGACGACCGTACGTCAGCCGGTGGAGGAGATGGCCTCCGAGATGGCCCGGCTCCTCCTGAAGCAGATCGGCAAACCGGGCGCCGGCCCCGAACCCCCCGTGGTCTTCCACCCGACACTGGTGCGGCGCGAGTCCGCCTGACGCCAGGGGCGCCTCACCCGCGTGGGCCCGGGACCGCGTCACCGGGGTCCGGGACATCGGCGCGGAGTGGGACATCCGCGCCGGCCGGCCCCTCCGAATGCGGTCCGACCGGGAACGGTTGTCCGTCCGGGAACGGTTCGTCCACCCGCACCGCTCCGGTGAAGCCCTCCTGCCGCAGCGGCACCTGGGGCCCGGACAGCTCCCTCAGCCAGCGTGCCAGCACCCGGTGCACCGCCTCCGCGCCCACCGGACCGGCCTGAGGAACGCCCACCGGACCGGCCTGAGACGCCCCCTGAGGAGCATCCGCCGCCACGGCGTCGAGGGGGTCGGTCAGCGTCCGCGGCCACAGCAGGAACGGCCGCGACTGTTCACCGCCCAGTCCGCCGTGCGAGCCGATCTGCTCCTCGAAGGCGTGTACACGGCCGGTCTCCGGGTCGTACATCGAATTGACCATGACGTCGGCGACATGCGGGAAGCCGTCGGTACGCCGCACCGCGTCCGCCGCGCCGGCCCCGAAGACGGCCATCGGCCCTTCCCCGTCCGTCAGCTCCGCCACCGGGACCTCCGCCCCGCCCGGCCCGAGCACCACCGACCCGTGCCTCTGGCTCCGCACGAGCAGGAAGCCGATCCCCGGATGGGAGGCGAGCGTGCCGAGCAGTGCGGGGTAGCGCCGGTCGAGCTGCTCGCGCGTGGCCCGCCCCTCGATGTCCGGGAACGACAGCAGCCCGAGATTTCCGGAGGCGAGCACCACCGGGTCGGAGGTCTTGGCCGGGTGCTCCGCCTCCTGCTCCCCGGCGACCGGCCTGTGCAGCGCGATGCGCACGGCGTCGCGGGCCTCGGAGGCGCTGCGGGTGCGCTGAGCGCTGCGGGGCACGGGCAGCCCGCAGCCGGCCCGTACGAGGTCCTTGAGTGTGAGGCCGTAGCGTCCTGCGAAGGTCTCCCCCGGGCTCTGGCCGTGGTCGGACAGCAGCACGATCCGGTAGTCGCGCGGGGTGCGGTCGGCGATCTTGAGGATGAGCCCCAGCGAACGGTCGAGCCGTGTCAGGACCTTCTCCGCGTCCCTGCTGAACGGCCCGGAGTGGTGGGCCACCTCGTCGTAGGCGACCAGGTCGGCGTAGACCGCGGTGCGTCCCGCGAACATGTCGCCGATCACCGCGGCGACCACCACGTCGCGTTCCACGACGGTCGCGAAGGCCCTGATGAAGGGGTACAGCCCGCCGCGCTTGACCCGGGGGTTCTCCTTCCGCACCCGTGCCCGGACGGACTGGCCGATCTCGCGGCCCACCTCGGCGACGAAGGACAGTGCTGTACGGACCGCGTTGGCCGGGTCGGAGAAGTAGGCGAAGTAGCCGGCGCGCGAGCGGCGCCCCTTGCCGAGCCTGGCCGCCATCGACAGGACCAGGGCGAGCTGGTCCGCGCCGCCGCTGAAGAGGTTGCCCCGGCTTGCGCCGTCGACGGTCAGCAGGCCGCCGTCGTGGGTGCGGGCGATGGCCCTGCGCTGCAGTTCGAGTGCGCTCGCCGGTCTGCTGGAGACCATGACGGTGCCGGTCTCCTTCTCGAACCAGCGGAAGGCCGGCACGTCGAAGTTGCTGCCGTGCAGGATGCCGAGCTGGCTGGCGCCGGTCTGGCTGGACCAGTCCGTGGTCCACGGGGTGAGGCGGTGGCCCGCCTCGTCGGAGAGCAGGCCCGCCACCGTCGGCATGAGTCCGTCGGCCGCGGCCTGTTCGAGTACGTCGTGGCCCACACCGTCGAGCTGGACGAACACGATCCCGGGCGGGCCGCCACGGCCGCCGTCCATGGTCTGCGGCGTGCCGCTGCGTCTGCGGCGCCGGTCCGCGAGGCGGGAGAGTCTGCGCCGGTAGGCGTCGTCGTCACGGACCGCGAGGGCCGTGGAGGTCGCGGAGGCGACGGCCGACATGACGGCGGCCACGACGACGGCGGTCTCCGGGTTCGCGTCTCCGCGCCCGTCCGGGATCAGCCGCAGGGCGATCAGCAGCAGCGAGCCGTTGAGGAAGAAGACCAGGGCGCCCAGCACCAGGGCGGGCACGATGAGCAGTGATCTGACGAGGACCGGCCACACCAGGGCGGACAGCAGACCGAAGGCGCCCGCGCCCCAGGCCGCGGTGAAGGCGGTCCTCGTGACGGTGTCCCCGTCGTCGGCCTGGAGCTGGAAGTCGGGCAGGATCCCCGCCAGCGCCAGCATGGTGAGCGTGGAGACGGCCCACACCGAGATCACGCGTATGAGGGTTCCCCCCGCCCTGCGCCATCGCCCGCCACTCACGCCGTTCCACCTCACGTCCGGGCCCCGTGTTCGGCATGGGCCCGCATCAAGCCTGTCATAGCCGTTCCGGGATCTTCCCAGGCCCCGGGCCGTCTCCGGGGCTCGGATGCCGGCCATGACCCTACCCCTGCGGTAGCCCTCCGTAATCGCCCGCAGGCGTGCCGAGCCGGGCGCGAAGGAGCACTCCGGCGTGGGAGGAGCGCGGAGCGCCTACTCTCGTACGGGTACGGGTACGGGGCCGGAGAGGACGAGGAGGCAGGGCGGTGGAGGTCACCTGGTGGGGTCATGCCACCTGCACGATCGAGGACACCGGAGTCCGGTTCCTGACCGACCCGCTCTTCGCACGGCGCTTCGCGCATCTGCGCCGGCGCCGGGGCGAGGTCCCGCCGCCGGAGGCCGCGGTCGCCGACGCGGTCCTGATCTCCCACCTGCACTCCGACCATCTGCATCTTCCCTCCCTGGCCCGTCTCGCCCCCGGCAGCCTGCTGATCGTGCCCCGTGGCGCCGTGGGGGCCGTCCCGGGCCTCCGGCTGCTGCGCCGGGCGCGCGGGCTGCGGATCTCCGAGGTCGCGCCGGGGGACGTGGTGCGGGTCGGCGAGGTCCTGGTCCGGGCGGTTCCGGCTCTGCACGACGGGCGCCGGCTGCCGGTCGGCCCGCGCCGGGTGCCCGCTCTCGGATACGTCGTCGAGGGCGAGGCCCGCACCTATTTCGCGGGGGACACCGGGCTCTTCGAGGGCATGGCCGACGCTGTGGGACCGGTGGACGTGGCGCTGCTTCCGGTGGGCGGCTGGGGACCCAATCTGGGCCACCACCATCTGGACGCGGCCCGCGCCGCTCAGGTGCTCACCATGCTGGAGCCGCGGTCCGCGGTGCCGGTGCACTACGGCACGTACTGGCCGATCGGGATGGACGGGGTCAAGCCGCACGAGTTCCATACGCCGGGCGATGAGTTCGTGCGGCAGGCGGCGCGGGTGGCACCGGAAGTGGCGGTGCACCGGCTGGGGCACGGCGAGCATGTGAGGCCGGAGGCCCGTAGGTGATAGAGGAAGTGCTGGGGCAGCTGCCGACGGAGTCGACGCAGCAGGCCGTCGGCTATCCGTCGCTGTTCCTGCTCGTGGCGCTGGGGTCTCTGGTGCCGGTGGTGCCCACGGGGGCGCTGGTGAGTACGGCGGCCGTGGTGACGCTCCACCAGACGTCACCGTTCGCGCTGCTCGTGGTGTTCGCGGTGGCGTCGGGCGCGGCGTTCCTCGGGGACATATGCCTGTACTGGCTGGGGCAGCGCGGGGTGCGGTCCAGGAACGGCTCGAAGTGGCTGGAGGCGATCACCAGCAGGGCCGCTCCGGAACGGCTCGCGCAGGCACAGCGGAAGCTGGACGAGCACGACACGATGGTGCTGGTCCTGTCCCGGCTGGTGCCGGCCGGGCGCATACCGGTGATGCTGGCCTGTCTGCTCGGCGAGATGCCGCTGCGGCAGTTCGCCCGTGGTGACGTACCCGCGTGTCTGGCCTGGGCGGCGACGTACCAGCTGATCGGGATCCTCGGCGGTTCGCTGTTCGCCGAGCCCTGGGAGGGCGTGCTCGCGGCGGTCGTGCTGACGCTGTTGATCAGCGGGACGCCGGCGCTCTGGAAGCGGCTGCGGGCACGGACGGCCGACTGAGTCTCCGGTGCGCCGGCGGGGCACCGGTCAGGACTCCAGGACGCGTGAGGCGCCGACCGGCAGGTCCCAGAGGTCGGCGCGCGGGTGCCCGGCCCGCTGCCAGGCGGTACGGAGCCTGGTCAGCGGTTCGAGGACCGGTTCGGCGGAGAGCAGGAACGTCGCCCAGTGCATGGGGGCCATGGCGCGGGCCCCGAGGTCCTCGTACGCCTGCACGGCCTCCTCGGGGTCGGTGTGGACGTCCGAGAGCCACCAGCGCGGTTCGTACGCCCCGATCGGCAGCATCGCGAGGTCCAGGCCGGGATAGCGGAGGCCGATCTCCTTGAACCAGTGGCCGTAGCCGGTGTCCCCCGCGAAGTAGAGCCGCCGTCCCTGTGCGTCGCCGAGCACCCAGCCTCCCCACAGGGACCGGCAGGTGTCCAGGAGGGTGCGCTTGGACCAGTGGTGGGAGGGCACGAAGTCGAACCGGACTCCGCCCAGTTCCACCGACTCCCACCAGTCGAGCTCGGTGACGCAGGTGAAGCGGCGGCGCCGGCACCAGCGGCCGAGACCCGCGGGGACGAGGAGTGGGGTGTCCCTCGGGAGTCTGCGGAGCGTGGGGGCGTCCAGGTGGTCGTAGTGGTTGTGGCTGATGAGAACCGCGTCGACGGGCGGCAGCGCCTCCCAGGGGACTCCGACGGGGGTGATCCTGGCGGGGGTTCCCAGGATGCGCCGCGACCAGACGGGGTCGGTGAGGACGGTGAGTCCCCCGATGCGGACGATCCAGCTGGCGTGTCCGGCCCAGGTCACGGCCGTCGTGCCGGTGTCCGTGACCGGGAGCGGCTGGGGGGCGTACGGCAGCCGGTGAACGCCCCGGAGCCCCTCGGCGTTGGGCCGCAGGGCACGCTCCCTGGCCAGACGGGTCATGCCCCTGACACCCGGGAGCGGGGCGGTGAGGCGGTCGGCGAAGCTGCGGGGCCAGGTCCGCGGCTCACCGAGGCGGCGTGGAGCGTCGACGGGACGGCTGGGAGCGCGGCCGGTTCCGGCGAACGGACGCTGGGTCTGTTCCGTCATCGAGAGGCTCCTGTCATCGGAGTTCATCGAGGGCTGCTGCGAAAATGCTCAGTGCTCGGGCGACATGGGGCAATTTCAAGGGCTCCACCGCAGTGAGGGACTCCGTCTGCTGCTCCGGGGTTGAGCCGAGGAGCGGTCCGGTGCTCAGCCGCACCCGCAGCGCCCCCAGTTCGTCCCCGAACCGGTGCCCGCCGGGGGCCGGGGCACCGAGCAGTTCCGTCAGGTATTCCTCCAGTTCCATGGAGTCCGTGACGCCCCGGGCGGCCAGCCGGGTGCGCAGCGGTCCGAGATCGGCGTAGAGGTGGCGGCCGGCCTGCGGCGGCCTGGCGAGGGCGCCGACGGTGAGCACGGCACGGTGGGCGGCGGAGGCCACGTGGGACTGGAGGTGCGCCGCCTGCCGGATCCTGGCCGTGACGGCCTCGGGTTCGCCCAGCGCGTGGGCGGCGGCCCGGGCGACCGGCTCCGCCACGAGGGCGCCGAGCGCGGTGAGGATGTCGAGGACCCGGGCGCGGCGCGCGGCGGCGCGCGCGGTGGGCGGGAAGCGTGCGACGGCCACCGGCCAGGCGGAGGGGGTGAGCGCTCCGGCCAGGTCGGAGAGCACGGTGACGTCGTCGGGGCACATCTCGGCGGGGCTGAGGAGGACGGTGTCGTGGGGCCGGTGCAGGGTGTCGCGCCAGGTCTCGTCGCTGACGATGTGCAGCCCTTCGGAGACGGCGGCCTCGCACGCCTCGCGGACCAGTTCCGGCGGGGCGAGGGTCGCGGTCGGGTCGTCGACCACGGAGATCAGGAGCAGCCGGGGCCTGCCGCCCTCGGCGCGCACCCTGCGCACGGTCTCCAGCAGGGCGTACGGGTCGGGGATGCCGCCGCACTCGGCGGGCGTCGGCACGTGGTAGGCGGGCCGGCCCAGCAGCCGTGCCTGAGGCATCCAGGTGGCGGGGCAGGGCCGGGGCATGAGCACGTCGCCGCCGTGCGCCGCGATCAGGGCGAGGAGGAGCGGCTGGGCACCCGGGGCCGCCGCGATATCCTCGGGGCCGCCGTGGAGGCCCCGACGCCCCCAGTAGGCGCAGGCCGCCTCGCGCAGGAGCCTTCCGCCACCGGGCGGCTCGGGCCGGGTCCGCGCGGCCGACGCGGCCAGTACGCCGGCGAGCTCGGGCAGGACGGGGAGGCCGGGGTCGGGGGCGGGCGGCCCGTACCGGACCGGCCCGTGGTCCTCCCCGGGCGGGCGGGGCTGCTGCCGCTCGCTCCAGTGCATCCCGGGGCCTCCCTCCGCCTGCGTCCCTCTGGCCCCTTTATACGGAGGTTCCCCGGGGTCCGCCCGCGCACCGGCAGGGAGGCGGCAGAAATACGCACGCCGTCCACCCGCGCCGCTCATCCGGCGAACGGCGTCCCCGGCAGCCCCTGCCCCATGTCCGGCAGCACGAGCAGGGAGCCCGACAGCGGGTGCGGGGAATCCAGGCCCGTCCGGGCGGTGGACACGTACAGGTCGCGGAGGCCGGGCCCGCCGAACGCGCACGCCGTGGGCCGGCGGACCGGCAGGTCCACGACCCGGTCCACCCGGCCGTCGGGGGTGTAGCGCCGGATCGCCGCGCCGTCCCAGAAGGCGGCCCAGACACAGCCGTCGGCGTCCACCGTCAGCCCGTCGGGCCACCCGGAACCCTGCTCGACGCCGGCGAAGGGGCGCCGGTTCAGCACGCGCTCCCCGTCCACGTCGAAGACGTCGATGCGCCGTGTGGGGGTGTCGATGTAGTACATGAGCCGGCCGTCGGGGCTCCATCCGGTGCCGTTGCTGACGGTCACCGAGTCCAGGGCGCGGCTGACCGTGCCGTCCGGGGCGATCCGGGACAGGGTGCCGCCCCCCTCCGCCTCGTCGTAGCGCATGGTGCCCGCCCAGAGCGCGCCGTCCGGTGCCACGGCCGCGTCGTTGCCGCGCCGGCCGGGGACGGGGTCGTGGACCAGCCAGGAGAAGGCACCCGCCGCGTCGTACAGTCCCGCTCCGTCCCGCAGGACGACCACGAGGCCGCCGCCCGCCCGGGGTTTCGCCGCCCCGACGTGCTGGCCGGTGGCCATGACCGTACGGCGGCCGGTCGACGGGTCGTAGGTGTGGACGCGGGCCGAGAGGATGTCGACCCAGATCAGCCGCCCGGTGGCGGGGTCCCAGGTGGGGCCTTCACCCAGCTCGGCCTGCTCACGCACGGCCACCTCCAGGGCCGGCCTCATATCTGCGGCCGGTGGTGTCCGAGCCGGCCGGACAGCGCGTCGGCACCGCCCGCCGCGAGCTGCGCGAGTTCCGCCTCGCGCTCCTCGCTCCAGCGGATCATCGGCACCGAGATGGAGAGCGCGGCGACGACACGACCGGAGCGGTCCCGGACGGGCGCGGCCACACAGCTCACGTCCGGGTTCGACTCCCGGTGCTCCACCGCTATGCCCCGCTTGCGGACGACGGCGAGGGCCTCCCGCAGCTCCGTGGCGTCGGTGAGGCTGTTGTCGGTCATGGCGATGAGCTCGCGTCCGTCGAGTCGGGCGTCGAGTTCCGCCTCCGGGAGCGCCGCGAGGAGCAGCTTGCCGACGGAGGTGCAGTGCGCGGGCAGCTTCCGGCCCGCGGCCGAGACCATGCGGACGGCGTGGGTGGAGTCCACCTTGGCGATGTAGATGACCTCGGTGCCCTCCAGGATCGCCACGTGTACTGTCTCGCCGCAGGTCTCGGCGACCTCACGGGCCACCTGCTGCCCCTCGGCCGCCAGGTCGAGCTGTTCGGCGTAGCGGCTGCCCAGCTGGTAGGTGCGCACGCCCAGCCGGTACCGGCCCGGCTGCTCGGGGACCGTGACCAGGTAGGACCGCGCGGCGAGCGTGGTGAGCAGTTCGTGCACGGTGGTCCGCGGCAGTTGGAGCTTGCGGGTGACCTCGGGAGCCGAGAGGGTTCCCTCGCCCTGGAGGAAGAGCTCGAGAACATCCAGCGCCCTGGTCACCGCAGGGACGAGTCGCCCCATGATCGCCCGCCAATCTCGTTCGACACTCCGGTCAATGACCGGAATCACGAACGCAGGCTAGCCGCAGGAAACTTGTCCGGGCAATGTGCTCGGCGCCACGGAGCGGGCGGGGCGGGGATGATTCCCCGCATCTCACCCGATTCCGCCGGGATCCGACGGGGCTCGCTGTGCGCGCCTCCTGGTTCACCGCCCGGTCGCAGGGTATTCGCTGTCCCATGTCGACAACGCGCAGTCTCTCCTCCCCCGGCCACTGGCGGGCCTGGTTCCACCAGCGCGATCTCGCCGCGTTCCAGCGCGTGGCCGAAAGACACTGGCCCGGCGCCGAGCCGGTCCTGCCACGGCTGAGCCGCAGCGCCAACCATGGGCTGCTGTGGTTCGGAGCCGCCGCGGGCATGGCGGCGCTGGGCTCCAGCGCGCGGTCCCGCAGGGCGGCGCTGCGCGGGGTCGCCTCGCTGGCCGTCGCCTCGGCCGCCATCAACACCGTGGGCAAGGGCGCGGTGCGCAGGGAGCGCCCGATAGTGGATCTGGTTCCGGTCATCAGGCAGCTGAAGCGGCAGCCGTTCACCACGTCCTTCCCGTCGGGACACGCCGCGTCCGCGGCGGCTTTCGCGACCGGCGTCGCCATGGAGTCGAAGGGCTGGGGCGCGGTCGTCGCCCCGGTGGCGGCGGCCGTGGCGGCCTCCCGCGTCTACACGGGGGTCCACTATCCGAGCGATGTGCTGGCCGGTGCGGCGCTCGGCATAGGAGCCGCGTTCGCACTGCGGGGCGTCGTACCGACCCGTGGACAGCTCCCGGCCCCGGGCCGCCCGCCGGCCGATGCCCCCGCTCTGGCGGCGGGCCGAGGCCTTGTGGTGGTCGTCAACCGGGAGTCCGGCTCCGCGACCGCGGCGGCGACGATGATCCGCGACGCGCTGCCGCTCGCGGAGACGGTGGAGTGCGCGCCCGCCGATCTGCCGGGATGCCTGGAGAAGGCGGCGGGGCAGGGCAGGGCCCTGGGTGTCTGCGGAGGCGACGGTACGGTCAACATGGCGGCGGCCGTGGCGGCGACCCACAGCGTGCCGCTCGCCGTGTTCCCCGGCGGGACTCTCAACCACTTCGCGTACGACCTCGGCATCGAGACCGTGCAGGACACCGTGACGGCGCTCATCACGGGCGACGCGGTCCGGGTCGACCTGGGCCGCTTCCGGCCCGGGCCACAGGGGCCGGACGGAGCGCACGGCTACTTCCTCAACGCCTTCAGCCTGGGCGTCTATCCGGAGCTCGTGCGGACCCGGGAGCACTGGGCCCCCCGCATCGGCGGCTGGCCCGCCGGGGTGCTCGCGGCCTTCGAGGCGCTGCGCGGTTCGCGCCCGCTGACGGCGGAACTCCAGGGGAGGCGGCGGCCGTTGTGGCTGCTGTTCGTGGGCAACGGGCTTTTCCAGCGGGTGGGCCCGGCCCCGGGCCGCCGCCACAATCTGGCGGACGGCCTGCTGGACGTTCGCGTGGTGCACGGCGGCCGCACCCCAGGGCTCCGGCTGCTCGCCGCAGCGATCGCCGGACCGCTCAGCCGGTCGCCCGTCCACGCCGCGGTACGGCGCCGCAGGGTGCGGCTCGCCGGCCTCACGCCGGGGACTCCTTACGCGTACGACGGCGAAGTGGCCCACTCCGGAACGGAGTTGCTGATCGACAAGCTGCCCGAGGCGCTGACGGTGTACTGCCCGATGCCGGTGTAGCGAGCGACCACCGACGACCACATCATGAGACGCCTATCTCAGGATGCGACATCGCGGCGTACCGTCGACTCATCGCCTGCGACTGAGGTCCGAGAGAGGACGTACGGCCATGCCGAAAGAACCAGCGGTCTACACACACGGCCACCACGAGTCGGTGCTGCGCTCGCACCAATGGCGCACCGCCGCCAATTCGGCGGCCTACCTGATCGGCGAACTCCGCCCGGGCCAGGCGGTTCTGGACGTGGGCTGCGGGCCGGGCACCATCACCGCGGACATCGCGTCACTGGTGACGCCCGGCCGGGTGACGGCGGTCGACACCAGCAGCGACGTACTGGAGCGCGCGGCGCGGAACGCCGCCGAACGCGGCGTGGACAACGTGGAGTTCACCACGGCTGACGTCCACGCCCTGGACTTCCCCGACGACTCCTTCGACGTCGTCCACGCCCATCAGGTGCTCCAGCACGTCGGTGATCCCGTGCTGGCGCTGAGCGAGATGCGGCGGGTCTGCAGGCCGGGCGGCATCGTCGCGGCCCGCGACAGCGACTACGCGGCCATGACCTGGTTTCCTGAGGTGCCCGGGATGCGGGAGTGGCTGGAGCTGTACGGCCGGGTGGCCCGCGCGAACGGCGGCGAGCCGGACGCCGGACGCCGGCTGCTCTCCTGGGCGCGGCAGGCGGGTTTCACCGACATCACCCCGACAGCGGCGGCCTGGTGCTTCGCCACCCCGGAGAACCGCGCCTGGTGGAGCGGCCTGTGGGCGGACCGCACGACCGCGTCGGTGTACGCGAAGCTGGCGGTGGACGGCGGGCACGCGAGCGCCGGAGAGCTGACGGCGATCTCGGAGGCCTGGCGCGCATGGGGCGAGGAGCCCGACGCGTGGTTCATGGTGCCCCACGGCGAGGTGCTCTGCCGGGCGTGATCCGCGCAACGGCGCCGGGAATCGATCACATCCGGCGGGGTCGGCAACTACCCTCGTGCGCATGGAGATCCTGGGAACCACGCTGCGTATCTGTGTCGACGACCTGGAGGCCGCGGTGGCCTTCTACGAGGGCCTGACCAGCACTCCGGCACAGCGCTTCGAGCGCGGCGGGGTCTCGGTGGCCGCGATCGGCTGCTTCCTGCTGATGAGCGGCCCCGAGTCGCAGCTGGAGGTGTTGCGCAAGGTGTCGGCGACCATCGCGGTCAAGGACGTCGACGAGGCGCACGCGGCGCTGACGCGGGTGGGCGCGAAGGTCGTCGCGGGCCCGGTGCCCACCCCTGCCGGCCGCAATCTGATCGCCCTGCACCCGGACGGCTCGGTCTTCGAGTACGTCGACCGGAACGTGCCCGCCTGACGTGCTCAGCCCGCCGGCTCCTCGGCGAAGGCGCCGACGACCAGGTCGGTGAGCAGCGCGCCGGCTGTGCCGTTCGGGTCCAGATCGGGGTCGTAGATCGTGACGTTGAGACCGACGCAGCGCGGTGACCGGACCAGGGTCCGCAGGAGCGTGGCGAGTTCGTCGGGGAACAGGCCGCCGTCGTCGGGGCTGTCGACGGCGGGCATCACGCCCGGGTCGAGCACATCGGCGTCGAGGTGCACCCAGAAGCCGTCGAGGACGGGGACCTCCAGGGTCTGCACCACGGCGCGGGCGATCTCGGCGGGCCCCCGTTCCCTGATCTCCCCCACCGTCGCGTTGGAGATCTTCAGCGCGGTCATCTCGGCGCGGTCCTCGTCGTGGTCACGCATGCCGAAGAGCCGGATGTCCTCGTCCTTGAGGTACGGCCCCAGCCCTTCCAGGTCGGTGAGATCGGCCTGACCCCGTCCGGTGGACAGGGCCAGTTCCTCGCCGCCCGCCGCGCCGATCCGGTCGCTGTTGCCCGGGTGCCGGAAGTCCGCCGAACCGTCGATCGCGGCGAGCCCGTACCGTCCGATGCGGCGCAGGGCGAGGGTGGCGCCGAGCTGGATGGAGCAGTCGCCGCCGAGGACGACCGGGAACTCACCGGCCCTGACGTGCCCCTCGATACGGTCGGCGAGCGTCCTGGTGTAGCGGGCGATGGCGGCGGCGTTGAAGACGCCGTCGCCCTCCTGCCAGTCGCCGCGGTCGTAGCGCGGCGGTACGACGACACCGCCCTCGAACGCTCCGAGCCGCTGCACGATCCGCTGCTCACGGAGCGCGCCGGCCAGTTTGTAACAGCCGGGCACGGTGCCGGGTGCGGGGGGCCGCAGCCCGAGGTTCGAGGGGGCGTCGAGGACCACACGTGTGCGCATGCGGCCCATCCTTACCGCTCCGGCCCACGCGTGTCTCCCGATGCGTGAAAGGCCGGCTCAGCCGAGCAACCGGGCGGCGACGGGAGGCCGGACCCCGGCACTCCGTCACCTCGGAGGAGTGGCCCGGCGGAGACCGGTGCGCTCATCCCCACCGGCTGCCGGCCAGCGGGGCGGTGTCCTCCCCCTCGCCCCGGGAGACTCCGTGCAGAAAGGCGGTCAGCGCCTCGGTGGCCGAGTACGCGGGCCGCCAGCCCAGTTCTTCCCGGGCCCGGGCGCTGTTCATGACCGGGAGCCGCAGCACGGCGTCGAACAGGTGCGGGGAGGCGGGCACGGCGTGGGTCCGCCACGCGGCGGCCAGGGCGCTCCGCACCAGTGCCGTCGGGGCGCGCACGACCCGGGCATCGAGCAGTTCGCCGAGCTGCCGGGCGTCGGTCACGGAGTCCGCGGCGAGATTGAAGGCGCCCCGGACGTCGTTCGTGACGGCGAGCCGGTACGCCTCGGCCGCGTCGTCCGTGTGCAGCACCTGGAAGCGCAGCCCCTTCAGATCGGGGACGAACGGCAGCAGGTCGGGGCGGAGCAGGACGCCCGGCAGACGGCGGCCGCCGAAGATCCGGCGCTGTTCGCTCGCCGCCGTCCTCTTGAACAGGAACCCCGGGCGCATACGCACCACCCTGATCCCCGGGTTCCGTAGCTCGTAGGTGTCCAGTACCCGTTCCAGGTATGCCTTCTCCCGGCAGTACGCCGCATCGGGCCACCCGTGCGTGGGCCACTGCTCGTCCACCCCCGGCTCCTGTTTCGGCCCCGGCGAGTAGGCGCCCACCGACGAGGCGTGGACCAGCACCGGCACGCCCGCGTCCCGGACCGCGCCGAAGACCCGCAGTGAGCCCTCGACGTTGCTCCGCCAGGTGACGACAGGATCGTGCGTGGGCTGGAAGCGCCAGGCCA
This sequence comes from Streptomyces sp. NPDC051064, assembly GCF_044455985.1. Taxonomy (NCBI): domain Bacteria; kingdom Bacillati; phylum Actinomycetota; class Actinomycetes; order Kitasatosporales; family Streptomycetaceae; genus Streptomyces; species Streptomyces sp. NPDC051064. The sequence goes on from NZ_JBITFK010000003.1 coordinate 359,888, forward strand.
GGTGGATGACGGCGTCGGCGTCGGCCAGGTGTTCCGCCAGCCTTCGTGGGCTGTCGCCGTGTTCGAGGTCCACCGTGCCCCACTCCACACCGGGCACGGCGAGCTCCGGGCGCCGTCGCGCCAGGCCGAGGACGGAGGCCACGGAGGGGTCCTCCGCCAGCGCCCGGACGACACTGGTGCCCACGTTTCCGGTGGCGCCGGTGACCACGACGCGCCGGCCCCGGGGTGCGTTCGTCATCGCTCCTCCTGCCCCGAGTCGGGGGGTCACGGCCTGAGCAGGGTCTTCACCATGCCGTCCGTCTTCCGCTGGAAAGTCTCGTACGCCTTCGGTCCGTCGGCCAGCGGCAGGTGGTGGGTGGCGAAGCCGTCCACCCCGAGCGGATCGTCGTCGACGAGCAGCGGCAGGAGGTCGGGCACCCAGTTCCTGACGTTGGCCTGCCCCATCCGCAGCTGAATCTGCTTGTCGAACATCTTGAGCAGTGGCAGCGGGTCCACGGCGCCTCCGTAGACGCCGGAGACGGACACGGTGCCGCCCCGGCGCACCAGATCGATCGCGGTCAGCAGGGCGCTGAGGCGGTCGATGCCCGCGCGCTCCATGAGCGCGCGGGCCGCCGTGTCGGGCAGCATGCCCACGGCCCACTGCCCCGCCTTGGCCACGGGCGCTCCGTGCGCCTCCATGCCGACGGCGTCGATGACGGCGTCGGTCCCGCGTCCGTCGGTGAGATCGCGCACGGCGTCTCCGAGGTTCTTGCCGTGCTCCCGCAGGTCCAGGGTCCGGACGCCCCGCGCGGCGCTCCGCTGCAGGCGGTCGGAGACCAGGTCCACGCCGATGACCAGGCCGGCGCCCCGGTGCAGGGCGATGCGTGCCGCCATGTCGCCGATCGGCCCGAGCCCCAGGACCGTCACACTGCCGCCGGGTGGCACGGCCGCGTACTCCACGGCCTGCCAGGCGGTCGGAAGGACGTCCGACAGATAGACGAACCGGTCGTCCGGCGGGCCGTCCGGGACCTTGACCGGCAGGGTGTTGCCGAAGGGGACGCGCAGCAGCTCGGCCTGTCCGCCGGGCACCTGCCCGTAGAGCTTGGTGTATCCGAACAGGGCGGCGCCGCTCCCGTACTCACGGACCTGGGTGGTCTCGCACTGCGACTGGAGCCCCTGGTCGCACATGAAGCAGTCACCGCAGGAGACGTTGAACGGGACAACGACGCGGTCCCCGCGCTTGAGGGCGGTGACCTCGCGGCCCGTCTCCTCCACCACGCCCATCGGTTCGTGCCCGAGGATGTCGCCCGGCGTGAGATAGGGGCCGAGCACCTCGTACAGATGGAGGTCCGATCCGCAGATACCGCTCGACGTGATCCGGACGATGATGTCCGTCGGATCCTGGATCACGGGGTCGGGGACCGTCTCCACACGGACGTCCCGCCGTCCTTGCCAGGTGAGTGCGCGCATGCGCCCTCCTCAGTTCTTCCGGGTGGGTTCGCCGGCATGGTGCATTTTCCGTTCTACTGCCCGCCCGCTCGTACGGTGAACAGGACTCCGGGCGGATCACCGGTGGCCGCGGCCGCACGGGCGCGGCCACCCGCCGATGGGGCGGCCGGAGCCCCGTTAGGCCGTTCGGGTGAGTTCCGGGACGGCTTCCCGGGGGGACCGGCTCCGACATGTCGGCTGCGGGCGGGACACGTAGCATTTCCGGTGAACCCACCGCCGTTCCCACCCGTCCGATGTCCGTGTGTGGAGGCGTCCATGGCCATTCGCCACCAGCTGATTCACCACCCGCCCTCGGCTCTGTGGGCGGTACTGGAACAACCGGAGCAGTACGGGAAATGGGTGGTGGGAACGCATGACTCCCGCCTCCTGAAAGGCCGGTGGCCCGAGGTGGGCTCCTCCATCGAGTACACCCTGCGGCTCGGCCCGAAGGACTTCCAGGGCCGTACCACCGTGCGCCGTCTGAAGCGGCCCGGAGCGCTCGAGCTGGAGGTGCACAGCGGGTTCCTGGGCACGGCGCGCATCGCGTTCGACATCCGCCCCTGGGGTGACGAGACCCTGGTACTGCTCGACGAACACCCGCTGCAAGGGCTCGGCGGCACCTTGCACAACGTCGCCCTCGACGCGGTCCTCCAGATCAGACACCGCACCATGCTGAGACGGCTGGCCGAGGCGGTCGACAGCCATGCGGAGGGCGGGCAGCCCGCCGGGTGACCGCCCGCGGTCGCCCCCGTGCACGCGCGGGCGGTCAGCCTCGGGTCCTGGCCGCGCACTCGGTCACGACGGTCCGGAGGCTGTCCGAGCCCGCCAGCAGTGCACGCTGGGCCCGGGACCCGGTCCCCCGCGCCAGCAGGGTCCGCAGGGCCTTGTCCGCCGACGCGAGGTCACCGCTGTCCTCCAGCGCGTCACCCACATGGGTGAGCAGTGCGCCCGCGACATCGGCGGCCGGCTCGGGGCGCATGGTGAGGGGATGGAGCAGCGGCCCCTCCATGCCCGAGCGGGCGGACTGCCAGGCGGCCATGCGCAGCGCGCTCACCGGGGCCGGGTCCGGCGGGTCACCGGCCCGCCAGGCGCGGGCCGCCGTCTCGACCAGGCCGCGCACGAGCGTGGCGAGCAGCACGGTGTCCGCCGGGTCCAGGCACACGTCCGCGACCCTGACCTCCACCGTGGGGTAGCGGTGCGAGAGCCGCGCGTCGAAGTAGATCATTCCCTCGTCGCGCAGGACACCGGTGCCGACCAGCTGCCGGACCTGCTCGTGGTAGCGGTCGGCGGAGCCGAACACCTCCACCGGGCCGGCCGACGGCCAGCGGCCCCACACCCTGCTCCGGTAGCTGTCGTACGAGGTGTCCTGTCCCTGCCAGAAGGGGGAGTTCGCGCTCAGCGCCAGCAGGACCGGAAGCCAGGGCCGCATCCGGTCCAGTACGGCGACGCCCTCCTCGTCCGACTCCACCGATACATGCACATGGCACCCGCAGGTCAGCTGCTCCTGTGCGGTCAGGCCGAACCGCTCCGCCAGCCACCGGTACCGCTCATCCTCTCCGATGGAGGGGCTGACCGGCAGCGGTGAGGTCGCCAGGGCCGCCACGGCGGCGCCGGCCTCGGCCGCGCTGCGTGAGGCCTCCGCCCGCCAGCGGAGGATCTCCTCAGCCAGATCGTCCATCACTCCGCGTGGCTCGGTGGCGAACTCCAGCTGCTGGTCGTGCAGTTCGGACTCGAAGACGGAGTCCCCCTCGGCCCGGCGTTCCGCCAGGGCCAGCACCGCCGTCGACAGCGCGCGGGCGTCACCGCTTTCCGCGTCGACGAGCAGCAGTTCTTCCTCGACACCGACAGTCCGCACGTTCGCATCCTCCTCAGCCGCCCGCTGCCATCCGGTACGCGTAGCGGGTGATGAGGCGCGCGTACCCCCGGCGACACCTTTCAGGCTGCCGCACCTCGGCCCGGTGGTGCGAGGACGGAGAGGATGGCCGTCGGCGCCGCGAGCCGTTCGGACCGCTGTCTTCTAGCGCGCCGCCCGCTTGCGGAACAGATAGGCCCCGCAGAGCCCGCCCGCCAGGAAGACGCCCAGCAGCGCCGCCCAGAGCGGCATCGTGACCTTGGGGATGATGACGCGGATGGTGACCTCGGCGGTGTTCACGCAGATGAAGACGATGGTCAGAATCGCCAGCACGATGACGGCGATCCGGGCCGGCGCGAAGGCGCTCGTGGTGCCGCTTGATACGTCCTTGGGGCTCATGCACTGCCCTTTCGCTCGTCCTGGTGCCGGGCCGGGAACGGCGGTCCCCGGACCCAGGATGGCGCGGTCCCGGGTCCGGGGAGCTGTGGAGCAGGGCCGTACGGGTGACGGTCAGCCGATGACGGGCAGCTCCAGCACGCCGGTGTCCTGCGGGGCGCTGACCACGGTGACCGGCTTGATGCCCCGGTTGCCGAAGTACGCCGTGTCGCTCGCGGCGATCACGAACCGCAGCCGGTGCCCGGTCTCGTACCGGTGCACGATGCCGGGCAGCTCGACGGTGAAGGCGCGGGTGACGTCCGGGACGCGGACGGGGGCGACCAGGCGGTTCACCAGCTTCTGGGTCCCGTCGGGTGCCACGTCGTACACCTTCGCGAACAGGGTCAGCTTGTCCGCTGCGTCGCCGCTGTTCTGGACCCGTTCCGTCTTCGGGGAGACGACCTTCAGGGTGGCCTTCGGCGCGCCGACGACATCCACCGGCGCGGTCAGTGGCTCACTGGTCCAGCCGAGGTAGGTGCCCTTGGTGTCGTACGGCGCCGGGTCGGTCAGCCCGATGAGTCCGGCGAGAGAGCTCTCGGAGTGGCTGGTCGGCAGGAGCCAGTTGGTGTACTGCCGGCTGCCGCGCGTGACCTTGGAGCGGCTGTCCACCAGGGCGCCGTCACCGGAGAGGTACATGGTCCGGGACAGGGCGGGGACGGCGGCCGCGGTGCCGTAACCGCTCTCCCAGTCGCGGTAGTAGGCGAACTCGGGTCCGGTGGCGGCGGACTCGTCGTGGTGGAGGTAGCGGTCGAACCAGGCGAGGATGCGCTGCCCGACGTAGCTGGTCCCCAGATTGCCCGTGGCCAGATCGAGTTCGCCGGGCACGGAGCCCCCGCTGTGGCCCCAGGCCTGCCAGATCATCTTCGTCGTGGTGCCCTGGGCCTCGAGCGCCCGGTAGGTGGCCGTGGCCTCGTTGAGGTTGAAGAGACTGTCTGCCTGGCCCTGGACGAGGAGCGTGGGCGCGGTGACGCCGGACAGATAGGAGGCCGGTGAGACGCTCCGGGCGTACGTCAGCATCTTCTCGGTCGCGTCGGCAGGATAGCGGCCGGAGTTCAGGAGCCGGATTATGTCGCACGCCTGCGCGGCGAAGTGCAGGCAGCCGAGGCTGCCGAAGCGCGAGGGGTCGAGGCCGGGGACCAGCAGCGGCTGCCCTTCGCCCATCAGGTAGAAGCCGTTGGTCCACTGCCACTTGAAGACGCCGGGGGTGTCGGAGGAGACGCCCCGGGTCGCTCCGGCGGCGTTGGGGGCGAGCGAGTACGCCAGGTCGTTCCAGGTGATCAGCGGGACGAGCGCGTCCACGCGGTGGTCGGCGGAGGCGGCCGCCATCTGGATGGCTCCGCCGTACGAGCCGCCGATCATGCCGACCACCGGGTCGCCCGGTGCGTCCGTGGTGACGTAGTCGGCCCTGGTGCCGTCGTCGGCGGCGCGGGTACCGGCGAGGAAGTCGACGAGCCCGGAGGCCGCCTTGCCGTCGATCGCGGGGTCGTCGAGCGTGATGAGGCAGCCGGACTTGCCGAAGCCCAGCCCCGAGTAGACGAGTCCGACGTAGCCGCGTTCGGCGAAGGCCTTGCCGATGACGTCCGTGGAGCCGTCGGACTTGCTGCCGCCGAAACCGTTGGTGGCGAGGACGGCCGGGGCCGGGTGCTGCGCGTCGGCTCCGGCCGGCCGGTAGAGGTCGGCGTCGACCGTGCAGGACCGGTCGCCGGCCCGCACGGTGAACTCCAGTGGGGTGACGGTGTACTGGTCGGCCGCGGACGCGGGTGGGGCGCCGGTCAGAGCGAGCGGGGCGAGAAGCGCCGCCCCGGCGAGCAGGGCGAGTGGACGTGGACGGCGGAATCTGGGCACAGCTCGCGACACATGGACCTCCACACCGAGGACACATTACCGACCGGTAAGTACCGGGCCAGGCCCATGTTGTGACACACCTCATACCGCTGTCAACGCGCGTGGGCGGAGTTTTCCGGGAGGGACCCGCGACCGCGCCCGGCCCGACGGGCCGTCAGACCAGCGCCGGGACCTGGGAGGTCAGCGTGCAACGGCCGCCGTCGGCCGGGGCCTCCAGCACCGCCGGCACACCGAGAGGGACGGTCAGCGCCGTGGGGCCGTGGCCGAAGCCCAGCTCCTCGACCACCGGAACCCCGAGCCCCCCGAGCCGGTCGGCGAGGACGGCCCGCACCCCTTCGTAGGGGCCGCAGCCCTCCCAGGAGCCGCACACCACACCGGATATCCCGTCGAGGGCGCCGATGCGCAGCAGCCGGGTGAGGACGCCGTCGAGCCGGTACGGCTCCTCCCCGGTGTCCTCGAGCATCAGCAGCCCGCCCTGGACCGAGGTCCGGGCGCGCGGGGTTCCGGCGTCGGCGGCGAGCAGCGTGGCGCAGCCGCCGTAGGTGACCCCCGGGGCCGTGCCGGGCACCAGCGCGACCGCCGTGTCCAGCCCCAGGGTCTGCACCGACTCGGGCTCGAACAGGGTGGAACGCAGGGCCTGTTGGGTGTCCACGTCCTTCAGGAAGACCTCGGTGGCGACCATCGGGCCGTGCAGGGTCGAGAACCCGGCCCGCACGGCGAAGGCCTCGTGCAGCACGGTGATGTCGCTGTAGCCGACGAACACCTTGGGCCCGGCCGCCCGCATCGCGGGCCAGTCCAGGAGATCGACCATGCGGTGGGCGCCGAACCCTCCCCTGGCACACAGCACGGCGTCCACGGAGGGGTCGCACCAGGCTTCCTGGAGGTCCCGGGCGCGGTTCTCGTCCGTGCCGGCGAGGTGGTCCAGCTCCGGATGCGTGTCGAGCACGTGGGGCGCCGCGACGGGGTCGAGGTCCCAGCCGCGCAGCAGGTCGAGGCCGCGTTCCAGCCGTTCGAGCGGCACGGGGCCGCTGGGGGCGACGACCACGACCCTGGCACCGGGCCGCAGCCGGGCCGGGCGGGCGAGGGGCTCCAGGGTCACTTCTGCAGCTCCAGCCGCGGCACGTCGGGGCGGTCGATTCCGAACGTCTGGGCGTACAGGGAGAGTTCGGCCTCCAGCGCGCGCCTCACGGTGTCGGCGCGGCGGAAGCCGTGCCCCTCCCCCTCGAAGGTGAGGTAGGCGTGCGGGATCCCGCGCCCCTCGGTCGCGGCGAGGAAGCGCTCGCACTGGACGGGCGGGCAGATCGGGTCGTCGAGCCCCTGGAGCAGCAGGAACGGGGCGGTGATCCCGTCCGGGTGGTTGACGGGCGAGCGCTCCCGGTAGCGCTCGGGCACCTCGGCGTACGGACCCACGAGCGACTCCAGGTACTGCGACTCGAAGTCGTGCGTCTCACCGGTCGCCCAGCCCTCCAGGTCGAGGATCGGGTAGCTGATCGCTCCGCAGGCGTAGACATCGGTGCGCGTGAGGGAGGCGGCGGCGGTCCAGCCCCCGGCGCTTCCGCCCCGGATCGCCAGCCGGTCACGGTCGGCCGAGCCCTCCTCGGCCAGCCCCAGGGCGACGGCGGCGCAGTCCTCCACATCGACGACGCCCCACTGTCCGCGGAGCCGTTCGCGGTAGGCGCGGCCGTAGCCGGTCGAACCGCCGTAGTTCACCTCCGCGACGCCGATGCCCCGGGAGGTGAAGTAGGCGATCTCCAGGTCGAGTACGAGCGGGGCGCGGCCGGTGGGACCGCCGTGCGCCCAGATGACGTAGGGCGGCAGCTCGCCGCCGGGTCCGGTGCGGTCGGGGTGGCGCGGCGGGTACACATGGGCGTGGATCTCGCGGCCCGCCGGTCCGGTGAAGGTGCGGATCTGCGGTTCGGGGTGGTAGGCGGGGTCGACCGCGTCCTGGTGGGGGGCGCCGATGGTCCGGGTGTGCCCCGTGGCCGTGTCCAGCTCCACCACCTCGTACGAGCTGTGGGGGCTCGCGGCGATACCGATGACCCTGGTGTCCTGCACGGCGAGCGTCTCCGCCCACGCGGTCCAGGGGCCCACGGCGTCGACGAGTTCACCGGTCTCCGGGTCGAGCACACCGAGCGCGGTGGTGCCCCGGCCGTGGATGACGGCGATCAGCCCGTTGTCCAGGAGCTGGAACCAGCGCAGTCCGATCTTCCACAGCGGCCCGCCGAACTCCTCGCTCCGGCCGCCGCAGAGGCGGCTGGTGGGCACGACCGCTCCGGCGACGGCGTCGGGCCTGAGGCGCTGGAGCTCCCACCAGCCTCCGACGTCCGAGACGAAGAGCAGCGATCCGTCGCGGTCCCACTCCACCTGGACGACCGATTCGTCGATGTCGCCGACCAGGGGCCGGACCCCGGTGAAGTCGCCGTCGGCCGTGACGTCGGCCATCTTCACGACGGTGCCGTCCCACGGCATCTCCGGATGGTCCCAGGAGATCCAGGCGACCCGGCGGCCGTCGTGCGACAGCCTGGGCCCGGTGACGAACCGGTTCCGGTCGTCGGTGAGTTCGCGTACGGCGCCGCGGTCCCCCGCAGCCGATCCGTCAAGCGGCACGGCGGCGATCACGCGCCGTACATCGGTGGGCGACGGGCCGGTGAACTCCTCCAGCACGCACCACACCTCACCGCGTCCGAGGCGCAGCTGCGGGTCCACCCAGCGCAGTCCGCCGCCGAGGTCCGACACGGGGGTCAGCGGCCACGGTTCGCCGGGCCCGTCCGGCGCGTAGGCGTACAGCCGCTGGTCGGGGAAGTGGACGAAGACGACCAGGGGCCCGCCCTCCTCCCGTGCCGCACCGGCCCACGGCACTCCGCCGTACTCGATGACGCGGCTGCGGGGGTTCCACGGTTCGGGAAGCACGGAGCGGGTGCTGCCGTCGGCCCTCCGGCGTACGAGGGCGCGGCGGCCGCCCTCGGCGGGGCGCGGCTCCGTCCACCACACCTCGTCTCCGACGGTGCCGACGAACTCCGGCCTGCCGTCGTGCGCCGCGGTCAGCGCCGCGTCGATCGGTGACGGCCATGTGCCGTACGCCGCTGTGGACGCCATGGTCGGTTTCCCCCTCTTCGGTCGGGCGGTGCGGATCGTCAGGCGGTGCGCAGGAAGTGGTCCAGGACCCGGACGCCGAAGTGCAGGGCGTCGACGGGGACCCGCTCGTCGACGCCGTGGAACAGCGCCTGGTAGTCGAAGCCGACAGGCAGCTTCAGCGGGGAGTAGCCGTAGCCGGTGATGCCGAGACGTGAGAACTGCTTGGCGTCCGTGCCGCCCGACATGCAGTACGGCACGACGTGGGCGTCCGGGTCGAACAGCTCGATGGCCGCGCGCATCTTCGCGTACGTCGGCGAGTCGACCGGGGCTTCGAGCGCGACCTCCCGGTGCTGGAACTCCCAGTCGACGCCGGGGCCGGTCAGCCGGTCCAGGGTCTCGCGGAACTCGTCCTCGCCGCCGGGGACCATGCGTCCGTCGATCTGGGCGGTGGCGTGACCAGGGATCACGTTGACCTTGTAACCGGCGTCCAGCATCGTCGGGTTGGTGCTGTTGCGCACGGTCGGCTCGATCAGTGCCGCGGCGGGGCCGAGCTTGCCGAGCAGCTCGTCCACGTCGAACCCGGGGGCGTCGGGATCGACACGTATGTGGTGGAGCGCGGCGATCTCGGTGAGCGCGGCCCGTACGGTCGGGGTCAGCCGCACCGGCCACTCGTGCGCGCCGATCCTGGCGACGGCGGCGGCGAGCCTGCTGACGGCGTTGGCCCTGTTGACCTTGGAGCCGTGGCCGGCCTTTCCCTCGGCGGTCAGCTTCAGCCACCCCGTGCCGCGTTCCCCCGCCGCGACGGGGTAGAGCGACATGCCGGGTCCTGCGTGGAAGGTGAAGGCCCCGGACTCGCTGATGCCCTCCGTGCAGCCTTCGAAGAGCTCGGGGTGCCGGTCGGCGAGGAAGCCGGCGCCGTCGTGCGCGCTGGCCTCCTCGTCGGCCGTGTAGGCGATGACGATGTCGCGGCGCGGGCGTACGCCCGCACGTGCCCAGGCACGGACGACGGCGAGGACCATCGCGTCCATGTTCTTCATGTCGATGGCCCCGCGCCCCCACACGACGCCGTCGCGCACCTCCCCGGAGAAGGGGTGCACGGTCCAGTCCTCCGCCATCGCGGGCACCACGTCGAGGTGACCGTGGACGAGGAGGGCGTCGGCGGAGGGGTCGGTGCCCTCGATCCGGGCGACGACGTTGGTCCGTCCCGGCGTGCGCTCCAGGAGGGCCGGTTCCAGTCCGGCGTCCGCCAGCCGCTCGGCGACGTACTCGGCGGCCGGTCGTTCCCGGCAGGTGTCGTCGCCCCGGTTGGTGGTGTCGATCCGGATCAGCTCGGAGGTGAACGTCACCGATTCTTCGAGCGCCCGCTCGTCGACCGGTCCGGTGGGGTTGCCCGCCTCAGCCATACTGCTCCTCCACGGCGGCCGACACGATCGTCGTCACCGCCTTGAATGTGCGAATACCTTCGTACATCGTCCCGCTGGTATAGACGACGCGCCGCTCGCCGCTCGGCGCCACGCCGGGGACCACGGTCGCGGCGGCCCCCAGATGCTCGGCGTCGAACTCCAGCTCCACCGTGTACGAGCCGCTCGTCACGGGTGTGCGGCGGCCGGCGAGCGCGGTCGCCCCGGCGGCGGCCGCCCTGATGTCGGCGGCGGTACGGGCCGGGGTCCGGCACACGGCGGCGTACCGCGAGACGTGGTCCTTCACCGCCACCGTACGCGCCTCGGGGGCGTAGCCCTGGGCGTCCTCACAGGTCAGGTCGTCGCCGGTGACCAGGATGACGGGCACGCCGTACTCCGCCGCGACATGGGCGTTGAGCAGGCCCTCACTGGCGCGGACCCCGTTCAGCCAGACCCCGGTGATGGAGTTGGCGAGGTAGGTGTGGGCGAGCACGCCCTCCGTGCCGGCGCCCGTGTGGTAGCCCACGAACGCGACGGCGTCGACGTCGCCGTGCTGGATGCCCTCGACCATGGAGAGGGACTTGTGCTTGCCGGTGAGCATCTGGACGCGGTCGTCGAGCCGCTCCAGGAGCAGGTTGCGCATGGTCCAGTGGGCCTCGTTGACGAGGACCTCGTCGGCGCCCCCGTCGAAGAAGCCGAGTGCGGCGGCGTTCACATCGGAGGTGAAGAGCGAACGGCACCGTTCCCACTGCGGGGTGCCGGGCAGCACATCGGCCGGCCACGTCACGCCGGTGGCGCCCTCCATGTCGGCGCTGACGAGGATCTTCACGTACGCGGTCCTGTCGCTGGTCGGTCGCTCCCCCGCCCGTTCCCGGGAAGAGGATCTTCGTGCCGCATCACGGTACGCGCCGGGACAGCGCCGGACCAGGGCGTCGGTGATCTGCCACTGGTCCAGTCCGGTGAAGCCGTCCGCCGCACGGGCGGCGGACGGCTCGGAGGTCAGGCGCGGGCGGAGCCCTTGACGAGCTCCTCGATCCGGGCGAGTTCGTCCTCGCCGAACTCCAGGTTGCCGACCGTCGCCACGCTGTTCTCCAGCTGGGCGACGCTGCTCGCGCCGACGACCGCGGAGGTGACCCGGCCGCCGCGCAGCACCCAGGCGAGCGCCATCTGGGCGAGGGACTGTCCGCGCTCGCGGGCCATCTCGTTCAGTGCGCCCAGTCGGCTCACGAGGTCCGGGGTGACGGCCTCGGCCGACAGGAAGGGGCTGCTCCCCGCCGCGCGCGACCCCTCCGGGATGCCGTTCAGATAGCGGTCGGAGAGGATGCCCTGCTCCAGCGGGGAGTATGCGATGGAGCCGGTGCCGAGCTCGTCGAGGGCGTCCAGCAGTCCGTCCTCGACCCAGCGGTCGAGCATGGAGTAGCGCGGCTGGTGGATGACGAGGGGCGTGCCCAGCTCGTTCAGGATGCGGGCGGCCTCGCGGGTCTGCTCGGCGGAGTAGTTGGAGACGCCGGCGTAGAGCGCCTTGCCCTGCCGCACCGCCGTGTCGAGCGCGCCCATCGTCTCCTCGAGCGGGGTGTCGGGGTCGAAACGGTGCGAGTAGAAGATGTCGACGTAGTCCAGGCCGAGCCGGGTCAGGCTCTGGTCCAGCGAGGAGCGCAGGCTCTTGCGGGAACCCCACTCCCCGTACGGCCCCTCCCACATGTGGTACCCCGCCTTGGTCGAGATGACGATCTCGTCCCGGAGTCCCGCGAAGTCCGTCCTCAGGGCGCGGCCCATGGCGGTCTCGGCGGAGCCGGGCGGCGGGCCGTAGTTGTTGGCGAGGTCGAAGTGGGTGATGCCGAGGTCGAAGGCCCTGCGCAGGATCTCGCCCTGGCTCTCGGGGGTACGGTCGCCACCGAAGTTGTGCCAGAGCCCGAGCGACAGCGCGGGGAGCAGCAGGCCGCTGCGTCCGGTGCGCCGGTAGGGCATGGCGGCGTAGCGGTCGGCGGACGGAACGTACATACGGGCACTCCACGGGGCACGGACTGGCGCGCCAGGACCGGTGCGCGTACCCAAGACTGACGGAGAACGATCCAGCGGTCCAACAGGAGATTCCGCTGGGATTCATCGGTTAGATTGCTCAATCATGGAACTGCGTCAGCTGGAGCACTTCGTCGCGGTCGCCGAGGAGCGGCACTTCACCCGGGCGGCCGAGCGTCTGGCCGTCTCCCAGTCGGGGCTGTCCGCCTCCGTCCGCGCGCTGGAGCACGAGCTGAGGACGCCGCTGTTCAGCCGTACGACACGCACGGTCCGGCTCACCGAGGCGGGGGCTGCCCTGCTGGTGGAGGCGGAGCGCACGCTGGCCGGTGCCAGGGCGGCGCGGGACGCCGTCGACGCCGTACGGGGGCTGCTGCGCGGCACGCTGACGCTGGGGGTGGAGCAGTGCGTGGCCGGGGTCAGCACGGCGCGGCTGCTCGCGGCCTTCCACCGGGAGCATCCGCACATGGAGATCAGGCTCCGGCAGGAGGGCACGTCCAGCCTGCTGGAAGGGGTGGCGGGCGGGCGGCTCGACCTGGCGTTCGCGGCGACCGTGAGCCCGCCGGAGTGGCGGGGCGAACTCGTGCCGCTGGCCCGGGAGCCCATGGTTCTCCTGTGCGCCCCCGGTCACCGGCTCGCCCAGGACGACGTACGGGTGGCGTGGGGCGATCTGCGCGGCGAGTCGTTCATCGACTTCCACCCGGACTGGGGGCCCAGGCGTGCGGCGGACGAGGCGTTCGCCGCGGCGGGGGTCCGCCGCACGGTGGCACTGGAGGTCAACGACGTGCACAGCCTGCTGGAGCTGGTGCACGAGGGCCTCGGGATCGCGGTCGTGCCGCACCACTTCTCCCGTAAGCCGGAGGCCCGGGGCCTGGTCGCGGTGGAACTCGACGGAGCGCACCGGCCGGCCTACGAGAGTGTCGTGGTCCTCCCGCCGGCCCAGGCCATGACCCCGGGGGCGAAGGCGCTGATGACGCTGGTCCGGGAGGCTCCGCTGCGCTGACCCCGGCCGCCTCTCAGCCGCTCAGCGCTTCGGCGAACGCTCCCGCTTGCTGGTCGACTCCGCTGCAGGCGTCCGAGGCTGTCTCCGTGTCCTCGCCCGAGCCGCACTCCTGGTCGCGGAAGGCGGCCCACGCTGATGGCCGCGGTGCCGCTGATCGACCTCATGTGGGAGGTGCCGGCGCTGGAGCGGCGCCTGCCGCTGGACGGTCCCTGGTGGCAGTTCGGCGTCGCCTGGGTGCTGATCGCCGCAGCCTTGGTGTGCTTCGGCTGGGCCGAGGACGTCGCGGCGAGGCGGAAGCCCCGGCTGCTGCCGTGAGCGGGGCGGGTGTGCCGCTCGCACACCCGCCCCGGGCCGGACGGACGGTCAGTCCTCGTGGCCCAGCTGGAGGTCGCGTTCGGTGCGGCCTCCCCCGGGGAGCTGGAGCACGGTGGCGACCGGCGGATAGCCGGCGGCGATCACGGTGTACTCGCCGGTCGACAGGTCGACGAACCGGAACGCCCCGTCGGAGCCGGTGGTCAGGGTGTCGACCACGTTGCCCGCCGCGTCCAGCAGCGTGACCCTGGCGTCCTCGACGGCCCGCCCGCCGGGAGCGCGCACGATCCCGCGGAGCACGGCGCCGCCCGCCAGCTCGATGTCCTGCCTGGTCTCCCGGGCGGCCTGCACGCTGACCGGGAGAGCGGCCGGGCGGAAGGCCGGCGCGCTGGCCGCGAGGGTGTACTCACCGGCCACCAGCTCGCTGATGACATAGGCGCCCTCGCGTCCGGTCCGGGTCGTCGCGACGACTTCGCCCCGTACGTCGGTGAGGGTGACCGCCGCGTCGCGGACGGGGGCTCCGTCGGGTGTGACGACCGCGCCGGCGAGCCGTCCCGCCCCGCCCAGGACCACGTCGAGCTCCACCGGCCGGTCGCTGACGGTGACGCTGACGGCCTGCGGCTGGTGCCCGCCCGCGGCGGCGATCAGCACATAGGCCCCCGCTCCTGGCGCGCTCAGCGCGTACCGCCCGTCGTCGGCGCTCGCTCCGCGTCCGACCTGCCGTCCCTGGACGTCAATGAGGGTGAGCGCGGCCCGCCCCACCTTCGTGCCGTCGGGGTGCTGGACGCATCCGCACACCGGGACCCCGGGGAGCGGGCCGGGCTGCGGCGGGCCGGGGTCGGTGCGGGCCGCGGGGATCGTGGAGTGCGCCTCGGTCGGGTCGGGGGCCGTCTGGGGGGTGTGGTGGGACACCAGCGGTTTCTCCTTGAGGAAGAAGGCGAGGAACAGGCCGAGCAGGAGCACCGGCACCAGGTAGAGGAAGATCCGCGGCATCGCGTCGGCGTACGCCTGGATGTAGGCGTCGCGCAGTGCGGGCTCCATGGAGTGGACCAGCTGCGGGGTGATCGACTCGGCGTCCGGCAGATCGGCGCCGGAGGGGAGCCGCACCCCGAGCGCGTCACCGAGCCGCCCGGCGAACAGGGTGCCGAAGATCGCGGCTCCGACGCTGCCGCCGATCTGCCGGAAGTAGTTGTGCGCGCTGGTGGCGGTGCCGAGGTCGGAAGGGCGTACGGAATTCTGCACGGCCAGCACCAGGATGGACATGACGAGGCCGATCCCGATGCCCAGGACGGCCTGCCAGATGCCGTACTCCAGCGCCGAGGTGCCGGTGTCGAGCAGGGAGAGCAGCCACATGCCGACGGCCGACACGGCTCCGCCCACCAGCGGATAGACGCGGTAGCGGCCTGTACGCGAGACCAGCTGTCCGGAGACGACGGAGGAGATGACGATGCCGCCCATCATGGGCAGCATCAGCAGCCCCGACTCGGTGGCGGACACGCCCTCGACCATCTGGAGGTAGGTCGGCAGATAGCTGGCCGCACCGAAGAGGGCGACGCCGACGACCGCGCCGACCAGCGAGGTGATGTTGAAGACGGAGTCGCGGAACAGGCGGAGCGGGATGATGGGTTCGGCGGCCCGGTGTTCGACGACGAGGAAGAGCAGCGTCGTTCCGGCAGCCCCTGCGGCGAGCCCCAGGATGGTCCGGGAGCCCCAGGCGTACTCCGTCCCGCCCCAGCTGGTGAGCAGCACCAGGCAGGTCGACGCGACGGCCAGCAGCAGCGCCCCCAGCACGTCGAGGCGGGGGCGGACGGCCGGTTTGGGCAGCTTCAGCACGAGGGCGATGACGGCGAGGGTGACGAGGCCGAACGGCACGTTGATGTAGAAGCACCAGCGCCAGGAGGCGTGGTCGGTGAAGAAGCCGCCGAGGAGCGGTCCGGCCACCGAGGCGAGGCCGAAGACGGCCCCGATGAGGCCCATGTAGCGGCCCCGCTCCCTGGCCGGGACGATGTCGGCGATGATCGCCTGGACGCCGATCATGAGTCCGCCGCCGCCGATGCCCTGGACGGCCCGGAACGCGATGAGTTCGTCCATGGTGCGCGACCAGCCCGCCAGGGCGGAGCCGATGATGAAGACGACGATCGCGAACTGGAAGACGCCCTTGCGGCCGAAGAGGTCGCCGAGCTTCCCGTAGAGCGGCAGACCGATCGTGGAGGCGAGCAGATAGGCGGTGACCGCCCAGGACATCTTGTCCAGGCCGTGCAGCTCACCGACGATCTTCGGCAGGGCGGTGGCGACGATCATCTGGTCGAGCGCCGCGAGCAGCAGGGTGAGCATCAGCCCGAGGAAGACCAGCCGGAGCCTGCGGGGGCTGATCCCGTCCGGCGGCGCGGACGGTCCGGCGGCGGACGGCGGCGGGGGCGGCTCGTACTCCGCCTCGGTGCCGGGCGCCGCCCGGGAACCAGGCGCCCCGCACTCCGTGCCTCCCGGCTCGTCCTTCACCAGAGTGATCCCACCCACCACGTAACGCTCCCCTCGTCGCAGCTGCGCCGCCCATTTCTCGCATCAGGCGGCAAGGCGGGGCAAACGCGACCGGGCGCACGCAGGGCGCATTCAGAGGGCTTATGCGCCGGTGGGAGGCACTGCGACGCACAACCGGCCACCCCGGAAAACCACCCGTTCCGGTGAGGCCGGCCGCGACGCCAACAGCAGGGGGAGCAGCGTTACTTCTCCACCTCGGTGGCGAGGTTCTGCAGCACTTCGTCGTAGATGCGGCCGAGTCCCTTGGGCGCGAAGGTCTTCTCGAAGAACCCGCCGATGCCGCCGGCGCCGTTCCACACCGTCGAGACGACGGCCTTGGACCTGCCCTCACCGGCCGGGGTGACGGTCCAGGTGGTGACCATCGAGGAGTTCCGGTCCTTCTCGATCAGCTGCCCGTCGGTGGGCTCGGTGACCTCGAGCAGGCAGTCTCGGACCCGCTTGCTCGTGGCCTGGAGCTTCCAGTGCACGAGGGTGCCTTCACCGTCCCCGCCCTCGCGCACCTCGTACTCGCTGAAGTGCCCGGTCAGCACCTTGCCCCGGACCTCCTTGTAGTCGGCCAGCGCATCGAACACCGCCTCTGCGTCCGCCGCGATGATCCGCTCTGTCGTGGCCTCGACCTGCGCCATGCCTGCTCCTCCAGCACTCGGTTGTTCGGGGTGCTGCTGAGCCAACCACCTCGGGTAGGGCCCCTCAAAATCGGGCCCCGCGCTCTACCGCGCACGATCAAGGGAACACATGTTCTATTCTCTGCGGAGTGCTACCAAGGAGGCGTTCATGCGCTGGGACAATCTGGCAGAGAACACCACAAAGACGGGTAACGGTGCGCTCTTCGCCGCGGACGCGGTGACGACGCGCACCTTCGACACCCCGGAATTCAGGGGAATCACCTTCCATGAGATCCGGGCCCGCTCGATCGTGAACCGGGTGCCCGGGGCCTCCCGCATGCCGTTCGAATGGACCGTGAACCCGTACCGGGGCTGCACGCACGCGTGCGTGTACTGCTTCGCCCGCAAGACCCACAGCTATCTGGACCTGGACACCGGTCTCGGCTTCGACTCCCAGATCGTCGTCAAGGTCAACGCCGCCGAGCTGCTGAGCCGTCATCTGGCCTCCCGCCAGTGGCACGGCCAGCACATCGCGATGGGAACGAACGTCGACTGCTACCAGCGGGCCGAGGGCCGCTACCGCCTGATGCCCGGCATCATCGCGGCGCTACGCGACCACGCGAACCCCTTCTCCATCCTCACGAAGGGCACTCTGATCCTGCGCGACCTCGACCTGCTGCGACAGGCCGCCGAGGTCACCGAGGTCGGCGTCTCCGTCTCCGTCGGATTCACCGACCCCGAGTTGTGGCGCACGGTCGAGCCGGGCACCCCCTCGCCCGAGCGACGCCTCGACGTCGTCCGCGCCATGACGGACAACGGGATCGGCTGCGGGGTCCTGATGGCCCCGGTCATCCCCTTCCTCGGCGACCACCCCGACCAGCTGCGCGCCACTGTCCGCGCCATCGCCGCCGCCGGGGCCACCTCCGTCACGCCGCTCGTCCTGCACCTGCGGCCCGGCGCCCGCGAGTGGTTCATGCGGTGGCTCGCACAGCACCACCCCCACCTGGTGCGACGGTACGAACGGATGTACGCGGACGGGGCGTACGCGCCGACCTGGTACCAGCGCTCCATCACCCGCCGGGTCCACGAGCTCGCGGCCGAGTTCGGCATCGGCCCGGCCGACCGGGGCGGCGCCCGCCGCCTCGCCCGCGAGACCCCGCCGGCCCTCACGGACGGTCACGCGCCGGGCCCCACCCAGCTGACCCTGCTCTGACCGCACCGGTCTCCCTGCCCGAACGGGTCAACTATCGACGACATGTGACCTGCCCGGGCCGGATCCGGGAAGCATGCGGCGGGGGCTGTGCCACCCACAGCCGCGTTCCCCGACCCGGGAGGCCCTATGACGAAACGTGCAGGAATTCTGGTCGCTGTCGGCGCCACGGTCGCAGGTCTGGTGACCGCCGTGCCGTCCACCGCGTCCGCGCCGTCCACCGCGACCGCCGGGACGGGTGCGGCCGCCCCGGGCGCCGCCGCGCCGCTCAAGTGGACGGGCTGCGGGACGAAGACGTATCCGGCCCTGCAGTGCTCAACCGTCCGCGCCCCGCTCGACCATGACAACCCGTCGGGCAGACAGGTCACCCTCGCCCTCTCCCGGATCCCGCACACGGCGAAGACCTCACAGGGGCCGCTGCTGGTCAACCCCGGCGGCCCCGGCGGCAGCGGGCTCTCCATGGCGGGCTTCGTCGCGTCCTCACTGCCCGCGAAGCTCGCCGCGCAGTACGACGTGATCGGGTTCGACCCACGCGGGGTCGGGAAGAGCACCCCCGCCCTGGACTGCGTGCCGAAGTACTTCGAGCCCGTGCGCCCCGACTCCGTGCCGGACTCCTACGCGGCGGAGAAGACCGCCCGCAACCGAGCCGCCTCCTTCGCCGCCGCGTGTGGTGAGAAGCACGGCGACCTGCTGCCGTACATGGACACCGTCAGCGCCGCGAAGGACCTCGACGTCATCCGCGGGGCCCTCGGCGCAGAGCAGATCAACTACTTCGGATACTCGTACGGCACCTACCTGGGCGCGGTCTACGCCAAGCTGTTCCCGGAGCGCGTACGCCGCCTGGTGCTGGACTCGGTCGTCGACCCGGAGGGCGTCTGGTACGAGGACAACCTCGGCCAGGACCACGCGTTCGACGCCCGCCACAAGGCCTTGATGGCGTGGATCGCGAAGAACGACGCGCGGTACGAACTCGGCAAGGACCCGGCCGCGGTCGAAGCCGCGTGGTACCGGATGCGCGACGCGGTGAAGAAGCACCCCGCGGACGGCAAGGTCGGGCCGGGTGAGCTCGAGGACACCTTCATGCCGGGCGGCTACTACAACGGCTACTGGCCGCGCCTCGCCGAGACGTTCGCGGCGTACGTCAACGACAAGGACCAGGACGCTCTGGCCACCGCGTACGAGGACTTCGCAGCCGTGGACAGGAGCGGCGACAACGGCTACTCCGTCTACGCCGCCGTGCAGTGCCGCGACGCCGGCTGGCCCCGGACCTGGAGCATCTGGCGCAACGACACCTGGCAGGCGCACCGCAAGGCGCCCTTCATGTCCTGGAACAACACCTGGTACAACGCCCCGTGCGCCACCTGGCCGGTGGAGCCTCTGGAGCCCGTGCGGGTCACCAACGACGAGATCCCGCCCGCGCTGATCCTCCAGGCCACCGACGACGCGGCCACGCCCTACGAGGGCGGCGTCACCATGAGCCGCAGGCTCAAGGGGTCGAGCCTCGTCGTCGAGCAGGGCGGCGGCAACCACGGCATCACCCTGAGCGGCAACGACTGCCTGGACGGACACCTGGTGGACTACCTCACCGACGGCACCCTCCCGACCGGCGGCGGCAGCGGCGCGGACGCCGTCTGCGACGCCCAGCCGGAGCCGAAGCCCGCCCCCGCCACGAAGGCCGGCGCGAACATGAAGGGCAGGACCCTGCACGGCCTACTCGGCTTCCGCGGCTGAGAAAACTCCGGGCCCCAGGTCGGGGCGTACGCCAGGATGGACCGCGTGACCCCACGCCCCGATCCGGCGTACGCCCCCGGCGTACGTATATGTGACATGACCGTCGACGACTGCGCCGCCGTGGCGGAGATCCGGGTGCACGGTCGGCAGCGCTCCCGGGCCTACCGCTCTCGTCGCGGCGGGGTCCGTAACAGGCCCAGCCGGTCACGCTCTACGTCCACCCGGACCGCATCGGCACGGGCACCGGGCGCGCGCTGCTGGCCGAGGTCACCGCGCGGGCCCGAGCGGACGGATTCGCCAGGATGTCCCTCTGGGTGCTGAAGGAGAACACGCGGGCCCGGCGCTTCTACGAGCGCGCGGGCTTCCGCCCGGACGGCACGGAGGAAACCTTCGAGGCGGGCGGGGCGGTGATCCCCGAACTCCGGTACGTACGCCCGCTCACCCCGCCGGCAGCCGGCTGAGCGCCTCCCCCGCCGCCGTGCCGAGCCGGGGGTGCGGCAGGGCTGCCTCCAGGACCGGGCGGGCCCGGACGTCCCCCAGGCTCCCCAGCCCCTCGACGCAGGCGAGCGCGACGCGCCAGTGCGGCTCGTCGGGGGTCAGCAGCCGGTGCAGGGTGCTGACCAGGGCGGGCACCGACTCGGGTGCGCGCAGGTCGGTCAGCAGTCGCACCGGATGCAGGGCATAGCCCGTCCGGAGGCTGTTGGTGGCGAGCGCGGCGGCCGCTCTCGGGGTCCGGGGGTCGTCGAGGAGCCGGAGGGCGTGCGCGGCGGATACGCAGCGCTCGGGATCGCGGTGGTTGAGGAGGAGGACCAGCGCCTCGAAGGCCCGGCGGTCGCCCCGGCAGCCGAGCCGGAACGCCGCGATCTCGCGGGCCCAGAGAGGGCGTTCGCGTTCCACGAGGACCCTGGCCAGCTCCTCGTCGTCCTCGGTGGTGATGAGCCGGCGCAACACCTCCGGTTCACCGGCCTCGTCCCCGAGCCTGTCCGTAAGCGAGCGGAACTCCTCATCCATGACGCTGAGTTTAGGGTGGTGAACGCGCTGTGGTTGACGAACTGTGTGCCAGTGCACAGGCCGCCAGGACTGGCGCGCTCGTTACTCGCCGGTTAGGCTCAGGTGAGCGGGACACACACCCGCCGGCTCCGGTGGCCTGGTGACGCAGCCACCCGGAGTGCTTGTCGGTTCGGCAGTTCGTGAGACGTGGCTCCGGGACAGAGCCCGTCACCCTTCCCCCCGGTGCGCCCGAGCGCCCGGAACCGTGCACCACGACACGCAGTTCCCGCACATTCCCGCACACCGAGCGCCGGTTGATTCCGACCCTGCGCGCCGCCGTGCTCCTCACAGTCGTCACTCACCCTGGAGTCCCGTGATGGACACCCCGCTCACCACCATTGCCGTCGTCGGCCTCGGCACCATGGGCACCGGCATCGCCGAGGTCCTGGCCCGGGCGGGCCGCGAGGTCATCGGCATCGACATCGACGAAGCCGCCGCCCGGCAGGCCGTCGCCACCCTGGAGGCCTCGACCGAGCGCGCCGTGCGCCGCGAGCGGATCACGGAGCAGGAGCGGCGCGACATCCTCGCCCGGTTCCGTACGTTCTCCGATCTGCAGGCCGCCGCGGAGGCGGAGCTGGTCATCGAGGTCGTGCCGGAGACCTACGAGATCAAGCAGCAGGTCTTCCGGGAGCTGGACGCGGTGGTCTCCCCCACCACGATCCTCGCGACGGGCACGAACGCCCTGTCCGTGACCCGGCTGGCCGCCGAGTCTCAGCACCCCGAGCGTGTCCTGGGCCTGCACTTCTTCAATCCGGCGCCGGCGATGAAACTCGTCGAGGTGGTCTCCTCCGTGCTGACCGCCCCGTCCGCCGTGGAGAGCGTCACCCGGCTCGCCCGTGAGCTGGGCAAGGAGCCGGTCGCGGTCGGCGACCGCCCCGGCTTCGTCGCGGACGGTCTGCTGTTCGGCTACCTCAACCAGGCCGCGGCGATGTACGAGGCCAACTACGCCTCCCGTGAGGACATCGACGCCGCCATGAAGCTGGGCTGCGGGCTGCCGATGGGCCCCCTGGCGCTGCTCGACCTGATCGGCGTCGACACGGCCCGCACGGTGCTGGAGGCCATGTACTCCGCCTCCCACGACCGGCTGCACGCGCCGGCGCCGGTGCTCGGCCAGCTCAGCGAGGCCGGTCTGACCGGCCGCAAGGCGGGCCGCGGCTTCTACACGTACGACGCCCCGGGCGGCCAGACCGTGGTGCCGGACGCCCTGACACCGGTGGAGAGCACGGGCGCGGTCACCGGGCGCGAGGTCTCCTCGGTCGGGGTGGCCGGGTCGGGGACGATGGCCTCGGGCATCGCGGAGGTCTTCGCGAAGGCCGGGTACACCGTGGTCCTCGCCGCGCGCAGCCAGGAGAAGGCGGACACGGCCAAGGCCCGGATCGCCAAGTCCCTGGGCCGCTCCGTCTCCAAGGGAAGGCTGACGGAGGAGGCGCGGGACGAGACCCTCGCCCGGATCACCCCGGCGGGCTCCCTGGACTCCTTCGCCGATGTCGATCTCGCGGTCGAGGCGGTCGCCGAGGACCTGGAGATCAAGCGGGAGCTCTTCCAGACCCTGGACAAGGTCTGCAAGCCGGGTGCGGTGCTCGCGACGACCACCTCGTCGCTGCCGGTCGTGGCGGTCGCCCGGGTGACCTCGCGTCCCGAGGACGTCATCGGGATGCACTTCTTCAACCCGGCGCCCGCGATGAAGCTGGTCGAGGTGGTCCGCACGGTGCTGACCGCCGACGACGTGCACGCCACGGTCCGCGCGGTCTGCGTGAAGGTGCGCAAGCACCCGGTCGACTGCGGTGACCGGGCGGGCTTCATCGTGAACGCGCTGCTGTTCCCCTACCTCAACAACGCGATCAAGATGGTCGAGGAGCACTACGCGACGCTCGACGACATCGACGCTGCGATGAAGCTGGGCGGCGGCTACCCCATGGGCCCGTTCGAGCTCCTGGACGTCGTCGGCCTGGACGTCTCGCTCGCCATCGAGAAGGTTCTGCACAGCGAGTTCCGTGACCCGGGCCTCGCCCCGGCGCCGCTGCTCGAACATCTGGTGGCCGCGGGCTGCCTCGGCCGCAAGACGGGGCGCGGCTTCCGCGAGTATGCCCGCCGCTGACATCGGGGCGGGGTGGGGCGGGTTGCTGGGACCCTCGGGCGACCCGCCCCCACAGGCGCACTCCCGTGCGCCGATGGGTTACGTTCACCTCATGTCCCAACCCGCCAAGTCCCCTCGTTCCTCCGCCTCGGCGGACGCCCCTGAGAGTGCCGCGAGCACCCGGGCGGCCGCCCAGCGACTCAAGATGCGCCGCGAACTGGCCGCAGCGGCCATGGAACTGTTCGCCACGAAGGGGTACGAGGCGACGACGGTCGACGAGATCGCGGGGGCGGCCGGGGTCGCCCGGCGTACGTTCTTCCGCCACTTCCGCTCCAAGGAAGAGGCCATCTTCCCGGACCACGACGACACCCTCGTCAGGGCCGAGGCCGTCCTCAACGCCGCCCCCGCGCACGAGCACCCGCTCGACACCGTGTGCCGCGGCATCAAGGAGGTCATGAAGATGTACGCGGCGAAGCCGGCGGTCTCCGTGGCGCGCTACAAGCTGACCCGTGAGGTGCCCACGCTCCGCGAGGCCGAGATCGCCTCGGTGGCCCGCTACGAACGGCTGTTCACGCGGTATCTTCTGGGCCATTTCGACGAGCGTGACCACCAGGTGGGCAATGACGACCCGCTGCTCGCCGAGGTCGCCGCGTCCGCCGTCGTGACCGCGCACAACCATGTGCTGCGGCGCTGGCTGCGGGCGGACGGGCAGGGCGACGTGGAGTCCCAGCTCGACCACGCGTTCGCGATCGTGCGGGAGACCTTCGGCACGGGGATCGGGGCGGGGCGGACCGTGGGGGGCGAGACCGGGAAGACCCCCGCGGCCTCCGTGTCGAGGGAGGGCGAGGTGCTGGTCACCGTGGCCCGTACCGACGCACCGCTCGACGAGATCATGCGCACGATCCAGCGGGCGCTGAAGGAGCACTGAGCCCCGCCCCGGCGGGGTTCACCCCTCGGCGGGCTGCACGGACGCGCTCGCGTACCAGGGCGGCGAGGCCCCCTCGCTCCACGCGGTGAGCCCGTCGAGACCGACACAGACGATGCCGCACTCCTCGGCGTACTCGAGAGCCGGATCGGTGAATTCGCCGGTGGTGACGACGACGGCCGCCTCGGCGCCGTGCACCGCGTAACAGGTGCCGCCGAAGCGCTGGAGGTCCTGCGAGCCGACCTTGTTGTCGCTCGTGTACCTCTTGCACTGCACGACCAGGCGGCGGCCGTCCGGCGTGGTGCCCACCACGTCGGCGCCCAGGTCGCCGGCGCCGCCGACGACCTCGGCGTCCAGACAGCCGTCCCGCCTGCAGAGCGCGGCCACGGCCTCCTCGAAGTCGTACGGGTCCATGGCCTCGTAGTCGGCCGTCCGCACCGGCTCGGGGCGCGGCGGCGGCACGGCGTCGGGTTCCGGCAGCTCCTCCAGGGCCGCGTCCACGGCCTCGTAGGCGGTCTCGACGGCTGCCGCGGCGGTCCTGGCGGCCGCCCTGCGGCTGCGGCGCAGGCGCAGGAGCACCACGACCGCGGCCACCAGCGCGACGGCCGAGGCGACGGCGACCACCGGGTGCCGTTCGGCGCTCCTGAGGGCCGTGCGCACCGCGAGTCCGGCGCCGCAGATCAGGAGCGCGAGGAACGCGAAGCCGAACGCCGTCCGCCTGACGTCGAATTCGGGCCTGCGGCCCTTCCGGGCCGTTCCGCGCGTCCGTATACCCATCGCGTACCCACCCCTTGTCCGTTGCGGCCCTATCAAGATCACTTACGTGTGCCCCACGGCCGCCGGTTGACGCCCCGTCGGAAGAAAACCCGGTGGCCGGGCCGGGGAGGGCGTGTTCGGATGCGCACATGGAACCTGACGAGATGCTGGCCCTCTTCGACCACGAGATGCGCGAGCACGCCCGCCCGGACGGCCCCGGCACGCGCGTCGAGCGGGTCGGTGACGTCGTACGGCAGACCGGTGGCCCGGACGACTGGAACGGCGTCGTGTGGACGGCTCCGGACCTCTCCCCCGCCCGCGCGGAGTCGGAGATCGCGGCGCAGGTGGGGCACTACACCGCCCGGGGTACCGGCGAGTTCGAGTGGAAGCTGTACGCGCACGACGGCCCGCCCGGGCTGGGCGCCCTCCTCACCGCGGCCGGGTTCGCGCCGGAGCCGCCGGAGACGCTGCTGGTGGCACCGGTCGCGGACCAGGCCGGGGCGGTGGAACTCCCCGAGGGGGTGCGGCTGCGGAACGTGACCGACGCCGCGGGGGTGGAGCTGATGGTCCGGGCCCATGAGCTCGCCTTCGGCACCGACGGCTCCCGGCTGCGCCATCAGACCCTGGCCCGTCTCGCCGACGCCCCGCCGGACACATTCGTCGCGGTGGTCGCCCTGGCCGGCGACGAGCCCGTGAGCTCGGCCCGGATGGAGATGCACCCCGGCACCGGCTTCGCCGGGCTCTGGGGCGGCGGTACGGCGGCCGAATGGCGGGGCAGGGGGATCTACCGCGCCCTGATCGCCCATCGGGCCCGTATCGCCGCCGGGCTCGGCTACCGCTTCCTCCAGGTCGACGCGACGGACCGTTCCGCCCCGATCCTGCGGCGGCTCGGCTTCACGGCCCTGAGCACGACGACGCCGTACGTGTACCGCACCGCGCCGTAGCCGCCGCAAAAGGCGGAGTAATGCGACATACCGACCATGATGTTGCTCATGCGTGCCTACGAGATGACAACTGAGAGAAATTGTTGGCACTGGGTGCCTTGTCACCTGTCACGCAGTGCCATACGTTGAAGGTGTCCGGGCGGCCGGCGTGCAGAGATCTCTCGTACGCCGGCTGTCCCCGCAGACCACGTGTCCGCGCGCCCGGACGCCTGCGTCACAGGCAACCCCTTCTGCTCCACCGAGCAGGCACAGAGCACCACCCCGCCGAACCGACGGCACACCTCCACACCGCACCGCTCCCCTGACCACAGGGGCCTCCGAGCGTTTCCCTCGACGCCGGAGACCCGATCTGCCGGAGGCATCACCGTGAAGGAAATCCTGGACGCGATCCAATCGCAGGACAGCACGGCCGCGGACTTCGCGGCCATGTCCATCCCTGAGTCGTACCGCGCGGTGACCGTGCACAAGGACGAGGCCGAGATGTTCGCCGGCGTCGCCAGCCGCGACAAGGACCCCCGCAAGTCCCTCCACGTCGAGGACGTGCCCGTGCCCGAGCTCGGCCCGGGCGAGGCCCTGGTGGCGGTCATGGCCAGCTCGGTCAACTACAACTCCGTGTGGACGTCGATCTTCGAGCCCGTCTCGACCTTCGGCTTCCTGGAGCGGTACGGCAAGCTCAGCGACCTCAGCAAGCGCCACGACCTCCCGTACCACGTCATCGGCTCCGACCTCGCGGGCGTCGTCCTGCGCACCGGGCCCGGCGTCAACGCCTGGACGCCGGGCGACGAAGTCGTCGCGCACTGCCTCTCGGTGGAGCTGGAGTCCTCCGACGGCCACAACGACACGATGCTCGACCCCGAGCAGCGCATCTGGGGCTTCGAGACCAACTTCGGCGGCCTGGCAGAGATCGCACTCGTCAAGTCCAACCAGCTGATGCCGAAGCCCAAGCACCTCAGCTGGGAGGAGGCGGCCTCCCCGGGCCTGGTCAACTCCACGGCGTACCGCCAGCTCGTCTCGCGCAACGGCGCCGGCATGAAGCAGGGCGACAACGTGCTGATCTGGGGCGCCAGTGGCGGACTCGGCTCCTACGCCACGCAGTTCGCGCTGGCCGGCGGCGCCAACCCGATCTGCGTCGTCTCGAGCGACCAGAAGGCGGAGATCTGCCGGAAGATGGGCGCCACCGCGATCATCGACCGCAACGCCGAGGACTACAGGTTCTGGAAGGACGAGCACAACCAGGACCCGCGTGAGTGGAAGCGCTTCGGCAAGCGCATCCGTGAGCTGACCGGCGGCGAGGACGTGGACATCGTCTTCGAACACCCGGGCCGCGAGACCTTCGGCGCCAGCGTGTACGTGACCCGCAAGGGCGGCACGATCGTCACCTGCGCCTCGACGTCGGGCTACAACCACGAGTACGACAACCGCTACCTGTGGATGTCGCTGAAGCGGATCATCGGCTCGCACTTCGCCAACTACCGCGAGGCGTGGGAGGCGAACCGGCTTATCGCCAAGGGCAAGATCCACCCGACGCTCTCCAAGGTCTACTCCCTGGAGGACACCGGCCAGGCGGCGTACGACGTGCACCGCAACCTGCACCAGGGCAAGGTCGGCGTGCTCGCGCTGGCACCCCGTGAGGGCCTGGGCGTGCGCGACACGGAGCTCCGCGAGCAGCACATCGACGCCATCAACCGCTTCCGTAACGTCTGAGGTCCACGATGACCGAACGTCAGAAGGACCGGCCGTGGCTGATGCGGACGTACGCCGGTCACTCGACCGCGGAGGCGTCCAACGAGCTCTACCGGCGCAACCTCGCCAAGGGCCAGACGGGTCTCTCGGTCGCCTTCGATCTGCCGACGCAGACCGGCTACGACCCCGACCACGTCCTCGCCCGCGGCGAGGTGGGCCGGGTCGGCGTGCCCGTCTCGCACCTCGGTGACATGCGACGGCTGTTCCAGGACATCCCCCTGGAGCAGATGAACACCTCGATGACGATCAACGCCACCGCGATGTGGCTGCTGGCGCTCTACCAGGTGGTCGCGGAGGAGCAGGGCGCGGACCCGGACAAGCTCCAGGGCACGACGCAGAACGACATCGTGAAGGAGTACCTGTCGCGGGGGACGCACGTCTTCCCGCCGGTCCCGTCGCTGCGGCTGACGACCGACATGATCACGTACACGGTCAACCGCATCCCGAAGTGGAACCCGATCAACATCTGCAGCTACCACCTGCAGGAGGCGGGGGCCACTCCGGTCCAGGAGATCGCGTACGCCATGTCGACGGCCATAGCGGTACTCGACGCCGTGCGCGACTCCGGCCAGGTGCCGGAGGAGAAGTTCGGTGACGTCGTCGCCCGCATCTCCTTCTTCGTGAACGCGGGGGTCCGCTTCATCGAGGAGATGTGCAAGATGCGCGCCTTCGGCCGCATCTGGGACCGCGTGACGCGCGAGCGGTACGGCGTCGCGAACCCCAAGCAGCGCCGGTTCCGCTACGGCGTACAGGTCAACTCCCTGGGGCTCACCGAGGCGCAGCCGGAGAACAACGTCCAGCGCATCGTGCTGGAGATGCTGGCCGTCACGCTCTCCAAGGACGCCCGCGCCCGCGCGGTGCAGCTGCCGGCCTGGAACGAGGCGCTCGGGCTGCCGCGCCCCTGGGACCAGCAGTGGTCGCTCCGTATCCAGCAGGTGCTCGCGCACGAGAGCGACCTGCTGGAGTACGAGGACATCTTCGCCGGTTCGCATGTCATCGAGGCCAAGGTCGACGAGCTGGTCACCGAGTCGCTGGCCGAGATCGACCGGATCCAGCAGATGGGCGGCGCGATGGCCGCCGTGGAGTCCGGCTATCTCAAGTCGGAGCTCGTCTCCTCGCACGCCGCGCGGCGGGCCCGGATCGAGGGCGGCGAGGAGAAGGTCGTCGGCGTCAACATCTACGAGACGACCGAGCCGAACCCGCTCACCGCGGACCTCGACACCGCGATCATGACGGTGGACCCCGAGAACGAGGCCCGGGTCGTCGCGGCCCTGCACGAGTGGCGCGACAACCGCGACGAGGCCCGCGCCACCGAGGCGCTGACGGCCCTGAAGAAGGCCGCCGCGGGCACCGCGAACATGATGGAGGCGACCGTCGAGTGCGCACGGGCCGGCGTGACCACCGGTGAGTGGTCCTGGGCCCTGCGCGATGTGTTCGGCGAGTTCCGGGCGCCGACAGGTGTCTCGTCCGCGCCGGTGGCCGTCGCCGCGGAGGCGGGGACGCCGCTCGCGCTGGTCCGCGAGAAGGTCACCCGCACCGCCGGGGACCTGGGCGTCGGACGGCTGCGGCTGCTGGTCGGCAAACCCGGCCTCGACGGGCACTCCAACGGCGCCGAACAGATCGCCGTACGCGCCAGGGACGCGGGCTTCGAGGTGGTCTACCAGGGCATCAGACTGACGCCCG
The DNA here is from genome assembly GCF_044455985.1 of Streptomyces sp. NPDC051064. Classification (NCBI taxonomy): domain Bacteria; kingdom Bacillati; phylum Actinomycetota; class Actinomycetes; order Kitasatosporales; family Streptomycetaceae; genus Streptomyces; species Streptomyces sp. NPDC051064. Next base: position 388,555 of record NZ_JBITFK010000003.1, read on the forward strand.
AGCAGATCACCGACGCCGCGCTGGCCGAGGACGTGCACTGCGTCGGCCTGTCCATCCTGTCCGGTTCGCACGCCGAGCTGGTGCCGGACGTGCTGCACCGGCTGCGCGAGGCCGGTGCGCCGGACATCCCGGTCATCGCGGGCGGCATCATCCCGCAGGCCGACGCGCGTGCCCTGATCGAAGCCGGCGTCGCCGCCGTCTTCACCCCGAAGGACTTCGGCATCACCGAGATCATCGGCCGTATCGTCGACGAGATCCGGAAAGCGAACAAGCTCGACCCTCTGGAGGTCCCCGCATGACTGCCCTCGTGAACCGTCTGCGCCCGCGCCGCTCCTGTCTGGCCGTGCCGGGCTCGAACCCGCGGTTCCTGGAGAAGGCCCAGGGCCTCCCGGCCGACCAGGTGTTCCTTGACCTGGAGGACGCGTGTGCGCCGCTCGCCAAGGAGGGAGCCCGGCACCACATCGTCGACGCGCTCAACAACGGCGACTGGACGGGCAAGACCCGGGTCGTGCGGGTGAACGACTGGACGACGCACTGGACGTACCGCGACGTCATCACGGTCGTCGAGGGCGCGGGTCCGAACCTCGACTGCATCATGCTGCCGAAGGTCCAGGACGCCCAGCAGGTCGTCGCGCTGGACCTGCTGCTGACCCAGATCGAGAAGACGATGGGCTTCGAGGTCGGGAAGATCGGCATCGAGGCGCAGATCGAGAACGCCAAGGGCCTGGTGAACATCGACGACATCGCCGCCGCCTCGCCCCGCCTGGAGACCCTGATCTTCGGCCCGGCCGACTTCATGGCCTCGATCAACATGAAGACCCTGGTCGTCGGCCAGCAGCCGCCCGGCTACCCGGCGGACGCGTACCACTACATCCTGATGCGCATCCTCATGGCGGCCCGTACGCACGACCTCCAGGCGATCGACGGCCCGTTCCTGCAGATCCGCGACGTGGACGCCTACCGCGAGGTCGCGGGCCGTGCGGCGGCGCTGGGCTTCGACGGCAAGTGGGTGCTGCACCCCGGTCAGGTCGACGCGGCGAACGAGGTGTTCTCGCCCTCGCAGGAGGACTACGACCACGCAGAGCTCATCCTCGACGCCTACGACTGGTGCACCTCGGAGGAGGGCGGCAAGAAGGGCTCGGCGATGCTCGGCGACGAGATGATCGACGAGGCCAGCCGCAAGATGGCCCTGGTCATCGCGGGCAAGGGCCGCGCCGCCGGTATGCAGCGCACCTCCAAGTTCGAAGCTCCGGAGGCCTGATCATGCAGTTCGGACGCACATATGAGGAGTTCGAGGTCGGTGCCGTCTACAAGCACTGGCCCGGAAAGACGGTCACGGAATACGACGACCACCTCTTCTGCCTGCTGACCATGAATCACCACCCGCTGCACATGGACAGCAACTACGCCGAGAAGACGACCGACTTCGGGAAGAACGTCGTCGTCGGAAACTACATCTATTCGCTGCTGCTCGGCATGTCGGTGCCGGACGTCTCCGGAAAGGCGATCGCCAATCTGGAGGTGGAGTCGCTGAAGCACGTGGCCCCGACCTTCCACGGTGACACGATCTACGGCGAGACGACCGTGCTCGACAAGACGCCGTCGAGGTCCAAGAACGACCGCGGGATCGTGTACGTCGAGACGAAGGGCTACAAGCAGGACGGGACGCTGGTCTGCGTGTTCCGCCGCAAGGTGATGGTCCCCACCGGGACGTACATCAAGGAGCGCGGCGGAGAGCAGCCGGGCCGCCCCGAGATCGATCAGCCGACGAGCAAGAACGCGGAGAAGTAGCCATGAGCCGACTCGCACAGACCGCCGGTCTGACGGATGTCCAGCAGGAGATTCTCTCCACGGTCCGGGATTTCGTCGACAAGGAGATCATCCCTGTCGCGACCCAGCTGGAGCACCGCGACGAATATCCGACGGACATCGTCGAAGGGCTCAAGGAACTCGGCCTGTTCGGGCTGATGATCCCGGAGGAGTACGGCGGTCTGGGCGAGTCGCTCCTCACGTACGCGCTGTGCGTCGAGGAGATCGCCCGGGGCTGGATGAGTGTGTCGGGCATCATCAACACGCATTTCATCGTGGCCTACATGCTCAAGCAGCACGGGACGCAGGAGCAGAAGGACACGTTCCTGCCGCGGATGGCGCTGGGCGAGGTGCGGGGCGCGTTCTCGATGTCCGAGCCGGCTCTCGGTTCCGACGTCTCCGCGATCTCGTCCAAGGGCGTCAAGGACGGCGACGAGTACGTCCTCAACGGTCAGAAGATGTGGCTGACGAACGGCGGCACGTCCACGCTGGTCGCCGTCCTCTGCAGGAGTGACGAAGGACACCCCGAGGGCACCGCCCCGCACAAGTCGATGACCACTTTCCTGGTGGAGAAGGAGGCGGGCTTCGGCGAGGTCCGCCCCGGTCTCACGATCCCGGGGAAGATCGACAAGATGGGTTACAAGGGCGTCGACACGACCGAGCTCATCATGGACGGACTACGCATTCCGGCCAATCGAGTGCTGGGCGGCACGACCGGCCGAGGTTTTTACCAAATGATGGACGGTGTCGAGGTCGGGCGCGTGAATGTCGCCGCGCGTGGCTGTGGCGTCGCACAACGTGCGTTCGAACTGGGCGTTTCGTACGCCCAGCAGCGCCAGACCTTCGGAAAGCCGATCGCCCAGCACCAGGCGATTCAGTTCAAACTGGCCGAAATGGCCACCAAGGTCGAAGCGGCGCATGCGATGATGGTGAACGCGGCACGCAAAAAGGACTCCGGGGAGCGGAACGACCTGGAGGCAGGGATGGCGAAGTACCTCGCCTCCGAGTACTGCAAGGAAGTCGTCGAGGACGCCTTCCGCATCCACGGCGGTTACGGCTTCTCCAAGGAGTACGAGATCGAGCGCCTCTACCGTGAGGCCCCGATGCTGCTGATCGGTGAAGGTACCGCCGAGATCCAGAAAATGATCATCGGTCGCCGGCTGCTCGAAGAGTACCGGTTCCAGGGCTGATATGTCCCCTACGAGGTGATTTGGTGGCGAAGAACATCACACCCGGTCAACCCCGTCGGGAGCCTTTCAGCTGTCCGACTCGGCTGCTGGCTTGCCCAGTTGCCGCTCGCACCCGATAGCATCGCCGGAAAGCCGCCGTCCCCCCGTTGCCAGCGCGGCATCATCCGCTACGAAGGTCATCCATGCCCGACAGCCAAATCTCTGCATCCCGCGGCGGGGTCCGCCTTGCGCGCGGAGCATCGCCGTGGCTCCTCCCGACCGTCGCCACCGCCGCCCTCAGCCTCGCCCGGTCCCGCAGGTCCGGGCGCTGGGCGGCCGTGGCCGTGCCCACCACCGCGCTCGCGGCGGGCATGCTGTGGTTCTTCCGCGACCCCGAGCGCGAGATCACCCAGGGCCGCGTCATCTCGCCGGCCGACGGTGTGGTGCAGAGCATCATGCCGTGGAAGGACGGGCGCACCCGCGTCGCGATCTTCATGAGCCCGCTGAATGTTCACGTCAACCGGGCCCCCCTGTCCGGCACCGTGACGTCGGTGGAGCACATCCCGGGTGGGTTCGTCCCGGCGTTCAACAAGGAGAGCGAGAACAACGAGCGCGTTGTCTGGCACTTCGACACCGAGCTCGGCGACATCGAGATGGTGCAGATCGCGGGAGCGGTCGCCCGTCGCATCGTCCCCTACATCCCGCAGGGCACGAAGGTGGAGCAGGGCGAACGCATCGGTCTGATCCGCTTCGGCTCGCGCGTGGACATCTACCTTCCGGAAGGTGTCGATGTCGCGGTCGAGGTCGGCCAGGCCACGACCGCGGGGGTGACTCGAATTGACCGTGATTGATCCTGATACCCAGGCGAGCTGGGTGCCCGAGGCGGAGGAGCAGGACGACGCCGAGGACATGCCGCTCTCGATGAGGCTGTCGATAGCGGACACGCTCACCCTCGGTAACGCGACGTGCGGTTTCATGGCGGTGTACTTCACCACCACGGGGATCCTCATCCCGCACCTCACGGGCAGCGACGAGTCGGGCATGGCCAGGCACTCCGCGGCGACCGCGGTGATCCTCATGCTCATGGCGGCCGTGTTCGACCTGTTCGACGGGCTCGTGGCGCGCAAGCTGCGCTCCTCCCCGATGGGCGCGGAGCTGGACAACCTCTCCGACCTGATCAGCTTCGGCCTGGCACCGGCGTATTTCGTACTGGTGTATGGAATGGTCGCGGACGACGCACACCAGCGCGTGTCGGCGCTCGCGGCGATCGTGGTGCTGCTGGCGGTGGTGCTCCGGCTTGCGCGGTTCTCGTGCGTGACCTTGAAGGACGGCATGTTCCAGGGCATGCCGAGCCCCTTCGGAGCGCTCACGGTCGTCTCGATCGTGCTGCTGGAGCTGCCCTTCGTGCCGACGCTGCTCGCGATCGTCGGGGTGGCGTGGCTGATGGTCAGCCGGGTCGAGTACCCGAAGCCGCGAGGCGTCCTCGCGGTGGCGATGCTCAGCTGGATCGTGGCCGCGATGGGACTCCTCGCCGCGTGGGCGTTCGACGCCCCCGGCGGCCAGCTGCTCCTCCAGACCGGCTGTGCGCTGCAGGTCGTCCTGGGGGCGGTGATCCCGCTCTTCGCCACGGCGCGGCGGGTGAACACCTTCCGTGACAACCGGCGCGAGGCACGGGCGGCACAGCTCCCGTAACCCCGCGGTACGCAGATCGACGAGGGCCCGGATGCTCCCCAGCATCCGGGCCCTCGTCGTGCGTGCGGTGGCCGTCGGGCTCAGCGCACCTTGCGCACCGGCAGGATGGCCAGCGCTCCGCACAGGCACACCAGTGAGGCCGTGACCAGCAGTATCGAGTAGTTGTGGCCGCCTCCCACGGAGATGAGCAGGGCCCCGAGCCCGGGGGCGAAGATCTGCGGGGCGGACATCGCGATGTTGAAGATCCCGAGGTCCTTGGAGGGGTTCTCCGGGTCCGGCAGCACATCGATGACCAGAGCGAGGTCGACACCGAGGTACGTGCCGAAGCCGAGCCCCAGGACGATCTCCGCGCAGTAGAACAGTGCGATGGTGTCGGAGCCACTGAGGATCAGCATCCCGGCGCCGAACAGCACCGCGGCGACGGCGATGAAGGGCTTACGGCGGCCGAGGCGGTCCGAGAGCCATCCCGCGGCCTGCGCGGAGCTCATCACGCACAGCCCGTAGATGAGGACGCCGGTGGCCAGTGTCTCGGTCGCCTCGGCGGCGGTGAGCCGCATCTCGTGCTGGAGGTAGATGAGGCGGAAGGTGGTGAACATCCAGTTGGCGAGGGTCAGCAGGAAGCGCGAGAGCCAGGCCCAGGCGAAGTCCGGGTGCTGCTTGGGGCTGACCCAGTAGGTGTGCAGGACAGCCCTGAAGCCCTCCCGTGCGGGCTTCTCCTCCAGCGGCTTGTCCGGCAGCACCAGGACGTAGCCGATCACCAGGAGGACGCCTATGACGCTGGGGACCAGGAAGAGCAGCAGCATCTGGTCGGTGAAGGACCTGGCGATCCAGGTGCCCGCGGTGGGCGCCAGGTTCTGCATGATGCCGAGCAGCCCGCTGATCTTGCCGCGCTTGTGCTCCGGGACGTTGTCGGCGACGGTCGCGACGAAGGCGGCCAGCGCCGCGTTGGCGGACGCCGAGGCGATGACGAAACCGACCGTGACGACGGCGACGGTGTTCGCCGTCGCGATGATCATCAGTCCGAGGAGCAGGCCGAGCATGCCGAGGACGAGCCACGGCCTGCGGCGGCCGAAGCGGCTGGTGGTGCGGTCGCTGAGACGTCCGAAGAACGGGTTCGCCAGCATGGCGGCCACCGAGCCGGTCGTGGTGATGATGCCCAGCGAGGTCACCTGGTCGTCCTCGGGGACGAACGACTGCACCTTGAGCTGCAGGCTGACCAGGATGGGCGTCAGGAGGGCCAGGAACAGGCCGAGCTGCCCTGCCGCCATGCCGATGACGAGCCGGGGACGGGGTGTCCGAAGGTCTTGAGCGGTGGCGGAGGGCCCGCCGGGCGGAGGCGCTCCGTGGGTGCTGCCGAGGGTGTCCGTGGTCACGGTGAGTACTGCTTCCTGTCGAGGGGCAGGGCATACGCCGGGGGTGCGGGCCTTACGAGTGGCTGAGGTGGCGCTCCGCGCCGACCCGGCGCCGGGGTCCCGTCAGTTCGATGTCGGCACTCAGCCGGATGTCGCCGCTGGAGGAGCCGAGCATGAGGCGGAGGGAGCCGGGCTCGACGATGCGCTGCCCGTCGCCCGAGGCGTCCGCGGTGTAGGAGGTCTGGTCGGCGTGCACCCGGAAGGGGACCCGGGCCGCCGCGCCGGGGGCGAGGTCGACGGCCCCGAAGGCCGCCAGCTGCTGCGTCGGGCGGGCCACCCGGGCGACCGGGTCGTCGTAGTACAGCTGGACGGTCTCCCGGCCCGCGCACTCGCCCGTGTTGCGTACGAGGCAGGAGATTTCGATGAATCCGTCGGTGGGGACGCGCCCGTCATGGCCGACGCGCAGGTCCTCGTAGCCGAAGGTGGTGTAGGAGATGCCGTGCCCGAAGGGGTACAGCGGCGTGTTGTCGAGGACGCTGATGCCGTCGCTGTAGCGGCCGAGGGGCGGGTTGAGGTAGGTGCCCGGGCTGCTCCCCGGGGTGGCCGGGATCTGGACGGGCAGCTTGCCGCTCGGGGTGGTCCGGCCCGACAGGACACGGGCCAGCGCGGGGCCGCCCTCCTCGCCGGGCATGAAGGACTGGACGACGGCCGCGCAGCGTTCGGCGAGGCCTCCGAGCGCGTAGGGGCGGCCGGATACGACGAGCAGGACGACCGGCACACCGGTGGCGAGTACTTCCTCGACCAGCTGTGCCTGCACGCCGGGGAGCGCGAGGTCGGGCGCGTCGCACCCCTCCCCCGATGTGCCGTTCCCGAACATCCCGGAGCGGTCGCCGACGACGACCAGGACGAGGTCCGCCGAGGCGGCGGCCCGGACGGCGGCAGGCAGCCCCGAGCGGTCGTCGCCGCTGACGGCGCAGCCCTGCTCGTAGGTGAAGGTGATGTCCGGCAACTCGGTGGTGAGTGCCTCGCGCAGGCTGGGCAGGGCGAGGCCTGCGGGGTGGCCGGGGTGCTTGGGCAGGACGTGGTTCGGGAAGGAGTAGCAGCCCAGGAAGGTGCCGGAGTCGTCGGCTCCGGGGCCGATGAGGGCGATGCCGGGCGTCCGGGCGCCGTCCAGGGGCAGTGCGGCGCCCTCGTTGGCCAGCAGGACGACGGAGCGCTCGGCGAGGGCGCGGGCGAGCGTGCGGTTGGCCGGGGAGTCCAGGTCGACGGGCGTGCCGGTGCCGGCGTCGGTCTCCGGGCTGTAGTCGGCGTCCAGCAGGCCGAGCCGGAGTTTCTGGCGCAGGACGCGTTCCACGGCGCGGTCCAGGAGCTCGGGCGCGACGTGCCCCGTGTCGAGCTGCTGGGCGAGAGGACCGCCGTAGCAGCGGGTGTTGGGCAGTTCGACGTCCATGCCGGCGCCGAGGGCGACGCGGGCGGCCTCGGCCTCGTCGGCGGCGACCCGGTGCATGGTGTGGAGGAACGCGATCGACCCGTAGTCGGAGACCACGGTGCCCTCGAAGCCCCACTGCTCGCGCAGCACGGTCGTCAGAAGGTGCTCGTCGGCGCAGGCGGGGACGCCGTCCTGGTCCGTGTAGGTGTTCATCACCGAGCCCACGGCGCCCTCGCGCACGGCCATCTCGAACGGCGGCAGGATGACGTCGGCCATCTCACGGGCGCCGATCGAGACGGGCGCGTGGTTGCGTGCCCCCCGCGAGGCCGCGTGGCCGGCGAAGTGCTTGAGGGTGGCGATGACACCTTCGGACTGCACACCGCGCACATAGGCCGTGCCGATGAGGCCGGTCAGATACGGGTCCTCACCGAGGGTCTCCTCGACGCGGCCCCAGCGGTAGTCCCGTACGACGTCGAGGACGGGGGCGAGCCCTTGGTGGACTCCGACGGACGCCATGTCGCGGCCGATCGCTGCGCCCATCCGCTCGACCAGTTCCGTGTCGAAGGTCGCGGCCCAGGCCAGGGGCGTGGGGTAGACGGTGGCGCCGAATGCCGCGAAGCCGGTGAGGCACTCCTCGTGGGCGATGGCGGGGATGCCCAGGCGGGTGGTGTCGGTCAGCAGCCGTTGCACGCGTACGAGTTCCGCGCGGCCTTCCTCGGGAGTGAGCGGGCGGGTGCCGTAGGGGCGGGTGAGGTGGCCGATGCCGTGGGCGAGGGCCTCGGCCTCACCGGACCGTGCGGCGAGGGCCTCCTCGATGGGCGCGACCCGGGCGTCGCCGCTGCCGACGTTCGCCTTGGACCAGTAGCTGCCCAGTTGGGCGAGCTTCTCGTCCTGCGTCATCTCTGCCATGAGGGCCTCGATGCGCTCGTCGGCGCCGAGCGAAGGGTCGTTCCAGTGATTCATGGGTCTCCTGGCCCCGGTCCTGGATGCCGCACACCGCGTCGGGAGTCGGACAGCCGGCCGGATAAGTTCACGCCATTGACAAAAGGGCGCGTGCAGCATGCCCAGGAGAAAAGGGCCAGGTCAAGAGGTTGTTCGCACCATTCTCAGAGAATCGGAATTAATGATTCCGGGCATGCCGAAGAGCGGCTGCAGCGCCGCTCGGGGCAGCATGCAGCCGCTTTCGGCCCTCAGACGGGCCTGGGGGGAGCCACCGCGCGGAACGCGGGTGTCAGTGGCCGAACGCCCGGTGTGCCACACCTTCCAGGTGCACGCGCATCGCGGTCTCGCACCCCTCCGCGTCCTGCGCCTCGAACGCGCCCAGGACCGCGGCGTGTTCGGCGAGCGCCTCTTCCGTGTCACTGACCCGGCCGCCGGTGAAACGGCGGAAGCGCTGTATGTGCGCGCCCAGCGGGTCGATCGCGGCACTGAGGAAGCGGTTGCCGGCGGCGCGGGCGATCGTGGCGTGGAAGGCCGAGTCCGCCTGGAGGTAGGCGCGGAAGTCGTCCGCCACGCGCTGCACCGCCGCCGCTTCCATCAGCCGATGGCTCTCGGCCAGCTCACGCGCGGTCCCCGCCGCGTCCCGCTCGCAGGCCTGGCGGGCGCTGTACGGCTCGATCAGCAGCCGGGCGCCCATGAGTTCGCGGAACCCGCCGTCGTCCAGAAGCGGCGCGACCGTGTAGCCGCGGTGCGGGACGCGGACGACCAGGCCGGTGTTCTCCAGCTTGGCCAGGGCCTCGCGCAGCGGCGTCGGTGAGACGCCCCAGTCCTTGGCGATGGTGTCGATGCGCAGGGGCGTACCCGGCTCCAGGCCCTCGTCGAGGATCAGGGCGAGCAACGCGTCGTACGCCTCGTCCATGAGGACGGTCCTGCCGAGTCCGGCCGGACGCACCTGCCTGCCGGCTGGTCCCATCGTTGACTCTCCCTGTGACACGCCGGACGCTACCGGCTGACCGTCCTCAGCCTAGTCGGAACGGCTGCCCCTGCCTCGACGGGGCTGTTCAGCCGGCGGTGCGCGGGGAGAGCAGGGTGACCAGCGCCGAGTCGTCCTCGGCGGCGAGTCCCTGGCTGACGGCGAGTTGGTAGAGCTGGTCGGCCGCGGCGGCCACGGAGGTAGCGACACCGGCCTTCTTGGCCAGGGACACCACGATGTTCATGTCCTTGCGGATGATGTCCAGCCGCGAACGCAGCTCCGGACCGCCGGTGCCGTCCGCCTTCACCTCGTACTGCTGGGCCATGCGCGGGCCGCGGTCGGCCAGCATGAAGGACGCGGCGGCGCCCTGGCCGAGGACGTCGACGGCACGGCCCAGGTCGATACCGAGGGCGCGTGCGAGCGCGAGGGACTCGGCGGCGGCCGCGGTGTGGATACCGCACAGGAGCTGATTGACCGTCTTCATGATCTGGCCGTCGCCGATGCGCGGTCCGACGATGTGCAGCGTGGAGCCGAGCCTGGCCAGGACGGCCCCGGCGGCTTCCAGGGCCGCGTCGTCCGCGCCGGCCATGATGAGCAGGTCGCCGGTCCCTGCGCGTACGGCGCCGCCGCTGACGGGGGCGTCCACCAGGCCGACCCCCTGTTCGGCGAGGCGCGCGGCGACCTCCTGGACGGCGTCGACGCCGACGGTCGACGTGACCACGACGACCGCCCCGCTGCGCAGCGACTCGGCGGCGCCGTGCTCGACGATGCCGCCGCCGAACAGACAGGACTCCAGCTGCTCCTGGTCCCGTACGGCGATGACCACGACGTCGGCACCCTTCGCCGCCTCGGCGGGCGTGGCGGCGGGTGTGGCACCGCCCTGCGCGGCGAGGTCGCGGCGCTCCTCGAAGACGTCGAAGGCCTGGACCGGGAACACACCGGCGAGGCGACGGGCCATCGGCAGGCCCATGGCGCCGAGGCCGAGGACGGCGGTGGTGGGGACGGAGATCTCAGGGGACATCGAATGCTTCTTCCTTGCGGGGTACGGCGTGTGGGCCGCGTGGACAGCTTCTCTTATCGGGGCCGGTCCGCCGGGGGCACGCGGGTCTGACGGCGGGCCGCGTCACGGTCCGCCGTCAGACGAGGACCGCGTACATGAGCAGGGACATCCCCAGGCCCACCACCGCGACGATCGTCGACAGCGCCGACCAGGTCTTGATGTTCTGGGAGACGCTCATCCCGAAGTACTCCTTCGCCAGCCAGAAACCGGCGTCGTTGACATGCGAGAAGAAGAGCGATCCCGCTCCCACCGCGAGTGCGATCAGGGAGGCCTCCACCGGCGGGGTGCCCGCCACCATCGGAGCCATGATGCCCGCCGCCGCGGTGGTGGCCACGGTGGCCGAGCCGGTCGCCAGCCGGATCAGCACGGCGAGCAGCCAGCCGAGGACGAGCAGCGGCATGTTCGCCTCGGCCGCGAACTTGCCGATGGCGTCGGCCACGCCGGTGTCCACGATGATCTGCTTGAAGCCTCCGCCCGCACCGACGATGAGCAGGATGCCGGCGACGGCCGGCAACCCGGCGGTGACGACGGTGCGGACCTCGGCGCGGCTGCGGCCGAGCCGGAAGCCGAAGACGACCATGGCCACGAGGACGGCGACGAACATCGCGATGAGCGGTGTTCCGAGGAAGTCCAGCAGGTGGTTGTACCAGGCGTCTCCCGGGAAGGCGATGTCGGCGACCGACTTGGCGAGCATCAGCACAACAGGCAGGGCGACCGCGCCGACGGATGTGGTGAAGCTGGGCAGGCGGCGCTCCGCGCCCGCGCCCCGCGCCTCGTCGGCCTCCTCGACGAGGGAGGCGACAAGCTCCGCCGGGGCCTCGCTGCGCACGTGACGCGTGATGAACTTCCCGTACAACGGGCCGGCGATGATCACGGTGGGGATGGCCGCGAGCAGGCCGAGGCCCAGTGTGGTGCCGACATCGGCGCTGAGCGCGCTGACGGCGACCAGTGGTCCGGGGTGCGGCGGCACGAACGCGTGCATGGTGCCCAGGCCCGCGAGGGCGGGCACGGCGAGCAGCACCAGCGGGGTGTTCGTCCGCCTGGCCATGACCACGATGATCGGCACCAGCAGGACGAGGCCCACCTCGAAGAACATCGGCAGGCCGATGACAGCGGCGATGAGCGCCATCGACCAGGGCATCAGACGGGGTCCCGAGCGCGAGCCGATGGTGTCGACGATGCGGTCGACGCCTCCTGAGTCGGCCAGGAGTCTGCCGAGGATCGCTCCGAGGGCGATCAGACCACCGGTGGAGCCGAGTGTGGATCCCATACCGGCACCGAACGAGTCGACGACGTCGGCCAGTTCGGTGCCCGAGCCTATGCCGAGGACGACGGAACCGCCGATGAGGGCGATGAACGGATGGAAGTCGAGCAGCGCTATCAGCGCGATGATCACGCCGATGGCGAGGGCGACCATGACGATGAGCCGGGAGTCGTGCCCGGTCCAGGGCGAGGTCGTCGCCGCCAGGATGTCGGTCCCGGGCGGGGCGAGCGGAGGCATGGGGGCGCGTCCTTACGTCGTTGTAAGTGGTGGCGGGGGGAGTGCGGACCTCACGGGAGTGCGGGGCGAGCCTCAGCAGCCTGCGGCGGGCCTGTCCCCGGGACCGGATGCCTCGGCCGTGTCATAGGCGTCGAGGACGTCGACCTTCCCGCTCGACGGCGAGGACGCGTCGAAGCGGTAACCGAGCCACTCGCGCACCAGCCGGCGGGCGAGTTCGAGGCCGATGACGCGCTGCCCCATGGTGAGGACCTGCGCGTTGTTGCTCAGCACCGCCCGTTCGACGGAGAAGCTGTCGTGCGCCGTGACGGCGCGGATGCCGCGCACCTTGTTGGCGCTGATCGCGACGCCGAGTCCGGTACCGCACAGCAGGAGGGCGCGGTCGGCCTCCTTGCCCGCGACCAGGCGGGCGGCGGCCACGCCGATGTGCGGGTAGGCGGTGTGCTCGTCGGCGGTCACACCGATGTCGAGGACGGACGCGACGCGCGGGTCGGCCTCCAGATCGGCCTTGAGGGCTTCCTTGTACTCGTATCCGGCGTCGTCGCAGCCGATGACTATGCGGAGCGGAGCGAGGGGCTGAGGTTGCGTCATGTCGGATGTCCCGTGGTGTGGTGGATGTGGTTCGCGGGGGTGGGGCCGGTTGCGCGGCTTCCGCTCAGCCGCCGAGCAGTGCGGCGACGGTGCGGGCGCACAGGGCCAGGGAGAGCGCCCCGGCATCGGGGGTGCCGATGCTGCGTTCGGCAAGCGGGCGGGCACGACCGAGGCGCGGTGTGAGGGCGGCGGTGGATGCCGCGGCCTCGGTGGCCGCAACGGCGGCCTCCGCGAAGGCCGTCCGGGGGTCGCCACCGCGTGCGACCCCGGTGGTGAAGGTGTCGACGAGAGGGGTGAGGGCGTCGACAAGGGTCTTGTCCCCGGGCTTCGCGCCGCCCAGCGAGGTCACGGCGTCGAGTGCGGCACGGGCACCGGCCGCGAAGCGTACGCCGTCGGCCCGGCCGGTGTCGCCCAACTCCTGGGCGAGGGCCCGCAGACCGACACCCCACAGCACTCCTGAGGTGCCGCCGGCCTCGTCGGCCCAGGCGTCCGCTGCCGCGCTCAGCAGCGAACGGGCGCCCGCCTTCCGCGAGTCCGCCTCCCCGGCGGCACGCACAGCGGCGTCGATCCCCTTGCTCATGCCACGTCCGTGGTCACCGTCCCCGGCGACCGCGTCGACGCGGCCGAGTTCCGGGGCGGCCTCGTGCAGTGCGGTGCGCAGGACACGCAGGGCGGCCAGGACGTCGGCGGATGCCGCGCGCGACGCGACGTCCCCCTCGGTGACCTGGACACCCGGCTGTGCGTCGGGCAGGACGTGGGCCCGGTCCGAGGGCTCGGGCAGGGGCAGACGGCTGAAGCCGGGGGTGTCGGCGTCGGCGCACCACCAGCGTTCCAGGTCCTCGTCGAGCCACATCAGGGTGAGTGAGCAGGCGGCCATGTCGAGACTGGTGACGAGCTCGCCGACCTCGGGCCGCACCACGGTGAGTCCGGCGTCGGCCAGGAGGCCGGCGACGTGCCCCCACAGCAGGAACAGTTCCTCGTACTTCGTGGCACCCAGTCCGTTGAGGATCGCCGCGACGCGCGGTCCGGAGCCCTCGGGGCGCTCGGCGAGCAGTCGTTCGACGAGGGTGCGGGCGATGGCGGGGGCATCGGCCATGTCGGCGTCGCGCACACCGGGTTCACCGTGGATGCCGAGGCCGATGGCCATCTTGCCCTCGGGGACCGTGAAGAGCGGGGTGTCGGCGCCGGGCATGGTGCAGCCGTCGAAGGCTATGCCGAAGGAGTACGTACGGTCGTTCGCGTGGCGGGCGGCGGCCTCGACGTCGTCCAGGCCGAGCCCTTCCTCGGCGGCTGCCCCGGCAACCTTGAAGACGGTGAAGTCACCTGCGATGCCCCGGCGTTCGTCGCGTCCCCCGGCCGGTGCGCTGGCCACGTCGTCGGTGACCCGGACGGTACGGGTGTCGATGCCGGCGCCACGCAGGCGTGCCTGGGCCATGCCGAAGTTCATGCGGTCACCCGCGTAGTTGCCGAACGAGAAGAGGACCCCGCCACCGGTCTCGGCGGCCCGTGCGACGGTCTCGGCCTGCCGTGCGGAGGGCGAGGTGAAGATGTTGCCGACCACAGCGCCCGACGCGAGCCCTTCGCCCACGAGCCCGCTGAACGCCGGGTAGTGGCCGGAACCTCCGCCGACGACGACCGCGACCCGGCCCGCAGCCGGCCGGCGGGTGCGGACGACACCCCCGGGCACCACGGTGACGTGCTCCGGATAGGCAGCGGCGAAGCCTCGCAACTGGTCCTCGCTGAAGCGGTCGGGGTCGTCGAACAGCCGGGTCATGAAAGGTGGGCTCCTTGTCGGAGAGGCGCGGGCGGCCGAAGGTCGTGGGCGGTGCGTTGCTCAGGCGCCGGAACGGCGGGGCAGGATGCGCCGGAGGTAGTCGCGGTTGGAAGCGGCGACACTGAGGCCGTCGCCGCCGTAGTGCTCCACGCAGAACGCGCCGGTGTAGCCGTGTGCGAGAGCGATCCGGACGGCCTGGCGGTAGCTGACGAAGCCGGACTCCATGGGGGCGGGGGAGGTCAGCACGGTCCCCGTGGCGGGGTCCTCGACGCGGTAGTAGCTCTTCACATGCCAGTAGTTGGCGTGCGGCAGCGTCTTGGTGACCATCGATTCCCAGGACTCGATGGGGCGCTGCATCCGGATGAGGTTGCCGAGATCCGGATTGAGGCCGACGTTGTCCCGGCCGATGTCGGTGAGCAGGGCGACGGAGGAGTCGGCGGTGCCGAGGTAGGTGTCCTCGTACATCTCCAGGGACAGCTCGACGCCCACCGAGGCCGCGTGGTCGGCGAGCTCACGCAGCCGGGTGACGGCCTTGTCCCAGGTCTCGCGGTCACCTACCGGGTCCTTGGGACCCGGCACCGTCCAGAACCAGAGGACGGCCTTCTGCTCGGGGGTGAGCGGCCGGTGCAGGCCGACCGAGACCAGCGGGACGCCGAGGGCTGCGGCCGCCTCGATGGTGCGGTGCGAATAGGCGAGGTTCTCATCGCCGTCGACGGGGTCGATGACGCTGCGGCGGATGGCGGAGATGGCCGGAGCCGTGAGGCCGACTCCGGAGACCGTCTTCCTCAGCTCCTCGATGCGTGCGGGGGCCAGGTCGCCCGGTCGCAGCCAGCCGTCCGTGAGGTCGACCTCGGTGAACCCGGCGTCCGCGACCTCCTGCAGCGTCTCCGCCCACTGCTGGGGTGTCTGCTCCTGTGTCGAGACACCGTCGGCGCCCACGTTCGGGAACTGCAGGAGGGCAGCGGCGATCGGCCAGGTTTCTGCGGTGTGAGTCATCTCGGGCTCCCTTTCTCTATTTCATATAGGATCTAGAATCCTGGGGCGTGTCAATGTGACCCATCCCACACACCAGGGGTCGACGGAGCGTGGATCACCTGCGCTCGTCCACGTCGTGTCGTGACCGTGGGTGCCTGCACACCGTGACCCGCAGCAGGTGCGCGGCCGCCTGTCACGGGGGACGCTGGAAGGCGTGCAGGATCATGCCGCCTCTGTCGCCGCCACGGGCTCGGGCACGGAGCTGCTGGACAGCGCCGTCGCCCACGTCGTGGAGGAGACCGGCGCGTCCGTGGCGATGCTGTACCTGCTGCCGCCGAACGAGACCACACTGCACCTGGCCGTGCTCGCGGGGGTGCCCGGCCAGCTGGCCACTCCGTGGACCAGGGTGCCGCTGTCCGCCCCGATACCGGTGGCAGACTCCGTGCGTCTGGGTTGCCTGATCTGGCTCGGCAGCCAGGAGGAGCTTGCTCGACGCTATCCGCGCCCGGCACTCGTCCTGCCGTACCAATTCGCTCTGGGCGCCGCCCCCATCCATGCCGGCGCCACGGTCCGGGGCGGTCTCACTCTGCTGTGGCCCGGTTCACACGCGTCGCAACTGCTGCCCGACGAGCGTGAGGCTGTCGTCAGGGGCTGCCACGGCATCGGCACACTCCTGCAGCAGGCGGAGAGCAGCGGCTACCCGATCACGCCCGGCGCCCAGCCACGGGTGCTGTCCCCACCGAGGCCGGCCACCCCCGGCCCCCTCGAGGCCACGGCCATCGCGGAGTTCGTCCGGCGGCTGCCCGGCGGAAGCTGCTCGCTGGCGATCGACGGGACGGTCGTCTTCCTCAACGACGCCGCCGCGGCCCTCCTGGGGGCCCGGGCCGAGGACGTGATGGGAACACTGCCCTGGGTGTCTCTTCCCTGGATGAACAACCCGGCCGTCGAGGACCACTACCGGGCTGCTGTCATCGGCCGTCAGCAGACCTCCTTCACGGTTCTGCGGCCACCGGACCGGTGGCTGTCCTTCCACCTGTTCCCGAACGAGACGGGTATCAGCGCCCGGATCGTACCCACCTCACGGCCCGGGCCCCGCGACGTGCCCGCCCCCGCGCTGCCCACCACCTCGGCGGCGCCCAGCAGGGCCACCGCCCTCTACCACCTGATGCATCTGGCTGCGTCGCTCACCGAGACGGTCGGCGCAGAGGAGGTGATCGAGCTGGCGGGCGACCAGCTGATGCCGGCCTTCCGGGTACAGACACTCCTGGTCATGACGTCGGTGGAGGGGCGGTTGCGGGTCGAGGGCGGCAGGGGCAGCCATCCGGCGCTCATGGACCGCTTCGACGGCGCCCCATTGGTCTCGGCCACACCCGCCGCGCACGTGCTGACGACAGGCATTCCCGACTTCTACCCCACCTTCGGCGATCTGGAGCGGGCCTACCCGTCGGCGGGACTCCGCAACGCCGTGGCCGCCTGCGCCTTCCTCCCGCTGATCGTTTCCGGACGCCCGATCGGCTGCCTGGTCCTCGCCTACGACCGGCCGCACCCCTTCGAGCCCGAGGAACGCGCCCTGCTGACCTCGATCGCGGGCCTGCTCGCCCAGGCACTGGACCGGGCCCGCCTCTACGACACCAAGGAACGGCTCGCGCACAGTTTGCAGGCCCACCTGCTGCCCCAGACGCTGCCCGCGATCGCCGGTCTGGACGTGGCGGCCCGCTACCTCCCGTCGACCCGGGGCATGGGCGTCGGCGGGGACTTCTACGACCTCATCCGGCTCGACGACACGACGGCCGCAGCGGCCATCGGCGACGTACAGGGCCACAACGAGAACGCCGCCGCCCTCATGGGACAGGTCCGCACCGCCGTGCACGCCTCCGCCGGCGCTCCGCCCGACGAGGTCCTCGCCCGCACCAACCGGCTGCTCACCGACCTCGACCCCGGCCTGTTCACCAGCTGCCTCTATGCGCACCTCGATCTGGCCGGGCACAGTGCCTGCCTGGCCACCGCGGGCCATCCCGGGCCGCTGAGGCGGCAGCCCGACGGACAGACCGAGGTCCTCGACCTGCCGCCCGGCCTCCTGCTCGGCATCGACCCCGCCTCCCGGTATCCGACGACGACCGTCGAACTGCCTCCAGGCGCGGCGCTCGCCCTGTACACCGACGGGCTCGTGGAGGCGCCCGGCGTGGACTTCGACGACGCCACGGCGGAGCTGGCCGCGCACTTCGCCCTGGCCCTGGAACAGGACATGGAATCCGTCGCCGACACGCTCGTGCGGTACGCGAAGCGGGCCACACCCGGCACCGACGACATCGCGCTGCTGCTCATCAACGCCCTGCGGCAGGGCGGCTGAGGGCGACCCGGTCCGCGCGGCGGACGGCGGTGTCGCCGACGGCCACGGGCAGATGCCGGTGCGGGCCGCGTGGAGCCAGGGGGTGGGGGCGGCGACCGTGGCGGCCGTTGCGGATGCGTCGCACCGCGCGTCGCGTCGCGGATCGCGTCCGGCAGGCGGTTGGCGCAGGCGTGCAGATGCCGGGAATTCCTGGCGGCGCAGTCGGCCGGGCCGCCCTAAGAACGCCGAGTCCTTTGAGCGATGGAGAGCCCTGGGGTGCCGAGGCGGTGGGGTTTCATCGGCACCCCAGGGCGTTCAGGGGATGGTGCGGAGGGCGCGGGGGCGGTGTTCAGCCGCCGTACAGGTCACCCAGACTGATACCGGTGGCACTGCCCTCGCCACCGAGCCTGACCTCGTGGTCGAGGCTGACGAACTTCCCGCCGGACTGCCAGAGGGCCGGCTTGAGCAGGGCGTACTTGGCCTCGTCCCAGGTGGCCCAGTCGTAGCCCAGAAGTCCCCCGGTGTCGCCGGAGTTGGGGTTGAGGCACCAGAAGGTGTGGTGGATGCCGTTCTCCACCATCAGATCGCGCAGCGCCTTCATCCACTTCTCGTTCGGGCCGCCGTCGAGGTGACCGCCCCATTCACCGATGAACAGCGGCGCGGTGCCGTCCTTGTGCAGGTAGAGCCAGTTGGGGTCCCAGACGTCGCGCTCCAGCGTGGTGCGGTCCCACTCCCCCGCGAACCAGGGCTGTTGGTACACCAGCGGCCCGTAGTCGTGCGGGGAGTACACCAGTTGGTCCTGCTGGGCGCCGAGGTCGACCGGGTGGTCCTTCGCCCCGCGGAGATTACCGCCCCACCACATGCCGTGGTAGTCGGCCGCGGAGGTGGAGGACCAGTTCGCGCCGTCCTTCGGGTAGATCTCTATGCCCTCGCACAGGACGAGGACATCCGGGTTGATCGCGAGGATGCGCTTGCCGGCCGTCTCGCAGGTGTACTTGAAGTTGTCCTGGTCGGTGGTGCCGTCCCACTTGGCCCGGGGACTGTCGGACTGCTTGCCGTGGGGCTCGTTCTTGACGTCCATCGCCACGAGGGTGTCGTTCGCCTTGTAGCGGGCGGTCACCCACTCCCAGGCGGAGTAGAACTGCTCGGTGGTGATCGCGCCCTTCCACCACACCGGGTGGACATGGCCGGAGTTGTCGGCCTCCGCACTGTGGACGTCGAGCATCACCTTGATGCCGTACTTCTCCGCCACCCCGAGGAAGGCGTCGAAGACCCCCAGCGTCGTCTCGCCCTCGAGCTCGGGGTTGGCCCAGGTGTTGACCGCGCTGGAGACGGCCGCCTGACCGTTCTTCCACTCCAGCAGCAGCTGGGTGGAGATCGGTACGCGGATGATGTTGATGCCGCGCTCCGCCATCTGCCGGGTGATCGTGTCCAGGTTGGCGGACCACAGACCGTGGAAGACCCGCTCGGTCGCGTTGAAGCCGAACCAGTTGGCACCGGTGAGCCAGACCCGGTCGCCCTGCTTGTCGACGATCCGGTTGCCCTCGGTGTGGAGCCAGTCCGTGCCGGTGCTGGCGGCTGCCCCGGGCGCGGGGTCCCGGTCCGCCGGCTGCGCGGCGACAGGTCCGGACAGCGCCATCAGCAGGGCTGTCGCGGTGATGGCGGCCAGGACCGGGCCCAGCCACTTTCTCGTCGGTGACTTCATCCGTCGTCGCCCTTCAGGGGGGTAAGGCGGGCAGAGACGCCTGGGAGCGCTCCCACGCATTACCCACATGAAGCCAGCACGACGGTCGACGTGTCAATGGACATGTCAAACTTCACTTCTTGAAGACGCCGCGGCCGACGGGCCCCCGCGCAGGACCGCGGAGGCGGACAGCCCACGCACCTCCGCCCGCCCCGCCGGACGTGTCCGCCGGAGCGGTCAGGGAAGCACCTCGACCCGGGGCAGGAGCGTGGACAGCAGCTCCTGGACTCGGACCCCCAGGTCCGCACGGCCCCGCTGGATCCAGGAGATGTGCTGCGCACCGAAGAAGGCCGCCGCGAGCACCCTGCTGAGCACCTCGGGGTTGGCTCCGGGAGCCAGGAGGCCGGCGGCCCGCGCCCGGCGGAAGCTCGCACACAGAGCTTCCGTGTACCCCTCGAACGGCGCGGGGAGGTCGGCACCGATGAGCGCGTACTCGATCTGCAGCCGCGCACCGGCCTGGACCACCACGTCCTCGCGGAACGCCTGGGCGGTGCGCATCAGCAGTTCGGAGACCTCGTCCAGGGGCGACAGCCCGTCCTGCCGCACCGACTCGACCACCACGCCGAGCCTCTCGTAGAACTTCGCCGCCACCTCCTGCGCCAGCGCCTCCTTGTTGGCGAAGTGGAAGTAGACGGCGCCCTTCGTCATCCCGGCCAGTTCGGCGACGTCCATGATCGTCACACTCGGATAGCCGCGGGCGGCGAAGGCCTCCGCGGCCGCGTCCAGTACCTGCAGGCGGGTACGGACCGCGCGCTGCTGCTTGGGTCCTGACGCCTGCTCCGCCCGGCCGCCCTCTCGCGCGGCTGGGGAAGGCGTCGCAGTCTTCTTCTCGGCGGCCATCAGCGACCTTCCTGGTGGGTCGTGGTCGGTTCGGAGATCGCTACCTCTCGGTATGCGGACCACCGGATCCAAGTACCTTCTTGAAATATACCTTCGTAACGGTATCATCTTGCTCGCCCGCTGAGGCGCTCTGCCTCCGCTGGTCCACCTGGGGGGACTTGAGATGCTTCGGAGCAGTGATCAGCGCACGGACGACCACGAGAACCAGGGAGTCGGCACCAGACCCGGTGCGGGCGGCGGCGAGCCGACGAACGGCTTCGCCCCGCGCGCACTCGACTACCTCCAGCCCGTCCCCCGGCACATGGTGCACCGCGCCGCCGTCGCCGAGGTGTTCGTGACCGACTCGGTCCGCACCGGCGAGGACCGGTTCCTGGTGGCGGCACAGTGGCCCCGGGATCACGCCCTCTACTCACCGAGTTCCTCCGGCATCAGCGATCCGCTGCTGCTGGCGGAGACGGTCCGTCAGACCCTGGTCTATCTCGCCCACCGCTTCTACGGGGTGCCGCTCACCCACCGGTTCGTCGGCAGCGGCACGGCATTCCGCATCACCCGGCCGGAGTTGCTGCGCATCGGGGACGCGCCACTGCCGGTGGTGCTCGACGCCCGTTGGGAGTGGGTGGGCAACCGTCCGCCACGCCGCTACGGGATGCGCCTGACGGTGGTGCTGACGATCGGCGGCCAGGTGTGCGGCGAGGGGGAGATCAGCGCGGTCGCCGTCAACGACCGTACGTACAAGGCCCTGCGCGGGCACGGCACGGCATCGGCGGACACCGGCAGCCCGGCGATCGGGACGACGCGGATCCCGCCGTCGTCCGTCGGGCGGCTGCGCACCAAGGACAGTGTTCTGGGCCTGGGCGCCGACGGGTCCTGGCAGCTGCTGGTCGACCTCCGGCACGCCATCTACTTCGACCACCCCAGCGATCACGTGCCGCTCATGGTCATGCTGGAGGGCTTCCGGCAGCTCGGCCACCTCCTGGTGAACGGGGACGCCGGGAGCGCGACGACGGACGCGCGGGCCGCGGACGGCGAGACCGTGCTGACCGGGATGTCGGTCGACTGCCGGGCCTTCGGCGAACTCAACGCGCCGATCAGCCTGGTGGTGTCCGGGCGGCAGCCGTGCGAAGGCCCGGACACGTCCGGCACGCTGACCGTCGAGGCGGTCCAGAACGGCACACTGCTGGCCACCTGCCTCTCCACGTGGGCCTGCCCTCCCGGCCCGCCCGGGGAGCTCGCCGCCAGCGGGGCGGCCGCCGATCACGGCCCGGCCTGACCCTCGTCGCGCGACGCGGCCGGGACGGCGCCCCAGAGCGCGGCCACGCGCTCGGCCAGGCCCTTCCGGTCCGTCGCGGAGGCGGTGACGTACGCGCCCACCAGGATGACCAGGGCCAGGTCGGCCGGCCCGCCGGCCTGATGCGGGTGCGCCTCGCCGGATGCCGCGGCATCCGGCGAGGCGCGGCTCGCGGAGTGCGCGGAACGCGGCGGCCACCGTAGACGGCCGGGCACCCCCGGCTCCGTCTGCGCGGCGTCGAGCATGAGGCGCAGCCCCGCGTTGACCCGCGGATCGGCCTCCACCTCACGCGCGAACTCAAGTGTCATCGACCGCAGTTCGACCAGGCCCCGCCCTGCACAGCGCTCGCCCAGCTCGTCCAGGAACGCTGCCAGATGACCGCTGAGCGCTTCCGCCAGGTCTTCCTTCCGCGCGAAGTGCCCGTAGAGCGCTCCCTTCGTCAGGGAGGTCCGGTCGACCACGCGTTGCAGGTTGGCGTCCGAGTAGCCGTACTGCGCGAACTCCTCCGCGGCGGCGTCCAGAAACTGCTCGTAGGTACGCCGCGAACGCTCCTGCTTTGCCATCCCATTACCTCCGCAGACCTGGAGAACGACCATCGTACATAAAAATACCTTCTCCCATGAATGTTCAGTCCACATCGGAAGCCGGATCCAGGGAGCACTTCACATGACGGAACAAGCGATCACGCCCCCGTACGCCACGGACCCCCTCCTCACCCCGCCGGCCGTCCCGGGGGCCTGGCTTCCGGCACCCCGCCCGGAGGTCCTGCGGGCGGCATCCGTCGCAGGCGCGGACGCCTGTCGGGCCGACAGGGAGGGACGGCTGTCCCCCGCGACCGTCGAGGCGGTGACGGATGCCGGTCTGCCGGCCCACTTCGTGGGACGCGGCGGACAGGGAGCCGGGAGCTTCTCCACACTGTTCGCAGACGTCACCGCTCTGGCCCAGGAATGCCCGTCGGCCGCTTGGTGCGGTGCGCTGTGGGCCGCGCACGGGCGCTTCGCGTCCTGCCTTCCTGAGCGCGGCCGGCACGAACTGTGGGCCTCCGGCCCCGATGTGCGGATCGCCTCGGCGGTCGCGCCCCCGGCCGGCTCCGCGGTGGCGACGGCGACGGGCCTGCGGCTCAACGGCGTGTGGGAGTGCGTCAGCGGCGCCCGGTACTCGGACTGGGTCCTGCTGGCGACGCCGGTGACCGGGCACACTCCGGACCACGGGCGGCCGGAAACCCGGGTTCTCGCCGTACCGGCTGGCGAGCTGACCGTCCACGGCACCTGGAACGCGACGGGGCTGCGGGCTACGGCAAGCGATGCCGTAGAGGTGTGCGACGTCCTCGTGCCCGCCCACCGCTCCTTCCCCCTCGCCGGCATGCTGGACGGCACCGGCAACCACGGCGCCGACCGCCCCCACCGCGCCCCGGCGCAGCTGGCGGGCGGCCTGATCTTCTGCGCGACCGCGCTGGGCGCCGCACACGCGCTCCGGAGGGCGTGGGCCGGCTGGGCTACGGGAGGCGCCGTCGGCACCGGCGGGCGCGGCCCGTACGACAGCCCGGCCGTGCGCGATGCGCTGGCGGTGTCCTCGGCCCGCATCGACGCCGCGCATCTCCTGCTGGCGCGTGCCGCGTTCCGCGCGGACACGGAACCGGTCACGGAGTCCCTCACGGCCGCCAACCAGCGGGACGCGGCGTTCGCCGCCGGTCTCCTGCTGGAGGCGGCGAACCAGCTCTTCGGGGCGGGCGGCTCGCACGTACGCGACGCCGCCGGCGACGTCCAGCGCCTGTGGCGCGACGTGCAGACCGCAGCCCGCCACGGCGTCCTCCGCATGGAGCCGGCCGCCACCTCGTACGCGCGGGCGGAGGAGTCCTGGCCGGATCTCGGCTGAGTGGCGGGTCGGCCCAGGTAGCGCCCACCACCCGTCCCCGTTCGCATGCGTGCGAGCGGGGACGAGCCGTCTGTAAATAAACGTTCAAGAACGAATGTGAGTACAGGTCAGGCACGGAGCACCGTACCCCCAGGTGAGACGCAACCAAGCCGCACTCAGGGCACACCAAGGGAAGGCAATGTCACGCCGTTCCGGGGCATAAACAAACCTTCGCGGACGAATTTTTAGATAGCATCGTGTTCATCGATCGGCTGAGTCCGCCGGTCAGGTTCTTACGCGTTGTCCTTACCAGGGGGTCAGACGATGCCTGAGCGAAACCGTCCGCCGGACGAACACCGCTACACGATCACCGAAGTCGCACAGCTCACCGGGCTGCGGGCACACACGCTGCGCTGGTACGAGGAGATGGGGCTGGTCACGGATGTGGGCCGCGGCCCGGGCGGGCGCCGGTCGTACGAGGCCTCTCATCTGCGCTGGCTCGACTTCCTCGCTCAGGTGCGGGAGACGGGGATGACCGTGGCCGACCTGACGCGGTACGTGGAGCTGGTGCGCGAGGGCGAGGAGAGTGTCGCCGAGCGCCTCGCCCTCCTGGAGGCCCACAGGTGCCGGCTGGACGACCAGGCCGCCCGCCTGGAGCGGTGTCTGCGTCACGTCGACGACAGGCTCGCGTCCTACAGGCGGGCGGAACAGCGACTCTCCCTCATCGCCGAGCAGACGAGCGGCCGGAGCGGCCATCCGGTCCCGCCGGCGTCCGCGACGGGCCGTCCGACCGGGGCGTCTGTCCCGGCCTACGCCTGAGGAGATGGCCGCCGGCCCGCCCGCGGCAGCACCGAGTGACGCTCGACACTCACAACTGGGCTTGCTTCAGGCGCACTTGAACTTCGTAGCGTCATCGTCACAGCACGGAAGCCGCGCTCGCAGGCGGCGTCCGGAAGCTGCGCCGGAGCACGCACCGCGGCGCCGTCCCCGGCCCGACGACCGCCTCCTCGGGGGGACGACGAAGTCCTCCCCGGACCGTGCGGTCCGGTGTCCCCGACACACCTTTCTCACGTTCCCGCCGCTCTCGTCACGGTCGCCGTGTTCACCACGCGACCCGAGCAGTCGGCGCACAGCTGCGGCACAAAAGGGGGAAACGAAATGATCACATCATTCCTGGCGCGTCTGCACCGATTCGGTGACGCGGACGCGATCGTCTTCGATTCGGTGCGGTACACGTACACCGGTCTGGTCGCCGGAATAGCGCGATGGCGGGCGTTCCTGGACGACCACGAGGTCACCGCGGGCCAGGTCGTGGCCCTGGAGGGGGCCGGGTCCTTCGAGACCTGCGCCGCCCTGCTCGCTCTCGTCGAGCGCGGCGTCGTCCTCGTGCCGCTGACTCCGCTCCCCGAGGCCAAGCGGGCGGAGTTCCACGAGATCGCCCAGGTCGAGGCAGTCGTCACCATCGGCGCGGACGGCACCGGCCGCTCCTTCGCACGGTCCGGACGGGCCGCGGACCACGAGCTGTACGGGCGGCTGCGTTCGGCCGGGCGGGCCGGTCTGGTGCTGTTCAGCTCGGGCACGACCGGCCGCAGCAAGGCGACGGTCCTGGACTTCACGAAGGTACTCGCCCGGTACGGCGAACCCACCAGGCCTCAGTCCACGCTGGCCTTCCTCAACCTGGACCACATCGGCGGCATCAACACACTGCTCCACACGATCGGTCAGGGCGGCACCGTGGTCACCCTGCCGGAACGCACACCGGACACCGTCTGCGCGGCGATCGAGCGCTTCGGGATACGGGTACTGCCGACCACCCCCACGTTCCTCAACATGCTGCTGATCTCCGGTGCGCACCAGCGACACGACCTCAGCTCCCTCACCCTCGTCACCTACGGCACCGAGCCGATGCCGCTCGGCACGCTCCAGCGGCTCAAGGCGGCACTGCCCGCCGTCCGCCTCAAGCAGACGTACGGTCTCTCCGAACTCGGCATCCTGCCGACCAGGTCGAAGGACGACGACACCCTGTGGGTGCGCCTGGGAGGGCCCGGGTTCGAGTACCAGGTGCGTGAGGGCGTGCTCTGGATCCGCTCGGACATGGCGATGCTCGGCTATCTCAACGCCCCGGCGCCCTTCGACGACGAAGGATTCTTCAACACCCAGGACGCGGTGGAGGTGGACGGCCCGTACGTCCGCATCCTGGGGAGGCGTTCGGAGATCATCAACGTGGCCGGGGAGAAGGTCTACCCCGGCGAGGTCGAGAACGTCCTTCTGGAACTGGACGAGGTGGCGGACGTCACGGTCTCGGGGCGTCCGAGCCACGTCACCGGCATGGTGGTCAAGGCCGTCGTCCGCCTCATCGCCGGCGCCGACCACGAGGGGTTCGGACGCCGGGCCCGGGTCCACTGCCGGGGCAGGCTGGAAGCGTACAAGGTCCCGGCGGTCGTGGAGATCTCCGAGGCCGAGCACCACAACGACCGCTTCAAGAAGACCCGGAGCCTGGTGTGACGGCGCCGGCCGGCACCGTGACCGGGTCCGCGACTCCGGACGGAGCTCCCGACGACGGCCGCGTCGCGGTGGTCAGCGGCGGGAGCCGTGGTCTGGGGCGCGTCGTGGTGGAGCGCCTGCTCGCCGACGGCTGGCGGGTGGCGACCTTCAGCCGGACGGCCAACGAGTTCACGGCCGACAGTGAGCGGCTCCACCCGACCCGTTTCCACTGGGAGGCCGCCGATCTCACCGAGCCGGCGTCCATGCGGGCCTTCGTACGGGGTGTCAACCGGCGCTTCGGGCGGGCCGACCTGCTGGTCAACAACGCGGGCGTTCTCCACCAGGAGCTCTTCCTGACGACCGCACCCAAGCGGATCGACACCCTCCTCACCACCAATCTGCTCGCCCCCATGATGCTCACCCAGGCGTGCGCCCGGCTGATGACCCGTCAGGGCGGCAACATCGTCAACGTCTCGTCGATCAACGCCATCCGCGGCTACCGGGGAGTCTCCGTCTACGCGGCGGCGAAGGCGGGACTCGACGGGTTCAGCCGCAGCCTCGCCCGCGAACTCGGGGCGTTCGGCATCCGGGTCAACTCGATCGTCCCGGGCTTCTTCGACAGCGAGATGACCGCCGAGGTCACCGCCGGCAACCGGGAGAAGATCCAGCACCGCACCCCGCTGGGGAGGCTCGGAACCGTGGAGGAGATCGCCGACGCGATCCTCTTCCTCACCTCTCCCCGCGCCCATTTCGTCACCGGTCAGTCCCTTGTCATAGATGGAGGAATCACATGTTGAGCAAGGCCGAGATAACCGAACTCGTCGTCGTCCGGGTACGCGATCTGGTGCTCGATCCGGAGCTGGCCGAAGCCGTCGCCCCGCCGGTCCCCCTCATGGAGCTGGGTCTGAACTCCCTCATGCTCGCCCAGCTCCTCATCGAGCTGGAGGCGGAGCTGGACGTCGACCCGTTCGAGGAGCAGTTCTCCATCACCGACGTGCGTACGGTGCAGGACCTCGTGGACGCCTACGACCAGGCTCTCGCAGCCGGTGCGGCGGTCTGACATGGCTGTGACCGAACTGCTGCTGCGCTCCATCGACGACTACCTGGGCCCGGCCGAGGGCCGCTTCTTCTCACGGGGCTACCAGCGCGCGGTCTACGACGTCCACACGGTGGCCGTCACCGGTGCCCGGGCGTGCGACGCCGGGGTCACCGCGACCGCCGACATCACGTATCCCGCCGACTGGTCGAAGAAGAAGGCCGGTGTCGACCTGCGGCCCCACCTGAGCACCGTCGACGCGCTGGTGCTGGGGGTCCAGCTGGCAGAGGCCCACACGGCCCACGCCTGGGGCCTGGGCGCCGCGGAGCGCAGGACCGTACGGCTGGCCAAGGTGGTGCTGCGTGCGGGAACAGCTCCTCAGGAGGTGCTCACCGACATCCCGCTGTCCGCCTCCCTGACGCGGACCGGCCCCGAGCCGGACGAGCCGGGCCTGCACCGGTCCGTCTACGACTGCTCGGTGGGCGGGCTGCGGGTGCGGTGCGAGCTGGTCCACCCGGTCGTGGCGGAGGCGACGACCGGCGTCGTCCACGATTCCCTGGCCGACCTCCTCGGCCCCGGGGAACCCCGCTTCTACGGCGAGGGTTTCAAGCTCCGCAGGCACACGGTGAGCGACGTACGGGTCTCCGTCCCCGAACTGACGGCGCACGGAGCGGTCGCCTTCGCCCCGGTCGCCGGCAGCTCGGCTCCCACCGAGGGCATCGAGGGGGCGCGGCAGCCCTCCGTCTCCCTGATCGACTGCTTCGTCGTCACCCTCCAGCTCGCCCAGGTGCTCATGTACGAACTCGACTCCGTCTCCCGGGAGAACAGCAACACGCTCTGGATGATGCAGACCTCGCTGGAGGCGGCCAGGACCCCCGGGCCTCTGACGGCCGGAGACCAGGCGGATGCCCTGCCCCTCACCGCCACGACCGCGGTGACGGCCAAGCGCACGCTCCCGCTGCGCGGCGCGGTCTGGCGCAGCGTCGAGCTGAGCGGCGAGCTGGCGGGCATCCGGATGCGCGCCACCTTCGCCCACGAACTGCCCGCCGACGCCAAGGCCGCCACGGCCTGAACGGCCCCCCATCTACAGGAAGTACACCCATGCGACTGTCCATATCCGGCACGTACTCGGCCGGCAAGACCTTCACCACCATGGCCCTCGCCCACTACACCGGCATTCCGCGATCGCCCGCACGGACGATCCGGGAGATCATGCCGGACGCCGTTCCCGGCAAGGCCCTGACCGAGGTCACCCCCGCCGAGTACATCCAGCTCGCGGTCCGCCGCCATGTCGGCCGGGCCGTCAGCGAGGCACTGCTGGGCGACAACTTCGTGGCCGACGGTTCGTCGCTGCAGGAGTGGACGTACGCCGCGGCCCGTGTCGAGTTCGGCATGGACCCCGGTGCGGACACCGGTGTGCCGTCCCCTCCCACGGCCGAGATGCTCTTCTTCGGCGAGGTCGCCGACCAGCTCGGCCACGCCTTCCGCCAGCACGTCAAGGAGGGCTTCGACGGCTTCGTCCACCTGCGCAACGAGTTCGCGCTCGGCGCCGACGGCCACCGGCCGATGAACGAGGGTTTCCGGGCACGGTGCGACGAACTGCTGCTGCGCGCCCTGGACGACCTGGCCATCCCGTACCTGCCCGTGGGCGGTTCCGTTCCCGAGCGCCTCACGACGATCGTCGGGCACTTCGGTCTGCCCGTCGTACGCGGACTGGACGAGGCGATCACCCTGGCCGAGGCCGACTACGCGAAGGTCGACTGGCGCCTGGAGAAGGCCCGACGCCCCACCGTGTCCGCCGCCTGACCGCACGTCACCCATCAGCCGGCCGGTGCGGCCCCCCGCCGCACCGGCCCGTCCGGGGCACCGCCCAGGATCCCGAGAAAGCGAACACCATCATGTCCCAGCTCACCGACACGGCCGCCCAGCCGCGTCCGGAGCCACCCGCAGCCCAGCCGCCGGCGCCCTACGCGAAGCGCTGGCTGATGCTGCCCGTCCTCCTCGCCGCCATGTTCATGGCCCAATTCGACCTCTACGTCGTCAATGTCGCCGCACCGTCGCTGGAACACGACCTCGGCGCCGGTCAGGCCGCACTCGAACTCATCGTCGCCGGCTACGGGTTCACGTACGCCAGCGGACTGATCACCGGCGGACGTCTCGGGGACCTGCTCGGCTCCCGGGCGATGTTCCTCTACGGCACGCTCGCCTTCACCCTCGCCTCGCTGCTGTGCGGACTCGCGCAGAACTCGGGCGAACTCGTCGGCGCCCGCCTGCTGCAGGGCCTCACCGGCGCGGCCATGGTGCCGCAGGTTCTGGCCACGATCACGAGCGTCTTCCCCGCGGCGGAGCGGGCGAAGGCACTCGCCTGGTTCGGCGTCACCATCGGCGTCGGCGCCGTGGCGGGCCAGGTCCTGGGCGGTGTGCTGCTCCAGGTGGACGTGCTCGGCCTCGGCTGGCGCGTGATCTTCCTGGTCAACGTGCCGATCGGGCTGGCCGCCGTCGGCTTCGCGATGCGTCTGCTGCCCCGCCGGGCGCCGGGCGCCGGCGTCAGGCTCGACCCGCTGGGTGCCCTCGGGATCTCGGTCTCGCTGGCCCTCTTCCTGCTGCCCCTCGTCATCGGGCGCAGTGAGGGCTGGCCGGTCTGGGCCTGGATCTGCCTCGTGGCGTCGGTGCCCCTGATGGCGCTGACCCTGAAGTGGGAGAACGCCCTGCTGCGCCGAGGGGGGCAGCCGATGCTGGACACCCTCCTGCTGCGCAACAAGGTGTTCGTGCAGGGCCTCGTCGTGTGCTTCGGAGCCTTCTGCGCCTTCTTCAGCTTCATGTTCGCCCTGACCCTGGTCTTCCAGACCGGCCTCGGCCTCAGTCCTCTGAAGGCCGGCATCATGTTCACGCCGCTGGGCCTGGCGTTCGCCATCGCCTCGATCCTCTCTCCCCGCATCGCCGCCCGGCAGGGCGCCAGGCTGATCACCATCGGCACGGCCGTGGCCGCGGTGGGCATGCTGGCACTCGTCATCGACGTCCAGCTCTCCGGGGACGACACGACGGCGCTGCGCCTGGTCGCCCCCATGATCCTCATCGGTCTCGGCAACGGACTGGCGGTACCGGCCGTCACCGGGGCCGTGCTGGCGGGTGCACGTCCGGCACAGGCGGGAGCCGCCGCGGGAGTGCTGACCACGTCGCAGCAGTTCGCCAGCGCCGCTGGTGTCGCCGTGCTGGGCACCGTGTTCTTCGCCGCGGTCGGCACCCGGCACGGTGCCGCCGCCTACGGCGACGCCCTCACCTGGGTCGCCGCCATCGACCTGGCGCTGGTCCTGCTCGCCTGCCTGATGAGCACCCGGCTGCCGCGTCCTCCCAAGCCCGTGGCGCCCGTGGCCACCGCCCCGGCCGCCACCCGCTGAACCATCCGCCCGAGGGGGCCGAGCCCGCCCGGCCCCCTGCCCGTATCCCCGAAGGAGCCTCACCATGACCGAGACAGCCCCGTCCGTCCTCGCGGACCGCAAGCGGCGTATCGCGCTGCTGTTCGAGGAGATCATCACCAACAACCGTCTGGAACTGGCCGACGAGATCTTCGCCGAGGACTTCTACTGGCCGCAGTTCGACCTGCGCGGCCCGGAGGGCGTCCGTACGTGGGTGCGTGCCTTCCGTACCGCCTTCCCGGACATCAGCGACCTCGTCCAGGAGCAGACCGCGGAAGGCGACCTGGTGGTCACCCGCGTGGAGTGCGTCGGCACCCAGCTGGGCCCGTTCCGGGGCCTGCCGCCGAGCGGCAAGCGGGTCACCTTCACCGCCATCGGTATCGACCGGTTCGACGGCGAGAAGGTCGTCGAGCGTTCGGCCCACTTCGACATCGTCGACCTGATGCGGCAGTTGGGACACGAGTCCCTGCGGGTGCCGCCCGTCGCCCAGCCCTGAGCCGGCCGGCGGCCCCCCTGCCCCGGCGGGCCGCCACCGTCCGTCCCTCCCCTCCGTACCCGTCGCACCCCGCTCAGGAGAGATCATGAAGCCGGTCCGGTTCGCCTACCACCAGCCCACGTCCGTCGGCGAGGCGATCGCGCTGCTCGGCTCCCTCGGGGGCACGGCGCGGGTGCTCGCGGGCGGGCAGAGCCTCATCCCCCAGCTGAACCGCCGCGCCGTGCGGCCCGAGGCCGTCGTGGACATCGGCCGGCTGCCCGGACTGCGGCACTTCGGCGGGGAGGGCGAAGGCCTGCGGATCGGCGCCCTCGCCACCCACCACGACCTGGAGACGGCCGAGCGGATGCCGCCCGGCTTCGCGGTGGTGCCGGAGACCGCGCGGCTCATCGGGCATCCGCCGGTGCGGTCCCGGGGCACGCTGGTCGGCAGTCTGGCGCACGCGGACCCGCGGGCGGAGTGGTGTCTGCTCGCCGTCCTCCTGGACGCGGTGGTCACCGTACGCGGGGCCTACGGGGCGCGATCGCTCCCGGTACAGGACCTGTTCGCGGGTGGCGGGCGCACCGTCCTCGCCCATGACGAACTGCTGACCGACGTGCACCTGCCCCGGCCGGAGCCGAGTGCCGCTCTCTTGGAAACGGCCTTCCAGGAGGGCGGACTGCCCCTGGTGGCCGCCGGTGCCGCGGTGCGCCTCGGTCCTGACGGGCTCGCCGTGTCGGTCAGGGCCGCCCTGGCCGGCGCCGCCGACCGCCCGGTGCGGCTGCCGGTGCTGGAGCGTGCCCTGTGCGGCACGCGGCCGGACGGGGGCTGGCAGGACAGGATCGGGGCGGCGGTCGCGGAGCTGCCCGAGCCTCCGTCCGACGAACTCGCGGAATCCTCCTACCGCCGCCGCGCGGCCGAGGCGATGCTCCTGCAGGCCTTCGAGCGGTCGGTCTCCCGCGCCCGGGCCGCCGTACCGGCCTCCTGAAAGCCCGTCACTCCCTATCTCCCACCCGACGTTCCAGAGAAAGCAGGCAGGCGATGGACTCCCCCACAGGCACCGCGGAACGCTCCGTGCGTCTCACGGTCAACGGAGAGCAGCGGACCATCTCGGTCGAACCCTGGCGCGGCCTCGCCGACGCCCTGCGCCGGAAGCTGGGGCTGACCGGCACCACCGTCGGCTGCGACCAGGGAGAGTGCGGAAGCTGCACCGTCCTGGTGGACGACGCCCCCGTGCGGTCGTGCCTCATGCTCGCCGCGCAGGCGGACGGCGCCGTCGTCGAAACCGTCGAGTCGCTGGCCCCCGACGGAAAACTGGGCGAGCTGCAGACGTCCTTCAGCGAGCACGGCGCCCTCCAGTGCGGCTTCTGCACCCCCGGTTTCCTGATGCTCGGCACCGGTCTGCTGCGCGCGGAACCCGCCGCCGACCGTGCGCGGATCAGGGAGTGCGTCAGCGCCAACCTGTGCCGCTGCACGGGATACGGCGGCATCGTCGACGCCGTGGCCGCCCTGGCCGACTCCCCCGAGGAGACCTCATGAACGCCATAGGGCTGTCCGTGACCCGGCTGGAGGACCAGCGCCTGCTGACCGGCCGGGGGCGTTTCCACGACGACGTGACGCGTCCCGGCCAGCTGTGGATGCGTGTGGTCCGCTCGCCGTCCGCGCACGCCCGGCTCGTCGGTGTGGACACCCGGGAGGCTCTGCGACTGCCCGGTGTCACCGGTGTGTACACCGTCGCGGACCTGCCGGGTGACCTGCGCATCCCGGTGCGCCAGCCGCACCCCGGGCTCGACTTCACGCCCTACCTGCAGTCCCCGCTGGCCGCCGGGTTCGTCCGTTACGTGGGCGAACCGGTCGCGGTCGTCCTGGCCGACGACCCCTATGTGGCGGAGGACGCCGCCGATCTGGTGACCATGGAACTGGAGGAGCTGCCTGTCGCGCTGGACGCCAGGGGCGCCACCGGGGAGCGGCCGGAGAGTCTGGGCGGCGTGGACGCCGAGGTGGGCGTGGTGCGTTTCGCGTACGGGGACGTGGAGGAGGTCTTCCGCACCGCCCCGCACGTGGTGACCGCCGAACTCGGCACCGGCCGCCACAGCGGCACCCCGTTGGAGCCCCGCGGGCTGGTCGCCGAGTGGGACGGGCGCGCGGAGCGCATGACGATCTGGGGCGCGACGAAGGTCCCTTACTTCAACCGCAGGGTGCTCACCACACTGCTCGGCCTGCCCGAACACAGCATCCACATGCTGGAGTCCGACGCCGGCGGCAGTTTCGGGATACGGGGCGAGTTCTATCCGGAGGACCTCCTCGTTCCGTTCCTGTGCCGGCTGACCGGCCGCCCGGTCAAGTGGTCCGAGGACCGCGAGGAACACTTCCTGGCGGCGAACCACGCCCGCGAGCAGCACCACCGCATCGAGCTGGCCTTCGACGACGAAGGGACGCTGCTGGGGCTGCGTGACGAGGCGTGGCTGGACAGCGGTGCCTACATCCGCACGCACGGCGCGGTCGTCGCGGCCCTCACCTCGGCCATGATCTGCGGCCCCTACCGGCTCGCCGCGTGCAGCAGTGACGTCCACATCGTCATGACGAACAAGACGCCGATCGGTACGTACCGTGCCCCCGGCCGCTTCCAGAACAATTTCGTACGCGAGCACGCCATGGATCTGGCCGCCACCCGCCTGGGCATCGACCCGGTCGAGCTGCGACGCCGCAATCTGCTCGACGCCACGGAGCTTCCGCACCGCCGGCCGATGCAGGTCTTCGGAGCCCCGATGCTGCTGGACGGCAAGGACCACCTGGAGCACTTCGACAAGTCCCGGACGGCCGTGGGATACGAGACCTGGCGCGCCGAGGCCCGTGCGGCGCGGGCGGCGGGCCGACTGGTGGGCACCGGATGCGCGGTCCTGCTGGAGAAGGCGGGGCTCGGCCACGACAGCGCGGTGGTGGACATCGGTGTGGGCGGCGCGGTGCGTGTGTCGATGGGCGGGGCCGGATCGGGGCAGGGCATCGAGACGGTGATGGCCCAGATCACGGCGGAGGAGCTGGATGTTCCCGCCGGGACCGTGAAGGTCGTCCTCTCCGACACGGACATCCTGCCGGACGGTGCGGGCAGCTTCGCCAGCCGTTCGACCGTGGTCGGCGGAACGGCGGTGAAACTGGCCGCGGAGGCGGTGGTCGCCAAGGCGAAACGGGTGGCGGCCGTGCTCCTGGAGACCGACACGTCCCGACTGGTCATGGCCGGGGGCGAGGTGGTCGTGGCCGACGCCCCGGAGCGGAGGGTGCCACTGGCGGCTGTCGCCGCCGCCTGCTTCACCCCGCGGTTCATCCGCACCGGGGAGGAGCCGGGCCTCATCGGGCGTGGCACGTACGTCGCCGACGGGATGACCTATCCGTACGGCGCCCACTACACGCAGGCCGAGGTCGATCCCCGTACCGGAAGAGTCACCCTGCTGCGTTACGCGGTCAGTTACGAGATCGGCCGCGCCGTCCACCCGCGATCCGTCCACGGCCAGCTCGTCGGCGGCGTCGCGCAGGGGATCGGTGGGGCGCTCTTCGAGGAATTCCGCTACGACGAACGCGGCAGACCGCTCTCCCTCACCTTCCGCGACTACCTGTGGCCCCGGGCGGCCGATGTGCCGGACATCCAGGTCGAGTTGTACGAGGACTCACCGGCACCCGGCAATCCGCTGGGCGTGCGCGGTGCCGGTGAGGGCGGCACCGCCGGCGTGGGCGCCGCCGTCGCCAACGCCGTGCGTGACGCCCTCCAGCTCACGGGCGACGTCGGGAGGCTGCCGCTGCACCCGCCGCGGGTGCTGGACCTCCTGCTCGCCCGGCGCTGACCTCGTTCCCGGCCTCCTGGCCCCGTTCCCGGCCTCCGGCCCTCCGGCCCGGCACAGAAAGAGAGAACTCCATGCCCCGCCTCGACTCCTCCCGCCCTGCCTCTCCCGCCCCTCCTGTCTCTCCCACCTCTCCTGTTCGCGAGGACCTCGCCGGTCGGGTGCGCCGCGCGCTGGGACGTACGCTCGGTGTGCCGCCCGGCGGACTGACCGACGGGCGGGCGGGCCTGCGGCAGCTGGGCGTCGGATCGATGGCCGCCCTGGAGCTCCAACGCCGCCTGGAAGCCGAGCTCGGCGTCCCCGTCAGCCTCCACGTCGTGCTCACCGCCGCCGTCGTCGACGACCTGATCGACCACGTGACCGCGCGGTACGAGCAGGCAGCGGCGTGAGCGCGCCCGGCCGGGCCGCGGGCGGGACGGAGCTCTGGCTGGTCCGCCAGCCCTCCACCGGCACGGCCGCCGACGACTTCGACCGCACGGTGCTCGACGACACCGAGCGCGAACGGGCCGGGGCCTGCCGCCGCTCCGCGGGCGGCCGGCTGTACGCGCTGGCACACGTCGCCCTGCGCCGTCTGCTCGGCCACCGGCTCGGCCTGCCCGCCGGGGAGGTCCTCTTCGTACGCGAGCCGTGCCCCGGTTGCGGCGAACCGCACGGCAGACCAGCCGTGCATCCGGACCAGGCCGGGCGCGCCGGCGGCGTGCCGACCCATTTCTCCCTGTCCCACGGCAGCGGTCTGGTGCTGCTGGGGCTCTCGTCCATGCCCATCGGCGTGGACGTCGAACAGTTGCCCGGCGCGGAGACGGTACAGATCTGCGCCCCGGCATTGCACCCCGACGAGTACACGGAACTGGCCGCTCTCGGCGAGACCGCGCGAAGACAGGCCTTCGGGCGCCTCTGGACCCGCAAGGAGGCCTACCTGAAGGGCATCGGCACAGGTCTGAGCCGCGGCCTGAGCGCCGACTACCTGGGCACCGAAGCCGCACGGCACCCCGATGGCTGGGCCGTACGGGACCTGCCCTGCGACCCGGGCCACGTCGCCGCTGTGGCCTGGCGCGGCGCCGCCGGGACTCCGGTGACGGCCAGGTCGCTCGCCCTGGAGTGGCTGCGCGAGCAGGAGCCGGGCGCACCGTACGGAGCACTGCTGCTCCCGCCGGCTCCGAGAAGGAGAGAGGCCTCACATGCGCGACATAGCTGAACAGTTGCGGACCTGGCACGCGGCCGGCGACCCGTACGCCGTCGCCACCGTCACGCGGGTGTCGGGCAGCGCCCCTCGCGGTCCGGGCGCGGCACTGGCCGTCCGCCAGGACGGCAGCGCCGTCGGCAGCGTCTCGGGCGGCTGCGTGGAGGCGTCGGTGTACGAACTGTGCCTGCGGGCCCTCGCGGAGGGCCGGCCTCTGCGTGAACAGTTCGGGTACAGCGACACCGATGCCTTCGCCGTGGGGCTGACCTGCGGCGGGGAGCTGGAGATCCTCGTCCAGCCGGTCGGACACGCAGGACCGGCCGCGGACACAGGGGACGTCACTCCGCTCCTCGGCACCGTGCTGGCCCGGATCGCGGCCGGGCTCCCGGTCGCGCTGGCACGGGTGGCCGCCGGTCCTGACCGCCTGCTCGGACTCGGGCTCGTCGTCACACCCGAGGGCTGTCACGGCATGTTCCCGTCGTGGAGCACCGTCCTCGGACACGCCGTCGAGGCCGAGGCGCGCACCCTGCTGGAAGCAGGCCGCACGGGCATGTTCACTCTCACCCCGGACGGCCGCCCGTGCCCCGGGGACGTACCGGGGACGGTCACGGTGCTGGTGGAGACGTGGGCACATCCGCCACGCATGCTGGTCTTCGGCGCTGTCGACTTCGCCGCGGCGGTGGTGAGCGCCGGCCGCTTTCTCGGCTATCACGTGACGGTCTGCGACGCCCGCCCGGTGTTCGCCACCACCGCCCGCTTCCCCGACGCGCACGAGGTCGTGGTGGACTGGCCCCACCGCTATCTGGACGCGCAGTCGTCCGCGCTGGACGGCCGCACCGCGCTGTGCGTACTCACCCACGACGC
Organism: Streptomyces sp. NPDC051064; assembly: GCF_044455985.1. NCBI lineage: Bacteria > Bacillati > Actinomycetota > Actinomycetes > Kitasatosporales > Streptomycetaceae > Streptomyces > Streptomyces sp. NPDC051064. The sequence continues at coordinate 425,156 of NZ_JBITFK010000003.1, forward strand.
GAAGTTCGACGTCCCTCTGCTGGTCAGGGCCCTGCGGCTGCCGCTCGGCTTCGTGGGGGCCATGGGGTCGCGCCGCACCCACGCGGACCGGCTGGCGCGGCTGCGCGCAGCCGGGCTCGGCCCCGCCGAACTGGCGCGGCTGCGCTCGCCGATCGGCCTCGACCTCGGTGCCCGTACGCCGGAGGAGACCGCGGTCTCCGTCGCCGCCGAGATCATCGCGCTGCGGAGCGGGGGCAGTTGCCTGCCGCTGTCCGCCGTGTCGGGTGCCATCCACCGTGCCCCGGGCAAGGCCGGCGCCTCCCGTGCGAGGGACCGCGCTCCCTCGACCGCCCTTCCCGCCCTCCACCCGGTACAGGCAGGACCGTGACACCCCGTAGGCCGAGCCCGCAGGACCGGATCCGCGTCTACTGTCTGCCGCACGCGGGAGGGAGTGCCGAGGCCTACCGTGAGTGGCTGCCGTCCACGACGGGGACGGGTCCGTGTTTCGTCCCCCTGGAACTCCCGGGCCGTGGGGCCCGCCGCGACGAGCCTCTGGCGGAGACGATGACGGAGCTGGCGGACGGGGTCCTGGACCATCTCTCCCGGCGGCCTTCCGACGAGCCCTTCGCGCTGCTCGGCCACAGCATGGGAGCCTGTCTGGCCTACGAGACCGCCCGGCGTCTGCGGGCAGCGGGAGGTGCGCTGCCGCGGCTCCTGGTGGTGTCCGGCAGCGGGCCGGTGGGAACGGGTGGCCGCACGGCTGCGTCCGCCCTCTCGGACGAGGAGCTCCTGGACCGCCTCGAAAAGCTCGGCGGCACGCCGCCCGGACTCCTGCGCCACCGGGCGCTGAGACCCCTGTGGCTGCCCGCGGTGCGCGCCGACCTCAGGCTGACGTCCGCCTTCACCGACCGGGCCCGCCCCACCGTGCTCGACTGTCCGATCCTGGCCCTGGGAGGCAGCGGGGACCCCCTGGCCGGCCCTGCCGAAGTCGGCAAATGGAGCACGCTGACATCAGCGGGCTTCCATCAACGCCTGTACCCCGGGGGGCACTTCTTCCTGCACAGGCACCGGCGCGCGATCACCGCCCACATCGCGGACCTCCTGGCCGCCCGCCCCGTGCGCGGCTGCTGACGGGTCCGGCGTGGACTCGGCCCCGGGCGACCGCGGGTAGGCCGCGAGTGCCGGATCGTCACCGACCGCGTACGGCCGGCCCACACAGTCGAACATCGGGATGTCGGAGACATGGTCCCCGTAGGCATAGCATTCGCGGGCGTCGATGCCGGGGTGGAGCCGCAGGGTCCGTCGCACCGCGGACCGTTTCCCCTCGCCGATGACCGCATCCCGGATCTCACCCGTGTACGTCCCGTTCTCGACGAGGAGTTCGGTGCACAGGACGTGCGCCGCGCCGACCTCCGCGGCGATCGGCGTGACGCACGGCGGGAACGATCCGGAGACGAGGACGACGCCCGCTCCGGCCGCGCGGTGCCGCGCGAGTTCGGCCCGGGTGCCGGGGAGGAAGAAGTCCGCTCCGGCGGACCGCAGCGCATACCACTCCGTACCCAGTCGTTCGGTCTCCTCCACGCTCCGGCCGGCCCACAGCCGGTAGAACGCGCGATTCACCTCCGACCGCGGTATCCCGGCCGCGCTCAGGGCGCGTATCCCGCCGGCCACCTGCTCGTACCACGGCACCGAGACGAAGCGGAGGAAGTCGAACATCGTCTTCAGCCCCACCAGGGTCTCGTCCACGTCGGAGAAGACGAGGTATCGCCCGCCGCACTCCCCCGACCCGCAGTTCCCCACACCCATGATCTCCCCCTCGGCCGATCCGGATCCCCAAAAAAAACCTACCAGAAGGAATTATTCATGGACTGCCGGATCGCGTGGACAGTTGACCACCGGATCGGGGAGGTCGGTTTTCACGGCGTGGAGTCATGAATTTGAGCTCGGGAGACATATTTTTGCGCAGCAGCGTGGACTTCCTTGCATCGATGCTCCTAGCCTGTGGGGCGTCCGAAGTGCCCCCACGAGCCGCAAGGACGACCCACACGTGACCCCACCACCCAGACACCGTCTGTTCAGACGCTCCGTGTCCGCCTGCCTCTCCCTGGCCCTCACCGCCGTCGGCACCGCGGCGGCGGTGGTCATGGCCGGCGCTCCGGCCGCTCAGGCCGCCGCGGTCCCCGCGCCCTCCCCGGTCGGCATATCCGGCCGGGGCGCCACCGTCCCTTTCAAGGAACAGGAAGCCGAGTACGCCGCCACCAACGGCACCCTGATCGGCCCCGACCGCCTCTACGGCGCCCTGCCCTCCGAGGCGTCCGGCCGGCAGGCGGTGACCCTCGACGCCGCAGGTGAGTACGTCGAGTTCACGCTCTCCGCCCCCGCGAACGCCATGACGTTCCGCTACTCGCTGCCGGACGACGCGGCCGGGACGGGCCGGGACGCCTCCCTCGACCTGCGGGTCGGCGGCGCCTCGCTCAAGAGCGTGCCCGTGACGTCGAAGTACGGCTGGTACTACGGGGGTTATCCCTTCAACAACAACCCGGGCGACACCAACCCGCACCACTTCTACGACGAGACCCGGACCATGTTCGGGTCCACCCTGGCCGCCGGCACGAAGGTCAGGCTCCAGGTCACCTCGACCTCCGCCTCACCGTCGTTCACCATCGACCTGGCGGACTTCGAGCAGGTGGGCGCCCCCGTCGGCAAGCCGTCCGGGGCGCTGGACGTGGTGAGCGACTTCGGCGCGGACCCGACGGGGGCGGCCGACTCCACCGCGAAGATCCAGGCCGCAGTGGACGCCGGCCGGACGCAGGGCAGGGAGGTGTACATCCCGCAGGGCACCTTCAAGGTCCAGGACCACATCGTCGTCGACAAGGTGACCCTGCGCGGCGCCGGTCCCTGGTACAGCGTGCTGACGGGACGTCACCCCACGGATCGCAGCAAGGCGGTCGGGGTCTACGGGAAATACTCGGCGCAGGGCGGCAGCAGCAACGTCACGCTCAAGGACTTCGCCATCATCGGCGACATCCGTGAGCGGGTGGACAACGACCAGGTCAACGCCATCGGCGGGGCCATGTCCCACTCGGTCGTCGACAACGTCTGGATGCAGCACACCAAGTGCGGTGCCTGGATGGACGGCCCGATGGACGACTTCACCATCAGGAACAGCCGGATCCTGGACCAGACCGCCGACGGGGTGAACTTCCACTACGGCGTCACGAACTCCACGGTGACCAACACGTTCGTCCGCAACACCGGGGACGACGGCCTGGCCATGTGGGCGGAGAACGTCCCGAACGTGAAGAACACGTTCACGTTCAACACGGTGATCCTGCCGATCCTCGCCAACAACATCGTCACCTACGGCGGCAAGGACATCACGATCTCCGACAACGTCATGTCGGACACCGTCACCAACGGCGGCGGACTGCACATCGCCAACCGCTATCCGGGCGTCAACTCCGGCCAGGGCACGGCTGTCTCGGGCACGCACACCGCTGCCCGCAACACCCTGATCCGCACCGGGAACAACGACTTCAACTGGCGCTTCGGCGTCGGCGCGATCTGGTTCAGCGGACTCAACGAGCCGATCAGCGGCGCCACCGTCAACATCACGGACAGCGAGATCCTGGACAGCTCCTACGCCGCGATCCATCTGATCGAGGGCGCGAGCAACGGGCTGCACTTCGACAACATCAAGATCGACGGCGCGGGCACGTACGCCCTGCAGATCCAGGCTCCGGGCACCGCCTCGTTCAACAAGGTCGTCGCCACGCACATCGCCCAGTCCAACCCGATCCACAACTGTGTCGGAAGCGGCTTCCAGATCACCCAGGGCACCGGGAACTCGGGCTGGTACGCGAATCCGCCGGCCTGCACCGGTGTCTGGCCGGCCCCGGTGTGGACCAACGGCGGCGTCCCCGGGAGCGGCGGGCCCACCGACCCGACGGACCCGACCGACCCGCCCGAGGAGACGGGCAACCTCGCTCAGGGGCGCCCGATCACCGAGACGAGCCACGCCGACGTGTACGGCGCCGGCAACGCGGTGGACGGCAACGCCGACAGCTACTGGGAGAGCCGCAACAACGCGTTCCCGCAGTCCGTCACCGTGGACCTCGGTGCCGCGAAGGCGGTCAGGCGGCTGGTGCTGAAGCTGCCTCCGGCCGCCTCCTGGGCGACACGGACGCAGACGATCGGCGTCACGGGCAGCACCGACAACTCCGCGTACAGCTCGCTGAAGGCGCCGGCGGGATTCACGTTCAACCCGTCGAGCGGCAACACGGCGACGGTGACGCTGCCGGGGACGCCGGTCCGCTATCTGCGGCTGACGTTCACCGCGAACACCGGCTGGCCCGCAGGCCAGTTGTCCGAGCTGGAGGCCTACACCAGCTGATCGCGCACATGACGACGGGCCCGGCCTCCGCGGCCGGGCCCGTCTCCGTGCGGGGAGGTCAGGGCTTGAGCGTGAAGGACTCGGCGGCCGGGGCCACCTCGGCCGGGCGGACCACCTTGAGGCCTCCGGGCGTCTTGGCGTCCGGCTTCATGACGACGGACTGCCGGGTGGACGGCGCGGCGGGGTCGCTGAAGTCGTGCGAGATACCGAAGTCGGCGCCGAAGTCCTTGATGGTGAGCAGGGCCTTGTCGACGCCCTCACGGGTGAGGTCCTTCGACTCGCAGGCCTTCTTCAGCGCCTCGCCGAACACGGACGCCGCGTTGTATCCGGCGATGACGCCGTTGTCGAGGCCGTCCTTGGGGTACTGGGCGGCGTACGCCTTGGCGAGCTTCGCCGGACCCACCGCCGCGTCACCGATGGGCAGGGTCGAGGCGCCGATGTAGTAGTCCTTCTGCAGGGCCGCGCCCGCCTGGGTCGCCAGGAGCTGCGGGGCGTACGCCGAGTTGTTGCCGACGACGGGGACGTCGAAGCCGGTGGCCGCGGCGACGCCGACCAGGGAGGCCGCCTGGCGCGGTCCGGCGCTGATGACGACCGCCTTGACGCCGGCCTGCTTCAGCGCGGAGACCTGGGCGGTCATGTCGTTGTCCGTCGGCTTGATCTTCTGCTCGACGACGGTGAGACCCGCTTCCTCGGCCGCGTGCTTGGAACCGGCCAGGGCGTTCTCGCCGTAGTCGCCCTCGAAGTAGACGTGACCGATCTTGTCGCCCTTGGCGATGCGCTTCTCGTCGAGCAGGAAGTCGATCAGGTTGATGGTCTCGACGTCGTACGTGGCACCGATGACGCGGACGTACTTGGATCCGACCAGATTCGCGGACCAGGCCTGGGGCAGGACGATGCCCTTGTCCTGGCCGTCGATGCGCGACTCGACGGCGGCGACGAAGGGGGAGCCGATGAACTGGGTGAAGCCCAGCACCTCCGGCTCCAGCTCGGTGTAGGCGCCGATCGCCTTCTGCGGGTCGTATCCGTGGTCACGGACGGCCAGTTCGATCTGCCGGCCGCAGATACCGCCGGCCTTGTTGGTCTCCTTCACCCAGAGCTGCTGGGCCTGGGTGACGCTCTTGCCCAGCGAGGCGTACACCCCGGTCATGTCGGTCAGGGCCCCGAGGGTGATCTTCGAGTCGGTGACGCCCTCCCCGCTCTTCACACCGTTCTTGTCAGCGGCGCCGTCGTCCGACGACTTCGCCTTCTCGCTGCATCCCGCGAGGGTGAGGGTGAGAGCCGCCACAACGGCTCCGACAACACGTAGCTTCATTTCTTCTTCTCCCCTGGATTCTTCAGACGCGCAATGCCGCCGGGCAGGAACAGGACGACCGCGACGACCGCGGCGCCGTACAGATAGCGGGACGCCTCGCCCGGTGCGATGCCGCCCGTACCAGGGGCGGACACCAGGGGGAGGGAGTCGCTGTAGTGGGTGAGCACCTGCGGGAGCAGCGACACGAACGCGGCGCCGATGACGGCTCCCGCGACGCTGCCCAGCCCGCCGATGACGATCACGGCGAGGTATTCGAGGGACAGGATCATGCCGAAGTACTCGGGCACGGTCCGCTGGAAGACCAGCGCGAGCAGGACGCCCGCGAGGCCCGCGTACATCGAGGACAGGACGAAGACGCCCGCCCGGTACCGGGCGACCGGCACCCCCATCACGCCGGCCGCGATCCGGTGGTCCCGGATGGCGTTGAGCGCCCGGCCGGGCCTGCCGCGCAGCACCCCGCGGGCGAAGAGCCCGCTCGCCAGCAGGGCGGCCAGCCCCAGGTACCAGAGCTTCTCGGACGACTGGAAGGGCACTGCGGCGACGACCACTTCGGCGTCGTCGAAGGTGAACCCGAAGAGCGAGAGGGGCGGCACCGGGCGGCCGTTGAAGCCACCGGTGAGCGAGCCCGCGTTGAACAGCACGTGCTGGCCGATGAAGATGAGCGCGAGCGTGGCGATACCGAGGTAGGCGCCGCTCAACCGTCCCGCGATGGGGCTGAAGAGCCCCCCGGCCGCACCCGCCAGGAGCACGGCGAGGACGGCCGCGAGCCAGGTGGGCAGGCCGAGGCCGGTGAGGGCGTGCCCGTTCTCCGTGCTGCCCTCACCCCCCAGGATGCAGTAGCCGTACGCGCCCACGGCGAGGAAGAAGGCGTGCCCCATGGAGAGCTGGCCGGTGGAGCCGGTGAGCAGGTTGAGCCCGATCGCCCCGATCGCGGCGGCCATGGCGAACAGTCCGGCCTGGAGCCAGAACCTGTCCAGGTAGAACGGGAACAGGAGGAGCGGCACCGAGCAGGCGAGCCAGAGGTACGGGGCGGGCCGGCGCAGCCGGTCGGTGAACGACGCTCCGGCGGCGGGTGCGGCCCCCGTGACGTCCTTGACGGCTTCAGACACGGGACAGCTCCTTCGTACCGAAGAGTCCCGCCGGCCGGACGAGCAGGACGACCACCATCACCAGGTAGGGCGCGAGGTCACCGATGCCGCGTCCGAGGAAGGAGAGGTCGCTCTGGTAACCCGTGGCGAGTGACTCGGTGACTCCGACGACGAGGCCTCCGACGAGCGCCCCGGTCGTCGAGTCGAGGCCGCCGAGGATCGCGGCGGGGAACGCCTTGAGGGCGGCGAGTGAGGTGGCCCGTTCCAGGCCGGGGGTCGGGAACACCGTGAGGAAGAGCGCGGCGACGGCGGCGAGTGCTCCCGCGACCGCCCAGGCGGAGAGGGAGACCCGGCCGAGGCGGATGCCCATCAGCGCGGCGGTCTGCGGGTTCTCGGCGGCGGCCCGCATGGAGACGCCCCACGAGGTGAAGCGGAAGGCGAGCAGGAACACCGTGATGAGCAGCCCCGCGACGAGGAACGCCGCGATGCGGGTCTCCGCGAGGGTGACGCCCCCGATGGTGACGACGTCGTCGCCCCACGGGTCGCCCAGTGACATGACGTCCGTCCCCATGCGCCGGGTGAGTTCGGTGGTGAGGATGATGTCGACGCCGATGGTGACGATGGCCAGGACGCTCTGGTCGCTCCCCCGGTAGCGGCGCATGACGAAGAACTCGACCGCCGAGCCGACGACCGCCGCGCCCGCGATGCCGACGCCGAGGGCCGGCCAGAAGCCGATGTCGTCGTGGAGCACGGCGGTGACGTAACCGCCCGCCAGCAGCAGCGAGGCGTGGGCGAAGTTGACGACCTCGGTCGCCTTGAAGATGACGACGAAGCCCAGGGCGATCAGTGCGTAGACCGACCCTATGGAGAGGCCGCCGAGGAGGAGTTCGATGAAGGTGGTCATTCCTGTGCCCCCAGGTAGGCCTGCACGACGGCCGGGTCGTTCTGCACCTCGGCGGGCGTGCCACCCGCGATCCTGCGTCCGAAGTCGAGTACGGTCACGGCGTCCGCGAGCCGCATCACCACCCCCATGTCGTGTTCGACCATGACGATCGAGATGCCGAGGCTGTCGCGCACACCGGCGACGACGGCCGCGGTGCGGCGGCGCTCGTCGGCGGTCATGCCCGCGATGGGCTCGTCCAGGAGCAGGACCTCGGGCTCCATGCACAGGGCGCGGCCGAGCTCGACGAGCTTCTGCTTCCCGTACGGGAGGGAACCTGCGGGGAAGTCGAGTTCCTTGTCCAGTCCGATGAACTCCGCTATCTCACGCACCCGTTCGAGATGCCGGTGGGCCTCACGGGTCGCGGAGGGCAGCCTCAGTCCGGAGGCCATGAACCCGGCGCGGGTGAGCCGGTGCCGGCCGAGCATGAGGCTTTCGGCGACGGTGGCGTGCGGCGGCAGGGCCAGGTTCTGGAAGGTGCGGGCGACGCCGAGGTCGGCGATCCTGTGCGGGGCGAGACCGGTGAGTTCGGTGGAACCGAGGTGCACGCTGCCCGAGGTGGCGCGGTAGACGCCGGAGAGCACGTTGAACGTGGTGGACTTTCCCGCGCCGTTGGGTCCGATGACGGCGTGCACACTGCCCGGTTCGACGGTGAAGGACACCGCGTCGAGGGCGGTGAGCCCGGCGAAGCGCACGGTCACGTCGCGCACGGCGAGAGGGGCCGGAGCGGTCGTCACGCGGACCACCTGCTCAGGGTGCGGGTGACGCCTTCCGCCTGGGCGGCGTCCTCGGCGGCCGTCTCGTCGACGACACCGAGATAGCGCCGGCGCACCTCGTCGGAGGCGGCGAGCTCGTCGGCCGGGCCGTCGAGCGCCACCTCGCCGACATCCAGGACGTACGCCGTGGAGGCGAGCCGTAGCGCGATGGCCGCGTTCTGCTCGACGAGCATGACGGAGGTGCCGCCCGAGTTGATCTCCTGGATCGTCTCGGCGATCCTGGCCGCCATCAGCGGGGCGAGCCCGAGGGACGGCTCGTCGAGCAGCAGCAGGCGGGGGGCGGCCATCAGCGCCCGGCCCATGGCCAGCATCTGCTGCTCACCGCCGGAGAGCAGACCCGCCCGCTGGTGCGCGCGCTCGGCGAGCACGGGGAACAGTTCGTGCACGCGCCGGAGGGCGGTGGCCGCCGCTTTCCGCCCGCCGCGTGCCCCGAGTGCGCCCGCCCGCAGATTGTCCGCCACCGTCATCCGGGCGAACACCTGCCGCCCTTCCGGTACCTGGATCACTCCCGCCGCCACCACCTGGGCGGGGCGGAGCCCGTCCAGGGGACGGCCGTCGAAGCGGATGGTGCCCGTGCCCGTGCCGCGGTGGAAGCCGAGGGTCCGCGACACGGCCCGCAGCAGCGTGGTCTTGCCGGCGCCGTTGCCACCGAGTACAGCGGTGATCGCGCCGGCCGGCACGTCGACGGAGACGTCGCGCAGTGCCCGTACCGGGCCGTAGCCCACGGACAGTTCGCGGATCTCGAGCGTTGCCATGCGTCCTCCTCCTTCCGACTGGTCGTTGTGGTGCCACAGACCAGCAGCGGGCGGGGCGCGCGTCCACGGTCCCGGGCGCAATCGCTGCGGGTGACCAGTCTTCGAACGGCCAGGTTGTGCGGGTGCACAGAGGGAGGTGATGCGCGGTCCTCCCCGGTGCGGCCGGTGGCATCCTCACCAGCCATGAGCGGCTCGGCTGCGGAACGGAGCGAAGACATGCGGCGGCGCGGTGACGAGCAGGGCCGGGCACTGCTCGACGCACTGCTGGAGGGCCGGTCGGAGCCGGGCCTCGCGGCGCGCGCGGCGAGCGGTCTCGGTCTGCCGGAGCGCGGGCGTTACGCGGTGGCGGTGGTGCGGGCGGGCGAGGGCGGGCCGGTGTGCGTGGCGTTGGAGGCGGAGGGGCTGCGGTGCTTCCGGCGGGGACGAGGAGACCGCGAGACCGTCGTCGTCGCTCTGGGTGACAGGGATCCAACGGTGCTCACCGCCCTGCTGGTGGGGTGCCCTGGCCCCGGCGGAATCGGTCCGGTGGCGGACGGCCTGGCGGGGCTGGGGGCCGCGCGCCGGCTGGCGGAGGTGGCGCTGCTGACCTGTCCACCGGGCACGGCGGAGATCGTCCGGCTGGAGGAGCGGCTGCCCGCGGCGCTGGTGGTGAGCCGGCCGGAGCTGGCGGCCCGGCTGGTCGTGGATGTCTTCGGCCCGCTGCTGGAGCTGGATCCGGCGGACAGGGCACTGCTGGTGCGGACGCTCGAGGCGTGGCTGGAGTGTGGGGGGTCGGCGGGGCGGGCGGCCGGCCGGCTGTGCTGCCACCGCAACACCGTGCTCAACCGCCTGCGGCGGCTGGAGCGGCTGACCTCTCGGTCGTTGTCACGGCCGCGTGAGCTGATCGAGATGATGCTGGCGCTGGACGCGTTCACACTGACGGCTTCGCAGCCGTGAGGGGGGTACCGGCCGCCCGGCACCCCCCCATGACGGCACGTCAGGACAGGAAGTCGCGGGCGATCGCCTCGGCCGCGCGTTCCAGCAGGGGGCCGGCCTGTGCCATGCAGACGGCGGGGTCCGGTTCCAGGTCCGTCAGGGCGTAGGCCCGGCGTATGCCCGCCTTGCCCAGGGCGTCCGGCGGCAGCGCGAGGCGTCCGCATACGGCGACGGCATCCACCCCCGCGGCACGCGCCGCGGCGGCGACGCCCGCCGGGGCCTTGCCGTGCAGGGTCTGCTCGTCGAGCGAGCCCTCGCCGGTGACGACGAGCGTGGCGCGGGCCAGAGCGGGGGCGAAGCCCAGGACGTCGAGCATGACCTCGATGCCGGGCCTGAAGCGCGCCCCCAGCGCGACCAGTGCGCCGTAGCCGATGCCTCCGGCGGCGCCGGCTCCGGGAAGCTCGGCGGTCTCGGGGCCCAGCACCGACGCGTAGTGGACGAGTGCCGCGTCGAGGACCGCGATGTCGTCCTCGGTGGCGCCCTTCTGCCGCCCGTAGACCTCGGGGGCGCCCTTCGGGCCGGTCAGCGGGTTGTCCACGTCGCTGGCCAGGATCAGGTCGATGTCCGCGAGCCGGGGGTCGAGCCCCGACAGGTCGGCCTCGGCCAGCTCGGCGAGCGCCCCGCCCCCGGGGCCGACGGGCTTGCCGTCGCCGTCCAGGAAGCGGGCTCCGAGCGCGGCGAGCATGCCCGCGCCGCCGTCCGTCGTGGCGCTGCCGCCGACGCCGAACACGATCGTCCGGGCGCCCGCGTCGAGCGCGGCCGCCAGCAGCTCCCCGGAGCCGTACGTGGTCGCCGTGAGCGGGGCGAACTCCCCCGCGGGGAGGTGCTGGAGGCCCGAGGCCTCGGCCATCTCCACCACTGCGGTGGTGCCGCGCACCGCGTACGCCCCCGTGACCTGGTCCCCCAGCGGTCCGGTCACCCGCGCCTCGCGGCGCTCGAATCCGGCGGCCACCGCCGCCGCGACCGTGCCGTCGCCGCCGTCCGCGACGGGCAGGGTCTCGACCCGCACCCCGGGCACGGCGCGCCGCAGCCCGGCCGTCACCCGCTCCGCGACCTCCACGGCCGTCAGCGAGCCCTTGAACTTGTCCGCCGCCACGAGCACGTGGGGGGTCTCCATCACTGCTCCGTCCGTCACCTTGTATCCCTTTGCTTTCGAACAGGCAGTCGCGCCGCCCCGACCTTATCCGGACCACCCCTGATCTGCCCATGGCTGTCCGAAACCACGTGACCGGCCCTGCGGCGCCGTCAGTCCAGGCAGAACTCGTTGCCCTCGGGGTCGGTCATCACGATGAAGCCGGCGCCCATCGGAGGAGCGGGCTCGTCGCGGCGTACCCGCGTCGCTCCCAGCGCGACGAGCCGTTCGCACTCGGCCTCCAGCGCCGCCATCCGCTCCTCTCCCTGGAGTCCGGGGGCCGCGCGGACGTCGAGGTGGACACGGTTCTTGGCGGTCTTGTCCTCCGGGACCTGCTGGAAGAACACGCGCGGGCCGTGACCCTCGGGGTCCTCGATCGCCGATCTCGAGTTGCGCTGCTCCTCCGGTACGCCGATCCGCGCGAGGAAGTCGTCCCAGGCGGCCAGGGGGTCGGCGCCCTCCGGCAGGTCGACCCCGGGCGGGCCGGGGTGGACGTAGCGCAGTACGTCGCGCCAGAAGGAGGACAGCGCCCGCGGGTCGTGGGCGTCGAAGGTGACCTGGAAGTGGCGGCTCATCGGGTTGCTCCGTTCGTAGCGTGATGCGTGTGGAGGTAGAGGTCGCGCAGCAGGCAGACCTCGGACAGGTGGTGGATCAGCTCACGGTGGATGTGCAGCACCAGGTCGGCCATGGGCGCCTCGGGGTAGGGCTCCTTCTCGCCGACCGGCACCCGGAGCCCGGCGTCGCCGAGGCTCCGCACCCCTGCCAGCCAGACGTCGAGCTGCGTCTCGAGCTGGTCGAGCGCGGTGGCCGCGTCCCCGGCGTACTCCCAGCTCTCGTACGACGCCGCCGGCGCGCCGAAGTGTGCCGCGTTCCGCGCGGCGAGGACGCCGACGATGACATGGCCGAGCCGCCAGGCGATCGTGGTGAAGGGCTCCGGGACGGGCTGCGGGAAGGCGAAGTCGATCGTGAAGTCCCCGGCACCGGCCTGTACGGGTGCCGTCGAGGTGGAGCGCGGCCGCACGCTCCAGGAGTCCGGCACCGGCGACCAGACGTACTCGTCGTCGGTGAGGCCCTTCAGCCGGGCTCGGATCTGATGGTTCCAGTGGTACTCCCACTGCTCGCACAACGTCCGGTTCCAGTCCATTTCGTCTGCTTCCATGGAACCACCCTGGCACCCCTGGAGGACAGGATCGGTCCGCCTTCTCTGGCAGGGTGAGCCATATGGGCGTGGCGGGCGGTGACGAGCGGAGCACGACGGAGCGGGTGCTCACCCTGCTCGGGCTGCTCCAGCAGCGCCATGTCTGGACCGGCCCCGAACTCGCGGACCGGCTCGGGGTCACGCCGCGCACGGTGCGCCGCGATGTCGAGCGGCTCCGCAGGCTCGGCTATCCGGTGCACGCGGGCCTGGGTGTCGGCGGCGGTTACCGGCTCGGCCCCGGGCAGGACCTGCCTCCGCTGCTCCTCGACGACGAGGAGGCGATCGCCACCGCCGTCTCGCTGCTCGCCGGCGCGGGTGGCGCGGTCCCCGGCGCCGGGGACGCAGCACTCCGGGCGCTGACCAAGCTCGACCGGGTGCTGCCCACCCGGCTGCGGCACGAAGTGCGCGCGCTCTCCGGCTCGGTGGAGTTCTTCGACGGAGGCCGGGTGCCGGTCGGCCCCGGGGCCCTGATGACGCTGGCCGGAGCCTGCCGCGACGAGGTCGAGGCGGGCTTCGGCTATCCCTCCGGGAGCGGCGAGGTGCGACGGCGCCGGGTCGAGCCCTACCGGCTGGTCGCCTCCGACCGCCGCTGGTATCTCCTCGCCTATGACCTCGACCGCGACGACTGGCGCAGCTTCCGCGTCGACCGGATGACCGAGGTCTCCGCGCGGACCTGGCGCTTCACCCCGCGCGCGGCGCCCGACGCGGCGACGTACGTGCAGGAGGGTGTGGCGAGCCGGGTCTACGCCCATCAGGCACGCTTCCTCGTGCACGCGCCGGCCGGCACGGTGCGTGCGCAGATCCCCGCCTCGGCGGCCGTCGTGCGACCGCGGGAGAACGAGCGCTGCGAGGTCCTGTGCGGCGCCGACGACCTCGACTTCGTGCTCATGCGGGTACTCCTGCTGGGACACGGTTTCGAGGTACTCGACCCTCCGGAGCTGGCGGGACGGTGTCACGCACTCGCGGAGAGACTGCTGTCGGCCGGCACGACGGAGTCCATGGTGGCGACGGACACGGAGGAGCCCTGAACCGTGCCCCCGCGGAAATACCGTCGCGGGTGCCGGGAGCCGTCCGTAGGCTCGGGCCATGACTCTCGTCGCGATCCTCAGCGGCGCCGGCATCTCCACGGACTCCGGCATCCCCGACTACCGCGGGCCGCAGGGCCTCTGGCGGAAGGACCCGGAGGCGGAGAAGCTCGTCACCTACGACTTCTACATGTCCGATCCGGAGATCCGGCGCCGCTCCTGGCAGATGCGTCGCGCCGGCGCGTCGTGGGGCGCCGAGCCGAACACCGCCCATCGCGCGGTGGCCGCGCTCGAACGGTCGGGCACCCCGGTCCGGGTGATCACCCAGAACATCGACGGACTGCACCAGCGGGCAGGGCTGTCCGCCCGCAAGGTCGTCGAACTCCACGGCACGGCACGCGAGGTGGTCTGCACCCGGTGCCACGCCCGGTCGGCCATGGCTGACGCGTTGGCCCGGGTCGAGGCCGGCGAGGCGGACCCGCCGTGCACGGTCTGCGACGGGATCCTGAAGCCGGCGACGGTGATGTTCGGCGAGCGCCTGGATCCGCGGGTGCTCGCGGAGGCCATGGCGATCACCAAGGCCAGCCAGGTGTTCATCGCCGTGGGTACGACGCTCCAGGTGCAGCCCGCGGCCTCGCTGGCGGGGATCGCGGTGGAGCACGGGGCCCGGCTCGTCGTGGTGAACGCCGAGCCGACCCCGTACGACGACCTGGCCGAGGAGACCGTACGCGAACCGATCGGGACGGCCCTGCCGGCGCTGCTGGAGCGGCTCTCCGCGGGGAGCGGCGCCCTCTGACCGCGGGCCGGCAGGGCCGGCGGTGGACGTCGGGCCGGTCAGGAGAGGCGTCGAGGTCGGCGAAGCCGAACTGGACGACGGCCGTGGCGGCGAACACCGGACTGTGGTCGTCGGCGGGCACGCGGATGTGGCGCTCGGCCTCGAAGGTCCGGATCGTCCCGGAGTCACGCATCAGCTGTTCGATGTCTTTCAGGAATCGGTCGAGCTCGGCGTCCGGGACGGGGTCATTGCCGTCGCGGTCGCCGAGGAGCTGCACTTCGGCCGTGCCGCCCAGCGTCTGTCGATCGCCCAGCCGGCGCTGTCGAAGGCGGTTCGACGCGTCGAGTCGCGCCTGGTGATCAAGGCGGGCGGCCATGCCGGCCTGCTGTCCGGCACCCTCGCCCGGTACTCCCTTCAGCCCGACGCGCGCCAGGTGGACATCCTGTTCGGCGGGGCCACCGACCGGGTCGAACGCCTGCATGACGGCCGGGCGGATGTGGCACTGCTCCACACGCCCTTCGACGACCTCACGGGCCTGGCGCACGAGACGCTGCACGTCGAGGGGCGCGTCGCGATCCTGCCCCGCGACCACCGCCTCGCGCACCGGACTGCGACTGAGGGACCTCGAACACGAGACGCTGCCGCGCTGGAGGGGAGTGTCCGACGGGGGGACCGGGCCGGAGGCCGCCCGGCAGGCGCTCAGTCCTCCAGCCCGGCCCGGATCCGGCGGGAAGGGCTGAAGGCGTACAGGTCCAGGATCTCCGGGGCGTCCGCGAGGCCGGGCCCGCCGTCCGCCGCCCAGGCGGCGATGTCGGCGACGGCGTGCGGATCGTTGACCAGACCCAGCCAGACCGGTCGGCCGCCCGCTCGGCGCCCCTCGGCCGAGGGCTGTACGACGATGACGTTGCCGTGCTCGCAGGCGTCCAGGCATTCCACCGCGCGCACCGTCGCGGCCGCGCCCGCGGACTGCCGCAGTTGCGCGAGCTGCCCGGCGTGGTCCACTCCCGGGATCTTCTCGGTGCCGCAGCAGCAGCCCCGGCAGACGCTCACCGTGGGCCGGGACGGGCCGGTCCCGGCGGCCTTGTGCGGTCGGCGGCTCATGCGGGTGCGCTCCCAGGGGCTGCGTGGCTGATCACCGTAGGACTCTACCGAGCCGCTCCCCCACGGGTCCGGTGAGGTAGTGTTGACGGCTGCGAAGGGGAGTAGCCCTGCAAACCGGTCGTCGACACACTGGAGCCTCCGGGTTCCCGGTGGCCGGGTTCGTGGATTTCCACGGGCGGGCGAGACCTTCGGTCAGGTATGACACGTCCGCGCCCTGCGGGCGTTGCCGTCATGCCGGGCCGAGTGGTCCTCCGAAAAGCCCGAGCGGCGCTTCGCGGAAGTCCCGGAGCCCGGCTCTCACAGAAGGCCACCCGGAATGTCTCTCGACCCCCTGGCGATCCTCACCGCCTTCGGGCTGATCTTCCTCGCGGAGCTCCCCGACAAGACGATGTTCGCCTCGCTGGCCATGGGCACGCGAATGCGTCCGCTCTACGTCTGGTTCGGTACGTCGTCCGCGTTCATCGTGCACGTCGCCATCGCGGTCGGGGCGGGCGGTCTGATCGGCCTGCTGCCCGACTGGATCGTCAAGTTGGTCTCGGCCGCCCTCTTCGCCTTCGGCGCGTTCATGCTGCTGCGCAGTGGTGGCGGTGACGACGACGAGGACGGCGAGATCAAGACCGTCACCGGCTTCTGGCCGGTCTATTCGACCGCCTTCATGGCGGTGTTCATCAGCGAGTGGGGCGACCTGACCCAGATCACCACCGCGAACCTGGCCGCGAGCAACGGCACCTGGTCCACGGCCGTCGGGGCGGCTGTCGCCCTGATGTCGGTGTCGGCGCTGGCGCTGCTGGCCGGGCGGTTCATCGCCAAGCGGGTGCCGCTGAAGACGGTGCAGCGCATCGGCGGGCTGTGCATGCTCGGTCTGGCCATCTGGTCGGTCGTCGAGATCTTCACGGCCTGAGCGGCGCCGCCGGCCCCCCGGGGCCGGCGCCCTGGGCCCTGTTCCGGCCCGGGCGGCCCGCCCCGACCGCCCCGGCCGTCGCCCCGGTCAGAACAGGGCCGGCACCTCGCACTCACTCCCCCGCTCGAAGTCGAGCAGTCGCTGCTTGCGGTCCAGCCCGCCGCCGTACCCCGTCAGGCTCCCCGAGGCTCCGATGACGCGGTGGCAGGGCACGATGATCCCGACCGGATTCCTGCCGTTGGCGAGGCCCACCGCGCGGGATGCTCCTGGCCTGCCGAGGCGGTCGGCCAGTTCCCCGTAGGAGCGGGTCTCGCCGTACGGGATGCGTACGAGCTCGGACCAGACGCCGCGCTGGAAGTCGGTGCCGTGCAGGCGCAGCGGGAGGTCGAACTCCTTCAGCTCGCCCGCGAAGTAGGCGTGCAGCTGGCGGACGGTCTCGCCGAAGGGCCGCGCGTCGGGTACGCCGAAGGTCTCCTCGGGCGGGCGGTGCCGCTGCCCGGTCATGTAGAGACCGGACAGCACGCCGTCGGTCGCGACCAGGGTGAGCGCCCCGTACGGGCTGTCGACGACCGTGTGCTGCCTGGTCGCCGTGGGTGTGGTGGTCATGGTCGTCCTCAGCTGGGCAGGTGGTTGACGGGGTGGTCGTCGACGGTCCACAGATACTGCACCGCGTACGCCCGCCAGGGGCGCCACCGCGTGGCGGACGCGGTGAGGGCGGCGGGGGTGGCCGGGAGTCCGAGTTGTCCGGCCGCCCTGCGGATCCCGAGGTCGGTGGGGAGGAAGGCGTCCGGGTCCCCGAGGGCGCGCATGGCGATGACCTCGACCGTCCAGGGGCCGAAGCCCGGCAGCGCGGCCAGTTCCGCGCGGGCCCTCTCCCAGTCGGTCCCCTCCCCCAGGTCCAGGGACCCGTCGGCGAGGGCGGCCACCAGGGTGGTGAGCGTCGCGCGGCGGCTGCGCGGCAGGGCGAGCGCCTCGGGGTCGAGCCCGGACAGCGCCTCGGGGGTCGGGAAGAGATGGGTCAGGCCGCCTTCGGGGTCCTCCACCGGGATCCCGTGGGCGCGGACCAGACGGGCCGCGTGGGTGCGGGCGGCGGCCGTGGAGACCTGCTGGCCGAGCACCGCGCGTACGGCGAACTCCGCCGCGTCGACCGTGCGCGGCACCCGGCGCCCCGGGGCCGCGTCGACCAGCGGGGCGAGCAGCGGATCCGAGCGCAGCTGGCCGTCCACGGCGACCGGGTCGGCGTCGAGGTCGAGGAGTCTGCGGCAGCGGCTGATGGCCTGGGTGAGATCGCGGGGGTCGGTGAGGGAGAGCCGGCAGTCGATGTGGCCGGGCTGCGGGGACAGCGCCACGATGCCGTGCCCGTGCGGCAGGGTGAGGGTGCGGCGGTAGGCGCCGTCGCGCCATTCCTCGACGCCCGGGACGGCGGTGGCGGCGAGGTGCCCGAAGAGGTTGCTCGGGTTGAGCGGGGCGCGGTACGGGAGCCGGAGAGCTATGACCCCCGGGGCCACGGGCTTACGGGCCCCGCGTTCCGCCCGGGTGCGCAGTTCGCCCGGGGCGAGCGCGAAGACCTCCCGCACGGTGTCGTTGAACGTACGGATCGATGCGAACCCGGCCGCGAACGCGACCTCGGCCATGGGGAGTCCGGTCGTCTCGATGAGGACGCGGGCGGTCTGGGCGCGCTGGGACCTCGCCAGCGCGAGCGGGCCCGCACCGAGCTCGGCGAGGAGCTGGCGCTCGACCTGCCGGGCGGAGTATCCGAGCCGGGCGGCGAGTCCCTGTACGCCTTCCCGGTCGACGACGCCGTCCTGGATGAGCCGCATGGCCCGGGCGACGGAGTCGGCGCGGGCGTTCCACTCCGGGGAGCCGGGGCTGGTGTCGGGCCGGCACCTCTTGCAGGCGCGGAACCCGGCCTGCTGGCACGCGGCGGCGCTGGGATAGAAGGTCATGTTCCGGGCCTTCGGTGCCACCACCGGGCAGCTGGGCCGGCAGTAGATCCGGGTGGTCAGGACCGCCGTGAAGAACCAGCCGTCGAAGCGGGCGTCCTTCGACTGGACGGCCCTCACGCAGCGCTCGGTGTCGGTGTGCATGGTCCAAGCA
This sequence comes from Streptomyces sp. NPDC051064, assembly GCF_044455985.1. Lineage (NCBI taxonomy): Bacteria > Bacillati > Actinomycetota > Actinomycetes > Kitasatosporales > Streptomycetaceae > Streptomyces > Streptomyces sp. NPDC051064. Next base: position 443,603 of record NZ_JBITFK010000003.1, read on the forward strand.
TCGGGCACGGAGAGGCCGGTCGGCTGGCGGAAATCCGACATCGACGTCGCGCGGAAATCCGACACGGCTTGCGGCCGCCCACGGTTCTCCCGGCCGGAGTCGATGTTCAGATTCATGAATGGTGATCACGTACAGATCTATTGACGCGTTCACGACACAAGCTTACGGTCCTAGAAAGCGCTTGCCCCCCACCCAGTGTGGCACCGGTGGCACGGTCTGTTCAGAAGCTCGAACAGGACGCGTTGTCGCACCCCTGGCCCGAGTTCCGGATTCGCGGCCCCGGCGCCCACCGGCCGGACGAACCAACCGACCTGGAGACGATCGATGCAGAAGAAGAAGTCCGTCATCGCGTGTATCAGCCTGCTCGCCGGATCGACCATCGCGCTGTCCGGCACCATGGCGCAGGCCACGTCCGCCCCCCACGCGGCCACCTCGACCGGAAAGGCCGTCGCCTCGGCCGCGGTGGCCGCCGACGCCCTGTACGTGGCGCCCGACGGCAGCGACGACGCGGCGGGCACGGAGTCGGCCCCGACGACGCTCTCGTCGGCGATCAGCCGCGTCACCTCCGGTGGGACGATCTACCTGCGCGGCGGGACGTACGAGTACTCCGAGACGGTCACCATCCCGCCGGGCAACGACGGCACGTCGAGCGCACGCACGACGCTCGCCGCCTACCCGGACGAAACCCCCGTCCTCAACTTCGCCGCCATGAGCGAGGATCCGGCGAACCGCGGGCTCGCCGTGAACGGCGCGTACTGGCACATCGACGGCATCATCGTCGAGCACGCCGGTGACAACGGGATCTTCGTCGGCGGCAGCGACAACGTCATCGAGCATGTCGTGACGCGCTTCAACCACGACTCGGGCCTGCAGATCTCCCGGATCGCCTCCGACACCCCCGACGACGAGTGGCCTGCCGACAACCTCATCCTGAGCTCGGAGTCGCACGACAACGCGGACTCCGACGGTGAGGACGCCGACGGCTTCGCATCGAAGCTCACCTCGGGCCCCGGCAACGTCTTCCGCTACACCGTGTCCCACAACAACATCGACGACGGCTGGGACCTCTACACCAAGTCCGAGACGGGCCCGATCGGCCCGGTGACCATCGAGGACTCCCTCTCCTACGAGAACGGGACCCTGTCCGACGGGACCGTGAACTCCGACGGCGACCGCAACGGCTACAAGCTCGGCGGTGACGACATCGAGGTGGACCACATCGTCCGGCGCAACATCGCCTACGACAACGGCCACCACGGATTCACCTACAACAGCAACCCAGGCTCGATGACGGTGTCGGGCAACGTCAGCATCGACAACGCCGAACGCAACTTCTCCTTCGACAAGGGCACTTCGGTGTTCCGCGGCAACGTCTCCTGCCGCAGCGACGACGGCTCCAACGACAAGACGGTGGGCGACGCGGACAGCTCCAACCAGTTCTGGACCGGCTCGAACGGCTTGTCCTGCTCGGCCTACGCCGGTGCGATGGACTGGTCGTTCGCCTCGGACGGCTCCCTGGTCGTGACCTTCGGGGGCAACAAGGTGACGCCGCAGCCGTAGCCACCGACTCCTCCGCCGGTCCGTCCGTCCGATCCGGACGGGGCGGCGGAGGCCGTCGCGTCGTTTCCCGGTGAGGTTTCGGTCACCTTCCCGCAATGAAACATTCCGGAAACGTGACGGCGTCCTCCGCGAAACGCACGCCCGCGACCCTCTCTGGGCCGGACCTCACCGTGCCCCGAGGAGGGACCCCGTCTTGACCCCCACCACCCTGGCCTCGGCAGGCCTCGACACCGGCGACACCGCCTGGCTCCTCGCCGCCACCGCTCTCGTCCTGCTGATGACTCCGGGCCTCGCACTGTTCTACGGCGGCATGGTGCGCACGAAGAGCGTCCTCAACATGCTGATGATGAGCTTCGTGTCGATCGCGCTGGTCACCGTAGTGTGGCTGGTCGCGGGCTACTCGCTGGCCTTCGGGGACGACACGTTCGCCGGGCTGATCGGCGGCCTCGGCCACGCGGGCATGGTCGGCATCGGCCCCGACGACCTCACCGGCAGCGTCCCGACCCTGCTGTTCACCACCTTCCAGCTGACCTTCGCGATCCTCACCGCCGCGCTGATCAGCGGAGCGATCGCGGACCGTATGAAGTTCGCGGCGTGGCTGGTCTTCGTGCCGGTGTGGACCCTGCTCGTATACGTTCCCGTCGCCCACTGGGTATGGGGGCCCGGCGGGTGGATCAAGGACTCGCTCGGCGCCCTGGACTTCGCCGGCGGTCTCGTCGTGGAGATCACCTGCGGAGCGTCGGGCCTGGCCCTCGCCCTGGTGATCGGCCCCCGCATCGGGTTCAAGAAGGACGCGATGCGGCCGCACAACCTGCCGATGGTGATGCTCGGCGCGGGCCTGCTCTGGTTCGGCTGGCTCGGGTTCAACGGCGGCTCGGCTCTCGGCGCCAACGGCCTGGCCGCCGCCTCGGTCCTCAACACCCTCGTCGCCGGATGCACCGGGCTGCTCGGCTGGCTCTTCGTCGAACAGCGGCGCGACGGCCACCCGACCACCTTCGGCGCGGCCTCTGGTGTGGTCGCCGGCCTGGTCGCGATCACACCCGCCTGCGGGACCGTCGGGGTGCTCGGCGCGGCCGTCGTGGGGCTCGCGGCCGGAGTCGTGTGCTCGTACGCCGTCGCGTGGAAGTTCCGGTTCGGCTACGACGACTCCCTGGACGTCGTCGGTGTGCACTTCGTGGGAGGCGTCGTCGGCACGCTGCTCATAGGGCTGTTCGCGACGGCGACGATGACCGGGGGCGCCGAGGGCCTCCTCTACGGCGGCGGAGCGGGCCAGCTCGTCCGGCAGGCCGTGGCGGTGCTCGCCGTGGCCGCGTACACCTTCCTGGCGACGTACGGGATCGGCAAGGCGATCGACCGGCTGATGGGTGTGCGGGCGTCCGAGGAGGAGGAGCTCACGGGCCTGGACCAGACAGTGCACGCGGAGAGCGCCTACGATCACGGCGGCCTGGGTCACGCCGCCGCGCAGACCCAGGGCCACTCCGCACTTCTTCCCCAGGACAGGAGCACCGCCCCATGAAGCTCATCACCGCCGTCGTGAAGCCGCACCGCCTCGACGAGGTGAAGACCGCTCTGCAGGACCTCGGTGTGAACGGGCTGACGGTCACCGAGGCCAGCGGATACGGGCGCCAGCACGGCCACACCGAGGTCTACCGGGGTGCGGAGTACCGGGTGGACCTGGTGCCCAAGATCCGTATAGAGGTCCTCGTCGAGGACGCGGACGCCGAGCCGGTGATCGAAGCACTGGTCCGCGCCGCCCGCACCGGCAAGATCGGCGACGGCAAGGTGTGGGCGATGCCCGTGGAGACCGCTGTGCGGGTCCGCACGGGCGAGCGGGGTCCTGAGGCCCTCTAGTACCGTCCTGGCCATGACGACTGCCATGGCCAGGACGGTCGATGACGTGAACGCCGGAAGCCTGCTGCGGGGCTGGCGCAAGCTGCGAGGCATCACCCAGCTCGAACTGGCCCTCAGAGCCGACAGTTCCGCACGCCACATCAGCTTCATCGAGACCGGCCGGTCCACGCCGAGCCGGTCCATGGTGTTACATCTTGCCGAGCACCTCGACGTTCCCGTACGGGACCGCAACGCGCTGCTCGTGGCGGCGGGTTACGCCCCCTCGTATCCGGAGACAGCGCTGACCGCACCGGCGATGACGACGCTGCGGGCCGGACTGGACCAGCTGCTGACCGCCTACGATCCCTTTCCCGCCCTGGTGATGGACGGGATGTACGACGTGGTGGCCGCGAACAAGGGCGTGCGACTGCTGCTCGACGGGGTGGCCGGTCACCTGCTGCGGCCGCCCATGAACGCCATGCGCCTGACGCTGCATCCGCAGGGCCTGGCCCCGCGGATCCGCAATCTGGGCGAATGGCGTGGCCACCTCCTGGAACGGATGGAGCGGCAGGCCGCGCTGCGTTCCTCCGAAGCGCTGCGCGGCCTCTACGAGGAGGTGGCCGCATATCCGGACCCGTCGGGCGACACGTCGGCCGGCCCGGGTGAGCGTACGGACGGGCGGGGCCCGGCAGCCCACCCGTACGCACTGCCGCTCCGGATCGAGGCGGGCGGCCGGGTGCTGTCCTTCATCTCGACGGCGACGACCTTCAACACACCGATGGATGTGACCGTTGCCGAATTGGCGGTCGAGACGTTCCTGCCCGCGGACACGGAGACCGCCGCTGCCCTTCAGGAGGCCGGCTGAGGGAGGGGTCACGCACCCGGCAGGCGGTCCAGGAAGCCGGCGACGCTGCTGATGCGGCCGTCGTCGGCGAGCGTGATCACGTCGAAGCCGGCGGCGGGAGCGGACCCGTCTGCGGTGGAGACCAGGTCCCATGTGAAACGCACCAGGTTGTGGTGGGCGTCGGGCGTACCGGTGAGCTCGAACGCGAAGCCGGGGAACTGCTGGTGGGCGCCCGTGATCGCCGCAGCGATCCCCTCGTGCCCCTTCGCCTCACCCAACGGGTCGGTGTAGGTGCCGTCCTCGGTGAACGCGTCGGCGACTGCCTTGGCCAGATCCTCGGAGGTGGCAGCGTTCCAAGCGGTGAAGTAGCGCTCGACGGCGTCCTCGTGCATGGTCACAGCGGTGTCCTTTCGTCTCTGCGGGTGCGCCGGACGGCGCGCCTGCGGCAACGGCCGTGCTCCCGCCTCACCGGCGGGCAGCCTGGCCGGGCGGCGGCTCACCGGCTGTGTGCCGCCCTGCCTTGCGCTCCGCAGCCTGCCGCACTCGTCGCAGAGGGTCGATTACCGCTGAGGTAATCTCCGGGCGGCCTCGCGCCCCAGGGCTTCCTGTACCAGGTTGTCCATGTGCCAGGGGCGCATGGCCGGGCACAGTGCGGAGCACCGGCCCCGCCAGTCGAGAGGACCCTCCCGTGGCCGACGCCCCCGCTCACCGTGTGGCACTCCTCGGAGGCGGCTTCTCCATGGATGGGGACGGGCTGCTGGACGACTGGCTGCTCTCCCACGCGGGCGTTGCCCGGCCCAAGGTGTGCTTCGTCCCCACGGCGAGCGGGGACGCCCCGGCTTATGTCGGGCAGTTCGAGAGCGCCTTCCGGTCACGCCGCTGCGAGCCCTCCGTACTGCCGCTGTTCCGGCGGGAGTTGAACGACGCCGCTCTGCGGACGTTTCTGCTCTCGCAGGACGTGGTGTACGTCGGCGGCGGCAACACTGCGAACATGCTCGCGGTCTGGCGCGTGCACGGCGTGGACCAGCTGCTGCGGGAGGCGGCCGAGCGGGGGACGCTGCTGTGCGGGATCAGTGCCGACGCCAACTGCTGGGCCGAGGGCTCGCACACCGACTCCTTCGGCCCGCTGACGTTCCTGCGAGACGGGCTCGGCCTTCGGGAATCCGTCACCCGGGTCCCGGACGCGCACCTGTACCGGGTGGAGCGCGATGGGGACGGCCGAGCGAGCGAGCGGGCATGGCCGTGCCGCCTGCTCGTCCACGGGTGACAGGGCCCGTCAGGCGTTCGCGTCGAGGTCCAGGGCGTACAGACGCGGCAGGTTGACCACGATCGCCTCCTGGGTGCTGCGGGCGATGACGACCACGGCCTCCTCGGTGGGGTCCGGGTTCTCCTCACGGTGCGGCACGAACGGCGGGACGAAGATGTAGTCGCCCGGTGAGGTGCGCAGCCGCACCTCCTCCGGCTCGTCCCCCGAGTCGTCCAGGAAGACGAACTCCGGGTGTCCGCCGACCACATGGATGGCGGTCTCGGACTCGCCGTGATGGTGGTCGGAGGACGCGGTCGCGGGGGCGACGTGGGTCTGGCCCATCCACAGTTTCTCGGAACCCACGGTCCGGCCGCTGACGGCACTGAATCTCCGCATGCCTCCGGTCTGCGCCGTGTCCCCGTCCAGCGCGTCCGCGCGGATGTGGTGCAGACGGGCGCGCAGGGGGGCCGCCGCGCGGCCCGGGGTTTCGTGGAGGTGAGGGTGGAACCCTTCTCCGGGGGTCGTCAACGGCTCGCTCATGGCAGGGACGTTAGGTCGGCGGCGAAAAGGATGTCAACAGGTATCCTTTCCCCTTCATCTGCGGCAATGTTCCCGCAATGCACGGCGCGACGCAGGCGGGGAACGGCCGGCGGCGCCTCGCCTGCGGCGCACCACCGGGGCATGATGTGGGCATGCATATCTCCGCGAAGGCGGACTACGCCACGCGTGCCCTTCTGGAGCTCGCGAGTGATCCCGGCCGTCCGCTCTCCTGCGAAGCCATCGCCTCCTCGCAGGAGATTCCGTTCAGGTTCTTGAAGTCCGTGGTGGGCGAGCTGCGCAGGGCCGGTCTGGTGCGCAGCCAGCGCGGCTGCGAGGGCGGTTACTGGCTCGGCAGACCTGCCGGGGAGATCGCCCTGCTGGATGTCGTGCGCGCCGTCGACGGTGAGCTGATCACTCTCCGGGGCGAGTCACTGAGAGGGCTCGACTACCCGGGCCCCGCGGTGGGTCTGCCCGGGGTGTGGAGGCGGGTCGAGTCGGACGCCGCGGCGGTCCTCGGAGGGCTGACCCTGGCCTCGCTGCTGCCCGCCGAGGCGCACGAACAGCCGTCCGCGATCGGTGCCGCGTGACCGGCGGACCGGACGCGCCGCCGGTGGAGGTGGTGGAGTACACCGACCCCATGTGCCCTTGGGCCTGGGGGTCGGAGCCCGCCTTCCGCAGACTGCGGACCGCGCTGGCCGGCCGGGTCCGCTGGCGGCGGGCGTACGCGATCCTCTTCGACGACGAGGACGACCCGGCGCCCGATCCGGCGGCCGAAACCGCGTACTACGCCGGCTACGTCGAGAGGATCAGCGCGCACACCCGTGCCCCACGGGCGGCCCGGCTGAGCCGCGTCGCGGCGAGCTCCTGGCCGTCGTCGCTCGTGGCCGGGGCCGCCGAGCTCCAGGGCGCCGATGTGGCCGAACGGGTCCTGCGGCGCCTTCGGGAGACCGTCTTCGTCCTGGGCGAGCCGGCGGACACCCTGGAGGCCGCGGTGGCCGCCACGCGTGGCGTCCCGGGCCTGGACCCGGGCCGGTTGAGGGCGGACGCGGCCTCGCCCGGTGTACTGGAGCGGGTGCGCGCCGACCGTGCGGAGGCGCGGCGCCCGGTCCCCGAAGTCCTGTCCGTACGGAGCGGATCACCGCACCCCGGCACGGCCAAGGAGACCCCCGACGGCGGGTACCGCTACGCGCTGCCGACGCTCCTGCTGCGCGGCCCCGCGGGGTATCGCGCGGTTCCCGGCTGGCGGCCGTACGGGACGTACGCGGCTGCCGTCGACGAGCTCTGCCCGGGGCTTCTCGACCTCTCCGCGCCGCTCTCCCCCGCCGAAGCACTGGAGCGGCACCGGAGCCTGACCGGACCGGAGCGAGGCCTGCTGGCGGAGGGCGCGTGGCCTCCGCCGGGAGCGGTCTCCCTGGAGACGGCGAACGGCCTCCTCTGGCTGCACCCCGACGAGGCGTCAGCGCACCCTGCTGGCCGCTGAGTTCACCGCCGCACCGCACTGAGCTGCGGTTGAGTCCCGTCCCGCCGAATGAGACACCAAAGGGTGTCCATTGACAGGCGAGGACGGCTGCCGCAAGGATGAGCCCATGCTCACGACGCACCCCGGTGTGGTGTGCCGCTACGTGGACCTGCGGCGCACCTCCAGCGCACTCTGTCGCTGACCGCCCACGCTCCACAGGCGCTGCCTGACCTCTGACGGCAGCACCGGCTGTCCGCCGGTCCGCTGATCCGCGCCTGTGCGTCGCGCCGGCTCCCCGCCTTCCGTCGCATCCCCGTACGGGGCCGTGAGTTCCTCGACGCCCCCGCCCGGACCCGCTCCTGCCCAGCCGTGCGCCGACGACGCATGCCCGCAGACGCGACGACGGTTCCGTGCGAGTGCCGCGCCTCCCTCCGCGCTCCCCCGCCTCCTCCTGCCCTGCTCCGGGCCGGGACTCATCAGAGAGAACGAGATGCCCGCACGACTCACGATCCGACGCCGACCGGACGCCCGGTCGGCCCGACAGGCAGGCGGCCTGAGGGTCACTGCCCTCGGAACCGCCTTCATCGCCCTGCTCGTGCCGGCTCTGAGCGCCTGCGGCGGCAGCGCCTCGTCGTCGGCCGGCGGCGCCACCCTGAAATGGGCCTCCTCCTACTTCCCGGGCCACTGGGACCCGGTGGTGGGGGGAAGCGGCGCGCAGTTCCGCGAACTGGCGCTCGTATACGCCTCGTTGACGCGCACCGACGAGGAGGGCAAGGCGGTCCCTGACCTCGCCGAGAGCTGGGAGTACAACGAGAAGGGTGACCGGATCACCTTCCACGTGCGCCCCGGGCTGAAATTCAGCGACGGTCAGCCGGTCGACGGTGCGGCCGTGAAGGCCGCGATCGAGCGAGCGCAGAAGCAGGAGAACTCCGCGCTCTTCGGCGACCTGACGTCCATCGGGTCGGTGAGGGCCGACGGGCTCGACGCCACGCTCGACCTCACCCAGGTCGACTACCAGATACCGCAGTTGCTCGGGGAGCGCGTCCTGCAGATAGCCAGCCCGAAGGCGGCCGCGAACCCCGCGAAGCTGGACCAGGCCCCTGTCGGTGCCGGGCCGTTCGTCATCGACCAGCTGATCCCGGGCACCAAGGCGGTCCTGCGGAAGAACCCCGACTACTGGGACGCGAAGAACATCCACATCGACAACGTCGAGCTGGTCTCCGCACCCGATGCCTCCACCGTGGTCTCGGGTCTCCAGACCGGTGTCTACAACTTCGCCGACCTCGACCCGAGCCAGGCATCCGCCGCCGAGAAGGCGGGCCTGGACGTGTTCTCCCAGCCCGGCTTCAACGCCTCCAACATCAGCCTGAACGTCAACAAGGCGCCGTTCGACGACGACAGGGTCGTCGACGCGCTCCGCTACGCGGTCAACCGCAAGGAGTTCGTCGACAAGCTGACGTTCGGTCATGGCGAGGCCACCGACCAGCCCTTCCCCAGAGGGTACGAGGCCTACGACTCCGAGTCGGAGAACGCCTATCCATACGACCCGGCGAAGTCGAAGAAGCTCCTGGCCGAGGCGGGCCACGGGCCCGGTGACATCAAGCTGAACCTGGTCATCCCGGCGGAGGATCCGCAGGCCGAGATCGTCCAGTCGCAGCTGGCGGCCGTGGGCGTCAAGGTCACCATCAAGATCGACAAGAACTGGGCCACCCCCTTCTTCGCCAAGGACCTGGTCTTCTCCCTGTACTCGACGACGGGCCGCGACTCCGCGGTGCAGACCCTCACCGCCCACTTCGGTCCGAACGGCCCGCTGAACCTGAGCACTCCGTACGAGCCGGAGGGCTTCAAGGAGGCCGTCGCCAAGGTCCGTCAGACACCTCTGGACGCACCCGACTACCGGCGGGTGCTCCAGGCCGCGACGCGTGCGGGCCTGGAGAGCAAGGCCCTGATCTTCACCTTCTCGTCGCCCAACCTCTTCGCCAAGAGCAAGGCGCTCTCCGATCTGCCGAAGAACCCCGCCCACATCGACTGGACCGGCGTGCAGATCGCCGACGGCTCCTGACCGTCCCGTCCACCACTGCAGAAAGGAGGAGGAAACCCCATGACGACGACCACACCGGAGCTCACACCGGAGCGCGTCACTCCTGAGCGCGGCCGGGTCCCCACGACCAGGGCGCGGCATGCGGCGGGGCGGGTGGCTGCCGTACTCGGCCGGTCGGTCGCGATCTTCGTGCCGGTGTTCCTGGTGGCCACCTTCGTGACGTTCGCGCTGCGGTCCATGAGCGGGCTGAGCCCGGCGCGCATCCAGCTGGGCGAGGAGGCGACCCCAGAGGCGATCCAGCGCGTCGAGGCCGAGTGGGGGCTCGACAAGCCCTTCCTGACCCAGTACTGGGACTGGTTCAGCGGGGTCCTGCACGGACAGCTCGGCACCAGCTGGGTCAACGGGGCCGACATCTCGACACTGATCGGCCTCGGCCTGGGGGTGAGCCTCTCGGTCGCGACCTTCGCACTGGTCATCGGTGTGGTCGTGGGCTTCCTCCTCGGCACGGTGGCGGCGCTCCGGCGCACCACCGTCGTGGACCGGGCGATCACCGGATTCGTCACCGTGATCTCGGTGATGCCTGCCTTCGTCGTGGGCATCGTGCTGGTGGCGGTCCTCGCGGTGGGACTCGATCTGTTCCCCTCGGCCGGTTACATCCCGGCCGCACAGGGTGTCGGTCCCTGGCTCGCCCACATCACGCTCCCCGCGCTCGCGCTGAGCTTCGACGTCATCGCCGACGTAGCCCGCCAGTTGCGGTCCAGCCTCATCGCGGCCTACGGCGAGAACTACGTGACGGGCGCGGTGGTCCGGGGCCTGAGCCCACGGCGGATCTTCTTCACCCACGTCCTGCGCAACGGCCTCGGGCCCGCCCTCGCGACGGTCGGACAGAAGTTCCCGGCGCTGGTGGGTGCTTCCGTGGTCACGGAGTGGATCTTCGGCCTCCAGGGCTTCGGCCGGTTCGCCAACGACTCGGCCCAGGCCGGTGACGTGCCGGCGGTGCAGGGCGTGCTCGCGGTGTCGATCGTGCTGGTCGTCTCCTTCAACCTGATCATCAACCTGGTGCTGGCGCGTGTGATGCCGGCATCCCAGCGGGGGGTATGACGATGGTGCGCCGCGTCCTCTCACTCACATCCGGCCGGATCGCCGTGGTGATCCTCTTGCTGATCGCCCTGCTCGCCGTCTGCGGCCCCTGGCTCGCCCCGCAGGATCCCCTGGCCACCAGCGACAACACGCTCGCATCGGCCTCGGGCGCCCATTGGCTGGGGACGGACTACCTGGGCCGTGACGTGTTCAGCCGCCTCCTGGACGGGTCGCGGATCAGCGTGCTCGGGTCCCTGGAGGTCGCGCTGACGGCCCTCGTCGTCGGTGCGGCCCCCGGCATCCTGTCGGTCTACTCGGGCCAAGTCTTCGAATGGCTGACCCTCCGTCTGGCCGACACCCTGGTCGCCCTGCCGTTCATGCTGTTCGCCATCGCCGTGATCGCGCTGCTCGGCAACGGAATCACGCAGGCCATGCTCGTCACGGGCGCACTGGTCTCACCGCTCTTCTACCGGGTGGCGCGCGCCGCGACGCTGGCCGTGGCCCGCTCGCCGTACGTGGAGGCCGCGATCGTCTCCGGCGCCTCGGTCGGCTGGGTCGTACGCCGCCACGTATGGGTCAAGGTGCTCCCGCCGATCGCGGTGGCGCTGGCCCAGACCATAGGCGTGGGCTTCGTCATCGTCTCCAGCCTGACCTTCCTCGGCATCGGTGTGCAGCCCCCGGCTCCCACCTGGGGCGGTCTGCTCGCCTCCGACCTGGGCTACCTCAGCCACCAGCCCTGGGCGCCGGTGGCGCCCGCCCTGCTGATCATGGTCACCGTCTGGGCGTGCAACCTGCTCGCCGACGCCATCCGCGACGTCTCCGGTGAGGCGGGCCGCGCCCTGGTCAAGCGGCGCAAGGCCCGGGCCCGCACCGGCACATCCGCCCCCGTCTCCGTGGGAGGCTCCCGATGAGGACCCTGTTCCAGAACACCGTCCCCGACCGTACCGAGGAGTCCGCGCCCGCCGGGGCCGCGAATCCAGCCGCCCCCGCCGCTCCCCCGGTGATCGCGGTCCGCGACGTGCAGATCACCGACCGGGTCACCGACCGGGAGATCGTCCACGGCGTCCGCTTCGAGCTCGCCGCCGGCAGGGCGGTCGGCATCGTCGGCGAGTCCGGCAGCGGCAAGACCCTGACCTGCCGGGCCGTCCTCGGGATCCTGCCCCCGCACTTCGAGGTCTCCGGCGGTTCGGTCGAGATCGACGGAACCGACATCGCGACCCTGACGTCCCGGCAGTGGACCGCCCTGCGCGGCACCACGATCGGTGCCGTTTTCCAGGACCCGGCGTCGTATCTCAACCCGTCGATCCGCGTGGGCGCCCAGATAGCCGAGGTCATCCGGGTCAAGAAGGGCGTGAAGCGGCGCGAGGCGCGCCGGCAGGCCCTCGGTCTCCTCAGGGCGGTACGGCTGCGGGACCCGGAGCTGGTCTACGGCCAGTACACCTACGAGCTGTCGGGGGGCATGCTCCAGCGCGTCCTGATCGCGGCGGCCGTGGCCGTCGAGCCGCGGGCCCTCATCGCCGACGAGGCCACGACGGCCCTCGACGTCACGGTCCAGGCCGAGATCCTCGACCTGCTGGCCGAACTGCGCGAGCGCACCGGCCTGGCGCTCGTCGTCGTCTCCCACGACCTGGCCGTGGTCGCCCAGTTGTGCGACGAGGTCCTGGTCATGCGGCAGGGCGAGGTGGTGGAGCAGGGCCCGACGCGGTCGGTGCTGCACGATCCGCAGCACGCGTACACCCGGCTGCTGATGGCCGAGCACGAGCAGTACGGCCTGGACAAGTTCCTGACCCCGAAGGACCCGAAGGACCCGGAGAACCCCGGGAACCCGGAGGCCGCGGAGAAACCGAAGGACCCCGAAGACCCCGAGGAGGCGTCATGACCACCGCGTCGCCGGAAGCGAGGACCGCCGGCCGGGAGGAGGACGCACCCGCCCCCGTCCTGGCCGTCGAGGGCCTCGAGGTCCGCTACGGCCGGGGACGCCGCGGCCGGAGCGCCCTGCTTGGGGTCTCGCTGAGCGTCGCGCCCGGGGAGACCGTCGGCGTCATCGGCGAGACGGGCTCCGGGAAGTCCACGCTGGCCCGCGCCGTGCTCGGCCTCGTGCGCACCTCGGCCGGCTCGATCCGGGTCGACGGCGAGGAGGTGACCGGCTACGGCAACCGCCGCTGGCGCGCCCTGCGCCGCAGGGGCATCGTCCAGTACGTCTTCCAGGACCCGCTGCGGAGCCTCGACCCGGACCTCACCGTCGAGGACTCCCTGACCGAACCCCTGCTCATCCGGGGGGTGCCGCGTAAGGAGGCGGTGGAACGGGCCCGCGCGTTCCTCGACCGGGTCCACCTGTCCGCGGAACTGCTCGGGCGGCTGCCCGGCGAGCTCTCCGGGGGCCAGCGCCAGCGTGTCGCCGTGGCCCGCGCCCTGGTCACGGAGCCCGCCCTGGTCATCCTCGACGAGCCGGTCAGTGCCCTGGACTCCGCCAACCGCGTGCAGGTCCTGGAGATCCTCAAGGAGCTCCGCGCCGCCGGGACGTCCCTCGTCTTCATCTCCCACGACCTCGGTTCCATCGCCGGGACCGCAGACCGCATCGCCGTGCTCTACAGGGGGGAGCTCGTCGAGGTGGGCTCCGCCCGCGACGTCATCAACCACCCGCGGCACGTGTACACGCGGCTGCTCGTCGGCTCCGCGCCGACGCTGCACTCGCGGACCGCCGACCGCTCCGAGCGAGAGGCCCTGCGCGCACAGCTGACCGGCTGACCGCAGAGCGCCTCCGCACATCCCCGCACCACCGAGAGGAACACCCATGTCCCGCAGGATCCATCTCGCACTGCACCCGTACGGCGTCGGGGGCCCCGGCCAGCACGGTCTGTGGAAGGACCCGCTCGTCGCGAAGAACGCCAGCATCGACATCAACTACTACATCCAGCAGGCCCAGGCGGCCGAACACGCCCTCTTCGACGCGCTGTTCGTCGTCGACAGCCAGTTCATCAACTCCACCTACCCGTCGCACTACCTGAACCGGCTGGAACCGCTCACCCTGCTCTCCGCCGTCGCCACCCACACCAAGCACCTCGGCCTGGTCGGCACGGCGAGCTCGACGTACAACTCCCCGTTCAACCTGGCCCGCCGGTTCGCCTCCCTGGACCACATCAGCGGCGGACGCGCCGGCTGGAACGTGGTGACCAGCTTCGACACCGGTACGTCGAAGAACTACGGGCTCGACGAACACCTCGACTACGCCACCCGGTACGGCCGCGCCCTGGAGTTCGTCCAGGTCGCCCGCGGGCTCTGGGACTCCTACGAGGACGACGCCTTCCCCGCCGACGTGGAGCGCGATATCTTCCTGGACCCGTCCAGGCTGCACGCGCTGAATCACGTCGGGGAGCACTTCAAGGTCGCCGGTCCGCTCAACATCTCCCGCTCGGCGCAGGGGCAGCCGGTCATCTTCCAGGCCGGGGTCTCCGCCGAGGGCCGCGACCTCGCCGCGCGCGTCGCCGAGGGCATCTACGCACCGGGCGGCACGCTGGAGTCGGCGCAGGAGTACTACGCCGACATCAAGAAGCGCACCGCGGCCCACGGACGCGACCCCGACCACATCAAGGTCTTCATCCACGGCGGACCGATCGTCGGCGCGACCGACGAGGAGGCCCGGCGCCGGGAACGGGAGATCTTCGAGGAGGACAACGACTTCGCGAGCAACCTCGCGCTCCTGGGCCGGTCCTTCGGCGCGTACGACTTCAGCGTGCACGACCTGGACGCACCGTTCCCCGACGTCGCCCATCTCGCGGAGAAGGGTGGCCGGACGGGCGCCGGGAAGATCATCGAGCGCGCGAGGACAGAGAACCTGTCCTTGCGTCAAGTCGCCGAGTCCGTGAACGCGTTCCGCCGCTCGCCGTTCGTCGGGTCTCCGGAGACCGTCGCCGACACCATCGAGAAGTGGTCGGACGCCGGCACGCTGGACGGCATCAACCTGGCGTTCCGGAACAACGACGACCTCTACCGCTTCGTCGAGGGCGTGGTGCCGCTCCTGCAGAAGCGCGGCCTGTTCCGGACCGAGTACGAGGCGGACACCCTGCGCGGCAACCTCGGGCTGCCCGTCCCCGCGAACCGCCACACCTCCGGCGCGAGCTCGTGAACGGCTGACGCGGTCCGCGCACCCCCTGAACAGGCACGCACACGGAGGATCCAGATGACCGAGTACACCGACCACCACGCCCCCGAGGGACTTCGCACGCGCGGCACCCTCGTCGTGGTGCCCGGCCGGGGCGAGACCCGGGCGACCTACACCCGGCTCGGCAGACGGCTGGCCGCCGACGCCTACCGCGTCCGCGTGATCGACGCCCCCGGCCTCGACGAGGGCGATCCCGCCGGCTCGCTGACGCGCTTCGGCGCACAACTCTCCGCCGCGGCCGAGGACTCGGGCGAGGACGGCGTCGTACGCCCCCTCGTGCTGGTGGGAGCGGACAGCGGAGCTGTCGCCGTCGCGGCGCTCCTCGGCCGGGAGGACGTACCGTCCGCGGCCCGGCCGGACGCCGTCGTCCTGGCGGGGATCCCCTCCGGCGGGGCCGCCTCCGTCGGCGGGTGGCAGGACGAGCTCGACGTGCGTACCGCCTGCCCCGCACACCGGGGCACGCTCACCGAGGACACCGGGCTCCGGCGAGGGGCGCTCGACGAAGCGGTACCGGAGGCCCTGCTCGCGGCGGCGTACGCCGGTGACATCGGCGTTCCCGCACTGCTCCTGACGGGCGACGCCGATCCGCTCGCGGACCGTGAGGCACTCGCGCGTACGGCGAAGTCCCTTCCGCGGGCCCGTCTGTCGGTGGTGCGGGACGCACACCACGACGTCCTCAACGACATGCAGCACCGCTCGGTGGCCGCGGAGATCGTCACCTTCCTGGAGACCTTGCGCAACGAACTGGTGCCGGTCGTCACCGTCGATTCGAGCGCGTGGTGAGCGCCGCCGCCCTCGGCCATGTCCCACGCCACCGGCATTCCTGACCCGTAGAGAAAGGCTCCCCATGGCAACCATCCTGTCGGTCTCCGGCAGCCCCTCAGCCACCTCCCGCACGGCGCGGCTCCTGCGCCACCTGGACGACCGGCTCCGGGACCAGGGGCACGACGTGACACCGCTGGACGTGCGCACGCTGCCCGCCGAGGCGCTGCTGGGCGCCGACTTCCAGCACCCGGCCGTCGTCGAGGCCACGGCGCTCTTCGAGGAGGCGGACGGGGTGGTCATAGGCACCCCCGTCTACAAGGCCGCCTACTCGGGCCTGCTGAAGACACTGCTGGACCTGCTCCCGCAGTACGCGCTGACCGGCAAGACGGTGCTGCCGCTGGCCACCGGGGGCAGCACGGCCCATGTGCTGGCGATCGACTACGCGCTGCGCCCGGTGCTCAGCTCCATGGGCGCGGCGCACATCGTCCCGGGCTGGTTCACCCTCGACAAGGACCTCACCGCCGGCGAGAACGGCACGCTGAGCGTCGCACCCGGCGCGGCGGAGGCTCTCGCCCAGGTCACCGACACCTTCTCCCGGCTGCTCGGCGGGCGTACGGCGGTGCTGGCGCCCACGGGCTGAGGGAGCGTCACCGCGGCATCGCAGCCCGGCGGCCACTGCTGCTTCCGCGGCTCACGCCGCCCGCAGCCGCCGCCACACCGCCTTCGCCGCGTGGTGCCCCGACATGCCGTGCACACCGGGGCCGGGCGGGGTCGCCGACGAGCAGAGGAAGACCGCGGGGTGCGCGGTGGCGTACGGCACCCGGGCGAGCTTGGGGCGGAGCACCGTCTGCAGCCCGGCGAACGCCCCGGTGGCGATGTCGCCGCCGACGTAGTTGGCGTTGCGTACGGCGAGGCGGGGCGGTCCGGCGACGGCGCGGGCCAGGACCAGGTCGCGGAATCCGGGGGCGAACCGCTCCAGCTGACGCTCGATGACCTCGGTGGCGTCGCCCTCCCAGCCGGACGGGACATGCCCGTACACCCAGAAGACATGGCGGCCCTCGGGGGCGCGGGTCGGGTCGACGATGCTGGGTTGCGCGGTGATCAGGAAGGGCACGTCCGGGTCACGGCCGGCCACGGCGGCGCGAAGGGCGGCGTCGATCTCGGCGGCGGAGGGTCCGACATGCACCGTGCCGGCGCGCCGGGCCTCCTCGGCCGTCCACGGCACCGGGCCCGACAGCGCGTAGTCGATCTTGAAGCAGGAAGGCCCGTAGCGGTAGTGGTCGTAGGCGCCGCCGAGTCCGGCGATCCGGGCGAGCGCGGTCGGCGAGGTGTCGAAGACGTAGGCACGGGCGGGCGGGAGTTCATCGAGGCGTTTGACCTCGATGCCCGTGCGGATGGTGCCGCCCTGTTCGCGCAGGAAGGCGGCGAGGGCGTCCGAGATGGCTTGCGAGCCGCCGCGCGGCACCGGCCAGCCGTACTCGTGCGCCGCGAGCGCGAAGAGCAGGGCGATCCCACCGGTCGCGAGGCCGCTCGCGGGAGCGATGGCATGCCCGGCGAGGCCCGCGAGCAGACCGCGCGCCTTCTCCCCCTTGAAGCGCCGGGAGAGCAGCGTGGCCGGCTGGACGGCGTCCAGCCCGAAGCGTGCCCAGCGGTACGGATCCCGGGGCAGGCCGTCCCATGGAGTGCGCAGGAAGTCCGCGGCGAGGGTGTCCCAGTGGCCGGTGAAGGGTGCGACCAGCCTGCGGTAGGCGCCCGCGTCCTGCGGGCCCAGCGACATGGCCGTCTCCCCGACGGACCCGGTGAGCACCGCGGCGGAACCGTCCGGGAACGGATGCGCGAGCGAGAGCGGCGCCTGAAGCCATTCGAGGCCGTGCCGGGCGAGCGGCATCGCCCTGAAGGCGGGGGAACCGATGCCCAGCGGGTGCACGGCGGAACAGGGGTCGTGGCGGAAGCCGGGAAGGGTCAGCTCCTCGGTGCGGGCGCCGCCCCCGACGGTCTCCCCGGCCTCGAACACCTCCACGGCGAAACCGCGGCGGGCCAGCTCGACAGCGGCTGTCAGCCCGTTCGGGCCCGCCCCCACGACGACGGCATCCAGCATCGATGGCACCTTCGGACTCCTTTGTCAGCCGGTGGCCAGGGCACCCAGGATATTCGTGTACGCCGACAAGAGGGCTCCGGGTAGCCTCCCGTCCGATGAGTAACGCATGCCTGCCCTCCCCCGCCGTCGCCGCGATGGCCTCCCGGCTCGCCCAGGTATCCGGTATCGATGCCGTCGCCCTGGGCGGAAGCCGCGCCCGCGGCACCCATCGTCCCGATTCGGACTGGGATCTGGGCGTCTACTACCGGGGCGCACCGGATCTGGACGCCCTCACCGCACTGGCGTCCGAGGTCCAAGGGGCGCCGGCCGACGTGGCGGGACCCGGCGGGTGGGGTCCCTGGGTGAACGGCGGGGCGTGGCTGACGGTGGACGGGGTCGCCGTCGACTGGATCCTGCGCGATCTGGACCGGGTGGAGTCGGTGTGGTCGGACTGCCGGGCGGGTCGCTTCGAGGTGGGGGTCCAGCCCGGCCATCCGCTGGGCTTCTGGTCCCCGTGTTACGTGGGTGAGGTCGCCCTCGGCCGGGTCCTGGTGGACCCGGGCGGCGAGCTGACGTCCCTTCAGGAGGCGACGCGCTCCTACCCCGAGCCGCTGCGCCGCGCGCTGACCGATGCGGCGTGGGAGGCGGAGTTCTCCGTGGCCTCCGCCCGCAAGTCGGCCCCGTCCGGGGACACGCTCCATGTCGCCCTCTGCCTGTCGAAGGCCTTCGGGATCCTCGCCCAGGCCCTGCACGCCCACCACCGCGCCTGGTGCCTGAACGAGAAGGGGGCGCTCGCCTCCGCCGCCGCTCTGCCGGACACCCCGGCGGACTTCGCGGACCGCGTGTCCGCCGCTCTGCGCGGCCTGGACGCCCCGGCGGTGGAGGCGGCGGCCGGGGTCGTACGGGATGTTCGGGCCGTCCTGGGCGGCAACTCCCCGGCAGCCGGTGGTGTCCAGGGGCTTTCGGACGGGTGAACTATCGGTGGCGCGTGCATGCAACCGTTCGACGGCCGTAAGCGTCTTCTGTCGCGGTAAGTGATTGTGCCGGAGACGGCATTTTTCCACCGCACGCCATGACGAGGGAACCTCTATGACTCACCCCCTTCCCGGCCGCCGTCCGTCGCGCACCGTGGTCGGTGTACTCGCCGCCGCCGCACTGACCGGGCTCGCCTCCCTGCCCGCCGTCGCCGTAGCCGCGGAGCCCGACCTCGGGATCGGGCCGCTGGCGCCGATCACGGGTGCGCAGCCCGGCAGCGGCGTCGACGTGCCGTTCTCGGTGCTGAACAAGGGCACCGAGGAGGTCGGGAAGACCTGGGTGACGTACTCCGTCACGTCGGGTCTCGGCACGGCCGACTCCTACGGCAACTGCCTTTACTCGACGCAGTCGTCGGCCGACGAGGAGCCTGGGAAGACCCTCGCTGTGTGCGCCGTCGAGCAGCCGCTGAAGCCGGGCGTCGTCTACGTCCCGGAGCAGCCGGTCGGGCTCAAGGCCCTGGACAACGCGCTGTACGACAAGGTCCGCATGACCGTCGAGGCCACGGATCCCGGAACGGGCGACGGCGGCGGGACGGACCCCGTGCCGGGCACGGGCGCACCGCTGAAGCTGGTCGAGAAGGCTCCGGCGACCGACGCCGACCGGGCGAGCCACGGCGAGGGCTCCTCCTCAGCCGACGTCACCGCGGTCAACACGGCCGACTTCGCGCTGACCGGCGCCCGGCTCGAGGGCAAGGTCGGCGACGAGGTCACCGCGTCGGTGAAGTTCCTCAACAAGGGCCCGGCCTGGGTCTACCGCGAACCGGGCCAGGGTGCCGCGACCGTCGACGTCCGGATCCCCTCGGGAACCTCGGTCGTGAAGGCGCACGACTACTGCAGCCCGGTCACCAAGACCCACTACACCTGCGGCACCTCGCAGTCATGGGTGGACGAGGCGGGTGGCGAGACGTACCCGTTCGTCCTCCGGATCGACAAGGCCGTCGAGGGTGCGACCGGGAAGGTCTCCTTCACCGGGGCGGACAGGCCCTTCGACACGAACCCGGCCAACGACACCGCGGAGATCACGATCGACGCCGGTACCGGCACCACGACCGGCGGTTCCACGACCGGCGGTTCCACGACGGGTGGTTCCACGACCGGCGGTTCCTCGACCGAAGGCTCCTCGACCACCGGCGGTACGGACACCTCCGGCGGTTCCGCCTCCGGTGGCTCCACGGCCGGGGGCTCCGACCCGAAGACGATGACGGGCGGCAACCTGGCGGCGACCGGCTCCGACTCCACCGGGCCGATGGTGGGCGCGGCAGCGGCGGCGCTGATCGCGGGCGGCGGGATCTTCTACGCCGTCCGGCGGCGTGCGGCTGCGGGCAACTAGCGGTACGGGCACTCCGGCTGTGGCCGGTGCGGGAGCCCCGCACCGGCCACAGCCGTATGGCCCTAGGCTTGTCCGCCGGCCCGGAGAGCCTGAAGGACCCTCTCCGCCGTCGTCCTGTCCCTGGCCGCGGTGAACGGCAGAGCGTTTCCGCCGGTGATCCGGTAAGGGGCGCCGGAGAGTGTCGACTGGACGCCGCCGGCCTCGGTGACCAGGAGCAGCCCTGCCGCGTGGTCCCACGCGAACTCCCAGTTGAACGCGACCGCGTCCTGCGCGCCACAGGCGACCGCGAGGTACTCCAGGCCGGCCGATCCGCACGCACGGGCGTCGATTCCGTCGGTCCGCAGGCCGAGCAGGGCGCGCTTCTGGGCGTCGGAGGTGTAGTCGGGGTGGGACATGGCCACCTTGAGCACCGCGCCGGTGGCAGGTGAACCACTGTGCAGAGCAGTGCCGTTGAGCGTGGCTCCCCGACCGCGGACGGCGACGGCCATCTCGTCGAGGACAGGGGCGTACGTCCACGAGGCGTACACCTCGCCGTGCAGGGCGAGCGCCACCAGGGTGCAGAAGCCGGGTTCACCGTGGACGAACTGGCGGGTGCCGTCGACCGGGTCGACGATCCACACGGGCGCGTCGCCGCCCAGGGCGTCCAGGACGGTCGGGTCGGCGTGGACGGCCTCCTCGCCGACGACGACCGAGCCGGGCAGCAGCCGGGTCAGGGACGCGGCGAGGTGCTCCTCGGCGAGCCGGTCGGCGGCCGTGACCAGGTCGTGGGGGCCGCTCTTCTCGACGATCTCGTGTGCGGCCAGCTGCCGGTAGCGCGGCATGATCTCGGCGGCGGCCGCTGCCCGGACCGCCGCCTCCACCTCGGCCGCCGGCCCGGCGTGCCCGGCGTTCCCGTACAGAAAGTCATCGATCATGACTCCAGCTAAGCACGGTCCGCCGGGTGCGCCCCGGGCAGGTGGTCAGCGGCCGACCGCGTAGCCCTGCATCCCGCGGGGGTTGGCGGCGGCGGACAGGACGCCCGTCTCCGGGTCCCTGGCGACGGCACACATCCGGCCCTCGGACCACGCGTCGCCCACCGTGACGTCGTGACCGCGCCGGCGCAGCTCGCCGACGACCTCCGGGTCCATGCCCTCCTCGACGGTGACGCTGCCCGGGCGCATCCCGCGCGGGAAGAAGGAGCCGGGGAAGCTGTCGTTGTGCCAGTTGGGAGCGTCGATGGCGCCCTGGAGGTCGAGGCCGCCACGGACCCGGTCCCGCAGCGCCACGGCCAGGAAGAAGTGCAGCTGCCACTGGTCCTGCTGGTCACCGCCGGGCGTGCCGAAGGCCATAACGGGCACGCCGTCGCGCAGGGCGAGGGACGGGGTGAGCGTGGTGCGCGGACGGCGGCCTGGGGTCAGCGTGTTCGGCAGGCCCTCGTCGAGCCAGGCCATCTGCAGCCGGGTGCCGAGCGGGAAGCCCAGTTCGGGCACGACCGGGTTGGACTGGAGCCAGCCGCCACTGGGCGTGGCGGCGATCATGTTGCCCCAGCGGTCGACGATGTCGAGGTGGCAGGTGTCACCTCGGGTCGCGCCGTCCTTGGCCACGGTCGGCTCGCCCGCACCGGCGGCCGGTATGCCCATGGCGTCGAAACCTGCCTTGCCGGCCGCGACCGCGTGGGCATGCGCGCTGAGCAGGGGGGTGCGGCCATCGGGGCTGCCGGGGCGCAGCTCCAGGGATGCGGTGTCCTTGACGAGCGCGCGGCGCTCGTCGTTGTACGGCCCGGACAGCAGGGTGTCGAGCGGTACGCCGGTGGCGTCGCCGTACCAGGCCTCGCGGTCGGCCATGGCGAGCTTGCAGCCCTCGATGAGCAGATGGACGTAGTCGGCGGAGCCGTAGGCGGGGAGTTCGGCCGGGAGGAGGGCGAGCTGCTGGAGGAAGGCGGGGCCCTGGCTCCAGCCCGCCGCCTTGGCCAGCGTCCAGCCGTTCCAGTCGTACGTGGCGGGCGCCTCGTACGTCGCGGACCAGTCCGCCAGGTCGGCGGCGGTGAGCGTGCCGGTGTGGCGGGTTCCGCTGGTGTCCATGGTGGGGACGGCGGCCTGGCGGACCAGCGCCTCGGCGATGAAGCCGGTGCGCCAGACGGCGCGGGCGGCATCGATCTGCGCGACGCGGTCCGTGCCGCCCTCCTCCTCGGCCTCGGCTGTCAGGCGGCGCCAGGTGGCGGCGAGTGCGGGGTTACGGAACAGCTTGCCGGGCTCGGGCGCCTTCCCGCCGGGGAGGTAGACCTCGGCGGAGGTCGGCCACTCGGTCTCGAAGAGCTCGCGGACGGTCTCCACGGTCTGGCCGACGCGCTCGACGGTGGCGTGGCCGTCCTCGGCGTATCCGATGGCGTAGCGAAGGACCTCGGCGAGGGTCTTCGTCCCGTGGTCCCGCAGCAGCAGCATCCAGGCGTCGAAGGCGCCCGGTACGGCGGCGGCGAGCGGGCCGGTACCGGGAACGAGGTCGAGGCCGAGCGAGCGGTAGTGCGCGGCCGACGCGCCGGCGGGGGCGGGGCCCTGGCCGCACAGCACCCGCACGTCGCCGTCCTTCGGCGCGAGGATCATCGGGACTTCACCGGCCGGCCCGTTGAGGTGCGGCTCGACGACGTGCAGGACGAATCCGGCGGCGACGGCGGCGTCGTAGGCGTTGCCGCCGTCCTCCAGGACGGCCATCGCGGACTGCGAGGCGAGCCAGTGGGTGGAGGACACCATGCCGAAGGTGCCCTGGAGGGTCGGTCGGGTCGTGAACATCGCGCGTCACCTTGCTATTTGTACGTGCCAAACGGACCGATCACGGCTCACGATCGGGCCTGGGGAGAATCTGGGGAGTTCCGCCCTGCAAGGTCGTTCACCTGATCGTCGAGCAGGCTATCGATCGCCTGTCGCCCCTTGCGACCCGCCTCGGGCATGAAGTGCGCGTAGTGGTCGAGCGTGACGGTGGGAGATGCGTGCCCCGGCCACCTGGCCAGAGTCACCACTGACTCCCCCGCCTCAAGGACAACTGAGGCTTCCGTGTGCCGCGGCACACGGAAGCCATCCCGGGGCGCCGCCTGCCACTGCCGGGGCTTCGCCCCTTGGCGAGTGGCGGAACAACACCGCAGTCCCGGCCTGGGATGTTGTACGCGATGAGGACCGGGACACGTCGGGTTGTCCGTCCCACCGGCCGGGGCAGCCGCCAGGTGACGTGAGATCGGCGGCCCCTGCCGGTGGGTGACGGTGTCCCGTGCCTTATGGCGGGTCGAGGAGGCCAGGCACGGGAGTCCGGGGAGGTCAGTAGCCGTAGATCATCTTGTAGGCGACCTCGGGGAGGAACTGACCGGCCGCGGAGCCGGCTCCGACGCCGCAGGAGCCGTCGGACTCACCCGGGGTCTTGATCCACAGGAGCATCTCGGCGCCCCCGCCCTTCTGGCTGGGGGTGCCGAGCTTGCGGCCGGCGGAGTTGCACCATTCGCCGTTGTTGGAGCCGTTGCCGTTGCGGCTGGTGTCCACAACAAACGGCTTGGTGTATCCCCTGGACGAGCTCAGCGCGGCGTTGATCGCGTTGGCGTAGGTGATGTTCTGCGCGGTGGTGTAGTGGTTGGAGACGTTCATCGAGAAGCCGCGGGCGCGGCTGAGGCCCGCAGCGTTCAGGTTCGCGGCCATCGTGGTGGCGCTGAGCCAGGCCGGGTTGCCCGCGTCGAGGTAGACCCAGGTGTTGGGGGCCTTCGCGTTGAACTGGGTGATCGCGTTGTTGAGCAGGGCGTTGCGCTCGGCAATCTGGGCGGCTGTCATGCAGCCGGTGTCCCCGAGCGAGTCCGGCTCCAGGATGACGACGGCGGGACGGTTGCCGATGCCGCTGGCGAACGCGGCGATCCACTCGTTGTAGGCGGCCGCGGAGCCTGCCCCTCCGCCGGAATGCCCGCCGCAGATGTCGCGGTTGGGGATGTTGTAGGCCACGAGGACGGGCAGCTTGTCCGCGACATCGGCCGAGCCGGCGTAGGCGCCGGTCGCGGTGCCGATGGTGCCGCTCCAGTTGCCGAACCAGCGGGCCATGTTCTTCGTGGCGATGTTGTCCCGGACAGCGGACATTCGTCCGTCGCCGGGGTTGGCGGCAACCCACAGGGCAGGACTGGAGTTGGGGTCCACGTAGAAGCCACTGGTCAGCGTGGTCGGGTCGGCAGCCTGGGCGGACGGCGAGGCAACGAGGGACAACGGCAGGGCGAGCAGTGCTGCCGTCACCACACGGGTGAGGTGATGCATGGGGGTACCTCAGTTCCTGACGGGGGATACATCGCACGGCTCTCGTCCTGAGCGTGCGGCGCGCGGAGGAGGTGCGGTGGTTCGATGTCCCGGAAATCCCGCAACTCGGGCCGGGACGAAACACAACAACGAGCAACTCAGGGAAGCCGAGGGAGCGCTCCCACTGGAAGCGCTCCCGGATGGCATCCGAAAGCTTTGGGGTGCTGGCCGGTATCGTGTGATGCGCCGTTCAGCCTGTCAAGTGGCTCCACGCAACTTCCTTTCCTGACTCCGGGGCAACAGCAACTGAGCTGTAGCTCAACGGAACTGGAAGCGCTACCATCCCAGATTTCCGCCAGGTCCCGCAGGAGAAACTCTCGTATCGGCCACGGGGAAGGATCAACCCACGCCAGCGGATGTGCCGCGTCAAGGGATACCCAAGGCCGGCGCAGCCTTCGCGTCGCGACACGAAGGCTGCGCCACCAGCTGCCGACCGCGGAGTCGATGTCGCCAGAGAACCCGCTGGTCACAGTGGTGGGGGCGGTAGCGCGAGCGCGGGGATGCCGGTGGCGAACGCGCGCCGGCCCGAGCCTCACGGCCCAACTACTGAAAGCGCTACCGAAACACAGCCCAGGGGCGGCACAGAAACCCGTCCGCCCGATCCCCCGGGGCCACAGTTCAGGCCGTCGGGCACGTGGGAACATCACTGTGTCCGCCGTCGCGTGAAGCCGAGGAGCAAGTGTTTCGATGGAGCCGTCGCCCAGGCGCATGCCAACCCTCGACGAGGTGGCCGAACGTGCGGGCGTATCGCGCACCGCGGCTTCCCGGGCGATCAACAACGTCCCACACGTGAGCCGGGCCAAGCGGGATGCCGTCGAACGGGCCGTCCGCGAACTGGGATACGTGCCGAACCCGACCGCTCGGGCGCTGGCCACCCGCAAGGTCGGTGCGGTGGTGCTGGCTGCTTCCAGCGACGAGGCCGGGCTGTTCGCGGACCCGTTCTTCGCCGAGGTCATCGTCGGGGTGAGCGCGGCCCTGGAGCAGACCGACCTGGAGCTGATCCTGCTGCTCGCCAATACCCCGCGCGGCCGCGAACGCCTGCAGCAGATGATTCGCTCCCGCCGTGCCGACGGCATCATGCTGATGGCGCTACGGGGCGACGACCCGCTGGGGCGGCTGGCCGAGGAGGCCGGGATGCCGGTCGTCTTCGGCGGCCTGCCCCTGACCGGAGAGCCCCGCTGGTACGTGGATGCCGACAACAGAGGCGGGGCCAGGCTGGCCGCCGAGCACTTCGTGCGCACCGGGCGGACCAGGCCCGTCATGATCACCGGCCAGGTGAACACCCGGGTCTCGGTTGCCCGCGAGCAGGGCTTTGCCGAAGGTCTGACACTGGCCGGCGTCCCGCTGCTGGATGTCGCCTCCGGCGCGTTCCAAGAAGAGGGCGGCAGCGAAGCGATGGAGCAACTGCTGGATGCGCACCCGCAGTTGGATGCGGTCTTCGCAGCATCGGACGGGATGGCGATCGGCGCGCTCCAGACCTTGCGCCGCCGGGGGCGGCAGGTTCCGGAGGACGTGTCGGTGATCGGCTTCAACGACCTGGCCGGAGCCCGGCACACCAATCCGCCGCTGGCCACCGTGCACCAGCCGGTCAGAGCGCTGGGGCACGAGATGGCACGGATGCTGGTCAGCGCGATCGACGGACAGGACCCGAGCCCGCTGATCCTGCCGACCCGACTGACGGTACGCGAGTCCGCCGCGCCGGGCGCGACTGCGCTGCGCTGAGTACGGAGCCCACGCCGCCCACCGCATGGACGCCGTGGGCAACCGGGTCTTCTTCGGCCCGATGTTGCGCGGCGCGTATGACGAGGACCTACTCCAGGACACCGCACACCTGGTGGACCGGGCCGAGCTGGTGCGCCCCGGCGACCTGGAGGCCACCGCCGCCCCGATCGACCAGATCGGCATCAACTACTACACCCCGGCTGATCGTGCGCACCGGAAGCCTCAAGACCTTGCATCATCGCAGTTCACAAGGCACTTCCTCCTTCTCCCGAAAGTCATCCACAGATCCCGCGTCGGTGGATCGAGGCTTAGACTGACGCCGGGAACGGTCCGGCGGGAGGTTTACGGTGCGAGAAGAGGCGGGCGCCGAGGAGTCGCCGCGGCCGCAGTCGTTGATGCTCGGCTTCCTCGGGATCCACGTCCTGGGGCACGGCAGTGCGGTGTATTCGGGCAGTGTGATCAACCTCTTCGCGCGCGTGGGCGTCTCCGAGGAGGCCGTACGCTCCACCCTCACCCGCATGGTCAAGCGCGACCTGCTCTCCAGGCACCGGCGCGGGCGCAAGATGTACTTCGGGCTCACAGTGCGCTCGACCGAGGTACTCCGGGAGGGGCACGAGAGGATATGGCGGGCCGGGGCTGTGAACCGTGACTGGAACGGGAGTTGGACCGTGGTCGGCTTCTCTTTGCCGGAAGCCTGGCGCAGCCGGCGTCACGACCTGCGCTCGCGTTTGATCTGGGCGGGGTTCGGCCCCCTGCAGAACGGCATGTGGATCGCCCCTGGCGACGTCGATGTCTCCGCGGTGCTCGAGGGACTCGGCCTGGAGGATCACCTGAACGTGCTGCGCGCCCAGGTGGCCGGTCCCACCCGCCCCGACCAGCTCATCGAGCGCGCCTTCGACACCGCGGACACCGCCAAGCGTTACGAAGCCTTCCTGGACCGGTGGGACCGTGCACGGCCGACGGTGGCGGCGTCGGACGACCTCACCCGGCAACTCCTGCTGCACGCCGACTGGTTGCAGCTGGTCCGTTCCGACCCGCGGCTGCCCGCCGAACACTTGCCGGCCGACTGGCCGGCGATCCGCGCCGAGTTGGTCTTCCGCACTCTGGCCGAGCAGTACGAAACACCGGCGCGGGCTCTCGCCGCGGACCTGCTCGACACCATCGAGGTGGGTACGCCCCAGGAGGGCTCGGCGGCATCTGCCTGATCAGCGCCTTCCAGTCCAGAGGGCCTTCGGCAATGAGCCGAGGGGACGGCGGAGCCCGCCCGCCGGACGGCGGACAGGGCACCGGACATCATTCCTGCGCGGGGCGCGGGGGCGAGAGCGCCCGAGGGTTCTCCTATACGTAGAAGCGGGAGAGGCTCTGCAGCACGCAGGCCGGCTTGGCGCCGCCCTCGATCTCGATGGCACCGTCGACGGTGACCTGCACTCCGCCCGGGACGTCCTCGACGGCGGCGAGCCGCGCGGTGAGCCGCAGCCGTGAGCCGACCGGGACGGGGGCGGGGAAACGGACCTTGTTCAGCCCGTAGTTGACCTTGGTGGTGACGCCCCGGACGTCGAGGAGGCGGGTGAAGAGCGGGATGAAGAGGGACAGTGTCAGATAGCCGTGGGCGATCGGAGCGCCGAAGGGGCCGTCCTTGGCCTTCTCGACGTCCACGTGGATCCACTGGTGGTCGCCGGTGGCGTCGGCGAAGCCGTCGATCTGCTTCTGAGTGATGTCGATCCAGTCGCTGGTGCCCAGTTCGCCGGCGGCGATCTTCTTCAGTTCGTCGATTCCGTTGACCGTGATGCCCACGGGGTCTCCGTTCACAATGGGTTTGGATGGTCACGCCGTTCCGTACCGCGTACGGACACGGTGCTTGAGGAGCTTCCCGGAGGCGGTGCGCGGCAGTTCCTCCACCACCACGACCGACTTCGGGATCTTGTACTTGGCGAGGCGTCCACTCAGGGACGCGAGGATGTCGTCCGCGTCGGGCGTGGTGCCCTCGTGGGCGACGACGACCGCCCGGGGCACTTCACCCCACTTCTCGTCGGGCACGCCGATGACCGCACACTCGGCGATGTCGGGGTGGGCAAGCAGGGCGTTCTCCACCTCGGCCGGGTAGATGTTCTCCCCGCCCGACAGGATCATGTCCTTGATGCGGTCGACGACGGTGACGTAGCCGTCGGCGTCGATCCGGGCGGCGTCCCCGCTGCGGAACCAGCCGTCGGCGAATGCGGCCGCGGTCTCCTCCGGCAGACCCCAGTAGCCGGGCATGACGTGCGGGCCGCGGACAACCACCTCGCCGGTCTCCCCCGCCCCGGCCGCGCTCATGTCGGGCCGCACGACACGGACGTCGCTGAAGAAGTGCGGCACTCCGGCCGACCCGGCCTTGGTCACGGCGTGCTCTGCATCGAGGAAGAGCGTGCCGGGCGAGGCCTCGGTCATCCCGTATCCCTGGAGAAAGGTCAGCCCCCGCGCCTGGTAGGCGGCGATGAGCGGGGCCGGTATGGGCGAACCGCCGCAGGTGAGGATGCGCAGGCTGGACAGGTCTGCCTCCGCCCAGCGCGGATGCCTGGCGACCTGGTCGAACATCGTCGGCACCCCGAACATGAAGGTGACCTTGTGCCGTTCGATCAGGTCGAGCGTGCCGCCCGGGTGGAATGACTCCACCAGCAGGCAGGCGCCGCCCTTGAGGAGGACCGGCAGGGTGAGCATGTTCAGCCCGGCGGTGTGGAACAGCGGGGCGGACACCAAGGCGGTCTCGTCGGAGATCAGATCGTGATCGAGCAGGACGTTGATCGCGTTCCAGGTGAGGTTTGCGTGGGTGAGCATCGCGCCCTTGGGCCGGCCCGTCGTTCCGGAGGTGTACATGATGATGCAGAGGTCGTCGGGCGTGACGGGTTCGTCGATCGGCTCGGCCGAGGAGGCCGCGAGCAGTTCCTCGTACCCGGTGCCGCCAACCGGGATGACGGTCCGCACGTCCGTTTCCCCGCGCACCGAATCCACCAGGGCGACGTGCGAGGGGGCGTAAAGCAGGGCGCGGGCCCCGGAGTCGGTCAGCTGGTAGGCGATTTCGGGCGCTGCGAGCCGGGTATTGAGCGGGACGAAGACCGCGCCAAGAAGCCCGGTGGCGAAGAGGGTCTCCAGGAAGGAGGGGTGGTTGGGGCCGAGATAGGCGACGCGGTCGCCGCGCCGGATGCCGGCTGCCCGCAGGGCGTGGGCGAGCCGGGTGGTGCGCTCGTGCAATGCCCCGTAGGTGACGGCGGTCGACTGGTGGATCAAGGCGGTGCGGTGCGGGGTCTTACGGGCCCGGCGGGCGGGCCACGACCCCAGTCCCTCGTTGCGCATCATGTCCCCCTTCAGGAGCCGGAGTCGGTGAGTCCGAGCAGCCGGGCGGCATTCTCCTTGAGGATCTTCGGACGGACCTCGTCCTTGATCGGCAGCTTGTCGAAGTCGGCGAGCCACCGGTCGGGGGTGAGCACCGGGTAGTCGGAGCCGAAGAGGACCTTGTCCTTGAGCAGAGTGTTGGCGTACTGCACCAGTTGCGGCGGGAAGTACTTCGGCGACCAGCCGGACAGGTCGATGTGCACGCCCGGCTTGTGGGTGGCCACGGCCAGCGCCTCGTCCTGCCAGGGGAAGGAGGGGTGCGCCAGGATGATCTTCAGGTGTGGGAAGTCGGCGGCCACGTCGTCGACGTACATCGGGTTGGAGTACTTCAGCCGGATGCCTCCGCCCCCGGGGACGCCGGCGCCGATGCCGGTCTGGCCGGTGTGGAACAGCGCGATGGCGCCGGTCTCCTCGATTACCTCGTACAGCCCGTAGGCCAGGCGGTCGTTGGGGAAGAAGCCCTGGATGGAGGGGTGGAACTTGAAGCCCCTGACCCCGTACTCCTCCACCAGCCTGCGGGCCTGCTTGACGCCCGCGCGGCCGCGGAAGGGGTCGATGGACGCGAAGGGGATCAGCACGTCCGGGTTGGCGGCCGCGGCCTCGGCAACCTCCTCGTTGGGGACCGGCTCGGTGCCGGTGGCGTGCTCGGCGTCCACGGTGAAGATCACCGCGGCCATCTTCCGTTCCCGGTAGTAGGTGGCTGTCTCCTGAAGTGTCGGCTTTCGCCTGCCCTCGACCTTGAAGTAGGCGCTGGAGGCGTCGTGCAGGTCCTCCGACAGCGACGCCTGCCCCTTGGAGGAGACCTCGCAGTGGGTGTGGACGTCGATGGCCGTGAGCTCGGCCACGTCAATGGTGCTGCTCATCATGCCTCCGGGAGCATCGGAGCGGGGATGCCGACGGTCTGCGGTTCGCTGCCGACCGAGGTGCGCCAGACGGCGGCGATGGTCTGCGGGGTCCAGCCGCCGTCGGCGTACGCGGCCGCGACCTCCTGAGGGTGCGACCACAGGGTGAGCTTGTCCCCACCGATTCCGACGCACTGGCCGGTGATCCCACGAGCCGCGTCGGAGGCGAGGAAGGGCACCAGGCCGGCGCAGTCCTCGGGGGTGCCGAATCCCTCGCCCTTGCGCAGGGCGTCCGGCAGCGGCTCGCCGCGGTGCATGGCTTCGACGTACGGCGCGAAGGCGGGGATGGTCTCCGTCATCGCGGTCGCGGCCACCGGCACGATGGCGTTGACCGTGATGCCCGCGCGTCCCAGCTCCATCGACCAGGTCCGCGCCATGGCGACGACACCGGCCTTGGCAGCCGCGTAGTTGGTCTGCCCGAAGTTGCCGCGCTGGCCCGCGGGCGAGCCTACGAGCACCAGGCTGCCGCCTTCACCCTGCTCCCGCATGCGGACGGCGGCGGCGCGAGCGCACGTGAAGGTGCCTTTCAGGTGCGTGGTGATGACGGCGTCGAAGTCGTCGTCACTCATCTTCCACAGAACCCGGTCGCGCAGGATCCCGGCGTTGGTGACCATGATGTCCAGCCGGCCGAAGGCGTCCACGGCGCGGGCGACCAGTCGGTCGGCGGCCTCGGTGGTCCCGACCGCAACGGTCTCGGCGACCGCCTTGCCGCCGGCCTCGGTGAGGGACTTGGCCGCCTGTT
This sequence comes from Streptomyces sp. NPDC051064, assembly GCF_044455985.1. Classification (NCBI taxonomy): domain Bacteria; kingdom Bacillati; phylum Actinomycetota; class Actinomycetes; order Kitasatosporales; family Streptomycetaceae; genus Streptomyces; species Streptomyces sp. NPDC051064. The sequence continues at coordinate 474,598 of NZ_JBITFK010000003.1, forward strand.
CGGCGACGGCCTCGTCGATGTCGTTGACGACCACGGCGGCGCCGGCCTCGGACAAGGCGGTGGCGTACGCGAGGCCTAGGCCGCGGCCGGAGCCGGTGACGACGGCCACCTTGCCGGTGAGATCGACGGTGAGATCGAGGGTGGGGGTGTGCGGCATGGGGATGTCCCTTCGACAGGCGGGAGAGGCTTCAGGCAGCGGATGATCCGGAGAGCCCGTGCTCGATCCGCGCCGGTCCGCCGTATGGGAAGCTAGGACCAATAATTGTTGACGTCAATAGTTGTACTCAACCTTCTCCTGATCCATGCTGAGAACCTCAACACCGCGCCGCCCCACCCACCCCGGGGCCCGGACCAGGGAGTACGCCATCACCACCCAACGACCGCATGCCCGCAAGGCTGAGCCCGTCGACGCGGACGAGCCCTGGATGCTCGGCCTGCACGCCGACACCGGCTATGTGCTCTACCGGCTCGGCCTGCGCTCGGGGCAGTTGTTCAACGCGGCGCTGCAGGAGTCCGGACTGCGGCTGCGCCACTATGCGCTCACGCGCTATCTCGCCACCGTCGAGGGCGCTCTCCAGCGCGAGTTGAGCGACCGCCTCGGCTACGACCCCAGCGCCATCGTCGGCCTCGTCGACGACCTCGAACGGCTCGGGTTCGTCGAGCGGCGACCCGCCCCCGGCGACCGGCGCAGCCGCGTCGTGGTCCTCACCGACGGCGGCCGGACCTTTCTGCGCGACACCGACCGCATGAGCCGCCGCGTCACCGACGAGCTGCTTCACCCCCTCTCAAAGGGCGAGCAGGAGGCGCTGCACGCGCTGCTGCTGCGCATCGCCGAGCCCGGCCGAACCTGACGGCACCGCGACAGACCCCGGTGCACAGCGGACCCAGTTGACCTTGTGCGAAATCTTGACGGCTGAAAAATATGTACCTAACTTCGCGTACTCACCGCCCAGCCAAGGGAGTTCGCGATGCAGCCGCCCGTCCCCGTCCCTGAATCCACCGTCCCACCAGGTCAGTTGCGCCGGGTCGCGCTGTCTGGTCTGCTCGGCACAGCGGTGGAGTTCTATGACTTCCTGGTCTACGGAACCCTCGCCGCCCTCGTCTTCGGCGAGCTGTTCTTCCCTCAGGCCGACCCCGTGGTCGGCACCGTCGCCGCATTCGGCACCTTCGCGGCCGGGTATGTGGCCCGCCCGCTCGGCGCCGTCGTCTTCGGCCACTTCGGCGACCGCCTCGGCCGCAAGTCGATGATGCTGCTGACGATGGTGCTGATGGGTACCAGCAGCTTCCTCATCGGCCTGCTGCCGACGCACGACGCGATCGGCGTGTGGGCGCCGGTGCTGCTGGTGACCCTGCGCGTGGTGCAGGGCATCGCGATCGGCGGAGAGTGGGGCGGCGCGACGCTCATGGTCGCCGAACACGCGTCAGGGGCACACCGCGGACTGTGGACCAGCTTCACGCAGATGGGCGCGCCGCTCGGATCGGTGCTCTCCGCCGCCATGGTCACCGCGGTCGCCGCGCTGCCGGACGACCAGTTCCGCACCTGGGGCTGGCGGATACCGTTCCTGTTCAGCCTGGTGCTCCTCGGCGTCGGGCTCTACGTGCGGCTGAAGGTCACCGAGAGCCCGCTGTTCGCGACGGTCAAGCAGGAGCGGTCGGAGGCGAAGCTGCCGCTGCTGGTGGTCCTGCGCCGACCACGCGCGGTACTGCTCGCCACCTGCGTCGGGATCGGCGCCTTCGTCGCCCAGTCGCTGCTGACCAGCTTCATGATCGCGTACGCCGTGGGCATCGGCTACACCCGTTCCCAGGTCCTCGCCGGTGTCACGATCGCCTCCTGCGTAGCCCTGCTCGTACTGCCGACGGCCAGCGCCCTGTCCGACCGATTCGGTCGCCGCCCGGTGGTCCTGACCGGGGCCGTCCTGTCCGCGGCCACCGCCTTCCCGGTCTTCGCGCTGGTCGACTCCGGCTCGCCGGGCCTGCTGATCCTGGCGCTCGTCATCGGGCACGGCATCTCGCAGTCCACGATGTACGGACCGCTGGGTGCCCTGCTCACCGAGCTGTTCGGCACCCGTGTGCGATACACCGGCGCCTCGCTGGGCTACCAGACGGCGACGCTGCTCGGCGGGGGCTTCTCCCCGCTCCTGGCGGGGAGCCTGCTGGCTTCGTACGACGGCAGCAGCACGCCCGTCGCCCTGCTGCTGACCGCCGGCGCCGCCGTCACCGCGACGTCGGTCTGGCTGATCCGCGAAACCAGCCGCGACGAGCTCGCCGAGCCGTCGGCCACGACTCCCCCCACCCCGATCGAAGAGGAAGTACGCCCGTGAAGCCACGCACGCTCCGCCCGCGGGTCACCGCCGTCCTGGCCGCCGCTCTGCTCGCCGCATCCGTCAGCGCGACCGCTCCGGCGCAGGCCGCCCAGGAGCCGGTCCACCTCCAGGGCGCCCTGTCCTCCGGCGCCACCTACGTGATCGACGTGCCCGCAGGCTGGAACGGCACCGTTCTGCTCTTCAGCCACGGCTACCGTCCGGCGGGCGCCGCGAACCCCGCCCAGGACGCCCCGGACGACACCACGCAGAGCCTTCTGCTGGGCCAGGGCTACGCGCTGGCCGGCTCCTCCTACGCCACCACCGGCTGGGCGGTGGAACAGGCGGTGCCCGACCAACTCGCCGCTCTGGACACGTTCACCGAGAAGGTCGGCAAGGCCCGCCGCACCATCGCCTGGGGCCAGTCCTACGGCGGGCTGGTGACCACCACCATCGCCGAGCGTCACCCCGACCGGATCGACGGCTCACTGTCGACGTGCGGGCTCCTCCAGGGCGGCGTCGCCAACTGGAACTCCACCCTCGACCCGGTCTTCGCCCTCAAGACCCTGCTCGCCCCCGGCACGGACATCCCGCTGGCCGGCCTGGGCGACGCGGCCACCGCGACCACTGCCGCGAACTCGCTGACGGACGTCGTGTCGAAGGCACAGGACAGCGCCACCGGCCGGGCCCGGATCGCCTTGGCCGCGGCCCTGCACAACATCCCCGGCTGGAACGACCCCGCTCAGACCCGCCCCGCGCCGACCGACTACGAGGCCCAGCAGGCGAACCAGTACCAGGCACTGGCCGGTCTGATCGCGACGCCCGCCTTCAGGTGGCGCCAGGAGGCCGAGAGCCGGGCCGGCGGCAACATGTCATGGAACACCGGCGTGGACTACGCGGCCATGCTCAGCGACTCATCCGGCTACCAGGAGGTCAAGGCCCTGTACAAAGCGTCCGGGTTGTCCCTCAAGGGTGACCTCGACCAGCTGGAGAAGGCCCCGCGCGTCAACGCCGACCCCTCCGCCGTCAACTACATGGTCAAGAACGTCGCCTTCACCGGAAAGCTCCGCAAGCCCCAACTGGACATCCACACCACCGGCGACCCCCTCATCCCGGTACAGGCCACAAGCGCCCACCGGCGCGCGGTGACCGCCTCCGGCGCCTCCGCCCTGCTCCGCCAGGCGTACGTGGAGAACGCCGGGCACTGCACCTTCACCCCTGCCGAACAGGTCGCCGCACTGCACAAGCTGGACCAGCGGATCACCACCGGCCACTGGGGCGACACCAGTGCCGCCGCACTCAACGCCGAGGCCCGCAGGATCGACGCCGGCGCCACCGCCCGCTACCTCACCTACCGGCCGGACCCCTACCCGAGGCCCTTCGACCTCGCCCATCCCACGGACGGCGACAGGCAGCCCCAGGACTGACACCTGCCGACCCGGACCGGCACCGCCGCACACAGCCCGGGCCCACACAGCCCGGGCCGCGGCGCTGTCCGCATGCGCTCACACCTGGCGCCGTTGAGCGTACGGAGTCCTCCTGACCGACCGCTCTGACGTGCCCGACGCTGCTTCCCCCGACGCTGCTCCCAACGGCATGTCCCGCCGCCTTCCGGGTGGGCTGCTCGGCGGCGGTGCCATCGCCGCCGCCACCGCACTGACCACCGCCTCTGTGGCTCCACCGCCCCCTTACTCGGTAGTGGACGGCGAGCTGCTCGCCCACCCGGTTCAGCCTCTGCACCGGGCGCCACCAGGGCCGCACGAAGGGCGGCCTGAGCGAGCCGATCGGCAACCGCCCCAGGGACTGGACTGTCGGTCTGCGCGGGCGGCTGGAGCCGTTGCGCGGGAAGATGACCAATCTCAACCAGGGCGCCCCCGGCGGCTGTTGGGAATGTGTGACCAAAGCCGAAAAGCACGCCGAGGGCATGCCGGAACTTCGCGCTCCGCTGGCGACCGGGCGGTTCTGTAGAATCTCTCTGCCAGACGGGTTTCCGGGCCCAGAAACGGATGAGATGGACGGCGGGGCTCTCGCCCCGCCGGACGGCGTTCCGCGCATGTCAATCCATCTGTCTCGAAGTGGGACACGTGTGTCACTCGCATACCTGCCTTGACCTGGGTAAACGCCCTCTCGGAGTCACGGCTCGCAGGCGGTGTCGATCGGGTGGGTGGCATACCTGGCCATGCATGCAGCGCGTCTGTCCGGAGCGGGGAAGAGCAGTAGTGTCGGACAGCCATGAGGGAGCGCCGGTGCGCAGCGAGAAGGCCGTGCGGACTGACGGGCCGACGTCGGTGAAGATCGCGCAAATCGCCGAGTTGGCGGGTGTATCGGTGCCCACGGTGTCAAGGGTGCTCAACGGCCGGCCAGGGGTGTCGGACGAGACCCGGTCCCGGGTCGAGGAACTGATCAACGAGTACGGATACCGCAAGCCCTCGGACAACAAGCAGAAGTTCGTAGAGCTGATCTTCCGCGAGCTGGAGAGCATGTGGGTGGGGGAGATCATCCGCGGTGTCGAGGAGGTGGCCCGCAGGAACCGCGCCGGTGTCGTGGTCTCCAAGTTCGGCCTGCACGACGCCGACGCCTCGGTCGACGACACCGTGGGGCGACGCCCGCTGTGTGTCCTGTCGGTGTTCCAGCTCCCTGAAGCGGAGCGGGAGCGACTCAAGGCGAAGGGCATCCCCTATGTCGTCTTCGATCCGGTGGACGATGTTCCCGAAGGTGTTCCCTATGTCGGCGCCACCAACTTCAAGGGGGGCCGGTCCGCGACGCGCCACCTGATCGCGCTGGGGCACCGGCGCATCGCCATGGTCAGCGGCCCCGATCACGCATTCTGCCTGGCCCGGGCGGCGGGCTACCGGTCCGCACTCGAGGCGGCCGGACTCCCCGTGGACCCGGATCTGACGGTCCGTTCCCAGCTTACGCGCGAGGGCGGCCAGGCCGTGGCGCGCACCCTGCTCGGCCGGCCGGATCGGCCCACCGCGATCGTCACCGCGAACGACATGCAGGCGCTTGGTGTCTACCAGGCGGCGCGCGAGGCCGGGCTGCGCGTCCCCCAGGACCTGAGCGTGGTCGGCTTCGACGACATGCCGGTCGCGGTCTGGGCCGATCCGCCGCTGACGACGGTGCGGCAGCCGTTGAGCGAAATGGCGGCCTCCGCCACCGAGTTGGCCCTCGCGCTCGGCCGCGGGGAGAGGGTCCCGCAGCTCGGCCTGGAGATCGCCACGGAACTCGTGGTCCGCCAGAGCACGGCCCCGCCGCAGAGCTGAGCGCGGCTCGGCCGACGAACCGAGCGCGGTGCCCGTGCGACCCAGGTGCGCCCCGGCGCCCTCCAAGTCGCCCACTCATTGCTCCGACTCCCCCGGCCGCTCACACAGGGCCTCCGCCGGCCCTGGGAGAAACCCACCATCGCCGACCGGCTCACCCCGGCCCGTGTCCGCCGGGGTTTCAGGAACATCCGGTGTCGAAACTTTCGCGCAAGATTTTCTTAGCGAGGGTTGAAACTTTTGCGTGCGCAGCATTGACCAGACACCGTCAAGCGCTTCATCATTCCTACGTCCGAAGGCCCGTCTGTCGTCCGGTATATCGACCAGGCGTCGGGCTGGCCGTACAGCCGGCCGAACCCGCTCCACCGCATGCGCACCACCCCCCACTTCCTGTTCCGGTGAGACTCCCCCTCTCGCGACCCCGGTCCTCGTGCAGCCGGGCGCACCAGACGCCGCGAGCGGGTCCATCGGTCGAGCCGCTGGAGCTACCCATGCCCCTGCCGTATCGTGTCCGCCCCTGCCGCCGCCACGCCTGTGTGGCCCTGCTCATCGCCCTGCTTGCGGCGTTCCTAGCCGTGCCCGCCAAGGGAGCCACGCCAACGGGAGCCCTCCAGCCGGGCCTGCCGAGCAGCTTCCGATGGTCGTCCACGGGGCCGCTGATCTCACCGCAACCGGACGGCAGCAACTCCGTCGCCGTCAAGGACCCGTCGGTGGTTCAGGACAAGAGCGGAAGATGGCACGTCTTCATGACCACCGCGAGCACCTCCGGTGACTGGAGCCTGGCCGAGACCAGCTTCGACGACTGGTCCCAGGCCGCCGGCGCGAAGCAGACCCACCTGGAGACCGCTTCCGCCATCGGCCCCGGTTACCGCGCCGCTCCGCACGCCTTCTACTTCGCCCCCAAGGGCGAGTGGTACCTCGTCTACCAGACCGGGCTGCCGTCGTACTCCACCACCAAGGACATCAACGACCCGACCAGCTGGTCGGCGCCGAAGAACTTGATGAACAGCGTGCCCGATGTCGTCCGGCAGAACATCGGCAACGGCAACTGGCTCGACTTCTACGTGATCTGCGACGACGTGAAGTGCTATCTGTTCTCCGCGGACGACAACGGCCATGTGTACCGGTCCGAGACCACCGTCGCCAACTTCCCCAACGGTTTCGGCAACACCCGGATCGTGCTCCAGGACTCCCGTTTCGCCCTGTTCGAAGGAGGCGCGGTCTACCGCGTCGAGGGCACCGACACCTACCTGCTGATGTGGGAGGCCATCGGCTCCGACGGCAACCGCTACTACCGCTCCTTCACCTCCAAGGGCCTGACCGGCACGTGGCAGCCGCTCGCCGCCACCGAAGCGAGCCCCTTCGCCCGCTCCACCAACGTCACCTTCCCGGGAGGCGCCTGGACAAAGGACATCAGTCATGGCGAGCTGCTCCGCTCCACCAATGACCAGACCATGACCGTCGATCCATGCCACCTCCGGCTCCTCTACCAGGGCCGGAACCCCAACTCCAGCGGCGAGTACTCGCAGTTGCCCTACCGACTCGGTCTGGCCACACAAACCGGCTCCGCCTGCTGAGACCTCACTCCCCCCACACACACAAGGAGTCACGCATGTCGTTGAGACGACGTACCTTCCTCGGCCTGACCGCGGCCGCGACAGCCGGCCTGAGCACCTCCCTGCTCGGCTCCGGACTGCATCGTGCCTCCGGGGCCGAACTGGCCGCGCCCGCGCCGAAGTTCGCCATCGGAGTGCGCCAGTTCAACTGGAGCCGAGGTGCCCGCTCGCTGTTCACCAAGGTCTTCTACCCCACCCCCGGCACCCCCGGCGGCGCCCCCGTCCCCAACGCACCTCTCGCCGACGGTGTGTTCCCCGTCGCCGAGTGGAGCCACGGCATGGGCGGCAACTCCGACTCCTACGCCTCGCAGACCCATGCGATAGCCTCCGCCGGCTTCATCTGCCCCGCTCCCTCGTTCTCCGACAACACCAACCTCGGCTCCGTCTACGGAGGCGAATGGTCGAAGGACGTCTCCGAGGTCATCACCCGGACCCTGGCGCTCAACGACGCCACGGGCGGCCCCTTCGCCGGGCACATCGACACCGCGGCCGGCGTCGGCGTCTCCGGGCACTCGATGGGCGGCATGACCACCCACGGCCTGGTGACCGCATGGCCCGACGACCGTATCGTCGCCGCCGTCCCGGTCGCCTGTGTGGACATGGGCAACCCCGCCGCCTCGGTCCATGCAGGCGTGCTGTTCATCCACGGCGACAGGGACCCTACCTGCGACTATGCCCTTGCCCGGCGGGCGTACGAGGAGCTGCGCGCGCCCAAGGCGTTCCTCACCCACGTCGGCGCGGACCATGCCGCGTACCTGAACCCGGGGTTCCCCACCTTCGACCGGACCCAGAACACCCTCGTGGACTGGTTCCGCTGGCGCCTGTACGACGACACCGCCGCCCGTGACCGGCTCCCCGCCGACGCCACCGGCGCCGGAACCCGCTGGGAATCCGCTCTGACCTGACGGCCGACGGCCGTACGAATCCAGGCCCTGCAGCACTGCCACCCCCCATAAGAGAGGGACACGCAATGACCGACAGATCCTCCAGAAGCCGCACAACGCGACGCACCCGGTCGGCGATCACCGTCGCGGCGACCGGCGCCCTGGCGGCAGCGGCCGTCCTGGCGTTCTCGCCCACCGCTCAGGCCGCCGATACCCTCGGCGGCGCGGCCGCCCAGCACGGCCGGTACTTCGGCGCCGCGGTCGCCCCGCACCTCGGTGAGACCGACTACGAGGGCACTCTCAACCGGGAGTTCTCCAGCGTGGTCGCCGAGAACGCGATGAAGTGGGACGCCACCGAGCCCAGCCGGGGGCAGTTCAACTTCAGCGGAGGCGACCAACTCGTCACCTATGCCCAGCAGCGCGGCAAGTTCGTCCGCGGCCACGCCCTGGTCTGGCACGCCCAGCAGCCCGGCTGGGTACAGGGACTGACCGGTGACAACCTACGCCAGGCGATGCGGGGCCACATAGCGGGGGTCGCCGGCCACTACGCGGGCAAGATCGACTCCTGGGACGTGGTCAACGAGGCGTTCGAATGGGACGGCAGCCGCCGCCAGTCCAACCTCCAGCAGCAGCTCGGCAACGGCTGGATCGAGGACGCCTTCCGCGCGGCGAAAGCAGCCGACCCCAAGGCCAAGCTCTGCTACAACGACTACAGCACCGACGGCATCAACGCCAAGAGCGACGCCATCTACCGGATGGTCCAGGACTTCCGCGCCCGCGGCGTACCGCTCGACTGCGTCGGCTTCCAGAGCCACCTCTCCTCCAACTCCGACCTCAGCACCTACCGGCAGAACCTCCAACGCTTCGCCGACCTCGGCGTGCACGTGCAGATCACCGAACTCGACGTCGGGGGCTCCGGCGCGGCACAGGCCAACGTGTACCGGCAGGTCACCCAGGCGTGCGTGGCCGTCGCCCGGTGCAATGGCATCACCGTGTGGGGCATCACCGACAAGTACTCCTGGCGCGCCCAGGAAACCCCGCTGCTCTTCAACGGCAACTACCAGAAGAAGGAGGCTTACGGTGCGGTCCTCGCTGCGCTGAACAGCGCAGCGAGCTGAAGCCGGCGGGGCCCGGCGGCCGTCCCGCCGGGCCCCGCATCTTCACGCGAGCACAACGTCAGAGGGAGTGGAGGTACTGTTCCGGCACGTGCACGTCGCCGCCCAGCACACGCGCCGTGTGCCGGGCGAAGGACGGGTCGCGCAGCAGCTCGCGCCCGAGCAGGACCGCGTCGGCCTCGCTGTCCGTGACGATCTTCTCGGCCTGCTGCGGCTCGGTGATCAGGCCGACGGCTGCGACCGGGGCCCCGGCCTCGGCGTGCTTTTGGTTTTGGTCACACATCCCCAACAGCAGCCTATGGCCCCCGAGTTGCGGCGGTGCGCAGCGCGCCACGGCCCCGACCTGCACCTCCGGCGGCTCAGCCGCTGCACACTCGGCGGCGACCTGCTCGCGCATGCGCTGCTACCTGTCACATGAGTCGCAATCAACACCGAAACATTCGCAGGACGTTATGGATGAAACGCCGCAGGTCAAGCCGATCGAATGGCCGGTCCGAACGGATGGACAGTCGGATCGGCGGTTTCGTGGACGGTGTTTACCTGGCCGGTCGCCTCTCATCTCCGTGACACCCCATTTTCCGAACGACGTCCGAGATCTCGACCCTCTTCAAATGATCCCCCGGGAAGAGGAGCTCGAGGTGTGCCCGGACGATCAGGCGGACGACTGCTCCGCCTCCTCGCGACCACCGGCGCTCATCGCCGAGTTGGCCAGCCCGTGGATGGCGCGGGAAGAGCCCCGGCTGGGCGAGCGGCGGAGCCATGACCGTACGCGCCGAGGGCGGCGGACCCAGCCATCAACCGGTCTTCACCGACCCGGTGATCGCGGCCCTGGCACACACTGGCCGATTCCTTCGCCCACGCCACCGCGAGGGTGTTGAGCAGCAATCCTCGGAGCGGATACGCGTCGAGCACGCCGACGCCGAGCACGAGCAGTGGAGGCCTCTCCAGCGGTACCTCGGCCGCCGACCCATCCGACCGTCGCCGACCTCGCCGCAGAGCGGTAATCACCCACCAGCCACAGCTGCGCACGACACCGTAAGTTTCGGTGAACTTTCGGAAATTAGTCATTGACTGCCGCTCTGCGCCGAGCGCATACTCTCCAGCTATCGACACCTCCCCGTAACGGACACGACTCCTTACGGACATACCCGTCCACCTGGCACGTCCACACGCGCATGCCCGGAGCCGGAAAGCAAGGGTTGCAGTGATCGACACGACTTCGCGCACTGGGCCCGACTCTCACTGTCGCCACGGTCGGCCTGCCGCTTGCACGCCCAGATCACCACATGTACGAGACCTTGGCACCCAACAGGCCATTGCTTTACGCAAACCATTCGCCCCCATTGTGACAATGACGACAGATCAGGGAGTTTCCACGATGACGAGGAGAGCACCCAGCGCGACGGCTGTCGCGATCGGCTTGGGGATCGCACTCGCTGCCACCGGCTGCGCCGGCGGCGGCAACGACATCAGCAACGGTTCGTCCGATGGCAAAGTCACGGTGACCATCTGGGAGAACGCGACAACCGGACCCGGCGTGAAGTACTGGCAGGACGCCGCGAAGGCGTACCACGCGCTGCACCCGAACGTTACGATCAAGATCCAGGGCATCCAGAACGAGGACTTCGACGGCAAGCTGCAGACCTCGCTCAACTCGAGCTCCGCGCCGGACATCTTCCTGCAGCGAGGGGGCGGCAAGATGCGGGCCATGGTCGCCGCCAGCCAGATCCAGGCGCTGGACCTCACCGCCACTGACAAGGCGAACGCGGGCGCGGCAGGTGTCGCGGGCAACACGATCGACGGCAAGGTCTACGCCATGCCGGCCAACACGCAGCCCGAGGGCATCTACTACAGCAAGGACCTGTTCAAGAAGGCCGGCATCACCTCGACGCCGACGACGATGGACGAGCTCGAGGCCGCTGTCGCGAAGCTGAAGGCGATTAAGGTCGCGCCGATCGCGGTCGGTGCCAAGGACGCCTGGCCGGCTGCGCACTGGTACTACAACTTCGCCCTGCGCGAGTGCAGCCAGGACACCATGTCGACGGCTGCCAAGTCGCTCAAATTCGACGATGCGTGCTGGACCAAGGCCGGCGACGATCTGGACGCGTTCCTGAAGGTCGACCCCTTCCAGAAGGGTTACCTGACGACTTCGGCGCAGCAGGGCGCCGGGTCGTCGGCGGGCATGCTCGCGAACCACAAGGCCGGCATGGAGCTCATGGGCAACTGGAACCCCGGAACGATCGCCAGCCTGACCCCGGACCAGAAGCCGCTCCCTGACCTGGGCTGGTTCCCCTTCCCCGCCGTGTCCGGTGGCCAGGGCGACCCGACCGCCATCATGGGCGGCAGCGACGGATACTCGCTGTCCAAGAACGCACCGAAGGAAGCCTTCGGCTTCCTCCAGTTCCTTGTGACCAAGGACCAGCAGGAGGCCTTTGCCAAGGCCTTCAACTCGATCCCGGTGAACAAGGAAGCGCAGCAGGTCGTCACCGACTCCTACAACGTCTCGGCGCTGCAAACCTTCAACAAGGCCGGATACGCCATGCAGTTCCTCGACACCGAGTACGGCCAGAACGTCGGCAACGCCATGAACACCGCCGTCGTGAACCTGATGGCCGGCAAGGGCAGCGCCGCCGATGTCGTCAAGGACATCAACGCAGCTGCCGCGAAGGGCTGAGTAAGCAGACAATGAGCGACACCCTGGGTACGGACGCGGCCACCGACCGCCAGTCGCAGGGCACGCCTCGAGTCGGGGGCGCGGCCGAGTCCGCGTCCTCGACTTCGCCGCGAGCGGCTGGACGCCGCCGCGGCCGTGCCAAGATGCGACTCGAGATCGCGGTCCTGTCCGGACCGGCGATCATCATGTTCTTCGCGTTCGTGATCTTCCCGGTCGCGCTCGCTGCGTACTATGGCTTCTACCGGTGGCACGGCTACGGGGCGGCCACCGACTGGGTCGGCCTGAACAACTACAAGCTGATCCTCACCGACTCCGCGTTCCAGCAAGTTCTGTGGCACAACTCCCTGATCATGGTGCTCTCGCTGGTCTTCCAGGGCCCGCTGGCGATCATCCTCGCGCTCCTGCTCAACCAGAAGATCCGCGGCCGCTCGATCATTCGCGTCCTGATCTTCGTGCCCTACATCATCTCCGAGGTCATCGTCGGAACCGGCTGGAGCCTGATGCTCCAGAGCAACGGCGCCGTCAACGACCTGCTGCAGCACATCGGCCTGGGCTTCCTGCAGGCTGACTGGCTCTCCGACCCGGAGCTGGCCATCTGGACCCTGATGGGCATCATCTCGTGGAAGTACATCGGCTTCGCGGTGATTCTGATGCTCGCCGGGCTGCAGTCGATACCCGAGGAGCTCTTCGAGGCCGCTCAGATCGACGGCGCCTCCTACTGGCAGATCCAGCGCCGCATCACGCTGCCACTGCTGGGGCCGACGATCCGCATCTGGGCGTTCCTCTCGATCATCGGCTCGTTGCAACTGTTCGATCTCGTCTACATCATCTGGGGTCAGTACGTCTCGGGCACTGCGGGCACCTCGACCATGGCGATCTATATGCTCGCCCAGGGCCGCAATGCGGGCAACTACGGCTACGGCAGCGCCGTCGCGGTCGTGATGTTCCTGATCTCGCTCATCGTCGCGCTGATCTACCAGCGCTTCGTCCTGCGCCGTGACCTCCAGGGCGCCGTCACTGAAGGAGCAGCCTGATGAGCGCGACGACCGGAACCTCCTGGCTTTCCTCCGCCGGGGAGCCGAGTGCGCCCATCGACCGTCGCGACAGTCGTGACAAGCCGCAGAAGTGGGGGCATCCGTTCACCTACTTGATCGCCCTGCTCTTCATCGGGGGCTGCATCGCACCGGTGCTCTATATCGTGCTCGGCGGATTCCGTACCAACTCGCAGATCACCACGAGCCCGGCCGCCCTACCGCACCCCTGGGTCATCAGCAACTACGTCAACATCCTGACGTCGACGACGTTCTGGGGCGAATTCGCCAACTCCCTCATCGTCGCGTTCGTGAGCACCACCGGCATCGTCGTCCTCGGCCTGATGGTGAGCTTCGTGATCGCACGCTACGACTTCAAGTTCAAGGGCGCGATGTATTCCCTGTTCGCCGCCGGCCTGATGTTCCCTATGGTCATCGCGATCACCCCGCTGTACATCGTCATCAAGGGCCTCGGCCTCGTCGACAACCTGTTCGGCGTGATCGTCCCGCAGATCGCCTTCGGCCTGCCGACGACCGTCATCATCCTGGTGCCGTTCCTCAGAGCCATTCCCAATGAGATCGAGGAGGCCGCCGCCATCGACGGTGCGAGCCGACTCGGATTCTTCTTCCGCATGGTGGTCCCGCTGTCGCTGCCCGGTGTCGTGACAGTCGGCATCCTTTCGTTCATCGGCAGCTGGAACAACTACGTCCTGCCCCTGTACATCCTCAACTCGCAAGCGAACTTCACGCTGCCGCTCGGCGTGCAGGCGTTCTCCTCGCAGTACTCCGCGGACACCGCGCAGGTCCTCGCGTTCACCTCACTCGCCATGCTGCCCGCACTGGTCTTCTTCTCGATCTTCGAGAAGCGGATCGTCGGCGGTCTCACCGGTGCCGTGAAGGGCTGAAGCCGGCACCAAGATCTGCACCGGACCGTCTCACGCATGCCCCTGCCGTACCTCCGGGAGGGGCAGGCGGCTGATCGGCGGCATCGCTCAGCCCGCGGCACGCCCCGCCACGTCAGCCAGCCATCGACGGGATACGGCCTGCGCTGAGGCAGCCGCCATCCCGGACACGAACCTCCAGTGCAGTTCCCGAGTGGTGGGAGTGCGTTCGCGGATCGTACGTACGGAAGACGGCGCCCCGGCGGGCAGGTCAGGCCGCCGCGTCCGGGGCGGTGCCGTCGTCGGCCACGAGATGGCAGGAGACCTGCCGCCCGCCGGGGATCTCGCGCAGAGCGGGCACCTCGGTGCGGCAGCGGTCGACGGCGAGCGGGCAGCGGGTGTGGAAGCGGCAGCCGGGCGGAGGGTCGAGCGGGCTGGGCAGCTCACCGTGCAGCACGATGCGCTCGCGGGAGCGCTGGGCGACGGGGTCGGGGACCGGCGCGGCGGAGAGCAGTGCCTGGGTGTAGGGGTGCTTGGGGGCGGCGAACAGTTCGGCGGTCGGGGCCTGTTCGACGATCTGCCCGAGGTACATCACGGCGATCCGGTCGGCGAGGAATTCGACGGCGGCCAGGTCGTGGGTGATGAACAGGCAGCCGAAGCCCCGGTCACGCTGGAGGTCGGCCAGGAGGTTGAGCACGGACGCCTGGACCGAGACGTCGAGCGCCGAAGTGGGTTCGTCGGCGACGACCAGGTCGGGGTCGCAGGACAGGGCCCGGGCGATCGAGATGCGCTGGCGCTGCCCGCCGGACAGCTCGTGGGGGTGCCGGTCGGCGTGCTCGGGGCGCAGCCCGACCTGGCCGAGCAGTTGCTCGACCCGTTCCCGTACGGCCGCTCCACTGGCGCGGCGGTGCAGCCGGATGGGCTCGGCGATGATCTGGCCGACCGTCATCCGGGGGTCCAGCGAGGACGAGGGGTCCTGGAAGACCAGATGGAAGTCCTTGCGCAGGGGGCGCAGGGCGCGGCGGGAGAGGTGGCTGATGTCGGTGCCGTTGATGTGGACGGTGCCGGCGGTGGGTTCGTCGAGGCGTACGGCGCACCGGCCGACGGTCGACTTGCCGCTGCCCGACTCGCCGACGAGGCCGACGACCTCGCCGCGGCCGATGGTGATCGAGACGCCGTCGACGGCCCGGACGGTGCCGCCGCCGGAGGCACCGAAGTGCCGTTCCATGCCGTTGATCTCCAGCACCGGGGGGTGCGGGGCGTCCGCGTCACCCTCGCGCGGTGCGGGGACGGTGGTCTGTGCGGTGGTCACTTTCCGGCCTCCTGGATTTCGGTGCTGGTTCCGGGACCGGCCCCGGGGCCTGTCTCCGCGGCGTACGGGTGCCAGCAGGCGGCCCGGTGCGGCGCGTCCGCTCCGGCCTCGGGGCCGACGGCACGGAAGCCGGGGCGGCTGCCGGTGCAGGTGTCGTCGGCGCGGGAGCAGCGGGGCGCGAAGGTGCAGGCGTCGGGCTGGCTGTCCAGGCTCGGGACCAGGCCGGGGATCTCGGGCAGCCGCCGCTTGCCCTCGCCGCCGGGCCGCAGCACGGCGCCGAGCAGACCACGGGTGTACGGATGCCGGCCGGAGGCGAACAGGTCGTGGACCGGGGCCTGTTCGACGGCTCGTCCGGCGTACATGACGAGCACCCGGTCGGCGGCGTCGGCGACGACCCCGAGGTCGTGGGTGACCAGGACGATGGCGGTGCCGAGGCGCTCGCGCAGGGACTGGAGGACTTCGAGGATGCCGGCCTGCACGGTGACGTCCAGGGCGGTCGTCGGTTCGTCGGCGATGAGGACGGCCGGGTCGCAGGCAACCGCGATGGCGATCATGACGCGCTGCCGCATGCCGCCGGAGAGCTGGTGCGGGTACTCGTCGATCCGGCGTGCCGGCGCCGGGATCCCGACGAGTTCGAGGAGCTCCACGGCGCGGGCCTTGGCCTCCTTACGGCTCAGACCCTGGTGCCGGCGCAGCACCTCGCCGATCTGCCGGCCGATGGTGAGGACCGGGTTCAGCGAGGTCATCGGCTCCTGGAAGATCATCGCGATGTCCTTGCCGCGGACGTGTCGGAGCTCCTTCTCCGGAGCGCCGACCAGCTCCCGCCCACCGAGCCTGATCGAGCCGCCGACGCGGGCGGTCGGCGGGAGCAGGCCCATGGCGGCCATCGAGGTGACGGACTTCCCGCAGCCCGACTCCCCCACCACGGCGAGGACTTCCCCCGGAGCCAGGTCGTAGGAGACCCCATCGACCGCGTGCACGGTGCGGGCGTCGGAGTGGAAGGAGACCGACAGGTCGCGCACGCTCAGCGCGGGTTCGGCCGCCGTCTTCCGCGCGGGTTCGAGAACGGTCTCGGTCATCGGGTCGCTCCTCGGGGGTCCAGGACGTCACGCAGCCCGTCGCCGAGCAGGTTGAAGGCCAGCGTCGCGGCGACGATCGCGAGGCCGGGGAAGACGGCCAGCCAGGGGGCGGGCGCCAGGAAGGACTGGGCGCCCGAAAGCATCACACCCAGCGAGGGGTTCGGCGGCTGGACGCCGAGGCCGAGGAAGCTCAGCAGCGCCTCGCCGATGATCGCGGCGGGGATGCCCACGGTCGCCTGGACGATCAGGGCGGAGGTGGCGTTGGGGAGGATGTGCCGGAAGAGGACGGTGCCGTCGCCGCCCCCGTTGGCGACGGCCGCGGCGACGTAGTCGACGTGTTTGAGCCGCAGGGTCTCCGCCCGGGTGATCCGGATGACGGCGGGGATCTGCGAGATGCCGATGGCGATGGTCGCGTTGGTGAGCGACGGGCCGAGGATCGCGGCGAGTCCGACGGCGAGCACCAGGAAGGGGAACGCCAGCATGGTGTCGGTGAGGCGGGAGACCGCGGTGTCCGCGAACCGGCCGTAGTACCCGGCGAGCAGCCCCAGCGGTACGCCGACGAGGAAGGCCAGCACGACGGCGACGATGCCGACCTGCATGGACGCGCGGGCGCCGTGCACGATGCGGGAGAGCTGGTCGCGGCCGAGGTCGTCCGTACCGAGCCAGTGCGAGGCGCTGGGCTCGGCCAGGACGTTCCCGAAGTCGGGCTGCGACGGGTCGTACGGGGCGATGAGCGGGGCGAACAGGGCGGCCAGGATGAAGACGGCGGCGATGACCGCGCCGGTGAGCGCGAGCCGGTTCCTGCGCAGGGCGCGCAGCTTGCCGCCGCCGGACTTCCGCTTGTCCGCCGCGGGCGGGGTGGGGAGCACTGTGGTCGCGGTGGTCACCGGGCACCTCCGAGCCGGATGCGCGGGTCGATGACCGAATAGACCACGTCGACCAGCAGGTTGATGAGGATGTACGCGGCGGAGGTGCAGAGCACCACCGCCTGGAGTGTCGCGTAGTCGCGGGTGAAGACGGCGTCGATGGTGAGCTTGCCGAAGCCGGGGAGGACGAAGATCTGCTCGGTGACCACGGCGCCGGAGATCAGGTGGCCGAGCTGGAGGCCGAGCACGGTCACGACGGTGACGAGCGAGTTGCGCAGCGCGTGACCGCCGACGACGGAGCCCCTGGAGAGGCCCTTGGCGCGGGCGGTCCTGACGTAGTCGGCGGAGAGCGAGTCGAGCATCGCGGCCCGCGTCTGCCGCATCACGACGGCGGCGAGGCCGGAGCCGAGCACGATCGCGGGGAGCACCATGCGGCGCAGGTTGTCGACGGGATCGGTGCCGAAGGGTACGTAACCGGAAGCGGCGAACACCGGGATGGCGATGGCGAATCCGAGGACGAGCACGATGCCGAGCCAGAAGGTCGGGATGGAGAGACCGATCAGCGCGATGGCGTTGGCGATCCACTCCTCCGGCTTGCCGCGCCGGACGGCGGCGACCACTCCGGCGCCGATGCCGACCACGATCGCCAGGAGCAGGGAGAGCGCGGCCAGTTCCAGCGTGACGGGCAGGGCCTGCCCGATCGCGTCGGCGACGGGGAGGCCGGTACGCGAGGAGGTGCCGAGGTCGCCGGTCAGGGCGTGCCCGATGAACCGTCCGTACTGGATGACGACGTTGTCGTTCAGGCCGTAGCTCTCGCGGACGGCGGCGAGTGCCTCGGGGCTGCGTTCCTCACCGGCCAGCGCGAGCGCCGGGTCGCCGGGCAGGGCCCGGATGCCGGCGAAGACGACGATGCTGACGAGGAAGAGCGTGATGAGGGACTGACGCAGGCGCGTCAGCAGGTACTTCGTCATCGGGTGTACCCCGCATTCTTGACCCGGACCAGTCCGTCGCCGTAGACGTGGATGCCCGCGATGTCCTTGCCGGCGACGACGTAGTTCTTCTGCCGGTAGAGGTAGATCAGGGCGTGGGCGTCCTGCACGCGCCGGGTGAGCTCGTCGTAGATCTCGGTGCGCCGTTCGGGGTCCGCGACACTGCGGCCCTCGGCGATCAGCTTGTCGATCTCCGGATCGCCGAGACCGTAGGCGTTCATGGCGCCCGCGGTCTTGAGGAAGCTGGCGACGTTGCCGTCCGGGTCGAGCCGGCCGGACCAGCCGCTGGTGAAGACGTCGTAGTCGCCGGCGTCGGTCTCCGCGAGCATGGTGGCGTACTCGGTGGGACGCAGCGACAGTTCGAAGCCCGCCTCCTTGACCATGGCCTGGAGCACCTGCCCGACGCGACCCTGCTCAGGGGTGGTGGACGTCTTCAGCTCGATCTTCACCGGGGTCTTCACCCCGGCCTCCTTCAGCAGCTCCTTCGCGCGGTCGACGTCCCGCCGGGGGCAGTCCTCCGGCTCGACGCCCGGGGCGATGGCGGACTGCGGGGAGATGGGGCCGCAGGCCGGTTCGTACATGCCCTGGAAGACGACCTTGTTGAGCAGGTCGCGGTCGACGGCCAGCTCGAAGGCCTCGCGGACCCGGACGTCACGGGCGATCGGGGTGTCGATCTTCCCGGGCTTCTGCCCGAGGCCCTTCACGTTGCCGACGTTGAGTCCGATGCCCTGGTAGCCGAGCGAGGGCGAGTTGAACAGCTGGAGCTTCGGCTCGGTCAGGGCGCTCTGTACGTCGACGGGTGCCATCTGGTCGCCGACCTGGAGGTCGCCGGAGCGCAGGTTGGCGAGCCTGACGTTGCCGTCGGGGATCGGCTTGTAGACCACACCGTCGAGGTGCACCTGGTCGGCGTCGTAGTAGTTCGTGTCCTTCTTGAGCACGATCCGGTCGCCGCCGACGCGCTCGACGAAGCGGAAGGGGCCGACGCAGGAGGGGTGGTTGGTGAAGTTCTTCCCGTACTTCTCGAGTGCGGTGGGTGACATCACCATCCCGGCCCGGTCGGCGAGCACGCCGGTGAGCGGGACGTAGGAGTGGTCGAGCGTCAGCCGGACCGTGAGCGGCCCGGTGGCCTCGGCCTTGCTGACCGGTGCGAGTTCGGTGGAGCGCGCGGATCCGGGGAGATCGCGGTGGCGCATCAGCGAGGTGACGACCGCGTCGGCGTCCAGCCGGGTGCCGTCGCTGAATTTCACCCCCGGACGCACCTTGAAGGTGACCGTACGGCCGTCGGCCGAGGTGGTGGGGAGCGACGAGGCCAACTGCGGCACGACGGTGCCGTCCTCGTCGATGTCGTACAGCTTCTCGCACATGCTCGCGAAGACCGTGCGGCCTACGAGGGTCTGCGCGAGGGTGGGGTCCAGCTTGTCCGGGTCGGAGTTGAGAGCGACGGTGAGTGTCCCGCCGTCGCGTACGGACCGGTCGTCGGTCATGCGCACACCACCGACTTCGGTCGCCGAGGACTGCAACGACGCGCAGCCCGAGGTGAGGGACACCAACGCAACCGCCACCAGGGCAACCGCTTTTCGGCGCACGGGGGCCTACCTCCCGCCAGGGGTGATCAAGGAATATCGCCGACCGTATTTCGCATACAGTCCGCAAGGCAAGGCCTCGGCCCACATAGCGGACGGGTTTTACCTGACGATCGGATAACGGAACGCCTGTGGTCGCCCCGGCACGACCGCTCACCTGCGGGTCCCGGGGCCGCGACGGCCCGGATGCGGCCTCCGGTTCGTATACGGATGCCCGGAGCCTTCCGCTCCGCATCCGACGGCGGCCTGGGCGGCGGCGCCGGCAGCCGTCGTCATGACTACGGACCGGAGTCACCGCGCGTCGCGGCGGTTTCCTGATCTCCTGTCCCGCAGCCTCATTACCGATGGTCACTCGCGGGGAAGACAACGAGCCCGGCGAGCGCTGATGTCACAAGCGGTTCAACTCATCGGAGGCCCGGCGATGCACGGCGAATACAAGGTTCCTGGCGGCAAACTCGTGGTGGTCGACCTGAAGAATCAGGACGGCGTGCTGCGCGACGTACGGGTCGCGGGCGATTTCTTCCTGGAACCCGACGAGGCCATCACCGCGATCGACGAGGCGCTGGAAGGCGCCCCCGCCGACACCGACACCGCAGGTCTGGCCGCCCGCGTCGAAGCGATGCTGCCCGAGGGCACCGTCATGTACGGAATCACCGCCGAGGGCGTCGCCGTGGCGGTCCGGCGCGCACTCGCCCAGGCCACCGACTGGACCGACTACGACTGGCAGCTCATCCACGAGGGACCGCAGTCCCCCGCCCTGCACATGGCCCTCGACGAGGTGCTCACCGCCGAGGTCGCCGCCGGGCGCCGGCCCCCGACGCTGCGCGTCTGGGAGTGGGGCGCCCCGGCGGTCATCATCGGCAGCTTCCAGTCCCTCCGCAACGAGGTCGACGCCGAGGGCGCGGCGCGCCACGGCGTGACGGTCGTGCGCCGCATCTCCGGCGGCGGAGCCATGTTCGTGGAGGCCGGGAACACCATCACGTATTCCCTTTCGGTCCCCTCCTCCCTGGTCTCAGGACTTTCGTTCGCCGACTCCTACGCCTATCTCGACGAATGGGTTCTCGACGCGCTCGGCGACATGGGGATCAAGGCCTGGTACCAGCCCCTCAACGACATCGCGACGGACGTCGGCAAAATCGCCGGAGCCGCCCAGAAACGCATGGTCGGCCCCGACGGCGGGCCGGGCGCGATCCTCCACCACGTCACCATGTCCTACGACATCGACGCCGGCAAGATGCTCGATGTCCTCCGCATCGGCAAGGAGAAGATGTCCGACAAGGGCACCAAGTCGGCCAAGAAGAGGGTCGACCCGCTGCGCCGTCAGACCGGCCTGCCCCGGGAGGCGGTCATCGACCGCATGGTGCGGTCCTTCCGCGACCGCTACGGACTCGCCGCCGGCGGTGTCACCCGCGAGGAGCTGGCGCGGGCGGAGGAGCTGGCCGCCACGAAGTTCAGCAGCACGGAGTGGACGGCACGGGTGCCGTAGGCGCGCTCCGGCGCCGGGCGGGGCGGAGCCCGGAACGCGCGCGGCCGCCCCGGCAGGTGGGCACCTGCCGGGGCGGCCGTCGTTCAGCGCGATGCGGGGGGGATCAGCCCAGGGTCGCGATGGCCTTGTTGAAGGTGGCCGACGGACGCATGACGGCCTCCGCCTTCGCGGGGTCGGGCTGGTAGTAGCCACCGATGTCGGCCGGCTTGCCCTGGACGGCGGCCAGCTCGTCGATGATGGTCTGCTCCTGCTCGGACAGCGTCTTGGCGAGCGGTCCGAACGCCTCGGCGAGCGCGGCGTCGTCGGTCTGCCGCGCCAGCTCCTGCGCCCAGTAGAGCGCCAGGTAGAAGTGGCTGCCGCGGTTGTCGATGCCACCGATCTTGCGGCTCGGGGACTTGTCCTCGTTGAGGAAGGTGCCCGTGGCCCGGTCCAGGGTGTCGGCGAGCACCTTGGCGCGCGCGTTGTCCGTGGTGGTGGCGAGGTGCTCGAAGCTGACCGCGAGGGCGAGGAACTCACCCAGGCTGTCCCAGCGCAGGTAGTCCTCCTTGACCAGCTGCTGGACGTGCTTGGGCGCGGAGCCGCCGGCACCCGTCTCGAACAGTCCGCCGCCGTTCATGAGCGGGACGACGGAGAGCATCTTCGCGCTGGTGCCCAGCTCGAGGATGGGGAACAGGTCGGTGAGGTAGTCACGCAGCACGTTGCCGGTGACCGAGATGGTGTCCTCGCCGCGGCGGATGCGCTCCAGGGAGAAGGCCGTGGCCTCCTCCGGCGTCCGGATGGAGATGTCCAGGCCGTCGGTGTCGTGGTCGGCCAGGTAGGTGTTGACCTTGGCGATGAGGTTGGCGTCGTGCGCGCGGCCCTCGTCGAGCCAGAACACGGCCGGGTTGCCGGTCGCGCGGGCGCGGGTGACGGCGAGCTTGACCCAGTCCTGGATCGGGAGGTCCTTGGTCTGGCACATCCGGAAGATGTCACCTGCGCCGACGGCCTGCTCCAGCACGACGTCGCCCTTGCCGTCGACGACCCGCACCGTGCCGGTAACGGGGACCTCGAAGGTCTTGTCGTGGCTGCCGTACTCCTCGGCCTTCTGCGCCATCAGACCGACGTTGGGCACGGAGCCCATGGTCGACGGGTCGAAGGCGCCGTTGGCGCGGCAGTCGTCGATGACGACCTGGTAGACGCCCGCGTAGCTGCTGTCGGGCAGGACCGCGATGGTGTCGGCCTCGTTGCCGTCCGGGCCCCACATGTGGCCGGACGTGCGGATCATGGCGGGCATGGACGCGTCGACGATGACGTCGCTCGGCACGTGGAGGTTGGTGATGCCCTTGTCGGAGTCGACCATCGCCAGGGCCGGGCCCTCGGCGAGCTCGGCCTCGAAGGACGCCTTGATCTCGGCGCCGATGTGCGGCACGGAGTCGAGGCCCTTGAGGATGCCGCCGAGGCCGTCGTTCGGGGTCAGGCCGGCCGCCGCGAGCGCGTCGCCGTACTTGGCGAAGGTGTTCGGGAAGAAGGCGCGGACCACGTGGCCGAAGATGATCGGGTCGGAGACCTTCATCATCGTGGCCTTCAGGTGCACGGAGAACAGGACGTTCTCGGCCTTGGCGCGCGCGACCTGTGCGGTGAAGAACTCACGCAGCGCGGCGACGCGCATGACGGCCGCGTCCACGACCTCGCCCGCGAGGACCGGGACGGACTCGCGCAGCACCGTGGTGGTGCCGTCGTCGCCCGCGAGCTCGATGCGCAGCGAACCGGCCTCGGAGATGACGACGGACTTCTCCGTCGAGCGGAAGTCGTCGACGCCCATGGTGGCGACGTTCGTCTTCGAGTCGGCGGTCCAGGCGCCCATGCGGTGCGGGTGCGCCTTGGCGTAGTTCTTGACCGACGCGGGGGCGCGGCGGTCGGAGTTGCCCTCACGCAGGACGGGGTTCACCGCACTGCCCTTGACCTTGTCGTACCGCGCGCGGACGTCCTTGTCCTCGTCGGTCTGCGGGTCGTCCGGGTAGTCCGGAAGCGCGTATCCCTGCTCCTGGAGCTCTGCGATCGCGGCCTTCAGCTGCGGGATCGAGGCCGAGATGTTGGGCAGCTTGATGATGTTCGCGCCGGGAGTCCTGGCCAGCTCACCGAGCTCGGCGAGGGCGTCATCGATACGCTGATCGGCCTTGAGACGCTCCGGGAAGCCGGCGATGATCCGCCCCGCCAGGGAGATGTCGCGGCGCTCCACCGTGACACCCGCGGTCGAGGCGTACGCCTCGATGACAGGCAGGAACGAGTACGTCGCCAGGGCAGGGGCCTCGTCGGTGTGCGTATAGATGATGGTCGAGTCAGTCACCGGGTGCTCCGCTCCACGTCTGCAACATTGCTTGACATCAAGATATCTCGTGACCGGCCCCCTCTCCACAGTGGCCCGCGCCCATTCCGGCGGAACCGGTCACTCCTGTCCGGCGGGGCGCGGAGTGCCGGGGGCCCTGCGCGCTTCGACCAGCCCGGACTCGTACGCGAAGACGACCAGCTGGGCCCGGTCACGGGCGCCCAGCTTCGTCATGGCACGGCTGATGTGGGTCTTGGCCGTGAAGGGGCTGACCACCATGTGGACGGCGATCTCCTCGTTGGACAGCCCCCGCGCCGCCAGGGCGGTCACCTCACGCTCACGGCGGGTGAGCGTCTCCAGGCCCGGGGCGGTGGCACGGTCGGGGGGCCTGGAGACGAACTCGCCGATCAGCCGGCGCGTGATGGACGGGGAGAGCAGGGCCTCACCGCCCGCCGCGACCTCGATGGCTCTCAGGAGTTCGGCCGGTTCGGTGTCCTTGAGCAGGAATCCGGCGGCCCCGGCGCGCAGGGCGTCGAAGACGTACTCGTCGAGACCGTAGTTGGTGAGGATGACCACATGCACGCCGTCGAGCGCCGGGTCGGCCGCGATCTCGCGCGTGGCGTCGATCCCGGTCATGACGGGCATCTGTACGTCCATGAGCACCACGTCCGGGGTGTGCGCGCGGACCAGCTCCACGCCCGCCCGTCGGCGGCCTCCCCGGTGACCTCGATGCACTCCTCGGCGTCCAGCAGCGCACGGAATCCGGCGCGCATGAGGGCCTGGTCGTCGACGATCACGACGCGGATCATCCGGTGCCCCTCCGGGGTGCCAGCGGCAGTTCGGCGCGGACCGAGAAGCCCCCTCGGGCGCGGGGCACGGTTTCGAGGGTGCCGCCGAGAGCGGTGACGCGCTCGCGCATGCCGGTCAGTCCGGTGCCGGGCGTGACCTGGTCGCCGGGCAGACAGGGGCCCTCGTCGTCGACGGACACGACGAGCGCCGTGTCCGCGTAGGTGAGCCGCACCGAGGTCCCCGCCCGGTCCGCGTGCCGGGCGACGTTGGTCAGTGCCTCCTGCACGATGCGGTACGCCGCGCCGTCGACCTCGGCCGGCACGGCCCGTACGTCTCCCCCGACGGCGACGGTCAGCACGATGCCCGCGGCCCGGGCCCGCCCGGCGAGCTCGTCCATCCGGTCGAGACCGGAGCCCGGGTCCACCACGTCGGTGCGGAGCACCTCCAGTGTCGAGCGGAGTTCCCGCATCGCCTCGCCGCTCGCCTCCTGGATGGCGAGCAGCGCCGGTTCCACTTCCGCGCCCCGCTTGCGGGCCAGATGGACGGCGACCCCGGCCTGGAGCTTCACGATCGAGATGGAGTGGGTCAGCGAGTCGTGCAGTTCGCGGGCGATGCGCAGCCTTTCCTCGCCCGCCCGGCGCAGGGCCGTCTCCTCCCGTGTGCGCTCGGCGTCCAGCGCACGCTTCTCGGTCTGCCGCAGATAGGCCTGCCAGTTCTTGTCGATGAGGCCGGTGACCCCTGCGCACAGGAACCAGCCGAGCAGGAGCAGCGTGCGCTCGACAGTGTCCTGGACTCCCGGCACGGAGACGAACAGCACCACGGAGTAGCCGACGAGGAACACCGCCCCGACTCCGGCCGCCTGCGCCCGGTACCCGTTGCGCGCCGCCGCGTGGACGGCGACGACCACGGGGAGCGCCACCCAGCTCCCCGGATGCGCGTGGACGGCGTACCCGGACATGCAGAGCGTGGTCACCACGAGCACGGCGCGGGGCGCCCGGCGGTGCGCGGCGAGCGCGAGGGAGCCGGCCAGGACGAGCAGAACGTCGAGGCCGCCGGGCGAGGAGGCCAGGCACGCCGCCGTGACGACGTCCGCCCCGATGACCGCCGCGGCCGCCGCGTCCAGCAGTGTCCGCCGGTCGATGTCCCCCCGCATGAGCGGCACACTAACTCCCGTACGCCGGCGGGCGCGTCGTCCTGGAGGACGGTGTCGCCACTGCTCCCGGGGAAGTAGTACGGACGTTTTCCCGTCGCCCCGGGGCAGCCGCAACCGTCATCCCCCGTACGACGACCCGGGCGGGCGGCGCGGGTGAGCATCGTCGCCATGACCGGACCTTTCCGCTACACCTCGCCCGCACCGCCGAAGTCCGCCACCGGAGAGGTGGCGGACGTCTACGCGCAACTGGCCACCGACTTCGGGATCAAGGACGCCACGACGTTCGTCGTCCTGTCCGCCTCCCCTCCCCTGCTCACAGCCACCTGGGCCCTGATGCGGGAGTCGCTGCTCGCGGGGCGCGCCTCGCGCACCGGGAAGGAGCTGGTGGCGGCCGGGGTGTCCC
Organism: Streptomyces sp. NPDC051064; assembly: GCF_044455985.1. Lineage (NCBI taxonomy): Bacteria > Bacillati > Actinomycetota > Actinomycetes > Kitasatosporales > Streptomycetaceae > Streptomyces > Streptomyces sp. NPDC051064. The sequence continues at coordinate 500,324 of NZ_JBITFK010000003.1, forward strand.
TGGCCAACCGGTGTCCGTTCTGCGCCACCGCGCACGCCGTGCTGCTGCACGCCACCGGTGACCACCGGCTCGCCGAGACCGTGCTGCGGGGTGGCGAGCCGGAGGACCCCGGCGACCGCAGCCTGCTCGCCTGGGGCAAGGACATGACCACACCGCGGCCGTTCCCTGAGCACGAGACCGCCGAGTACGTGGGGACGGCGCTCGCCTTCCACTTCATCAACCGGGTGGTGTCCTCGCTGCTGTCCGAACAGATGCTGCCGGGCGGTCTGGAGAAGTACCGCCTGGTGCGGAGGACGGCGGGCCGTTCGCTGGCGGCGACCGTGCGCCGCGACCTGCGCCCCGGCACGTCCCTGCCGCTGCTCGGAACGGCCGGCGAGGCGCCGCCGTGGGCGGCGGACAGCCCGGTCGGCACGGCTTACGGCGCACTGCTGTCCGCCGCGTACCAAGGGGCGGGGCTGCTGAGCGACGAGGACGCCGCGTTCGTACGGCAGTCGGTGGCGGGCTGGGACGGTCTCGCACCGCTGCCCCTGAACGCACCGCTGCCGGACCGGGCGGAGAGGCCCGGAGCCAGGCTCGCGCTGCTCGCCGCACGGGCCCCGTACCGGATCACCGACGAGGACGTGGCGGCCTGGCGCGTGCCGCCGTTCACGGATCACTGCCTGGTCCATCTGATCGCCTTCGGCGCGATCTGCGCCGTCGAGCGCGTCGAGGCCACCATGCGGACGACTGCCGAGGAGCGCATGTGAACACCGCGGAGGCATGGAACGGCCCTCTGGGCCGGCACTGGGCCGATCACCCTGACCGGTACGACGCGATGCTGGCGCCCTTCGACGCGGCTCTCTTCGACGCCGCGGCCATCGGCGTGACCGACCGGGTGCTGGACATCGGGTGCGGCAGCGGGGGAACGAGCCGGGCGGCCGCCCGGCTGTCACCACGGGGGCGGGTCACCGGCGTCGACATCTCGGCGCCCCTCGTCGCGCGGGCCCGTGCCCTGACCGATCCCGCGCGGGACGGCGACGTGACCTTCGAGCTGGGCGACGCCCAGGTCCATCCGTTCGAACCGGGCGGCTACGACGTGGCGATCAGCCGGGGCGGGGTGATGTTCTTCGCCGACCACGTCGCGGCCTTCGCCCATATCGGGGAGGCTCTGCGCGCCGGCGGCCGCCTGGTCTTCGTCTGTCCCCGGCCCGCCCCGCCGGACGGGGAGGAGCGCCGGGCACTGGGCCTTCTGGCCTCTCTGGTGGGCGGGGACCACGCCGTGGACACCTCCGTGGCGGCGGCCATGGCGTCCTTGTCGGATCCGGAGCGGATCACGTCGGTGCTGGGGGCCGCGGGTTTCGAGGAGATCACCTCGGTGCCGGTGACCGCCGCGACCCGCTGGGGCGGGGACGCGGCGGACGCGGTGGATTTCTTCGTCTCCCGTACGCAGGGGCCGCCGGTCACGGACCGGACGCGTGCCGCGATGACGGACGTGTTCCGCCCTCACGAGACCCCGGAGGGCGTCCTGCTGCGGGCGGGCGTATGGGTGGTCAGCGCCCGTCGGCCGCGCTGATCGCGCCCGGGGCCGGCGGCCGGTGCTCGTACCAGCGCCGGTCGGCCTCCAGCTGCGCGGCGAGTGAGATGAGCCGGGCCTCGCTGCGGGAGGGGCCCAGGAGCTGGGCGCCGAGGGGCAGGCCGTCGCGTGTGAAGCCCGCCGGGACATTGACGCCGGGCCAGCCGAGGACGTTCCAGGGCCAGGCGTAGGGGCAGGCCGACGTCATCGCGAGGTCGGTGCGCCAGGCGCTGAGCCGGTCGAACGCCCCGACCCGTGGCGGCGGGGCGGCCGTGGTCGGGGTGAGCAGCACGTCGTAACCGTGGCCGCCCCGGGCCGTGTCGAAGAAGGCGCCGATCCTGGCGTGCTGGCGTACCTCACGGGCGCGGGCGGCCCGCACGATCCGGCCGCCGAGACGGGTCCCGGTGCGCAGGGCACTGCGGGTGCGCGCGTCGAGGAGCGCGGGCTCGGGGTGCAGCGCGGCGAGTTCGGCGATGCCGGCGGTGGCCCGGGGGACGAAGGAGAGGCCGATGAGCCCGTAGCGGGGGTGGGCCTCCTCGACGTGGTGGCCGAGCCGGGCGAGGACTTCGGCGAGCGCGGTGACGGCGCGCAGGACCTCCGGGTGGGGCGCGTTGCGGGTGAGGGTGGGCGGAGGCCGCAGGGAGAGGCCGATGCGCAGTCTGCCCGGGTCGCGGCGGGCGGCGGCGGACGCGTCGACGGCGGGCGGGCGGTGCGGGTCCTGTGGGTGCGGTCCCGCCGCGGCGTCCAGGAGGAGGGCCGCGTCCGCGACGGTGCGGGCGAGGGGACCGTTGACCGTGAGGCCCTGGAAGGCGTCGCTGTTGGGGTGGACGGAGACCCGGCCGCGCTGCGGCTTGATGCCGACGAGGTGGGTCCAGGCGGCGGGGATACGGATGGAGCCCGCGCCGTCCGAACCCAGTGCGGCGGGGACGAGCCCCGCGGCCACGGCCGCCGCGGAACCGCCGGAGGAGCCCCCGGGCGTGTGCGCGGTGCTCCAGGGATTACGGGTGACGCCGAAGGCGGCCCCTTCCGTGAAGGCCCACTGGCCGAGCTCGCAGGAGTTGGTCTTGCCGACGACGACGGCCCCGGCGGCCCGGAGCCGGCGGACCGCCTCGCTGTCTTCGGTGGCGGGCGGCAGTGCGCCGTCGCAGCCGAAGTAGGTGGGCATCCCCGCGACGTCGGTGTCGTCCTTGACGGCGACCGGCACCCCGAGCAGCGGAAGCCGCTCCCCCGCCTCCAGCCGCCGGTCGGCCTCGGCGGCCTCGGCGAGTGCGGCTTCCGTACGGAGCTGGCGGAAGGCGTTGAGGGTGTGGCGGCTCGCCTCGATGCGCGCGAGCGCCGCGGCGACGAGTGCGGCCGAGGTCGTCCGGCCCTCGGCCAGCTCCCGGGCGCAGTCCGTGAGTCCGGGCTGTACGGGCGGCTCCGTCGGCCTGACCGGCCCGGTCCGCTCCGTGGGGTCTGCTGAGGACATCGCCACCGCCTCCTCGCGTCCGCCGGAGCACCGGCCCCGGGGTCCGCCCGGAGTCCGCCGAGCGGTCTACCGGAGGGTAACGAGGCAGGGAGGTCCGCTCAAGCACGCCGCACACGGACCGGCACCCGTCTCCCTCCCCCGGGTGGTGGCGGCTCCGGGAGTACATGCGGGAGACGGGCGTCCGGCAGCGGGTACTACGGGCGCACGTGGATCTCGCCGATCCCCGTACCGAGGCCGGCGCAGTGGGCGGTCGACTGTCCGGACTCGCCCGGCCTCAGCGTGACGTGCTCACCGTCCACATCGGGCGACCAGCCGCAGACCAGGTGCACCCAGAAGGTCTGCGTGGCCGAACCGTTGTTCCGGCAGAGCGCGTAGCCGGTGTAGTCGTCGATCGCGTGCTTGCCGGTGTCGCAGGACAGACCCGGCGGAATGGCGGCAGCGGGTGCGACAGCCATCGCGACGGTGGCCGGCACGGCGAGCGCGACGGTCAGACCGGTGACGGCGGCACCCCGCGCCAGCGTGCGGACGACGTCCCCCTTGAACAGCTTCTTCATGTCTCCCCTTGGTTCCGGTCGGGTTCCGGTGATCTTCAGGGCAGTGCTCCCCGACGTTCCGTAGCCGAAAACAGCGCCGAACCTCACCCTCCGTACGCCCGGCCCGCCGTGCACGCGACCGTACGCGGGCGTACGCTCGCCAGATGGGGTGAATCCCGTTCGCGAAGGCCCTGAACAGGGACGTTTCCGAGGAGGCGCCGTGACAGGACAGCGCATCGCCACCCGTGCCGCCGCCTGTGCGGCCGTGGTCGTGCTCGCCGTCACCGGCACCACGGCGGCCCAGGCGGACGACGACATCGAATCGCTCCCCGCCGAGCAGATCGCCGACCGCTCCCGGGACGCCCTGCTGGACGTCGGATCCGTGCATCTGCGTGCGCGGGGCGACCTCGGGGAGGGCCGGTCTCCGATGACGGTGGACCTCCGCCTGGACCGGAACGGCAACTGCGCGGGCGGCGTGGACCTCGGCGAGGACGAGGGCTCGGTCGAGATCGTCAAACGGGGCGACTCGGTCTGGCTGAAGCCGGACGCGGACTTCTGGGAGAACCAGGTCCCGGTGGGCGGCTCGGCCTTCGAGGCCGTTCTCGCCGGACGGTACATGAAGGGCTCCGCCTCGGACTCCAGGCTGCGGCCCGTCGTGGAGGCGTGCGATCTGGACACCTTCCGCGAGCTGGTCTCCGACAACGCCGGCCACTCCGCCGGGGCGTTCACCAAGGGGAAGGTGACGACGGTCGACGGCGTACGGACCGTGCCGGTCACCAGGACACTGCACGGACAGAAGCTGACGGCGTACGTCGGCACCGAGGGCGAGCACTACCCGGTGCGGATCACCGTGCGGGGAGACGGGGCGGACGCGGCCGTGGACTTCTCCGGCTTCGACGAGCCGGTGCCCACGGCCACGCCGCCCGCTGACGAGACGGTGGACGTCAGCGCGGTGCTGGGCCGGGCGCCGGCGCAGTCCTGACACCCCGGCTCAGCACCGTGTACAGCAGCAGCGAGGAGGCCAGCCCGACGGCCCAGCCGTAGTCGGCGAGCGGCTCGAGGAACGGGATCAGGCCGTCGGCCGGGAACGGGCCTTTGCCCGGTGCGGAGTGGGAGCCGCCCACCGCGAGCACTCCGCCGACGGCGAAGGCCACGACGGCGCGCCAGTTCCAGCCGCCCGTGTACCAGTAGCGGCCCCCGGGCAGATAGAGGTCCGGCAGGTCGAGCACGGTGCGGCGGATGATCCAGTAGTCGGCGATCAGGATGCCGGCCACCGTGCCGAGCAGGCCGCCCACCAGGCCGAGCCAGGTGAAGATGTACAGCTCGGGCGTCTCGGTGAGCTTCCACGGCATGATCAGGACACCAACGACCCCGGTGATCAGCGCGCCGGTACGGAAGTTGATGAGCTTCGGGGCGAGGTTGGCCAAGTCGTACGCGGGAGAGACGACGTTGGCCGCGATGTTCACGGACACGGTCGCGACCAGCACGGTGATCAGTCCGAAGAGCAGCCCGAAGACGTTGTCCGTCTTCGCGACGAGCTGGACCGGATCCCAGATCGCCTCCCCGTACACGGCCTGCGAGCCGGACGTGACGAGGACGGAGAGCAGCGCGAAGAAGGTCATCGTGGTCGGCAGCCCGAGCGACTGGCCCCGGATCTGGGCGCGTTGGCCGGCGCCGAAGCGCGTGAAGTCGGGGATGTTCAGGGAGAGCGTGGACCAGAAGGCGATCATGCCCATGAGGGAGGGGAAGAAGACCGGCCAGAAGTCGGCGCCCCAGCCGAGCGCGGACGGCTGGTCCAGGAGCGGGCCGAACCCACCCGCCTTGACCGCGACCCAGACCAGCAGGACCACCGCACCGACGATGACGAACGGCGCCGCCCAGTTCTCGAAGCGCCGCAGGGTGTCCATGCCCCGGTAGATGATGGCGAGTTCGAGTGCCCAGAAGAGGACGAAGCAGAGCCAGAGGGTCCAGGGCTGCCCGCCGATCTCACCGGCGCGCGCCCAGCCGCCGAAGAGCTTGCCGAGCAGGGTGAAGATCCCGACGCCGCCGATCCAGGTCTGGATGCCGAACCAGGCGCAGGCGACCGCGGCCCGGATCAGCGCGGGCAGGTTGGCGCCGCGCAGCCCGAAGGAGGCCCTGGCCAGGACGGGGAAGGGGATGCCGTACTTGGGCCCGGCGTGTCCGGTCAGCAGCATCGGCGCCAGCACGATCACGTTGGCCAGCGCGATCGTGAGGACGGCTTGCTTCCAGTCCATGCCGAGCGCGACGAGCCCGGATGCCAGCAGCCAGGAGGGGATGTTGTGGGCCATCCCGACCCACAGGGCCGCGAAGTTGTACGTCGTCCACTCGCGCCGCTCCAGGGGCACCGGCAGGAGATCTGCGTTGACGAAGCGGGAGTCCTCCGGGACGGCTCCGGGAGCGAGTTCGACGCGGCCCGGCGGTTCGGTTATCGGGCCGCCGGTGGCGGACGGCGGGACGGGTGGGACGGTAGCGGTCATGGTGGCGTGACCCTTCGCTCGGGAGAGGTGCCGTGCGGGGCGCGGGTGTGCGGGGCCTGGACAGCGGCCGCCGGTACGCGGGACGGGTCAGGCGGACAGCGCGGGGATGACCGTCGAGCCGTAGGCGTCGATGGTCGCCTCACGCGCGTCGTGCATGTTGTAGACGGCGAACTGGTCGACGCCGAGGTCGCGCAGGACCTGGAGCTTCTCGATGTGGGCCTCGGCGGGGCCCAGGAGGCAGAAGCGGTCCACGATCTCGTCGGGGACGAAGGCCGTGTCCGGGTTCCCCGTACGGCCGTGATGGCTGTAGTCGTATCCGGAGCGTCCGGCGATGTACGCCGTGAGGGCCTCGGGCACGAGGCCGGAGTGCTCCCCGTACCGGGAGACGAGGTCGGCCACGTGGTTGCCGACCATGCCGCCGAACCAGCGGCACTGCTCGCGCGCGTGGTCCAGGTCCTCGCTCACGTAGGCGGGTGCGGCGACGCAGATGGTGACGGAGTCCGGGTCGCGGCCGGCCGCGGCGGCCGCGTCGCGTACCGCCTTGACCATCCATTCGGTGAGGTAGGGATCGGCCAGCTGGAGGATGAAGCCGTCGGCCTTCTCCCCTGCCAGTGCGAGGGCTTTGGGCCCGTACGCGCCCATCCAGACCGGCAGCCTGCCGTCCTTCACCCACGGGATCTGGACCGGCTGTCCGTCGACGACCGCCTCGCGTCCCTCGGCGAGGTCGCGGATCACCTCGATCGCCTCACCGAGCCGGGCCAGCGTGTTGGGCCTGCGGCCGGCCACCCTCATCGCGGAGTCGCCGCGCCCGATGCCGCAGACGGTCCGGTTGCCGTACATCTCGTTGAGCGTGGCGAAGGTGGAGGCGGTGACCTCCCAGGTGCGGGTCCCGGGGTTCGTCACCATCGGGCCGACGACCATCCGCTCGGTGTGCTCCAGGATCCGGCTGTAGATGACGAAGGGCTCCTGCCAGAGCACCGCCGAGTCGAAGGTCCAGCCGTAGCGGAACCCGTTCCGCTCCGCGCGGCGCATGAGTCCGACGACGGCCGAGGCGGGCGGATCGGTCTGGAGGACGAGTCCGAAATCCATGGCAGATACTCCTGGTCCAGGTGCCGGCAGGGAGCGCGGGGATGTGGAGGCCGGACCGGCTGCGCTCGGGAACCCTCCGAGCCGCGGTCCTCGGGTGTCCCGGGGCACGCCGGAGCGGCTCCGCGGGCGCGTCCGTGAGCGACGTGCTCCGGTAGAGCTTTCCACATCGGGCCGTGTCGAACCTCGTGCGACGACAGCCGCTCGGGCGAGTCGCGGAGGAAGAGGCCGGCTACTGGGCGTACTCCTCGGTGAGGAACCGCATCGTCTGGTCGATGAAGACCCGCATCTCGCGGGTGAGGGTCTTGCCCCGGCGCCAGGCGATCTGGGTGTACACCGTGAACGGGATCGCCCAGGGCAGGGAGACCAGGGACCCGGCCCCCAGGGCGTCGGCGACCGTGGCCGTGGGGAGAAGGCTGACGCCGAGTCCGGCGGACACCCCTCGCTTGATGGACTCGATCGTGCCGAACTCCAGGAAGGGCAGCGACTCGCCGGTGCCGTCGTTGAGTTCCGCCTCGAAGAGTTCCCGGTACGCGCAGCCCGCTTCGGCGGAGAGGACCTGGACGTTGCGGAGGGCCTCGGTCGTCACCTTCTCCGCCTGCGCCAAGGGGTGCCCCGGGGAGGCGACGAGGGTGAGGGGCTCGGAACCGAGGACCTCCGTCTGGACGCCCGGGTGCCGGGTCTCGGCCTCCATGAGGAAGCCCAGGTCGAACAGGCCCTGGCGCAGGGCATGGCAGGTCTCGGCGCAGAGGCTGGGGCGGAGGACGATCTGGAGGGCGGGGTGACGGTGGTGGAAGAACTCCAGCAGCATCGGCATGCGGTAGGAGGTGATGCTCTCCATCGAGCCGACGGTGAGCGCGCCCGTGGGCTCGTCGGAGCCCAGGGCGGCGCCCCGCGCCTCACCGGCGAGCGTGAGCATCTGCTCGGCGTAGGGCAGGAGACGCCGCCCGGCGTCGGTGAGCTCGATCCGACCACCGAGCCGGTCGAAAAGGCTCACCTCGAGCGATTCCTCGAGGCTCTTGATGTGGGCGGTCAGGCTGGATTGCGCATACTTCAGTTCAGCCGCCGCACGAGTGAAACTGAGCAGCGTCCCCACCTTGTGAAACGTCGCCAACTGCCGAATATCCATGTCCCCTCCGAGGTCCGGTTTTCGCCGAACGTGGCGAACACAAGAAAATCAGCCCATGGGAGGGTGGACCAGAACAACCAGCTGTCTCATCGAGGACAGACGCCGTCAGGAAACGGTCACGCTTTCGTCGCCCTGATCCAGCCCTTGCTTCGCGAGCAGGATGCCCGCCTGGAAGCGACTCGTCGCTCCCACCTCCCCCATGATTCCGGAGATATGACGGCGGCATGTGCGGGTGGACATTCCCAGTCGACGGGCGATCACTTCGTCCTTGAGGCCCATGGCCATCAGACGGACGACCGATATCCGCAGGTCCTCGGCATGGTGGTACTCGGAGGTCCCACCGATGTCGAAGGTCTGGCTCCCCTGCCAGACGGACTCGAAGGAGCGGTAGAGATAGGCGACGATCGTGGGGTCGGTGACGAGCGCCGCGCCGGGCGGCTCCTTGCCCGTACGTTCCTTGGGGATGAAGGCGACCTTGCGGTCGTAGATGATCAGCCGCTCGGACAGTTCCTCGGCGGTGCGGACCTCGGCGCCGGCCTCGCATATCTGGCGCACGTAGGCGCGGGTGGCGAGGCTGGCGTGCGCGGTGTGCTGGTAGAGGGTACGGATGCGGATGCCGCGCTCCCGCATCTCCAGGGTCTGGAGGAGATCCTGGTCGAGCAGCTCCGCGCTGCGGCCCCCACCGGGCTGAAGGGTGATGCGCTCGTCGGTACACCGTCTTCGTGCCAGGTCGATCTCGCGCCTGACGTCCTCGAAGTCGTCGAGGACGCGGATCGGCACGTCCTCGGCGACGGGCTGGGCCCGCGCGCGGTACATCGAGGACAGGACGCGCAACTGCTGGTGGATGCTGGAGATCTCCCGGCGGCGCTGGGCGATCGACAGCTCCAGCGGTGTGACCAGCTCCGCCTCGGCGATCTCGGGGTCGAGCGCCACGACCGCGCGCCCGCTCCCGGCCGAGGCAAGCAGCCTCATGTCCTGCAGGGTCTTGCGCGCCTGGGAGACCAGGCGGACGTCGACACCGAGATGACCGGCGACGTCCTCGTCCCCGAAGGAACCGGCCCGCAACGCGAACTCATAAGTCGCGACGGCGACTTCGTCCAACTCGTGATGCTCGTCCACTCGGCCACCAACCCCCATCGAATGCCCGATATGTCGCTATCCACTTGCTGCCGCACCATCATAGGACACCCCACGGCACTCGAACTGGATCTCCGGAACTGACAGATTTCCAGTGCGGCCCGGACGGCGCCGCAAACGAATGAGACTCACTGGGGGGACTCGACATGAAGGCTCGCACTTTCCTGACTCATGGCATCGCCGCGACCGCACTGGCAATCGGAATCTTTCACTCCGCCGAGATGACGTCCACGAGCACCGGAACGGACGAAACGGCGGGCCGGATAATCGTCGCCGACGACAAGTGGGACGTCGTCCCGCCCGCGCCGCCGACCGGTACCAGATCCACCGCCACCTTCTCTTCCCTTTCCTGAATCCGCGCTGAAATACCAAGGAGCAACCGTGTTCCAGAGGAAACTTTCCGCGACCGTTCTCGAAACACTCCGGGCTGATTCCGGAACGCTGCACTGGCCGCGCCGGACCCCGTAGCGCCTGCGGCACCCGGGGGGGTGCGGGACGAGTACGGCAGGTGAGAGTCAGAAGTGCACGCGGCGGTCCTCGGGGGTCACCCGGTACCGGATGTCCCAGAGGCTCCGCCGCACATAGGTCCGCTGCAGCCACCGGTCCGATCCGTCGTGGCGGGCCTCGAAGGGCGAACGGGCGTGGACGCCCTTGCGGTTGTTGATGAGCAGGGCCTGGCCCGGCTCCAGCCGCACGGCGTGCGCCACCTCCCGGGCGACCTCCTGGAGGTGCTCGAAGGCGGCCTCGGCCTCCCGGTCGAGGGCGCGCACACCGTTCGCCGACACGGCGATCTCCGGGTACGGCCCGGTGCCGCTGATCACGGGCACCGGGTCGGACAGGACCTCCGCGCCGCCCGCGGCGCTGCGTGTGTAACTGCCGGGCGCGTTGAGCCGGAAGAGCGGACGGCGCAGCAGCTCCAGCGCGTCGCCGTCCAGCCGGCGGCAGAGGTCGCGGGCGTCCGCGTAATAGGTGACCGCCGCTCCCGAGGGGTCGCCCCGCAGGCAGTTGAGCACGAGGAAGTCCGGGTTGGCGACGTCGTAACGGCCCGTGGCGTCGTAGGTGATGTCGCTGTGGAAGTTCAGGAAGACCGCTGAACTCTGGTTGGTCTGCGTCCGGGCGCCGCCGGCGACCGGAACGACGTCGTGGACCAGGCGGCCGCCCTTCTCCGTGAGCACACCGAGCGCCTCACCGAGCAGGCCGGTCAGGCCCAGCAGCACGCCCTCACTGACGAATCCGCTCTTGCCCCGGCCCGGACCGCCGTCGAGCGGAGTGGGTCCCGTCTCCGTGTCGACGGGGAGATTGCGCACCAGTGCGACACCCGGGGTGTCGATGTGCCTGCCGAAGTCCAGCAGGGTGCGCAGGAGTCCGAGGGGCAGTCCCGCGAAGATCTGATGGCAGCGCGCCGTCGTCGCGTCGATGTCGTGTCCGGGATCGGGCAGCTCCGCCAGCTGCCGGCCGATCGCCTCCCGTACGGCATCGGGCAGCACCAGGTCCGTAAAGGTCATGGTGGACTCACTCATGTCGCTCATACCCCCGCTCGTATACCGGTCCGCGGGGCCGGGAAGTCCAGCCCGTCGTGCAACTGCTGGGCCAGGTGCAGCGCTTCGGCGCTGCCGTCGGCCACGTGCGTGGTGACCTTGCTCCCCCGCATCTCCGCCACGGGTACTCCCGCCACCCGCCCGGGCGCCACCCCGTGCCGGTGCTGGACCCCCTCCGTGTCGACGTATCCGCCGACGACCGCCACCGACGGACGGCGGTTGAGCCGCACGGCGTCGAGCCCTTCGAGGTGGAAGGCGTGGTGCGCGGCGTCGGCGCGCGCCTCGTCGGGGTAGTCCAGCACCACGGACCGCTGGTTGAAGACCACGGCCGCCGCCTGGGTGCCCGCCCCGCTGATCGTCGTACCGGCCGTGTAGGGGGCGCGGTTGAAACGCAGGACGATCTCGATCCGGTGCCGCAGCGCCAGCTGTACGGCGCGGCGGTGCAGCACCTTCGCCCCGTACAGCGACATCAGGGCCGCCATGTTGTACGAGACCTCCCGGAGCATCCTGGCCCCGGTGATCAGATGGGGATCGGAGGTGTAGATCCCGTCGACGTCGGAGTGGATCTCGCAACAGCGGCTTCCGACGGCGCGGGCGACCGCCAGCGCCGACAGGTCGGAGCTGTTCTTGCCCAGCCAGGTCGGGCGCCCCTCGGCGTCCACCGCCTGGCCCCCGGGCACCACCACGACCTCGTACTCCGAGAGGGCCCGGCGCAGCGGGCCGGGATCGATCCTGGTCACCCGGGCCCAGAGGAACGAGGCGTTGGTCGTCAGTCCCAGCTGGTGTCCCGCGAGGACCGTGGCGCTGCGTCCTGTCCGGTGCAGGGCGGTGGCCAGCAGATGGGCGCTGACCAGGTCGGCCGTGGTCAGCAGGCCGGCGGCGGTCTCAGGCCCGGGCCGGTCGTTGACCTCGTGCAGCCGGTCGCGCAGCCCTTCGGTCTCCCCCTGCATCGCACTCACCACGACGGCCATGGGCCGGCCCTCGCGACGGATGCGCTCGTCGAGTCCGGCGGCGAGCTCGTGATAGGCGTCGGGGGCGCGGAAGGTGGAGCCGCCGAACTTCAGTACCACCGGCGTGTTCACCGCACTCCTCCCGACAGGAAGCCGCGGGCGAGGGCGTACTCGGCGATCTGGACCGCGTTGAGGGCCGCGCCCACGCGCAGGTTGTCGGAGACGAGCCACAGCCAGAAGCCGCGCGGGTTCTGCGGCGACACCCGCACCCGGCCGACGTGCACATGATCGGGGTGGCCGGCGTTGAGCGGGGTGGGGAAGGCCGAGCGGTTCTCGGCGTCGTGCACGGTGACCTCGGTCTGGCGGCCGAGCAGCCCGACCAGCTCGCGGCGGTCCACCGGCTCGTCCGTCTCCACCCAGACCGCTTCGGAGTGGGAGTTGACGACCGGGACGCGGACACAGGTCGCGGTGACCTCGAGATCGGGCAGGCCCAGGATCTTCCGGGACTCCTGGACCATCTTCTGCTCCTCCAGCGTGAATCCGCTGTCCTGGAGCTCGTCGATGAAGGGGACCACGTTGAACGCCAGCGGCGGGCTGAACCGCTCGGACGGCAGGTCGGCGTCCGGATCGCGCAGGGCCACCTCGGCGCCTTCCAGCAGTTCCTCGATGCCCTGGTGTCCCTGCCCCGACGCGGCCTGGTAGGTGCTGACGACGACCTGCCGGATCCCCCAGCGCCGCTCCACCGGCTGCAGCACCCGGACCAGGGGGATGGTCGAGCAGTTGGGGTTGGCGATGACACCGCTCCCCGGCGGCCGGTCCAGGACGGCGTGGTTGACCTGTGGCACGACGAGGGGGGTGTCGGGGTCCATCCGGTAGGCACGGGTGTTGTCGATGACCAGGGCGCCCTTGGCGACGGCGGCCGGCACCCAGGCTCTGCTGACGGACGTTCCGGCGGAGAAGAAGGCGATGTCGACGAGACCGAAGTCGAAGTCCTCCAGGGAGAACACCTCGTGCGGCCGTCCGCCGACCAGGATCTGGCGGCCCACACTGCGCACCGAGGCGACCAGGTACAACTCGCGGTAGTGCAGACCCCGTTCCTCGAGAAGCTCGATGAGGGTGCTGCCCACGGCTCCGGTGGCACCGATGACGGCGATACGAGGGGCTGCGGGGTCGGTGACGAGAGTCATCAGACTTCTCCGTTCTGGGCGAGGGGCGGGTCAGTGGAGGGGCACGGGATAGTGCAGCCCGCCCGACGTCCACAGGTGGTTGAGTCCACGGGGCACGTCGAGGCCGGAGGCGGCGCCGAGGTTGCGCTCGTAGACGTCGGCGTAGGTGCCGACCGCCGACAGGACCCGGTCGGCCCATCGTTCGTCGAGGCCGACCGCCGGGCCGTGAGGTCCCGCGTGCCGGGCAGCGGCCCCGGGGCTCTCGTACTCGGCCGCCAGCAGCAGTTGCAGCACCCAGCGGACCAGGCGGAACCACTGCGGGTCGGTCTCGTGGACCGCGGCGGCCATCGGCTCGCGGGAGATGGAGACCGGCAGGATGTGGTGGTCCCGCGGCCGGGGCAGCCGGGATCTGGCACCGGCGAGCGCCGTGCGGTCCAGGACGTAGGCCGCGCAGTCGCCGTCGGCGTACGCGGCGAGGGCGTCGGCCGGGTCGTCGAAGGGGACGGGCTCGACCTCCAGGCCCCGCGGGCCGTACCAGGCGTCCAGGTTGAACGTGGTGGTGCAGCCCTTGTGGACGGCCAGACGCCGGCCGGCGAGGTCCTCGGGCCCGGTGACGTCCGAGTCCGCCGGGACGAGGAACCCCTCGCCGTCGTAGCAGGTGACTCCGGCGAAGAGCACCCGGCGGGTGGCCTCCCGGCCCATGGTCCAGGTCAGGTTGCACGTCGTCAGGTCGGCGTGCCCCGCTTCGAGCGCCGTCAGCCGGTCACCGGCCGTGACGGGGCGCCAGTCGACGGCCTCGGGGTCACCGAGGGCCGCCGCCGCGACGGCGCGTGCGATGTCGGTGTCGAGTCCCGTCCAGCGCCCCTCCGGCGTGCACCGCGAGAGTCCGTGGATGCCCTGCGAGACGGCTGCCCGCAGGGCTCCCCGCGCGCGGGCGGCACGCAGCGTGGCCGTCGCGGTCCGGCGGGACCCCGAGGGCCCGCCGTCGTGCGGCCCGGGGGTGGCCGCCGTGCGGGACGGCGAATGCGGCGCCGGGGCCGGAGGGCGGGAGAGGGAACGGCCCGTGGCGCGCAGCCTCGGAGCCGGGACGGGGCGGGTCATGAGGCGCTCCTCGGCGGGTGGCGTCGGGCGTCGCGGTCGAAGCGCCGACGGTTGAAGGTGAGCAGCTCGGTCAGGTGGCGCGCGGTGACCGGCGCCGCTCCCCCGGCCGCCACGGGCATGCCGCCGGCCCGGCTCCAGCCGAGCATGGACCGTGCGTCGATCGTGGCGCGTGCGCGGTTGGCGTTGTCGGGGTGGAGACAGTAGGGCACGTCGAGGACACCCCGGGCGAAGGCCCTGACCAGGCAGTCGCCGATCGTGCGGCCGGCCTCCAGGGCGGCGTCGACCAGGGTGCGGGCCTCCTCGTAGAGGCCCGAGGAGGTGGCACAGGGGCCGTCGGCGCCGTCCGAGGAGGTGGCACGGGGGCGGCCGCCGGCGCCGTCCGAGGAGGTGGCACGGGGGCGGCCGCCGGCGCCGTCCGAGGTGGCGGCGGCCACGGAGGCCGCGTACTCGAGTGCCGCCACGTTCTCCTCGACGGTGGGTATGCGGTGCGCCTCGGCCGGGGTCTTGACGACCAGGCGTTCGGCGCCGCCGTGGACGGCGAGGCGGGCGCTCTCGGCGAGGAGACGGCGGCTGCCGTCCTCGGTGCGCGGGAAGACGCCCATGAAGGTGTAGAGCACGATGTGGTGGGTGGTGGACAGCCGCTCGCCGGCGAGCCTCCGCAGAGCCGCCAGTGCTTCCAGGTCCTGCCCCTGGTGGATCTGCTGCGCGTAGCTGAGGGAGATGCCGCGCAGGCCGTGTTCCTGGAAGAACATGGCCTCCAGCACCGCGAGCGCGACCAGGAGCGACGGCGGGCACAGTTGACCCAGCATGCAGCCGCCGAAGGTCTCGATGTGCGGGGGCACGGGCTGCGCGGCGAGCAGCTCGCAGCCCGCGCTCCACTCGGCGACCGCCCGCGCCAGCGGAACCCGGCCGTAGGGCAGGCAGTACGAGACCGGGCCGCCCTCCGTGGCGTCCGCCCCGGCCTCGGCCATCGCGCGGAAGAGCCGCAGGGGCCGGGGCGTGCCGTGACGGATCTGCACGGGGAAGGCGGCCGACGAGCAGTCCTGGAGGAGAGCCCGCACCGCGGGGACGCCGTGGGCGAGGAGCGGGAAGCCGTTGAGGCCGGTGGGGTCGTCCCGCAGCGCGCGACGCGCGGTCCCGTCGTCGAGACACCGGGTGTAGCTGTCCAGGGTGACGGTGCCCACGGTGGTGGCGTCCGCCTCCCGGACGGCGGCCAGGCCGGCGCGCATGCGGTGGAGTTCGCCGAAGCCCATGCGCGGCTGGACGACGAGACGGCCCGAGGCGTGCGCGCGGTCCACGAAGCCGGTGAACCGGTCGGTGGCCGTCATCAGGCGGCTCCGGCCCCTGCGTCGGGCCGTCCACGGGAGTGGCCGGCCGCCAGACGGCCGAGGAACGCCTCGAAGCGGACCAGGCCGGATTCGGGTCCGCCCTCGGCGGCGTCGTCGAAGACCCCGTCGTATCCGGCGGCCCGCAGCCGCGCGTCGGCGTGGTCGCGGCCGTCGATGCCCAGCTTGCCGCCGATGACGGCGGGCAGGGCCGCGAGTGACGGCACGGCGCGGAGGGTACGGATCAGGCGGAGCCCGTCCGTCCGTCCGTGGCCGTTGACCGTGCTGATGACGAGCAGGTCGGGGCGGCCGGTGCGGCAGGCCTCGACGATCGTCGCGTCGGGCGTCGTGTTGCCCAGGTTCGCCACCTCGTGTCCCCGGTCCTCCAGGAACAGCTGGAGGTGCACCAGGTTCCACAGGTGGGCGTCGGAGGACAGGCCGGAGACGACGACGCGTAGGCGACGCCCGGCGAAGGCCGTGCCGTTCATGCTGTCCCCCCGGGGGTATGTGAGCGAGCGGTCGTGGAAACTATCCGCCCCGCTCCGCGGCCCGGTCCAGCCGCCTCGACGGGGTTTCCCGATGCGGCCGATCAGGAATTCCTATCCGCCGTCGTCCTGGGGCCGGGCGTCGCTGAGAAGGCCCAGCCGCGCGGCCGCGAGGCCGAGTTGGAAGCGGGTCTCGACCTGGAGCTTCTCGCAGAGCCCGGCGAGGTAGCGGCGCATGGTGCGGGTCGAGATCCCCAGCTTGCGGGCGATGAAGTCGTCGGATCTGCCGCGCTCCAGGTGGCTCAGGACGGCCAGTTCGACGTCCTCGAAGACCTCGTTGTCCGCACCGCCGGTGCCGACCGGCCGGGCGTGCTCCCAGATGTGGTCGAAGATCACGGTGAGGAAGGTGACCACGGTGGGGTCGCGGAGCACGGCCGCGCCGCCCGTCTCCGTGGGCACGACCGCGGTGTCGTCGTCGAGGATGATCAGCCGCCCGGGGATCACCGCGGCGGAGCGCACCTCGGCGCCGAGGCCGTTGAGGAGCGTCATGTGGTGCAGCGCCTCGCGCTGCCGACGAGCGGTGTGCGGCACGACGGTGCGGTACCGCACACCCCGGTCCAGGAGGTCTTGGTCGAGCTCCCTGGCGGCGCGCAGCGTCTCCGGGCTGCCCATGGTGGGGTGTGCCGTGAGCACGCTGTGCCGTACCTGCGCGGAGAGTTCGGCGAGCCGGTGGCGCACGGCCTCCCCGTCGGTGAGCAGTTCGGTCGCGCCGCCTTCGAGGCCCCGGCGCACCTGCCGCTCGTACAGGGGGCCCAGCGGGCCGAGTTCGCGGTGTGTGGTGTCGATCCGCCGCAGGAGTTCGCGCACCCGCGTCTGGGAGGAGGTGGTCAGCGCGACCGCCGCGAGCCCCGGGGAGAGGGCCTCGAGGCGGCGGGGTCCGTCGGGGCGCAGCAGTTGCCGGGCCGTCAGCCTGCGGACGGACCCGGCGAACCGGTCGGGCGTCAGACCGAGTTGTGCCGCGGCCTCGTCCGCGTCCGGTGAGACCTCCAGGAGCTGTCGGTAGACGCTGATGTCCTCGTCGGTGAGCGGCTCGTCGGCCGGGAGGGGGTCGTGTCGGGGGACGGTGGCACGCGCCCCGGGGCCGGAGACGCTCACGTCCTGGCCGGCGCGTACCGGCTCCTGCCCCTGGCGCACGGCGGTGTCAGGCCTTCTCGGCGCCGGCGGCGCCGGGCACGGGGGGACGCACCCGCTGCGGGACGGACTCCGTGGCGGCGGCGATCCCGAACACGGGTATGTTCCGGTACACGGTGTGCATGCGCGCCGGGTCGACGATGTAGGCCTCGTGGAAGATGCCGACGGCGCCGTCGTTGCGCACCGCGCGGTTGAACCAGGCCCACATCGAGCGGTGCTTGCCCGTGGTGTTGTGCGAGTAGCGCATCAGATCGTCCATGCTGCGCCAGTACTGGAGCATGATCACGGTCCGGTTGAACCAGGCGCGCGAGTAGAGGAACCCGTGGTCCTTGTTCTTCTTCAGCTCGATCAGCATCGGGATCATCGAGGCGATGACGGGCACCCAGCGGTGCACCATCCAGAACTTGTTGATCCGGGTGCCGATCAGCAGCACCACCGTGCCCTCGGGTGCCGAGGCGATGCGCGGTTCGGTGACGACCTTGAGATCCATGGTTTCCTCTCAGAAGGGGTAGGAGCGCGCCGGGCTGCTGACGGTGAGGGTGTGCCAGCGGGTGAAGGCGTCGATCGCCGCCTGCCCGCCGAACCCGGACGCGTTGCCCGAGGCGCCGACCCCGCCGAACGGCAGGTGGGGGTCGTGGTTGACCGTCTGGTCGCCGACGTGGACGACACCGCAGCGCAGCCGGGAGGCCAGGGCCCGGCCCTGGTCGGCGTCCGATGTGTAGACGGCGGCGGTGAGGCCGTAGTCGGAGGTGTTGGCGAGTTCCACGGCCTCCTCATCGTCGGCGAAGGAGGTCACCGTGGCCACGGGGCCGAACACCTCGGCGTGGAAGACGGACATCTTCGGCGTCACGTCGGCCAGCACGGTCGGCGGGAAGAACTGCCCCTGCACGCGGCCGCCGGTGACCAGGCGGGCCCCCTGCGCGACGGCGTCCTCGACCGCGGTGGCGATCCGGGTGAGCTGGCCCCGGTCGATGACCGGGCCGATCTGGGCGTCCGTACGGTACGGGTCGCCGATGCGCAGCGCCGCGGCGCGGCGGGCCAGTGCCTCGGTGTAGCTCTCCACCACGTCCTGGTGGACCAGGTGGCGCCGGGCGGCCATGCAGATCTGTCCCTGGTGCAGGAACGAGCCCCAGGAGCCGGCGGATGCGGCGGCCTCGATGTCGGCGTCGGGCAGGACGACGTAGGCGTTCTGCCCGCCCAGTTCGAGGACCACACGCTTCAGCAGCCGTCCCGCGGTGGCACCGATCTCGCGGCCCACCTCGGTGGATCCGGTGAAGGAGACCATCGCGACGTCCGGCGACCGGACGAGTGCGGCGCCCGCGTCCGCGTCGCCGTACACCACCTCCAGGACACCCTCGGGCAGCCCGGCCGCCGCCAGCACCTCCGCGAAGAGCCGGCCGCCGCTCAGCGGGGTGTGCGGGTCGGGCTTGAGGAGGACGGCGTTGCCCAGCGCGAGGGCGGGGGCGACCGAGCGCATGCCCAGCAGCACCGGGAAGTTCCAGGGCACGATCACGCCGACGACGCCCAGCGGTACGCGCCGCACCTCGGTCTCCCGGCCCGGGTCGGAGCCGGGGCCGTGCGGCGCCTGGGGCGCGGTGGCGAGCTCGGCGGCGTGGCGCAGCTCCGCCGCGCCGGCGTGCACCTCGTAGAAGGCCTTGCCCGTGATGGATCCACCTTCCCTGACCAGCAGGTCCTGGGCCTCCTGGGCGCGTTCGAGCAGCAGGTCGGCTGCGCGGCTCAGGATCGCGGCCCGGTCGGCGGCCGGCGTCGCGGCCCAACGCGGCGCGGCAGCGGCCGCCCGGCGGGCCGCCGAGAGGACGGCGCCGGAGGTGGCGAGCGGGACGCTGCCCAGCTCGTCGCCGGTGATGATCTCGCGGCTCGTCAGCAGGCCGGCTTCGGTGACGGTGCTCACCTGGGTACCTCGGATTCTCGGGAGGAGGGTCGGGGGGTGCCGGCACGGGTGAGGACGGCGTGGGCGGTGACCCGGCCGGGGCCGGAGGTCACCGACAAGGAGATGTCCCCGTGCAGGACGAGTTCGGCGAACCGGGCGAGTTCGCCCCGGAAGACCAGGGTCCAGGGGCCTTCCTCGGTGCCGCGGAGAAGGATGTCGTTCCACCGGGAGGCGATCCGCGGGGGCGCTGCGAGGGCGCGCAGGGCGGCCTGGCGCAACGCCCAGCCGACGACGGAGCCGCCGCCGGACGAGAGCTGGAGGGCCCCCGGTCCGTGCCAGGCGACCAGCCGCTCGACGGCGTGCGTGTCGACGCCGTAGCTGCCCACCCTGAGGACGCTGTCGGCCCGTACGGGCGGGTGGCCGCCGTGCCCGGCCGCCGGGTTCGCCGTTTCAGGCATGGGCGGCCTGCCCTTCGGCGAGGAGGTTCTCGACCATGGAGATGAGGTTGCCGACGGACATTTCCGCGAGCATGCGGTCGAGGGTGAGTTTCCCTTCCCACCGGACGGTGTCGAGCTGCGGCATGACGGTGCTCAGCTGCGCCATCCCGCGCCCGCTGACGATTCCGCGGGCGTCGCAGAACTCCGTGTCGGGGACGGCTCCCTGGAGATACTCCCCGCATTTCTCGACGGAGAGAATGACCGGTGCGGTGCATTCGATGCGGAAGAATATGTCGAGCAGATCCAGGGATTCGAGGCCCAGATCGGCGGAGAAGACCAGATCCGTGCTGTACAGGTCCATGGGAATTCCCAGCGTGTCGATGACGATCGACCGCACCAGTTCGTTCACGTCGTAGTGGGACATGCGCGTCACTCCTGTCCGGCCGGCCCGGCCTGTGCGGCCCCCGCTTCGGGGCTTCCCCCCACCAGAGCCTTCCGGTGCCGCGGACCGGACAGGTCCGCATGTAGCGATACGAGGGGGCAGCGGGAGTGCCCCGCCGCCGCGGGGAGGCGTTCGCCGGCGTCCGCGGCGGCCAGCGCGTGGCGGAGTCTGCGCAGGCAGCGGGTGCGGACGGGGCCGACGGAGCCGACCGACATGGCCAGCGCGGTGGAGATCTCGTCGTACGAGGCCGGCGGGTCCGCGAGGGCCAGCATCAGCACGCCGCGGCACTGCTCGGAGAGGGTGTCGATGGCCCGCTGTGCGTCCTCCCTGCGCTGGGCGCGCAGCGTGATCTGTTCGGGGCTCTCGCTGTGACCGGAGAGTCCGTCGAGGGTCTCGCTGTCACCGACCATGACGAGTCGATTCCTGCGCGAGAGGACCTTGAGGGATTCCCGGCGCGCGACGGTGGCGAGCCAGTCACCGACGCGTTCCGGGTCCCGGATCCGCTCGACGTTCTGCACGAGCCGGAGCCAGGTGAGCTGTCGTACGTCTTCGGCGTCGGCATCGCTCATCCGATGGCTCCGGACAACGGACCAGACAAGTCTGCCGAATCGTTCCACCACGGCGTCCCAGGACGCCTGTTCTCCACGTGCGCACCCCGCCAGCAGTTCCGCGTTCGCTTTACGGGGCATGGGAATTCCCTTCGTGAGGGGTGGGGGCAAGGTTTTCGAACGCCGTCAACGGGAGTACGACCATGCAAGCCGCTGGGGGGCGCGCGGGGCAAGCGGATACGACGTCAGGTAGGGGACCGGCCACAGGTGGACAGCGGTGATTCAGGGCCGGCCCGGTCATCGGAGCGCCTGCTCCGGCAGGAGGTCGGGGATCGCCGAGCGCAGCCTGACCGGCAGCGGGCCCGCGTCGCCCCGGTCGGCCCGGATGGCGACGCCCAGCGCGTACCGGTCCCAGATCTGGAGGACCTGCACCTGCCACAGGTCCCTGTCCTTCTCGGGGATGTCCTCGTCGACGACCGCCAGGCTCCCGTCCCTGAGCCGGTGGACGGAGAAGGCGTCGAAGCCCCGGCACATGCCCATGCCGGTGGCCTTCGTGTACGCCTCCTTGGCCACCCAGGAGTCGGCGAAGGCGTGGCCTCGCTGGCCCTCCCGGTTACGGCGGAGGACCTCGTTCTCCAGCGGGGTGAAGACCTTCGGCGCGAACTGCATCGCCTCGGGCCTGGCAGGGGTGACCTCGGCGTCGACGCCGGCGGTCCGGCCGCGGACCACGATGGCCGCGATCAGACCGTTGGTGTGGGTGATGTTGAAGTCGAGCCCCCAGGCGCACCCCTCGACCTCGGGGCGCCCGTAGGTGCCGGTCCTGAACCGCCAGGAGTCGGGGGCCACGTCGGCGTAACGGGACAGGACCTGACGGGAGAGGAGACGTGCGCCGAGGAAGCGGCGGCGGGCCGCCGGGAACAGGAGCCGGTCGTGCCGGGCCCGTTCCTCGTCCGTCAGCAACGCGGCGCCGCCCGTCGCCTCGGCGAACCGGTCCACGTCCTCCTCCGCCAGCAGCCAGACCTCGGCCGTGTCGGCGAGCGGGTCGGCGAACGGTGCCGTGCTGTCCATGGGCTCGGTCTCCTTCCTTGATTCACCAGTTGACGGAAAAGGACCGGAACGAGAAGAGGCGGCCCTCACGGTGCGCGGCGGTCAGTGCGTCCGCCACCTCGCTGATCTCCTGGGGCCCGGCCACGCCCACCGTGGGGTGGAAGCGCTTGAGCAGCCGCTCCAGGCAGACGAGCAGGACCGCCGGCGAGCGCAGTGCCGGATGGACGCTGTCGTGGCCGTGCAGATGGAGGTGGACGACGGCGGCGGCGGCCGAGACGAACGTGTACTGCTTGGCCAGGTCGTACAGTTCGGCGGACTGGCCGGCGCCCTTGCCGAGGTCGGAGAAGAGCTTGCGGTGCTCCACGGCGATGCGGTCCAGCTCGTCGGCGACGGCCCCCGCGGCGTCGGCCGCGGCGGCCAGGCGTGCGGCGTCGGTCCCGGCGGCGGCGGCCGCGGCCCGGTGCAGGTCGCCGACGGCCGACCGGAGCGCGAGCACCGGGTCGTCGACGCCGCGGCTGAACAGCTGTTGTTCGGCGGGCCGGTAGGGCTTCATGGGGTGGGCCGGGTCGAAGAGCGCGCGGGTCCTCTCCACCGCGCCCGCCACCTTCTCCGGGTCCTGGGTGACCGCCGTGTCCAGGAGGTTCCCGAGCTGAAGGGCGATGTTCTTGAGGTTCACGACGGTGTTGCCGTCGGCGAAGTCGGCGACCGCGCAGTCCCGCACGGCCTTCTGGAAGATCCCGTACCGGGGGTGGGTCCGGAGGTAGTGGCGGGCGCCGAGCACGATGGCGAGCCTGGCCAGCGTCTCCTGGAGCAGGGTGGGGACGAAGTACTTCACCACCGAGGACCAGATGCTCGACTGCTCCGGCGTCAGCTGGAGGCTGCGTATCGCACCGGTGGTCAGCGCGTCGGCGACGAGGAGGTCGGCGTAGCTCTCCACGAGCTGGCGCTGGGAGTACGGCACCTCGGAGACCGGCCCGCCGAAGATCATCCGCCGGGTCGCGAAGTCGAGGGTGGCACGCAGTGCGGTGTCCGCGCAGCTCATGGCGATGCTGGTGATGGCGATGCGGACCAGATGGCTGCTCTTCAGGGCGACTTCCAGCCCCTGGCCCGGCCGCCCCACCACCGCGGAGTCGGGCACGAAGCAGTCGCGCAGCCGGACCCCGCTCATGTCCAGGCCGCGCAGGCCGTGCAGCGGCTCGTGCGGCAGGGGCTCGCACTGTCCTTCCTCGAGCCGCCCCTTCTCGACGGCGAAGACGGAGTACCCGCCGGGGCCGCCCTTCTCCGACGTACGGGCGAAGACCATCACGACGTCGGCGACGGTGGCGTTGCCGATGGTCCACTTCTCGCCGTCGAGCACCCAGCCGCCCTCGGTCCTCCGGGCGGTGGTCCCGTTGGCGAGGATGTCGCTGCCGTGCTCCCGTTCCGAGAGGCCCCACGCCAGCTTCGATCCGCTCTTGATCAGGTCGGCGAAGTACCGGCGCTGCTCCGGGGTACCGGCGACCCACAGCGGCATGTAGCTGATGGTGCTGATGACCATGGCGGTCGCGGTGGTCGGGTCGCGGCGGGCGACCAGCCGGTAGAGGTTGAAGCCGTCCTGGATGTCGACGGCCCGGCCGCCGCTCTCGGCGGGGATGCTCCAGTCGTACAGCCCCCAGGAGGCGAGCAGGTCGACGAACTCGTCGGGGTACGTCTCCCGCTCGTCCAGTTCGAGGACGCGGCCGAAGGAGAGGGGCCCGTCCTCGTCGAAGGGATCGCCCATGTGGCGTTCCAGGTCGGCCATGAGGGCCGGCAGATCGGTCATCGCTCCTCGACCTCCTCGTTCCTGTCGCTCTTCGTTGGTGTGTCGCTCAGCCGCACCGGCATCGCGGTGAACAGACGCTGTGACGCGTCGAGTGCGGTGACCAGGCGTCCGGCCGGGGCGAGATCCCGGTACGGCGCGGTGCGCGGGTCGCGGCCGTCGGCGAGGGTGGTCAGCAGCGTGAGTACGGGGACCAGCCAGGAGGTGTCGCCGGGGGCCGCGCCGTAGAGGCCGTCCCCGTCACGGTGGTACCACCAGGCCAGGGCGGCGGTGGCCGCCGCGCGGAGCAGGCACAGCCGGCCGGCGAGGTCCAGGGTCTCCGGCGAGACCTTCGCGGACCGGGCACGGTCACGCTGGGCACCGGCCGCCTCGCGGACCACCGCGGCGAGCGCCGACCGCACCCCGGCGACCAGTGCGGCCGCCCGGTCCTCGCCCCGGCCGCTCAGCACCTCGCCGATCGCCGGGGCGTACGCGGCGAATCCGAGCAGGACATCGTCCTTGGGCCGCACCCCCAGGTCCAGTGCGGCGGGGTTCAGTCCGGGCAGCGACGTGGGGTCGCCCAGGGCGAAGACCGCGCGCAACCGCTCCCGCGCGGGCTCCTCCAGCTCGGTGGGTACCTCCCCGTCCTCCGGGAAGGCCGGCACGTACCCGGGGAGGTGCATCGCCACGGCGCGCAGGTTGCCGAGCACACTGGTGTCGATGACCGCGACCATGGCGTTGTCGCGCACCGCTTTGTCGAGTACGGCGCCGGGGCCGTCCCGCAGGACGGCCCGGGCACCGATCAGGGCGTGGGAGCGGGTGACGCAGTCGGCGGTGAGCCGGACGGCGACGTCCTTGACGACGGCGGACGCCAGGCCGAACGTGCCCGGCGCGACGTGCGCCTGGCGTGCGGCGGTCAGCACCGTGAGGTCGGTGGCGATCAGTCCGGCGGCGGCCAGGGCGAGTTCACGTGAACCGTAGGGGGTGTCCGCTACGCGTTCTCCGCCGGTGCGGTGCCCGGCCGCGAACCGCAGTGCCGTGCGCAGCGCCGTGTCGGCGGTGGCGAGACAGCCGGCCGTGCTCATCATCCGGACGATCTGCTGGGCGCGCAGCGCGCCCGCCAGACCGCTGCCGACATCACCGACGACGGCCTCCGGCGGCACGGGCAGCCCGTCGAACTCCAGGTCGGCGAAGTCGATGCCGCGCATCCCGGTGGTGGGCTGCGGCGCCCGTCGGCGCACCTGGGGGCCGGACAGCTCCTCCGGTCCCAGCAGGACGGCGGTGAAGGCACCCGCACCGCGCTCCGCGGTACGTGCCACGATCACCGCCGCGTCGGCCGAACTACCCCGGCCGACCAGCCACTTCGTACCGTTCAGCAGTCCTTCGGGGGTCAGCGAGCAGCTGTTCGCGAGCACATCGCTGCCGGCCTGCTCCTCGGAGAACCCGAAGGCGATCGTGCGGCCCTCGCGCAGCCAGTCGGCGACGGTCCGGTGCTGGGCTTCCGTCCCGGCGGCGAGCACGGTCATGACCGCCGAGATGCTGAACATGGTGGCGGGCATGACGTTGACGTCGCGCCGGGCGGCGACACGGACGAGGATCTGGGTGTCCTCGAAGGAGCGGAGGGTCCCGCCGAGGGTGCCGGGGAGGTGGCACAGGTGGAAGTCCTCCGCGCGGAGCCGGGCCTCGGCCTCGTGCGGGTACTCCTCGGCGGCGTCCCGGGCCACCCCTGCCGCGAAGCCGTACGGGTTCTCCGGCGACCAGGGGTCGCCGAGCACCCGGTCGAGGCGCTCCGCCCCGGCGAAGGCCCCGGCCGGGGGCGCCGCGTGGGCGGGCACGGCGGCCGGGGCCGGCGCGTCGATGAGGGTCACTGCCCCACCCCGACGGAGGAGTCGCGGGGCGCGGAGTCCTCCGGCGACGGCCGGGTGGCGATGCCCGCGGGGAAGGCGACGCCTGCCGCTCTCAGCATGGCGAGCCGCTGGTGGAAGGCGGCGCCCTTCATGATCTGCCGCCCCACGTCGGCGACCCCGCGGTGCTCGGGCGCCGCCAGGTAGGTCCCGCGCACCCATGAGTTGAAGCTGCCCATGGCGGGCCCGCACCAGATCTGGTAGTCGACCGCCCGGTCGGCCTCACCGGTCTTCGCCCAGCGGGACGCCATGCCCAGGTACCAGCGGAAGACGAGCGCCGCCCGCCTCCTGGGGTGTCCCTCGGCCCGTTCGAGCTGGCCCGGGTCGCGACGGGCGAAGTACTCGGCGGTCTCCTCCCAGACGCTGTCCAGCGGCCGACGGAAGATCTGCTGCTCGACCCGGGTCCGTACGTCGTCGGGGATCGCCTCGATGCCGTCGTACGTGCGGTAGAGGTCGTACAGCTGCTTGGCGCGCATGGGGAAGAACGTGCCGCGCCTGAGGACCTGGAGCTCGACGCCCATCTCGAACATGTCCGCGGCGGGGGCCATGTCGAAGTCGGCGATGCCGGCCTGGGCGAGCATCTCCTTGACGCGCGGGGAGGTGCCCGCCTCCACGCAGGACTGGTTCACGGAGCCGGTCACGATGTAGTCGGCGCCCATCGCGAACGCCGCGGCCGCCGCGTCCGGGGTCCCGATGCCGCCGGCTGCCCCGATCCGGATGCGCTCGGCGTAGCCGGCCTCCTGCATGATCGCGTCGCGCTGCCGCATGATGACGGGCAGCAGGGCGGGCAGCGGCCGCCGGTCGGTGTGGCCCCCGGAGTCCGCCTCGACGGTGATGTCGTCGGCGAGCGGCACCCGGGGCGCGAGACGGGCCTGCTCCTCGGTGATGAGACCGTCCGCGAGCAGTCCCCTCACCATGGCCTCGGGGGCGGGCCGCATGAAGAGTTCGGCGGTCTCGGTCCGGGAGATCTTGGCGATGACCCGGTTCGAGGCGATGACCCCGTTCGGCCCGCCGGCCCGCAGACCCGCGAGCCGGTAACGGACCAGGTGGGGCGTCAGCTTGAGGAAGGCGGACGCCTCCACGCAGGGCACGCCGTACGTGAGGAAGAGGTCGACGGAGGTCCGCTCGAGACGGTCCTCGCTCGGGCTGTGGATGAGATTGCAGGCGTAGCCGAGGCCCGGGATCTCGTCGCGGAACCGGATCAGTGCCTTCTCCACCGCCTCGGGGAGCAGCCCGGCCGCTCCGTACGAGCCGAGGAATCCCGCGCGGGCCATCGCGACGACGAGGTCGGCGGAGGCGATGCCGTTGGCCATGGCGCCGCTCATGTACGCCTGCTGGAGGCCGTGCGCGGCGAGGAACGCGGCGCTGCCGAGCCGTTCGGGGCCGAGCGGGGGAACCGCGGCGACCACCTCGTGGGGGCCGTCGCCGGTGAGTTCCCCGCCTGCGGCCGCGCCCAGCCCGTACGGCCCACGCAGGATGTAGACGGGTTCGTCCAGGCGCATCAGGGTGTCGTAGACCCCGGTGTCGCCGACGGCCGGGTCTCCCGGCCCGGCCCACCGCGGCCGGTGCTGATCGGTGGTCATGCTGCGTCTCCTGTCGGTCGTACGCGGGATCAGGCCTGGTCGTGGTGGATCTCGATGCCGATGCCACCGAGCTGGTAGATCCGCAGGGTGGACTTCCAGACGCTCGCGTCGCCGACCAGCTGGATCCGGCCCGGTGCGCGGCGCACCTCCTTGATGTGCACGTCGAACTCCATCTCGGGGTCGTCGCGCAGGATCTGGCCCCGGTAGGACCAGGTCGTCTCGGCTTCGGAGAGCAGGGCGAAGCGAGGGTTGACGAGGCCGTCGGTGAGGCCGGTCTCCACGGCGTAGACCTGGAGGCCCTGGAGCAGGGACTCGACGCCGAGCGAACCGGGCATCACCGGGTCGCGGTGGAAGTGGCAGGAGAAGTACCAGTCGTCCGGGCGGATCGTGCGGTGTCCGCGGAGGTAGCCGCGGCCGTGGTCGCCGCCGCCGGCCACGATGTCGACCCACTGGACGAGGTCGAGGTGGTCCCGGCCGATACGGGGCCCGGGACAGGACGCCTCGGCGGCCCGGTAGGCCTTGAGGTCGACGCGACGGACCTCCGTGGGGTGCGGGGGCCGGCGGTCGATCCAGGGCGCCACGTGCTTGCCCTTGTCCAGGCCGACCTGGTTCTCCAGGGCCTTGGCGCTGAAGTAGCCGAAGAGTGACTCGCCCCGGTAGAAGACCTCGCCGTCCGCGGACAGTTCGTAGCTGTAGTTCTGCAGGATGGAGCCCGGCATCTGGTCGCTGGACAGCAGCGTCGACCGGTGCTGGATGGTCTTGCCCCGCAGATCGACGTCCTTGACCAGGGTGGCGCGGCCGTCGAGGTTGCGGATGCTGAACTGCTCCTCGGGGAAGGGCAGGGTGGCGCCCAGGTAGTAGCCGAGGAGGATGGCCGCCTGGAGGCTGGACTCCATGTGGACGCAGTTGGGCATGTGCGGGTGGCCGTTGTGGTCGTAGTACCAGGCGTCGTCCGGGGAGTCGTACTCGGTGACCATGACGGCCCCGCGCTTGAGGACGCCACGGGTGCCCTCCAGTTCCATGACGCGGTCGACGAAGAGGAAGTCGCCGTTGGGGATGTACGGGGCACGGCTGTCGGCGTAGACCTCGAACTCGGGTCCCATGGCCGTGGCCAGGTCGCCCTTGGCGGCGTGGGCCATGTGGAACTCGCTGAGCAGCGCGGGCTTTCCGCTCGCGGGGCTCAGCCGGCCCAGGAAGTGCGGGACCGTCCCCCCGGCTTCGGGGCGGTAGGGCGCGCCCGGCTTCTCCACCAGCCGGATGCCGAGCCCGGTGACGCCGATGGACGGCTTGCCGTCGCGGAGCACGACCACGTCGGCGGTGATCGCGGGGCGTGGCACCAGGGTGAGGGAGGTGATGTCGACCTGGTACTCGATCTTCTCGTGCTCCGGCGTGATCTGCCCCCGGACCTTGACCTCGGTCCGCAGGTCCGGTACGGGCTGGAAGCGGGCGTCGGGGAACGACAGGTGCAGCCCGAGGGAGAGCGCGTACACCTCCAGGAGCTGGACGGCGCCCTCCGCGACCAGTGAACCGGCGAGTACCGGGTCGTCCGGGAAGTGGCTGGTGAAGTACCAGCCGTCCGGCACCAGATGCTTGACGGCCTCGATGCGCCCGAGCCCGGCGGGGCCGCCCTTGCGGTCCAGGACGGTGATCTCGTCGGCCATGCGGAGCCGCTCGGTGGGGAGCCTCAGCGAGGTGTTGCAGCCGGCGGGCTGTGCGTGTCCCGGCCCGAACACGTCGGCGATCCGGCCTTCGCCGAGGCGCGCCAGGTCGGCGGGGCTCAGCGCGGTGCGTCCGGTGCGGGCGAGCGGCTTGAAGGCGCTGGACCCGGTGAACGTGCCGTCGCCGACGGGCGGGCGGACCTTGGCCTGGAGGATGCCGAGGGAGCTCTCCAGTTCCTCGTCGGTGAAGAAGCCGGCGCAGGCGTTGTTGAGCTTGAGGATCAGCTCGCCGTCCGCGTAGCAGTCGTAGTGGAAGAAGAAGAGGAGGGTGTCCCCCTGCCGCACGAACTGGTCGATCCAGATGTCGTAGCGCAGGGTCTGGCCGACGCGCGGCAGGTCTCCGACGAAGCTGAGACTGCTGTCGAGCAGGCGGTAGACGCGGTCACCGCGGTTGGTGAAGTCGGCGCCGAGGTAGCTGATCAGCAGCAGGTCGCACTGGCCGGCCTCGATGGTGACGGCCGGGGGGACCTGACCGTCGACGGCGTACCAGGCGTCCTCCGGTACGTCGTACTCGGTGCGGATGAAGGAGGGCTTGAACTCTCCCGGCTCGGCCTCCAGGGCGGTGACCCGGGTCGCGAAGTGGTAGGGCGGGGCGGGCAGCCGGACACGGCGGCGGTGCTCGTCGATCTCCGCGAAGCGGGGGCCGAAGACGTTGCCGACCTTGCCGGTGGCGAACTCGAGGAGGTCGTGCTCGTCCCAGATCACGCCCTCGGGCTTGGGCGGGCGGGGCGGCGGGGTGCCTCCCTCGGTCAGGAGCGAGACGAGCTGGTCGCGCAGCTCCCGCTGGGCCGCGAGCACCTCGCGGTGGGCCTCCAGCATCTCGCTGCGGAGCCCGCGCACCAGCACGGCGGCGGTCTCGTCGCCCGTGAGCGCCTGGCTCCTCGAGGGAGCCGGCTGCGCCGGCTGCGGCGTACCGGACACGGCGCCCGCCCGCGGGGGCGCGGGGGTGTTCGCGGGCGGCACCTGGGCACCGGCCGGAATCATCGTGATGGGCTCCCTTTCCAACGCCAGGGATGGCGTAGGCGGCTGCGCGGAGGGGTGGGTCGGCATCGCGGTGTCCCATTCCGTGGAGTTTTCGGCGCCCGTTCCGGGCGCCGGATCGGCGAGCAGAGAGCCCTGGGCCACGACGGCCGTCGTGGCCTCCGCCGGGCTGTCGGGGTGCGCCGCGAACGCCGCGACCGGCGCGGCAGGACGGGCGGGCGGGGCGGTGGGGGTGGTGGCGGGAGCGACGGCGGGCCGGGCGCTCGGCGCGGCCGGCGCCACGCGCGGAGCTGCGAGCGCGGACGGAACGGCCGCCGGGGCCTGCGGGGACGCGGTGCGCGGCACGGAGGCCACCGCCGGGACCGGGATGCGCGGCAGCGCGGCCACCGTCGGGGCGGCGGCCGACGCCACCAGGGGCGGGACCGGGGCACCGCCGGCCAGGAAGGCCCGCAGACCGGGCGAGCGGTCCGGACGGCTGTCCGGGAGGGGGGCGAAGGCGCTGAGGTCGACCGGGATGCCATGGGCGGCGAGGCGGGCCGCCAGCCGGGCGATGTCGGTCGCCCCGCGGGCGCCCCGCCGGTCCACCGAGACCGACAGGTGCGGCTCGTCGCCCAGGGTCTCGTGGATCCACCGCGAGCACGTGCTGCTCGGGCCGACCTCGATGAAGCAGCGGTAGCCGTCGTCGTACGCACGCCGGACCAGCCGGGGGAAGTCGACCGTCTCGCGCAGTGTGACCGCGATGTTCCCGGCCACCGCGTCCGCGTCGAAGTCCGTCACCGGCGCGTAGTGCCGGCTGCTGTAGAGGACCAGGTCCCCGACGTCGCCGGTCGGGTAGCGGTTGAGGTCGGCGAGCTCGGGCAGGACCCCGTCCACCACCGGGCAGTGCATCACGTGGTTGGCGGGCGAGCGGGCGCTGCGGCAGTCCAGCTCGGCGATCAGGTCGCGGCACTGCTGCGGGTCGCCCGCGACGACCGCCTCCTGCGGCGTGTTGACGTGGGTGAGGAACACCCGGTCGTAGCGGCGCAGTGCGGCCCGTACGTCGTCGGCGGGTGCGAGCAGCACATGGGTGGCCCACACCTGCGGGTCCGGGACCTCGTCGGCCAGGTCCCACAGCGCGCGCACGGTGCGCTTGGGCCCGCGCAGCATGTCGTCGAAGAGCGGCGAGGCGCTGATCTTCTCGTCCCCGCGTGCGCTCTTGACCCAGCCTCCGGTGGCGAAGAGCATGCTGCTCTCGCCCAGGCTGTACCCGAGGGCTCCGTGCACGGGGACGCCGAGCACCTCCCGCACCAGGTCCGTGGAGAGCAGGGCGTAACTCGTGCCGGCCGCCAGCATCAGCGGGATGTCCTCGACGAGTTCGCCCTCCATGCGCATCAGCTCGCGCCGGCCCAGGGGCTCCCGGGAGCGGGGGTAGAGCGCCGCGCTGCGCAGGAGGTCGGCGGGGAGTTCGGCCTGGGCCTCGAAGCGGGGAAGCAGTCCGGGGAAGGCCCGGAACATCGAACGCCCCAGGCCGAGATAGGAGTTGAACGCCCCGGGGAAGACCAGGGTGACCTTGGCGTCGGGGCCGATCGGCTTGGCGGTGAAGCAGCTCCCGGACGGCGAGGACCATTCACCGCCGGAACGCCACACGCCGGGCAGGTCCTTGAGCGCCTGGTCGATCTGGCGGGCGAGGCCGGCCTGGTCGTCCGCGACGAGCACGGCCTTGACCTTCGCCGGCCGGTCCGCGAAGTCCGCCTGCCAGTCGCTTCCGGCCTCGGCCGCACCGATGGCCGTACGGAGTTCGCCGAGCCGCCGCAGCAGCCCGTCGAAGTCGTCCGCGCCGACCGGCACGACCACTCCCCCGCCGGAACGGGTCCAGTCGGCCTCGGTGATCTCGCCGCGCACCTGACCGCCGGTGAGCACGAGGTGGGCGTGGCTGCCTGCCGCGCCGACGACGCTGACGGAGGCGGCGCGCCTGCCCTCGCGGTGGGAGCGCAGCCAGGGCCGGGAGTCCGCGGCCAGGAAGAAGGCGGAGCCCTCGGTCCGGTCCGCCGCGACGCCCTCGGGGGCCGCGGGGAAGTAGGCGTGGTGCAGGCAGAGCGCGGCCCGGATGAGAGCGGCGAGTCCGGAGGCGCACCCGGTGTCGCCCACGGCCCGGCGGGCCGAGGAGAGGGCGGTACGCAGTTCGCCGCCCGCTCGCTCGGTGCTCCAGACGCGGGCGAGGCCGTCGAGCTCCGCGGGATGCGCTCCGCCGGCTTCCACCAGCTCGACGTCCGACGGGCCGATTCCGGCGGCGGCGAGCGCGTCCCGGGCGGCGCGTTCGACGAGTTCGGCGCTCGTGGCGGGGGTGACGTCAGGCGCGTGGTGCACGGCGATCGACTCGACGGTGGCGTACACCCTGCGCCCCTGGGGCACTGTGTCGGGCCGGGTGACGACGACGGCGCCCGCGCCCTCGCCCAGGATGCGCAGCCCGTCCCGCACGGTGCCCGGTTCGAGCAGTTCGCGGGCGAGGGTGCTCTCCGGTCCGGCGGCGAGGTCGACCGCGCCGACCAGGACGGCTTCCACGGTGGGGTCGAGGAGCAGCAGCCGGGCCACGTCCAGCGCCTCGACGCCGACGGCGCTGTCCGAGGAGAGGGTGAAGGAGGGGCCGGTGAGGTTCCACAGCGAGGAGACCCGGCTCGCCATGATGTTGCCGATGTAGCTGAGGACCTCGTTGGGCTCGATGGAGTCGTGGACGCCGTCCCGCGCGGCCCGGGTCAGTTCCGCGAGCTGCTGCGGCGAGGGGTCGACGCCTGCTGCCGCGCACCACTCGGTCAGTTTGCGCCCCAGCTCGTAGCGGGAGCCGTGGCCGTGCGCGCTGGGTTCCATCTCCATGCCGATGACGACGCCGACCCGCCGTGCGGCGGAACCGTCCTCGCCGCCGGGGCGTTTGCGCTCGAATCCCGCGTCGTGCAGCGCCTCCTCGGCCACGCGCATGAGCAGCAGCTGCTGCTGGTTGAAGTGGGCGAGGTCCTTGGGCGGGATGCGGTACGAGGTGGTGTCGACCTCGAAGTCCTCGATGTAGGCCGCCTGAGGGGCCGCGTCCCCGCCGAGACCTGCCCGGTCCAGGGGGCCGCCCTCCACGGTCTCGAAGCCGCGCCAGCGCTGCTCGGGCAAGGGGCGTACGCCGACGAGACCGTCGTAGCCGGCTCGTTCGAACTCGTCCAGGGTGGCGAAGGACCCGAAGTGCGCGCCCATGCCGATCACGGCGAGCGGGGGCGGCTCGGTGGGGGCGGCGGGCGCTTCCCGTGCGGCCGTGGCGGCCGGTGCGCTCGATGTCTCCGGCGTCTCCGGCGTCTCCGGTGCGGAGAGGACGACGTGGGCGTTCGTACCGCCGAAGCCGAAGGCGGAGACGCCCGCGCGGCGGGGCGCGCCGGGGGCGGGTTCCGGCCAGGGCACGGCCTCGCGTACGACCCGGTCCGCGATCGTGCCGGGCAGCGGCTGCTCCACTCCGATCGTCGGGGGGATGACACCGTGCGACAGCGAGAGGACGACCTTGAGGAGGCTGGACATGCCGGCCACGGTCAGCAGGTGGCCGATGTTCGCCTTGACGGACCCCAGCAGCGGGCCACGGCCGAAGAAGGCCTCGGCGCCGCCGAGTTCCGTGCTGTCACCCAGCGGCGTACCGGTGGCGTGGCACTCCAGGTACTGGATCGCGGACGGGTCGACCCCGGCTTCGCGGTAGGCGAGTTCGTACGCGGCGAGCTGACCGGCCTCGTTCGGCGCGAGCAGGTGCTTGCCGGGGCCGTCGTTGGTCAGGGCGAGGGCGTCGATCACCGCGTGGATGCGGTCGCCGTCGCGCTGTGCGTCGGCGAGCCGCTTCACCGCGATCATCGCGGCTCCCTGCCCGGTGACGATGCCCCGGGAACGCGCGTCGAAGGGCTGGCTGAAGCCGTCCTGCGGATAGGCGCGCAGGTCGGAGAAGGACAGGTGGATGACGGTCGGGTCGGGTGCGCAGACACCCCCCGCCAGCATGAGATCGGCCCGGCCCGTCTCCAGATGGGCGCAGGCGAGCTTCAGCGCGTACAGCGCGGAGGAGCACGCCGCGTCGAGGGTGAACCTCGGGCCCTCCAGGCCCAGGGCGGCCGCGACGACGAGGGCCGGCATGCCGCCCGCCCAGAGGTTGTGCGCGGTGACCGCACCGGACGGGTCCGGGGCGCCGGGCGTGATCAGGCCGTCGGGCACGGGGAGACCGGCCTCGGCGAGACCGTCGGCCACGGCCGAGTCCCAGAGCTCACCGGCGAAGCGGCCGGAGGCCGGGGTGGGGAACGGGTAGTTCCCGAACACCACCCCGGTCCTCCGTCCTTGCCGGCCGTCCGCGGTCGGGGGGTGGCCCGCGTCGGCCAGCGCGTCCCCGGCCACCCGGAGCGCCCAGTGGAACGAGCGGTCCAGGCCGGCCAGGTAGTCGGCGGGAAGGCGGTAGTTCTTCGGGTCGAGTCCTGCGGCACGCTCGTCGTACTCGTCCAGGAAACCGCCCCTGGTGCAGTAGATGCGGTGCCTGTCCTCGGGGTCGGTCTCCCGGGCCTCCGGGGCGTGCCCGAAGACACGGTCGTCCCCGTCGGTGCGTGAGTCCACACCTTCGATCAGGTTGCGCCAGTAGTCGTCGGGTGTCCCTGCCCCCGGGAAGAGGCAGGCCAGGCCGACGATCGCGTACTTGCCCATGGTTGGGTCAGCCTCCGGGTGTCCGCATGGTTCGGTTCGGGAGTCAGGGGTCGGGAGAGGGGGCGGTACGGGCCGGGTCACGAGGGGACTGCCGTCCCGTCGGGCACGGGGCCCGTGCGGCCCGGGAAGTACCGGGCGGGTCCGGCCCCGGAGGGGGCCGGGGCCGGACCCGCCCGGTCGCCGTCAGACGGAGACGGCGGCGGTCCCGGTCCTTTCGGCCGCTCCGAACTTGCCCTCCAGTTGCGGGTCCTCCACGACCACCACACCGTCGAGGACCTGGAGCACACGGCCCTCCCGGTCGAGCGCGGTGATCGAGCAGCTGATGCCGCTCGGCCCGGAGGTGACGTTCTCCACCGCGATCAGGAACTCCTGGTCGGCGGGGAGCTCCGCATGGAAGCGGGCGCTGCCGATCTCCATCGGCAGGGAGGCGCGGTTACGGAACCGTCGCACCCACACCAGCGCGGACTGGAGGAGCAGATCGGCGATGACCGGGCTGTGGAACCGGCCGTGGTAGGCACCGCGAGCCGGCAGCCCATCACCGAGCCGTGCGGCGAGCAGCAGCAGTCCTTCCTCCGCGACCAGCACCGAGCGGATCCCGCGGAGCGCGGGACCGTGGAAGAGCGTGCCGTCCCGGTACAGCGGAGCGGCGTCCGTACGGGTCGCCGCACGCGCGGCACGGGCGAGGTCCGTACGGTCCGCGGGCACCGGCGGCGCGTCCGTGGAGAGGCTCGCCCCGTACGACGGCCTGCTCCGTCCGGCGTCGTCCACCGCGGAGGCCAGCACCTCGATCGCGTGCGGGCGGGCGGCCGGTCCGGGCTCGATGAAGAGCCGCAGCCGTGAGGCGTCGGCTCCCTCGCCCTCCGCCGCGTCCATCACCAGGCCCTTGAAGACCTTGAACGCGGACACCTCGGTCACGTGCTTGCCGGTCACCCTCTCGGTGGTGTTGACGAGGGCGCCGAGCGCGGCGGTGGCGGGCAGCACCCGCTTGCCGCCGATCGTGTGGTCCGCGAGCAGCGGGTCGGCCGAGATGTCCGCGAGCGTACGGTCGACGAGCAGGGTCGGCGAGGCCGGGGAGCCTTCGGCCGGCGGAGCGGAGAGCGGAGTGAGCGGGCCGGCGACGACGACCGTGTCCTGGCCGCGGGCGGCGGTGAACTGCTCGGCGAACATGCCCGCACCCGTCGCCACCGGAACCAGCGCCACGCCCCTCGAGGCGAACATCCGGCGCAGGTCGTCGGTGACCATCCCGCCGTCCCACGCACCCCAGTTGACGGAGGTCACACGCGCCGAGGGCAGCTCCTGCCTGAGGCGCACCGCGAGACGGTTGAGCGCCTCGTTGGCCACGGCGTAGTCCGACTGGCCCCGGTTGCCGAAGAATCCGGCGACCGAGGAGAAGAACACCAGGTGGCGCAGGTCGGCCGAGCCGCGGAGCGCGTCCAGCACGTGGCCGAGGCCGACGATCTTCGTACCGAGGACCCGGGCGATCTCCTCCGGCGTCTTGTCCGCGATCAGCCGGTCGGCCAGGACACCGGCGCCGTGCACGACGCCCGTGACACGCGAGGCGTACGGGGCGAGGGCGGTCCGGACCGCGGCGGCGTCGGTGATGTCCACCACGAGGTACTCGACGGTGGCGCCGGTACCCCGGAGCCGGTCGAGGTTGGCCTGGATCTCGCGGCTGCCGGTCAGCTCGCGGTAGACGGCCTCGACACCGCGCGGGGTGGCCTTCTCCCCCGTAGCGGTGATCCGCTTGGCGATGAGGCCCTTGAGCGCCGCGCCTTCGACACCCGCCGACCACTCGGGCTCGGAGGTCACCTGGCTACGGCCGAGCAGCAGCAGACCCACGGGACGGGCCTCGGTGAGCGCCTGGAGGCAGTCCGCGGTGATGCCGCGGGCGCCGCCGGTGACGACGAGCAGATCCCGGACGCCGATCTCCTGTACGGCCGTCACGTGCCCGGCCGGCGGCTCGGCGGACGGCACGATCGTGCGGCGTCCCTCCGGGTCGACACCCACGTCCGCGAGGTCGGCCGACACGTCGTGGATCTCGTCCAGGAAGCGTGCCGCGACGGTGCGGTCGTCCAGACCGGGAGCGAAGTCCACGGTGCGTGTGAAGAGCGAGGGGACCTCGATCGCCAGCGTCTTGACGAGTCCGCTCACACCGCCGAGGAGGGCGGATCCGGTGCCGCTGCCGCGGTAGCCGTTCGCTCCGTCCAGCCGGGTTACCGCGACGAACGCGGCGCGGTCGCCGGCCGCTGCCTTCAGCGGGGCCTGGGTCAGCTTGGCGACGAGGACGGTGTGCGCCAGACGGCGTGCCGCCTCGGTCCACTCCTGTCCGGCCTCGGCGGCCATCTGCACGACCAGGTCGAGCCGTTCGGCCGTGACAGCCGCGGCGAGCTCCTTCTCGTCCCACGTACGGAGCGGGCGGAAGGAGTCGGCCTCACCCGCGGACGTGGTGGCACCCGGCAGTACGACGACCTCCACCCTCCAGCCGTCGGCGCGCAGACCGGCAACCAGCGGCCGGGTCAGCGTCGACCCGTCGTCGAGGACGAGGGCGACGGGCTGCTCCGCGTAGGCCCGTACGACACGGCAGACCGCGGGGAGTTCGCGTACGGCCGCGAAGGTCCTTCCCACGCCGTCCGCCTGGGGGTAGGTGATGACGAGGGGGGACTCGACGGCGGGGCCGGAACCTTCGGCGGCCGTGTCACTGGGGGCCGCACCTGAGGCCGAGGCCAGGAAGCCGGCGATGTCGTCCAGGGTCCGGAGCTCACCCATCCGCTCCGGATCCACCTCACCGGAGACCGGGAAGCGCTCCTGAAGCGCCCCCATGATCTGAACCCGCTTGATCGAATCGATCCCCAGATCGGCCTCCACATCCATACCCGGCTCCAACATCTCCACCGGATAACCCGTCTTCTCCGCCACGACTTCGAGCAACGCCCCCAGCACAGCGGCATTCACCTCGTCGGACGGCGCAGAGACGGAAGACTCCACCACCACAGGAGCGGGAGCAGCGGGAGCGGGAGACTCAGCCGGAGCCGTCGCACCGGACGCCGAGGCCAGGAAGCCCGCGATGTCGTCCAGCGTCCGCAGCTCACCCATCCGCTCCGGATCCACCTCACCCGACACCGGGAACCGCTCCTGCAACGCCCCCATGATCTGAACCCGCTTGATCGAATCGATCCCCAGATCGGCCTCCACGTCCATACCCGGCTCCAACATCTCCACCGGATAACCCGTCTTCTCCGCCACCACCTCCAGCAACGCCCCCAGCACAGCGGCGTTCACCTCGGCGGACGGCGCAGAGACGGAAGACTCCACCACCGCAGGAGCGAGAGCGGCGGGAGCGGCGGGAGCGGCGGGAGCGGCGGGAGCGGCGGGAGCGGCGGGAGCGGCGGCAGGCTCAACCGAGGCGGTCGCACCAGACGCCGAGGCCAGGAAGCCCGCGATGTCGTCCAGCGTCCGCAGCTCACCCATCCGCTCCGGATCCACCTCACCCGAGACCGGGAAGCGCTCCTGAAGCGCCCCCATGATCTGAACCCGCTTGATCGAATCGATCCCCAGGTCCGCCTCCACGTCCATACCCGGCTCCAACATCTCCACCGGATAACCCGTCTTCTCCGCCACCACCTCAAGCAGCGCACCCAGCACCGCAGCATCCACCTCGGCGGAAGCAACAGGCACCTCAGTCACGAGAACGGAAGCAGCGACGGCCGGAGCCGGCTCAGCAGGGACCGGAGCGGAGACAGGCGCGACCGGGGCAGTCGCACCGGACGCCGAGGCCAGGAAACCGGCGATGTCGTCCAGCGTCCGCAGCTCACCCATCCGCTCCGGATCCACCTCACCCGACACCGGGAACCGCTCCTGCAACGCCCCCATGATCTGAACCCGCTTGATCGAATCGATCCCCAGATCGGCCTCCACGTCCATACCCGGCTCCAACATCTCCACCGGATAACCCGTCTTCTCCGCCACCACCTCCAGCAACGCCCCCAGCACAGCGGCGTTCACCTCGGCGGACGGCGCAGAGACGGAAGACTCCACCACCGCAGGAGCGGGAGCGGCGGGAGCGGCGGGAGCGGCGGCAGGCTCAACCGAGGCGGTCGCACCGGACGCCGAGGCCAGGAAGCCCGCGATGTCGTCCAGCGTCCGCAGCTCACCCATCCGCTCCGGATCCACCTCACCGGAGACCGGGAACCGCTCCTGCAACGCCCCCATGATCTGAACCCGCTTGATCGAATCGATCCCCAGGTCCGCCTCCACGTCCATACCCGGCTCCAACATCTCCACCGGATAACCCGTCTTCTCCGCCACCACCTCCAGCAGCGCACCCAGCACCGCAGCATCCACCTCCGCCACCGGAGCAGCGGGAGCAGCAGGCACCGGAGACTTCTCGGCCTGTACGGGCGCAGGCGCAGGCTCCGCCACCACCGGAGCAGCAGCAGCGGTGACAGGCTCAACGGGCGCCACCGCAGGTGCCTCCTCGCTCTTCAGCGCGTCGATCAGGAGCCGCGTCGCGCGCTCGTGCGCCGACGTGATCGACGCACCGTGCTGCTCGATGAGCCGCAGGGCGGCGTCGGCGTCGGGGTGGGTGCCGGAGCGGACCGACAGTTCGAGGGTCTTCACCGCCTCGCGAATCGTCTCGACGTGCGCGTCGAGGATCTCGGCCTGGAGGTCGAGCCCCTCTCGGGCCACCGCGCTCAGAGCGTCCCCAGCGCCCTCCGCCGGCTGTGTCACCGGCTCGGACACGGGCTGGGCGGCCGGCTGCGCCGGCTGCGCCGCCTCGCGAGAGGGCTCGGCGATCGCGTCGCGGTACGCCGAACGTCGGGCCTCCGTGACGTAGTTGATACCTCGCAGCGGGATGGCCATGCCCTTGCCCGCGGGCACCTCGGGCACCTCGGCGCTGTGGTTGTCGATGCCGGAGACCGGGAGGCCCAGGACCGCCAGTTCGATGACGGCGCGCTTGAGGGCGAGCTCGCCGTCCTTGGCGGGGCCGCCGTCGACCGCGACGGTCCGCACGCCGTCGCGGCCCTCGAGAACGCGGTCCACGAGGTCGGAGAGGACCCGCTTCGGGCCGAACTCCACGAAGACCCGGAAGCCGTCGGCGTACATCTCCTCGATGCGGTCGGCGAAGGCGACCGGCCGGAGCAGCTGGTCGACCAGCGTGCGGCGGCTCTCGGCCTGGTCGGCGCCGTAGGAGGCGCCCGGGGTGTTCGCGTAGACGGGAATGCGCGGGGCGTTCAGGGCGACGCCCGAGACCGCCTCGCGGAAGGCGTCGGCGGCGTGGGCGACGAACCGGGTGTGGAAAGCCGCCGAGACGGGGAGCCGCTTCGCGGGAATCGTGCCGCTCGCGGCGTCCGCCACGAGGCGGTCGATCTCCGCGGTCGGGCCGCCGACCACGATCTGCCCGGGGGCGTTGATGTTGCAGACCGACACGTCCTGGTAGCCGGCGACGAGCGCCTCGACCGCGCTCAGCTCGCCGCGCACGGCGGCCATGGCGCCGGGGTCGTGGGAGGCGGAGGCATCGGCGGGCGGGGCCATCGCGAGGCCGCGGGCGCGGGCCAGCTCGGTGAATCCGTCGTCGTCGAGGACACCGGCCGCCCACAGGGCGCTCAGTTCACCGAAGGAGTGTCCGATGACACCGTCGGGGGCGAACCCGAGCTCCTTGAACCAGGCGAACTGTCCGGCGGACAGCGCCCCGATCGCGGGCTGGGCGAACTCGGTGCGCCGCAGCGACTCCTCCTGGGCCTTGCGCGTCGCGTCGTCGAAGGCCGGCGGCGGGAACACGACGCGGCCGAGCGTCTCGGCCCCCGCGGTCAGGCGGTTGGCCCTGTCGTACGCGGCGAGCACGGGCGGGACGGCGAGGGCGGCCTCGCGGCCCATGCCGACGTACTGGCTGCCCTGCCCCGCGAAGACCGCGGCGGCCTTCGTGCCGGCCGGGATGCCGGAGCGCCGGTAGGTGATCCCCTTGGGGTGCTGCCAGGCGTCCGCTCCGGACTTGGCCCGCAGCAGCTCGACGGCGGTGGCGCGCAGCGCCTCGAACTCCTCGTCCGAGCCGGCCACGATGCCGATGCGCGCGTCACCCGCGGGCACCCACCCCAGCGGGTCGGGCGCCGCGCCCTGCTCCAGGCGCCGGACGAGGGCCTCGGGGTCGGCGGCGTGCCAGAGGCCGGTGCGGGCGACGGGGCCGAGCACCTTGCCGCCGGTGGTGTCGTGCTCCTCCAGGACCATGTGGAAGTTGGTGCCACCGAAGCCGAAGGAGGAGACGGCGGCCCGGCGCTTGTCGCGGCCCGGGTCGGCGATCCAGGGACGGGCCTGGGAGTTGACGTAGAACGGGGTCTCGGCGGGGTCGACGGCGGCGCTGGGCTGCTCGACGTTGATGGTCGGCGGCAGGACCTTCTGATGCAGGGCGAGCGAGAGCTTGATCAGCCCGGCCGCGCCCGCCGCCGCCTTGGTGTGCCCGATCTGGGACTTGACGCTTCCGATGGCGGCGTAGCCGCGGGCGTCCTGTCCCTCGGCCACGAAGGAGCCGAGGGCGGACAGCTCGGTGTGGTCGCCGACGGCGGTGCCCGTGCCGTGCGCCTCGAAGAGCTCGATGGAGCCGGCGGGGACGTCCGCGTCCTCGTAGGCGCGGCGCAGGGCGAGCTGCTGGCCCTGCGCGCGCGGGGCGTAGATGCTCTTGAAGCGGCCGTCGCTCGAGGTGCCTATGCCGCGCAGTACGGAGTAGATCCGGTCCCCGTCGCGCTCGGCGTCGGCGAGCCGCTTGAGGGCGAGCATGCCGATGCCCTCGCCGATCAGCGTGCCGTCGGCGGACTCGTCGAAGGGCCGGATGATCTGGCTCTTGGAGAACGCCGGGGTCTTGCTGAAGCACATGTACATGAGGATCGTGTTCTCGGCGTCGCAGCCGCCGGTGATCATCAGGTCGGAGCGGCCTTCGACGAGCTCGCTGACGGCGAGCTTGACCGCGGCGAGGGCGCTGGCGCAGGCCGCGTCCACGGTGCAGTTGGTGCCGCCGAGGTCGAAGCGGTTGGCGATGCGGCCGGCGACGACGTTGCCGAGCATGCCGGGGAAGGAGTTCTCCTCCCACGGGATGTATGCCTTCTTGAAGCGCTCGGCGACCTCTTCGGCCTGGGCCTCGCTCAGTCCGACGCTGCGGACCACTTCCTTGAGGACGGGCGTCTGGAGCCGTGCGGAGAGCGGCTGTGTCAGGGAGTTGGCGCCGGTGACGCCGAGGATGACCCCGGTGCGGGTCGGGTCGTACCACCCGGAGCCCTCGGTGCCCGCGTCACGCAGGACGTCGCGGGCGACGGTCAGCGACAGGAGCTGGAGGATGTCGGTGACCTCCAGGGTGTTCGGCGGCAGGCCGAACTCCATGGGGTTGAAGGCGATTTCGGGCAGGAACCCGCCGCGCCGGGCGTAGGTCTTGTCCTCGGCCGTGGGGTCGGGATCGTAGTAGTCGTCGAGGTTCCAGTGGGTGTCCGGTACGTCCTCGATGCAGTCGTTGCCGTCGACGATGTTGTGCCAGAACTCGCGCACGTTGCGCGACTGGGGGAACAGGCCGGCCAACCCGACGATGGCGATGGGTGTCTCGGCCAGACGTGAGTGGTGCACGACGGTCCTCTCGTTCAAGTGCGGCGGGTGGGCAGGGCGCGGGTCCGCGGGATGTGTTCAGACGACGGCGGAGCCGGCCAGCAGTCCGGCGAGCGCGCTCACGGCCTCGGGGTCCCGGAGCATGGTGTAGTGGTCGCCCGGGACGGCCACCTGTCGTACGGGATGTGCGCTGAGGCCGCTCCAGCCGAGGTCCCCGCTGTCGGGCAGCAGTGAGCGCTCCGGCTTGACGAGGGTGAGGGGGCGCTCGATGGGGCCCGGCTCGTACGGGGCGGTGCAGCGGTTGTTGCGGGACAGGCCGCCCTGGTAGGCGGCGTACAGCTTGCGCAGTCCGGCGAGTTCGGTGCCCCGCGGCAGGAGCCCCTGGTCGACGGCGGCGTCGAGCACCTGGGGCAGTCCGTCCTCGGGTGCGGCGAGGGACGGGACGCTCACGGTGAAGGGGCTGCGGCGCTTCGCCCCGAGGTACATCGCGAACCAGTCGAGGAGCATCGAGGCGTCGAGCAGTTCGTCGGTGCGCTTGAAGGCGGGGACGGGGGCGATGCTGTCGAGCAGGACGAGGTCCCGCAGGACGGCACCGCGCCCGGCCGCTTCGAGCCGGGTGGCGATCTCGTAGGCGACGACGCCGCCGAAGGACCAGCCGACGAGCGAGAACGGCGCGGAGTCGGCGCCCGCAGCGGCGAGTTCGTCGAGGCAGCGGGCCGCCAGCGCCCCGACGGACACGACGGGTGCGCGGGGGTCGAGGGCCGCGGCGAGGAACTCGGGGACGTTGCCCAGGTCGAGCAGGTACAGGGCAGTGTCCTCGGGCAGCTGCCCGGCGAGCGCCTCCCACTCACCGGCCGCGAGCGCGCCCGGGTGGACGGCGCAGATCCGGTGGGCCGTGTCCCCGCCCGCGTCCCGCAGGGTGCGCAGTACGGGGCGGGGTGCGGACGGGTCAGGCCGCGGCGACATGGTTCGCGCTCTCCTCGGCTATGTGCTCGGAGAGCGCGGCTACGGTCGGGTGGTACCAGAGGGCGGTCGCCTCCAGTTCGAAGCCGAGCCACTTCTCCAGCTCGCCGGCGAGGATGAGGGCCTCGGTCGAGTCGAGGTCGAACTCGTCGAAGTAGCGCTCGACGTCGATCTCGGAGGGCTCGACCTCCAGGCGGACGGCCAGCTTCTCGACCAGCCAGGCCTGTGCTTCCTTAGCGGTGACAGTCTGCATGGGAGTACCTCGATTCACTTCTTGACGGCGTGGGGGCGGAGATCACGGGTGATGGACTCGGCGGCCTTCAGCCCTGAGACGAAGCCGGCCTCGTGGGACCCGATGAGGTCGTGGCCGATCTTCGGGGAGTGGAAGTACGAACCGGCGAGCTTGACGCGTCCGGTCTCGTTGACCGAGTAGATGGTGCGCTGCATGGTGCGCACGTCCAGGTCGATGATCGGGTGGGTGAACGGCAGCTCGCGGATGACGAGTTCGTCCCGGGGGACGATGGGCGAGTCGAGCGTGACGAAGTAGTCCTTGCTCGCGGTGAAGCCCTGGAGCGAGTTCATGTAGTACGCGACCCAGGTGCGGGTGCGCCCGTCCACGGTCTTGAGGCCGTAGTTCCAGCTCTGCCAGCGCTCGCGGTTGGGCGGCATGGCGGCCGGGTCGGTGTGCAGGACGGCGCTGGTGGAGCTGTAGCGGACCTTGCCGAGGATGTCGGCCTGGAGCGCGCTGGGCTGTTCGAGCATCGCGAGCGTCTGGTCCGCGTGCGAGGCCAGGACCGCGTAGTCGTAGCGCTCCTCGCCGTCGGCCGTGCCGATGACCACGCCGTCGGCCTCCTCGCGGACCCGGGTGACCGGGCTGGAGGTGCGGACCTTGCCGTGGATCCCGGCGACGACCCTGCGTACGTACTCGATGCTGCCGCCGGCCACGGTCTTCCAGGCGACCGTGCGCCCGCCGAGGCCGCCGGGGTCGTGGGACATGAAGAAGGCGATGACGGTCGTGGCGGGCATCTCCCAGATGAGCTCGGCGGGGACCGACCAGACGGCGGTGGCGAGCAGTACGACGTAGCCGTACTTGAAGGCGTCGGAGTAGCCGCCCCTGCTCAGGTACTCACCGAGCGCCATGTCGGTGCGCTTGCGCAGGAAGTCGCGCGGCGCCTCGCGGTGGAAGCGCTCGGCGTCCCGCCACAGGGTGAGGAAGTCGGCCGGATAGCGCTGGGCTATCTCCTCCTCGGTCAGTTCGAACTCGGTCGTTCCGTAGTCGAGGCCACGGTCGAGGTCGAAGAAGTCGAATCCGCCCGAGTGGTCCAGGGCGGGGGCGCCGATCTCCTCGAAGAACGCGGTGATCTGCGGGTAGGTACGGGAGTTGAAGACCACGAAGGCGGTGTCGATGCCGATCGTCCGGCCGTCCTCCTCCTCGACCTCGACGGTCAG
Organism: Streptomyces sp. NPDC051064; assembly: GCF_044455985.1. Lineage (NCBI taxonomy): Bacteria > Bacillati > Actinomycetota > Actinomycetes > Kitasatosporales > Streptomycetaceae > Streptomyces > Streptomyces sp. NPDC051064. The sequence continues at coordinate 544,481 of NZ_JBITFK010000003.1, forward strand.
CGCGTGACCTCCGGGCCGGTCGTCCTTCTCGTACACGGTGACTTCGACGTCGTCCGGCAGGTGGTGGGCGGCGGACAGTCCGGATATGCCGGCACCGACGACAGCGACACGGGTGGTCATGGCAGGCAGCCCTTCGGCGTGAGCGGTACTCGTGGAACCGGTCGCGGCGGCGCGACGACGGCTGGGGCGCAGAGGAGTGAGACCTCTGGGGCGGAGAGTTCGCCTGTGCCCCGTTGCGGCGTTGACGGCCGGTGTGACGGCGGCGTCGCTGCTACGGCGGGGTGTGACGACGGCGGTGTGAACTGTGTCCGGCGACGGGGCCGGCATGGCCAGAAACGTAGGTCGGCCGCCGCACGGGGGTCAATCACCGGATCGGGGATGCCCGAGCGCCCATCGGAAGATCCGATGGGCTGAAAGAACGGTGTCCGGATTCGAACGTCTCTGCGCTCGTAGCCGCTATTCGGCCAACTCCGCGCACCATCCGAAGTTCATCCTTCGTGACTGTCCGGATCGGGGCCAGGGTGGGCTCTTGTAGGAGGCAGGTAACCCTGCCCCCAGAGCCCTGTGTCATGTCGCAGTAGTAGAGGAGAGGCTTCCATGCCCACCATTCCCTGGATGCCAGGGGCAGCCGCCGACGAAGCGACCGCCGACTCCGGCCAAGCCGTGGTCATGGCGTCCAAGCTTCAGGTCAGCTCGCTGCTCCACGTCCCCCGCTTCTTCCTGCTGTCACTCGTGGTCTGGAAGCAGGTGCGGTCAGCGCCCGGCGTCATCGGCGCCTCGCTGCGGGCCGAGCCGCTGAAGAAGACCTTCTGGACCCTGTCGGCGTGGAGCGGCCAGGAGGCCCTGGACACGTTCTCGCGCTCGGACCCGCACAAGGGCATCGTCGGCCGGCTCCGCAAGGTGATGGCCCGTTCGGTGTTCGTCTTCTACCCGGCGGACCGCGAGAGCCTGCCCGCCGGCTGGGACGACGCGGTGAAGCGGCTGGCCGACAAGGAGGCGGGCCGATGAGCGCCGTCACGGGACAGGCCCCCGCCGACACGCCCCCGAAGCCGGTGATCCCGCGCGGCGGGCTGGTGCTGACCGCCGCCTGCCTCGGGCTGTTCATGTCGTTCATCGAGGTGACGGCGGCGATCTCGACCCTGCGTGCCCTGCAGGTGGACATGCACGTCGCCCCCGCCGACCTGAGCTGGGTGTCGAGCACCTACACCCTGGTCGTGGCCGCCTGTGTGCTCTCCGGCGGCGCACTGGGCGAACGCTTCGGCCGACGCCGGGTGTTCGTCATCGGGGTGGTCGCGCTCGCCGCCGGTTCACTCGTCGTGGCGACCGCGAGCGGCTTCCCGCAGGTGCTCGTCGGCCGGGCGATCAGCGGGGTCGGCGGCGCGCTGGTGCTGCCGACGTCACTCGCCATCATCACCACGACGTTCTTCGTCGATCTGCCGCGCATGCTGCGCTACATCACCATCTGGGTGTCCATGTCCGGCGTAGGCCTCGCCCTGGGTCCGCTGCTCGGCGGTGCGCTCCTGGACCGGTTCGACTGGCCCGCGGTGTATCTGGTGAACGCCCCGCTCGCGGTGGTGACCGTGGCCGTCACCCTTTACGCGGTCAAGGAGACGAAGGTCCCCGACCGCGCTCTCGACCTGCCGGGCCAGTTCCTGTCCGTCGTCGGCCTCGGCACGCTGGTGTACGGGATCGCGGTCGGTGGCCGCGAGGGCTACGGCGACCCGGTGGTGGTGGCCACCCTGGTGGTCGCGGTGGTCGCCCTGACCGCACTGGTCCTGGTCGAACGGCGGGCGCCGGTGCCCATGCTGGACGTACGCATGATGGCTTCGGTCCCGCTGTCCGCCACGCTGGTGGTGGCGGCGAGCGCGCTCTTCACCTTCGTCGGCGTCGTCTTCCTCGAAGTGCTGTTCCTGCAGCGGGTCCAGGGCACCGAGCCCATGGCCACCGGTCTCAAGCTGCTGCCCGCGATGGTCGCGTTCGTCCTGTCCACCCTGGTGGCGCAGCGGATCGCGAGCAAGGTCGGGCCCGCCCGGCTGCTCGCCGTGGGCTCACTGGTCACGGCCGCGGCCGCGATCGTGCTGGTCCGGCAGCAGCCCGACAGCTCGTACGGGATCACGGCCGTCGGCCTGGCGCTGCTCGGCCTGGGCAGCGGCCTCGTGGTCGCCCCGTCGACGGCGGCGGCCTTCGCCGTGGCGGAGCCGGCCCAGATGGGCGCGGCCTCCAACGCGGTGACCGCCTTCCGCCAGGTCGGCTCGGTGCTCGCCACCGCCGTCCTGGGCTCGGTGCTCGCCGTACGGTTCATCGGCGCGCTGCCGGAACGGCTCGACACCGCGCATGTGCCCCCGGAGGTCGCCACGCAGGTCGTGGCCGTGGCGCGGGAGGGCGGCAACAGCGCCGGCCGTTCCACGCCTGAGGTCACGGAGGCCGTCAGCGCCTCGTTCAACGTGGGCATCCACACCGGTCTGTGGGTGGTCGCCGGGGTGTCCGCGCTGGCCGCCGTGCTCGCCTTCGCGTTCATTTCCAGTAAGAAGAAGGAAAGTTAGCATTTCGAATTCCTGATACGGGTTCAGGAATTCTGATAGTGCGCAGAGCGCCTCCGGAAAAGTATGTACCCGGCGTCCGCGGAGTGGTGTCATTGAATCAAAGCGGAGAACTCACCTCGCCGGTCCGGTAATTCGAGGGGAGGCAGGGAAATACCCCCGCACGACTGACGAGGGGCCTGGGTGGTAAGCGTTCCGGCTGCGAGACGGACCCTGTCCCGCAGCCGGGCGCGCCCCGCCGGATCAATAAGCACCTTCCGCCGCAACGCCCCCCGGTGCGTCCAGGAAACAGACAAGGAGATTCCACCATGAAGGTCCGCCGCCGGGATCACCTGGTCTGCAGCTGGCATCCGGACGGGTTGCGCATGGGAATTCCCGGGGAGCGTCGCTGGATCGAGATCACCCCCGATCTGCTCGACCTCCTTTCGAAAGCCGGCGAGGGGACCGACACGGACGAGCTGGCGAGGCGGTTCCCCGCAGAGGAGCACGACCGGGTCCGCAGCGCCGTGGGAACCCTCACGGAGCTGGGTGTGCTGGTGCCGTACGAGGACGCTCCGCCGCTGCGGGATCGCCGGGACCCCGTCGCCGGGCGGTTCCCCGCCGAGACCCGGGGCGCCGGGCACCTGGTGCACTCCCCCGCCCGCGTGGAGCGCGCGGAGGACCTCGGGGGCGAGGACGGCTCCCCCGGCATCTTCAAGGAGTACCCCGGCAGACCGGTCGTGATGCTGCCGCGCCGGCCGCTGCGCCTGGCCGCACCGGTCGGTTCGGCCTTCACCACCCGGCGCAGCCACCGCAGATTCAGCGGCGCCCCGGTCTCGCTCGACCAGCTCGGCACCCTGCTCTTCCACAGCTTCGCCCCACAGCGCTCCCTCCACGGCGGCCCTTCCGGTGCCCAGCGGGACAGGGCCGGCTCCCCGGCCGGCGGCCGGCACGAGGCCGAGGCGTACGTCGTGGCCTACGACGTCGAGGGGGTCCAGCCGGGCCTCTACCACTACTCGGCCGCCCGCCACGCCCTGGAGCTGCTCGGCACGGACGCCTCCCGCGAACGCGTGGCCGCGCTGACCTACCATCAGGAACCTTCCTACGAAGGTGCGTTCACGGTCTTCACCACAGCTGTCGCGGACCGGCTGGCCTGGAAGTACCGCCACCCCCATGCCTACCGGCGGTGGATGCACGACGCCGACCACTACGGCCGGACCTTCGCCCTGACCGCCACCGGGCTGGGTCTCGGCCCCTTCCAGACGGTCGCCTTCGCCGACAGCGAGGTGGAACGGTTCCTCGGTGTCGACCCCGACGAGGAGTTCGCCGTGTACCTGCTCTCGGCGGGCATCCCGGAGCGTCCCGGCCCCCTGGCTCCCACCGGTTTCGCCTTCCCGCCGCTCCCGGAGGCGACGCCCGCGCCCTGGGCGGCCCCCGCGCCGTGGCCGGCGGCGGGCTGATCCGGCTCCTCGGGTGCGGCGCCCCGCGCCGCACCGTCCGACCCGCCCGCACCTTCCATCCGCCGCGCATCCGGGAGGACCCGTCCATGCACCCCACCGTCGCCCGCCCTCCGGTCACCCGCCACGAACTGCTCACCGAACTGGTGAGCCAGGCCGTCGGGGACGACCGCTGGCTCACGGCCACCGTCTCGCTCGACGCACTGGAGAACGACGGGGAACTGGCCCGCAGCGTCCTCCTGGAGGCCGCCGACCGCCTGGCCACGTCGGCGAAGACCGCCGATCCCGCCGACCTCCTCTGGGCCGTACGCAAGGCCGCGCTGAGGTCAGTGGCCCCGGCACCCGTCTCCGTACTCCCCGAGGACGGAGCCGAGCCCCGCCGCCCCCTCGACGGCGCCGGGTACAGGGCCACGGAGCAGGACGAAGGCGGCGCGCAGCCGACGACGGGTCCGCACCCCGCGCGGCCTCCGGCGGCCGCCGCCCCCGCGCTCGACTCCCTGCGTCGCGGTCCGGAGCTCGATCTGGGCGCGCTGGTCGACGCGCTCGGCTTCCTGGAGGTCACCGAGACCCGGTGAACGGGCTCCCCCCGGAGCCCGTGCGCCGTACCGACGGGGCGGTGCCGGGCCGGCTCGTCGGGCATCCTCCCGACGGGCCTGCCCCGCCCCGCCCCGTCGGCGTCAGCCGCCGTCGCCGGCCGGTGCGGCGGCTCCCCCGCCGAGAGTGGCGGCCGACTCCCTGCGGCGCCGCTGCTCCGCGACGTCGGCCACGGGAGCCGACAGCATCAGGGCCCGGGTGTAGGGGTGCCGGGGGTCGGTGGTGACGTCGTGGGCGTCGCCGGTCTCCACGAGGGACCCGCCCTTGATCACCGCCACCCGGTGGCTCATGAAGCGCACGACGGAGAGGTCGTGGGTGACGAAGAGATAGGCGACGCCCGTCTCCTCCTGGATCTCCAGCAGCAGTTCGAGAACCGTGCGCTGGGTGGTCAGGTCGAGAGCGGACACCGGTTCGTCGCAGATCACGAGCCGGGGACGCAGGGCCAGCGCGCGGGCGATGGCGACCCGTTGACGCTGGCCGCCCGAGAACTCCCGGGGCAGACGGCTCGCCGCGTCCGGTGGGAGATGGACCCGCTCCAGGAGGTCGCCCACCCGGCCGCGTGCCTCCCGGGCGCTCGCACCGTGCCCCAGGAGGGGCTCGCCGAGCGTGTCCCCGACGGTGCGTGAGGGGTTCAGCGAGGTGTACGGGTCCTGGAAGACGACCTGGAGGTCGCGGCTGAGCTCACGGCGGCGCGAGGCCTTCGCCGTGTCGATCCGCTCGCCGTCGAAGGTGATGCTGCCGGAGCGGGCCGGTACGAGCCCGAGGACGGCGCGCCCGATCGTGGTCTTGCCCGAGCCCGACTCGCCGACCAGTCCCAGGGTCTCGCCCGGCCGGATGTCGAGGGAGACCCCCTTGAGGATCTCGGTGCGCGGGGCGCGCCATCCCTTGCCCGGGTAGGAGACCCGGAGGTCCCTGATCCGCAGCAGGGCGTCGGGGACGGTGGATTCGGTGGTGGCGGTGCTGGTCATGCGGTGGTCTTCCTCGCCTCTCGGGGCTGCCAGGGCGCCCGGACCGGGGCCTCGTCGAGGACCGCGCCGAGCAGGGTCCGGGTGTAGGGGTCCCGGGGGGAGCGGAGGACCTGGTCGGTTGTCCCGGTCTCGAGGATCCTGCCGTCGCTCATCACGGCGACGCGGTCGCAGAGGTCCGCCACGACACCGAGGTTGTGGGTCACCAGAAGTACGCCCAGGCCCCGCTCCTGCTGGAGCCTGCGCAGCAGACCGAGTATCTCGGCCTGGACCCGGACGTCCAGCGCCGTGGTCGGCTCGTCGGCGATGAGGAGCTCCGGGTCGCAGGACATGGCGCCTGCGATCAGGACCCGCTGGGCCATGCCCCCGGAGATCTCGTGGGGGTACAGCCGCATCGTCCGCGCGGGATCGGGGATCTCCACCAGACGCAGCAGGTCGAGAGTCCGGTCGGCGGCCTCCTTCCGCGAGATGCCGAGGACGTGCCGCATGGGTTCCATGAGCTGGCTGCCGATGGTGAAGGCCGGGTCGAGGTTGCTCATCGGTTCCTGCGGGACGTACGCCACGGTGCCTCCCCTCAGCGCGCGGTGAGCGCGCTCGGGCAGCCCGACGACCTGCTGGCCCTTGATCATGACGCTCCCCGAGGCGACCCGCCCGCCCTCGGGCAGGATCCCGAGCACCGAGAAGGCCGTCTGTGTCTTCCCCGAGCCCGACTCCCCCACCAGGCCCACGATTTCGCCCGGGTGCACATCGAGGTCGATGCCGTGCACCACTTCCTTGCCCGTGCCGTCCGGGCGGGCGTAGGCGACGGTGAGGCCGCGGACCGAGAGGAGTGCGCCCGGTTCCGACGGCCTGTCCACGACCGGCGTGGGAGGGGTGCGGGGCCTCCCGCGGCGCCGCCCGGCCGGCTCGCCGCCGCGGTCCTCCAGTACGTCGCGCAGTGCCCCGGCGAGGAGGACGAGGCTGCCGTTGGTCAGGCCGAGGGCCAGTCCGGGCCAGAGGATGAGCAGGGGCGCGCGCTGAATGTTCTGGAACGCCTCGTTGAGCATCGCGCCCCAGGTCGCCGCCGAGCCGCTGCCGACGCCGAGGAACTCCAGACCGGCCTGGAGTCCGATGGCGATTCCGGCGACGAGGGCCACCTGGATGATGAGGGGGCCGCGGACGACGATCAGGATGTGCCGGGCGACGATCCGGGTGTCGGACAGCCCGGACACCTTCGCGGCGTCGACGTACAGCTCCTTACGGACGTTGGCGACGATGCCGCGGACCAGACGGAAGAAGGCGGGGGCCACGAGCACCCCGAGCACGATCATCAGCACCCAGACGTCGGGGCCGAGGATGGCGCGGGAGGCGAGGAGCACCACCATCGCGGGCAGCGCCATGACGAGGTTGACGGCCCAGTTGGCGACGGAGTCGAACCGGCCGCCGTAGTAACCGGCGTACAGGCCGGACGGCACTCCCAGGGCGAGGGCGACCGCCAGGGCGACCACCGCCCCGCCCAGTGTGTTGCGTCCGCCGTACAGGATGCGCGAGAGGATGTCCCGTCCCGCGGAGTCCATGCCCATGGGGTGCGCTCCGTCGGGCGCCGCGAACGCGTCGCCGAGCGAGGAGACGTCCGGGGCCTGCGGTGCGAGCAGCGGCGCGAGGACGACACCGGCGACGAGCAGGAGGAGCACCCCCGCCGAGATAGCGCCGAGCGGGTTGAGCAGGAGCCTGCGAAGACTTCCGCCGGCGGAGCCGGGGTCCGGTGCCGACGGGCGGGACGCGCCGGCCTCACCGGCCGGGAGGTTCTCGCTCATGCGGCCCTCGCCTTCGGGTTGAGCCAGCCGATCATGGTGTCGACCAGGAGATTGATCAGGACGACACCGATCACGGTGAACATGACCAACGCCATGATCACGGGGATGTCACCGCGGGTGGTGTAGGTGACGGTCATGCTTCCGATGCCGGGGAGCCCGAAGATCTGTTCCACGAGCACCGCGCCGCCGAGCAGGCCGACGAACTGCATGCCGAGGACGGAGAGCGCCGGCGCGGACGCGTTGCGCAGGACGTGCCGGAACACGATCCGGGAGGTGGGCAGTCCGCGTGCGCGCAGGGTACGGACGTAGTCCTGGCGCAGTACGTCGACGACGGCACCCCGGACCTGCTGCGAGACCCCCGCGACGGAGGCGACCGCGAGGGACAGGACCGGGAGCGTGACGGTGGAGAGCCAGCCGCTGGGCGACTCGGTGAAGGGGGTGTACCCGATCGCCGGGAACCAGTTCAGGTTGACCGCGAAGACGAGGACGATCACCAGGGTGACGAGGAATCCCGGCAGGGCGTATCCGACCACCCCGAGGATCTGTACGAAGCGGTCGGCCGCTCCGCGCCGGACGCCCGCCCAGACGCCGAGCAGGAACGACACGACGGTGGTGACGAGGGTGACCCCCAGGGTGAGGCTCGCGGTGACCGGCAGCCGGCCGGCGACCGCGGTCCCGACGTCCTCGCTGGTGAACCAGGAGGTGCCCAGGTCGCCGCGGACGGCGTGCGCCAGCCAGTCGGCGTACTGCACGAGGACGGGCCGGTCCAGGCCGAGCGAGGCGTTCTTGGCGTCGACGGCCGCCTGGTCGGCGCCCTGGCCGAGGAGTTGTCTGCCGACGTCCGCGTCGGAGACCGACAGCAGCAGGTAGGAGAGGAGTGAGATGACGACCAGGAGCACAGCCCCCGCCGCGATCCTTCGGGCGATGAAGTTCAGCATGGCACTCGGTATCTGTTCGGCACTCGGCTGTGCGTGGCCGGCCGCCGGGGGCGGTCCCGCCTCACGGACCGCCCCCGGCGGGGCGTCATGAGACGGGGGCGTAGTTGTAGATCGACGGCACGGCCATGCCGGACTGCGGGGTGATCTTCACCGTGCCGTCCGAGACGTGCAGGTAGGTCATCCGGTAGAAGGGCACGAACCAGCCCTCCTCGACGAGGTGCGTGTTGAGCGCCGTCGCCGCCTGCTTCACCTCCGCGCCGGCGCCGGTCTGGATCTGCGGTATCAGCTTCTGCACGGTGGCGTCGGTGGTGCCGAACATGTTGAAGGCACCGGGAGTCACCAGCTCGTTGACGACGACCCAGTCGGACGAGGACTGCCCGATGTTCATGACCATGCCGGAGTAGGCGCGGTCGGTGAACACCTTCTGGACGGCCGAGCTGCCGTCGAGGTCGTCCCAGACCAGCGTGATGCCGATGGCCTTGAGGTCGGTGACGAGCGAGGCGGCCAGGGCGTCGTTGACGATCGCGGAGATCCGGGGAAGCTTCAGCTCGAAGCCCTTGGCGTAACCCGCGGCCTTCAGCAGGCTCTTGGCCTTCGCCGGGTCGTGGGACCAGTAGGTGTCCAGCTTCGGGTCGTAGCCCTGGGTGTCGGGGCCGAAGACCTGGTCCGTGACCTTGCCCCTCTTCTGCCGGATGGTGGAGAGCATCGTGTCGCGGTCGATCGCGAGGTTGAGCGCCTGACGGACCCGGGGGTCCTTGAGCGCGGGGGTCAGCGCGCCCGCGCGGTCGAACAGCAGCAGCCCCTGGAAGTCGAATTCCTGCTTCGTCGTCTTCACCCGGGGGTCGGACTCGATGCTGATCTGCTGGTCGGCGCTCTGCAGGAGGGCCGCGTCGACCTGGCCGGTCCTGATGCCGTTGACAATCGCCGTCTCGTTGTCGAAGAAGCTGATCGCGAGGTTCTCGTAGGGTGCCTTCTCGCCCCAGTAGTCCTTGTTCCGCTCGTAGACCCACTTGGTCCCGATGGTCGTCTTCGCCTTGACGAGGCGGTAGGGGCCCGTGCCGTCGGGGGTGGTCTTGAGGCTGTCGGCCTTCGCGAACTTCGCCGGGTTCGCCATCAGACCCGCCGCGTCACTCAGGTAGAAGAGCATGGCCGGGTCTGCCTGCTTGAGCTCGAGGGTCACATGCGTGGGGTCCACGACTTCGACGCCTTCCAGACCGTTCAGCCACTTCGCGTCGGCCCCGCCGCCCTTCTTGAAGTGCTCCATGTTCGCCTTGACGCCGGCCGCGTCGAAGGCCGTGCCGTCGGCGAACTTCACGTCCTTGCGCAGGGTGAATGCGAGCTCGGTGGCGTCCTCGTTGTACGTCCACTCCGTGGCGAGCATCGGGCTGAAGTCACCGTTCGGCTCCCGCTTGACCAGGGTGTCGTAGGTGGCCTGGAAGAACGGCAGCGCGCTGCCCACGGCGTGCGCCGGGTCCAGGCTCTGCGGGAAGGTCAGCGTGGCGATGTCCAACTGCGGGTCGCCGGAGCTCTTGGTGCCCGAGCCCGCGCATCCCGCGAGGGCGAGGGACATCGCCAGGGCGGCGGCGAGAGCCCCGCTTCGAGTGGTTCTGCTCATGAGATTCGCTCCGTCTGGAGGGCCGGGGAAGGACGTCCCGGGTGAGAGTGGCGGTGAGCCTACACACGGAATTAACCAGTTGGTAGGTTTTTACGGCACGACTTCGCTCGCCTGGTAAATTCCGGGGGAGCATGACGAACCCGCAGGTCAGGACAGTCGCGGCGGACCACCCTCGACGCCGGCCCTGCGAGCGGCAGGGCGGACGGCTGCCCCACGACGGCAGGAGGCCGCCGAGTTGAATGACCGACCCGAGGATGTCCCGCAGCGCCTGACGAAGGGCGAGCGCACCCGCGCCCGCATCCTCGACTCGGCGACGGAGCTCTTCTCCCGCACCGGCTTCAACGCGGTCTCGCTGCGCGACATCGCCGCGCACGCCGGGATGACCCACGCCGGGCTGCTCCACCACTTCCCCGGCAAGGAGGCCATGCTCCTCGAGGTGCTGGCGCAGCGGGACCGTACGGACGCGCAGACCGTCTTCCCCGACATCGTCCGGCCGGGGACACCGGCGCAGGCGTCCGACCGGTTGCGTGGCCTGGTCGACCTGGTGGTGCGCAACAGCCGGACGCACGGCATGGTCGCGCTCTACACGAAGCTGTCCGCCGAGGCGACCGACCCCGGCCATCCCGCGCACCACTACTTCAGGGAGCGCTACCGCGTCGTCAGGGCGGAGCTGACCGGACTCGTCGGGGCTCTGCAGGCCGAGAGCGGTTCGCCCGCCGACGTGGAACCCGGCGTGGTGGCCGTCCAGTTGCTCGCCCTGATGGACGGCCTGCAGACCCAGTGGCTGCTGGAGCCCGAGGCCGTGCCGATGGAGGCGCTGGTACGCGCGTTCCTGGCCCGGCTCGGGCTCGACCCCGACGACGGCGGCGCGGGGAGGGACACCCCCGTCAGCGCGTGAGCGTCGCGAGTGCGGCATCGGCCGTGCTTCTGTGCCCGGCGGCGTTGGGGTGGAACCCGGCCGCCTCCGCCGTGTCCTCGGGCTCGATCCAGCGGACTCCGGCCGGCTTGCACGCGTCGTGCCCGACGGAGGGCGCGTACGCGTCGACGTACACGTCCCGCTGCGCCCCCGCCTGCTGCGCGAGCATCGAGTTGAGCTGCTTCTCCTTGTCCCTGACCCAGGGGAAGTCGCCGGTCGCGAGGGACACCGTGGGACGGCAGGCCGTCCCGTCGTCGGGGAAGATCGCGGGATAGCCGACCACCAGCACCCTGGCGTTCGGTGACCTGCCGTGAATCTCCGCCAGCACCGCCGCGACCTTCGGGGCCGTGGTGGCGATGCGGGAGCCGATCTCGTCGGTGCCGAGCAGTGTGTAGCTGCTCTTGCAGGGAGCGCCGTACGGGGCCAGTTGGCCGAGGATGACGCAGCGCGTGAGGATGCCGACCAGGTCGAGGTCGTTGCCGCCGATGCCGAGGGTGACCAGGGTCGTGTCGGGCCGCAGGGCGTCGAGCTGGGGACCCGCCGTCGCCTGCGGGTTCGTCATATGGCTCGTGTCGGCCCCGGCGCAGGTGGCGTCGGTGAACGAGGCGGCGCCGAGCTCCGCCGCGATCAGGGACGGGTAGTTCCTGGACGAGCGGCCGCAGGTCGCGTCGGTCTGGTCGGGCACGCCCGGCCCGGAGCTGAAGGAGTCGCCCAGCGCGACGTACCGGACGGCCTCCTTGCCGCTCACGCCCGGGCGTTCCGCGGGGCCGGCGGAGGCGGCTCCCGCGGAGGCGGCCAGCGCGGCCATGACGGTGACGGCGGCGAGCGGGACGCGCACCGCCCGGCGGGCGCGGCCGGAGAGTCGGGCCGGTGAAGAGGGCTGACTGGCAGGGGGCATGACCGTTCCTCGTTTCGTTCGGGGAAAAGAGGCGCGGCCTCAGGACGCTGTGCACTGCACTGTCCCGGAGCGGCGCGGCTCGAGCGCGAAAACCGTACGTTGAACGGTTTCTAACCGTCAAGGGGTCGCGCAGAGGCTCGCGCACCACATGTCCGCCGTACGGCTGGCGTGCGGCGCGACCTCTTGACGTCCAAAACCGATCAATTTACGGTTTTCAGATCGCCCGGGACCGGGCACCGCCCGGCCGGCCGTCGCCCAGCCGCTCCTCCCGCCCCGACCCGTTAGGTGCCGCATGACCCAGCAGCCTCCTCCTCCCCCGGCCGCTCCGCGGCTCTCCCTCACCGAGAAGGCGTCCCTGACCAGTGGCGCCGGTGACTTCGTCACGACGGCCGCGCCGGAGGCGGGGATTCCCGCCGTCACCATGTCCGACGGCCCGCACGGACTGCGGCTCCCGAAGGAGAGCGGCGACGGGGGCCAGATCGATCTGCACAGCGCCGCCCCGGCCACCTGCTACCCGCCCGCCGTGGCGCTGGGCAGCAGTTGGGACCCGGAGCTCGCCCACCGCGTGGCGGGTGCGCTCGCCGACGAGGCGGCCTCGCACGGGATCCGTGTCCTGCTCGGGCCGGGCATCAACATCAAGCGGTCCCCGCTGTGCGGGCGGAATTTCGAGTACTTCTCCGAGGACCCGCTGCTCACGGCCGAGATGGGCGGCGCGATGGTCCGGGGGCTCCAGGAGTCGGGCGTCGGCGCTGCACTCAAGCACTACGCGGCGAACAACCAGGAGACCGACCGCATGCGCGTCAGCGCGGACATCGACGAGCGCCCGCTGCGCGAGATCTATCTGCGGGCCTTCGAACGCATCGTCCGCCGCGACCGCCCCTGGTCCGTCATGTGCTCCTACAACGCGGTCAACGGCACGCTCCTGTCCGAGAACTCCCGGCTGCTCACCGGCATCCTGCGTACCGAGTGGGGTTTCGACGGCATCGTCATGTCCGACTGGGGCGCCGTACGCGACCGGGTCGCCGCACTCCGCGCCGGACTCGACCTCCAGATGCCGGGCACGCACGGCCGCACCGACGCGGAAGTCGTCGCGGCGGTGACGGCGGGAGAACTCGACGAGTCGGTGCTGGACACCTCCGTGGAGCGGCTGGCCCACTTCGCCCGGCGGGCCGACGAGGGCGTCCGGACCGGCCCCCGGATGTCGGCCGACGAGCACCACCGCCTCGCCGGGGAGGCCGCCGACCGGTGCGTCGTCCTCCTCAAGAACGAGCACGACGTCCTGCCGCTCGACCCGTCGAGCGGCAGCGTGGCGGTCATCGGCGAGCTGGCACGCACGCCGCGCTACCAGGGCGCGGGCAGCTCCCAGGTCACCCCGACCCGGCTCGACGCACCCCTGGACAAGCTGCGTGAACTCGCCGACGGTGCCCGCGTGGACTTCGTCCCCGGCTATCCGGTCCCCGGCGGCGAGGCGGCGGAGACGGCCGGGGCCCTGGCTGACGAGGCCGTGCGTCTGGCGACCGCCTGCGACACCGTCGTCGTCTTCCTGGGCCTGTCGGCCGCCGACGAGTCCGAAGGGTTCGACCGTGGCCACATCGGCCTGCCGGAGGACCAACTCCTGCTGCTGGAACGCCTGGTCGCGGCGAACCCGCGCGTGGTGGCCGTGCTCTCCAACGGCGGCGTGGTGCGCACCGCTCCCTGGCACGACACCGTTCCCGCCCTGGTCGAGGGCTGGCTGTTGGGGCAGGCGGGCGGCGGCTCGCTGGCCCGGGTGCTCTTCGGCACCGTCAACCCGTCGGGCAAGCTGGCCGAGACCGTCCCGCTGCGCCTGGAGGACTCACCGAGCCACCTCTCCTTCCCGGGGGAGGAAGGACATGTCCGCTACGGCGACGGCGTCTTCGTCGGGTACCGGGGCTACGACGCCGCGGCACGCGAGGTCGCCTTCCCCTTCGGCCACGGCCTCTCGTACACGTCCTTCGCGTACTCCGGCCTGCGGGTCGAACGGGACGGTGACGCCTTCTCCGTGCACGTCACCGTCACCAACACGGGCCGGCGCCCCGGACGCGAAGTGGTCCAGATCTACAGCAGCGGACCGGCCGGGTCCACGGTCGCCCGCCCCCCGAGGGAGCTGCGCGGCTTCGTGTCCGTGACCCTGGGCCCCGGTGAGAGCCGTGAGGTCGCCGTGGGGATTCCGCGCGGTGAACTCGCCTACTACAGCGCACGCGAGTCCGGCTGGCGGGTCGAGGGCGGCGACTACGGCATCGAGGCCGGCTCGTCCTCCCGGGACATCCGCGGGTCGGCGGTGATCAGCGTGGAGGGCGATCCGTCGGGCGTCGCGCTGAGCGGCCGCAGCACGATCGCGGAGTGGCTGAACCACCCGGTCGGGGGCCCTCTGCTAATGGAGAGGTTCATGGCAGCCCGGGCAGCGGCGGGAGCAGCCGCCGGCGCCATGGAGAACCCGACGATGGCCCAGTTCCTCGCCGGTATGCCCCTGGAGGTGGTCGCCGAGTTCCCGCAGAGCCCCGTGGGCCCCGAAGGGGTGGCGGAGCTGACGGCCCTGGCCGCGGCCGGCACACCCGCGGGGGACGCGTGAGATGACAGGACACCCGACGGTGGACGGAAGCGTGCGGCCGGGCTGGGAGGCGGTACGGGAGGCCTTCGCACAGGGCCAGACGCAGGATCCCGGTCACGCCCAGCTTGCCGTGCACCACCACGGCCGGCTGGTCGTGGACCTGTGGTCCACGGGGGCGGCGGCCACCGGCGCAGGGGGCCCAGGCACGGGGGCCCCGGGCCCCCGGCCGTTCGGCCCGGACTCCGTCGGCGTCCTGATGTCGGTCTCCAAAGCCCTGGTCGCCGTCTGCGCCCATCTCCTCAGCGAGCGCGGCGTCCTGGACCTGGAGGCACCGGTCGCCCGCTCCTGGCCGGAGTTCGCCTCCTCGGGCAAGGCGGAGACCACGGTCGCCGACCTGCTGGCCCACCGGGCGGGCCTGCCCGCGTTCACAGCCGACCCCGGGGGGACACCCGTGCCCGGCCTGCTCGACGCCGCGGCGCGGACACGCGCGCTCGCGGCGATGCGGCCCGTATGGCAGCCGGGGTCGGCGTTCCTCTACCACGCGCTGACCTACGGGCATCTGGTCGGAGAGGTCGTCCGCCGGGTGGCGGGACGGAGCGTCGGCCGGCTGTTCGCCGACGAGGTGGCCGGGCCGCTGGGCCTGGATCTGTGGATCGGCCTGCCGCAGCGGGAGGAACACCGGTTCATACCTCAGTCCACCGGACCGCCGCCCACAGCGGAGCGGATCGCGGCGGCTGTCGGAGGGCTCGGCCTGGCGCCGGACCACCCGCTCGGCACCTCGCTACGGGCCTCGGCCGCCGAAGTGGCCGGTGTGATCGAGGCGTTGGGCCGCAGGGAGGGGCGGGCCGCCGGGATACCGGCCGCCGGCGGCATCGGGAACGCCCGATCCCTCTCCCGGCTGTACGCGGCACTCATAGGCCGTGTCGACGGCATACGGCTGCTGTCACCCCGGACCCTGGACCTTGCGCGCACTCCGCACACCGACCATCTGCCCCAGCCCGCGCCGCTGCACCGGTTCGACGGCCCCGACCGCTCCCGCTTCGGGCTCGGCTTCGAACTGCCCCGCCCCGGCGAGCCCCTGCTGGGAACCGGCTCCTTCGGGCACGCCGGCGCGGGCGGCCGCCTCGGCATGGCCCACCCGGAGAGCGGACTCGCGGTCGGCTACGTCTGCACGGCGATGACCTGGGAGCCGTCGGCCGGCCCCGACCCGCGCTGGGTGCCTTGGACGACGGCTGTCAAGGAAGCGGCGGGACTCTCCGCCCCGGCCTGACACCGGCGCAGGCCTCCGCGAGGGGCAGCGTGGGTACCGGCGGCACCGCCGGTACCCACGCTCCTCTCAGCCCTTCGCGTCGAGCGCGAGCAACCGCATGATGTCGTCGATGGGCTGCTCCATGTCCGTCGTACGGTCGATGAGCCACTGGAGCTGGATACCGTCGGCCACCGCGAGCAGCAGCACCGCCAGCCGGTCGGCGGGGATCTCCGTCGTCATCCGCCCCTCGTCCATCCGCGCCTGGACGTAACCGGCGACCCGCTCACGCAGGACCGGATAACGCTCCGCGAAGTGCGCGTGCGCCGGGTGCTCGGGGTCGCCGGCCGCCGCCGCCATGGAGACGAACAGCTCCACCAGACCCGGGGTCTTCGCCCCCTCCCGGATGATCTCGCGGTAGCTCTCCGGGCTGGTGCGCTCATCCTGCCGCACCCGGGCGGTCTCGTCGCGCATCCGGAGGACCTGCGTGAGCAGATCCTCCTTGGAGCTGAAGTAGTGCATCAGACCGGGCAGGCTGAGGCTGCACTTGGCCGCCACCTTGCGCAGCGAAGTGCCCCGGTATCCCTCGGTGGCGAAGATCTCCAGAGCCGCCTGCAGGATCTCGGTGCGCTTCGCCTCGCCCTTTTCGTACGGGCCCCGTTTCGCCATGCCCAGCAGCCTAACCGGCACTGCGGACACGGGCGGGCCCGGCCGCCGGGAGCCCGTCGGGCGCGCCGGGCCCCTCCGGGATGCGGCCGGCCCGGGCGAGCGAGCCGAGCCATCCGGCGGACGGCTTGGGCGTACGCGCGAAGGTCTGCGCATCGACCGCGATCAGTCCGAACGTCGGCCGGTAGGAGCCCCATTCGTAGTTGTCCAGGGCGCTCCAGTGCAGATAGCCGCGGACGTCGATCCCGTCGCGCATGGCCGAGGCCAGGCTCGCCAGGGCCCCCGTGGTGTACGCGATGCGCTGCTCGTCGTCGGCCGTGGCGATGCCGTTCTCCGTGACCATGACCGGGACGTGCGGCCCGACGACGTCCGCGGTGTGCCGTACGGCCTCCCCCAGCGCCTCGGGGTAGACCTCCCAGCCGGTGAGTGTGGTGGGAGCCCCCTGCGGGACGGGCAGCGGGCCGTCCTTCCCGATCCGGTGCCGGGTGTAGGCCTGGACTCCGATCCAGTCGTCCTCGCGGGCGGCCTCCAGGTAGATGTCCTCCCGTGGCCGGGCGTACGCCGCCATGGCCTCCTCCGCGCCGGGTTCGGCCTGGTAGGCCTGGTTGGCGACCGTCCACCCCACCTGGAGCGTCGGGTCGGCGGCCTTCAGGACGGCGGTGGCGGCCCGGTGGGCGCGGATCAGTGCCTGCGCGACGGAGGCGTCCGGCTCCGCGGAACCGAGGTCGAGCTCGGCACCGGTCGGCTCACCGCCCGCCGACCGCCCGGTGCCGTCGTCCGCCGCGAGGCCGGCACCGCGGATCAGGGTGTGCATCAGCGCGATCATGTTCGGTTCGTTGATGGTGGCGACGTGCCGGACGCCCGGCAGGAGGATCTCCGCGGCGACGCGCGCGTACGAGGCGAACAGGTCCGCCGAGTCGGGCGAGGCCCAGCCGCCGAGGGTGCTGAACCACCGCGGGGAGGTGAAGTGGTGCAGGGTCACCACCGGCGTCAGCCCGCGCTCCAGTGCTCCGCGCACCATGGCGCGGTAGTGCGCGACGGCAGCCCGCGACACCTGTCCGCGCTCGGGCTCGACACGGGCCCACTCGATGCTGAACCGGTAGGCGTTGAAGCCGAGTTCGCTGAGCAGGTCCATGTCCTCGGGCCAGCGGTGCAAGCTGTCGGCCGCGTCTCCGCTGCGCTCGGCGACGAAGGTGCCGGGCCGGTTCTCGATGGCCCACCAGTCGCTGGACACGTTGTTCCCCTCGACCTGGTGGGCGGAGGTGGAGGCGCCCAGCAGGAAGCCATCCGGGAGTGCGAGTCCTGGCCCGGTCGGGGGCGTCATAGAGGAGCTCCTTCCGCAGCGGGGCGGAGGACCGCGTGAGCCGGCCCCCGCCCCGTGAAAAGCGTTCATTGATCGGTTTTCGTGTTAGCGTACAGGCGCACCTGGCCTGCAGGAAGAGGCAACGGCCTCAGCGCCCCACCGCAGGAGCCCGGTCAGCGCATCCGCAGAGAGCAGCCGGTGGAGGAGACCATGAACGCCGTCATTCCCCAGCCCGAGCGGCAGGACGCGGCCGCCCCCGGCCCGGGTCCGCACGCCACGGGTCCGTGGCGGATCCACGCGGCGGACGACCGCCTGACCGCGATGGCCGGGACCGTACGGACGCTGCTCGAACCCCACCTGGGCAACCGCACGGACACCGCGGCGGCCACCCTGACGCTCGCCCTCGACGAGGCACTCGGGCCGCAGGGCCGGACGGTGGGCGTCGCCCCCTGTGGGGCCGCCGAACCCGTCGACGAGTCCTACCGCCTCACCGTCACCGGGTCCGGCATCACCTGCCTGGCGGCCACCCCCACCGGCGTGTTCCGGGCAGCGGCCACCGCCCTCCAGCTCATCGCCACCTCCACCGGCCCCATCCCCTGCCAGGAACTGAGCGACGCTCCCCGCTTCGCCTGGCGCGGCCTCCTGATCGACCCGGCACGCCACCACCTCACCCCCGGAGAGGTGCGCCGCGTCATCGATCTGGCGGCGCTCTACAAGCTCAACGTGCTGCACCTGCACCTCACGGACAACGAGGGCTGGCGCCTCAAGATCCCCGGCACCCCCGGACTCACCGCGGCCGGGCCGGACGGCGCCCCGCGCGACTTCTACACCGCCGAGGACTGCCGCGCCCTCCAGCAGTACGCCGCCGAACGCTTCGTGACGGTCGTCCCGGAGATCGACCTGCCCGGCCACTGCGCCACCCTGCGCGAGGCGCTGCCCGGACTTCCGGACGCACCGGCGCCCGAGGGCCTGAAAGGACGCTTCCCGTACGTCCCACCGCTCGACCTCGCCGACCCGGGCACCCGGAAGGCCGTGGCGTCGGTCCTCGCCGACGTGTGCCGCCTGACCGACGGCCCGTTCGTACACGTGGGCGGCGACGAGGCGTTCGGGGCGACCCCGGACAGCTTCGCGCACTCGGTCCGTGAACTGCGCTCGCTGGTACGTGAGTCGGGGAAGCGTCCACTGGCCTGGCAGGAGTCCTCACGCGCCGGGATCGGCCCGGACGACATCGCGCAGTTCTGGGTGGACGTGCCGATGATGGATCTGCCGGACACCCCGGAGGAGCTCGCCGGCCGCCCGGAACTCCTCGCGGCGGGCCACACCCCCGAGCTGATCGCGGCACTCAAGCGGTTCTTCGCCCCCAGCGACCACGATCTCTCCCGCATCCTCGAAGGCGGCGGCCGCGTACTCCTGTCCCCGCAGTCCCACCTCTACCTGGACCGGGCGTACGCCCCCGAGGTGGTCCCGCCCGCCCAGGCCGCGACCGCGGCACGCGTCGGATTCCCCGCCTACCGGCCCCTCGGCGTCCGGCACACGGCCGCCTGGGACCCCGCCTCCCACGCGGTCCCCGACGACCACGTCGCCGGCGTCGAGGCGACCGTCTTCGGCGAGTCGGTCGAAGGGCTCGACGACGTCACCGTCCTGCTGCTGCCGCGCCTGCCGTCCGTCGCGGCGGCCGCGTGGACCGGGAGGGCACCCGGCTGGGACGACCACCGCGTCCGGGTCGCCCGCCACGCGCGTCTCTGGCAGCAGCGCGAGCTCACCTACCTCGCCTCGACGGAGATCCCCTGGGCCGAGTCGAACTCGCACGGCGTGCGCCCTTAGCGGTCGCCCTGCCGCGTCCTTCGCACCCCGCCCGTCCCGACGCCTCAAGGTGCCTCCTCCGACCGGCCCGCGTCGAGCTCGGCGGCCCCGGCTTCCCAGCGCAGGCGCCGCTCGGTGCCGGGCTGTTCCCACCACGGCGTGCCGCGTTCGCCGAGCGCCACCTTCGCCGTGTGCACCCGGCTTCGCGCCACCGCCTCGGCCGCCGTGTCCTCGTTCCGGCGCGCGGCTGCCACCGCACGCCGGGCCGCCATGAGGTGACGGCGCGGACCGGCGGCGACCTTCTCGGGAATCTCCGGGCCCGTCGCCCGCCGGCGCCGGCCGTTCACGACGATGTACCGCGCGACGTGTGGCCTCCACACAGCCTCCCCCTTCGGAGGGACAAAGCAGCAGGACCGTTTTCGGCGTCGGCGAACGGTTACCCGCCTTGTATGGACGAGACTTCTCGAATCGATGACCGCGGTCGTACCGGTGACACTGCGCGCCGGGCGGTGCGCCGCATGCTGCCGTCACCGCTCGGCCCCGGCCGCGTCCTCCGGGGCATGGACCGGCTGGAGCGAGCCTCCGCGCTCGACTCGGCGGTCGGACTGCTGAGCAACCGCGTCCGGGCACTTCCCCTGGGCTCCTGGCGGGACGTGCTGCACGGACGCTGGCTGGGCCACCCCGTCCACCCGGTACTGGTGGAGGTGCCGATCGGCACCTGGTTCTCCGCTGCGGTGCTCGACTGCCTTCCCGGGCAGGGACGCGCAGCGGGTGTCCTGATCGGCGTGGGGATCGCGGCTGCCGCGCCGGCGGCCGTGACGGGCTGGGTCGACTGGGCGGAGCAGGGGCCGCGGCAGAAGCGTGTAGGGCTCGTTCACGCAGCCGTGAACGGCACGGCCGTGGCCTTGTACGGCGGGTCGCTGGTCGCTCGCCTCCGCGGGCGCTCCGGTCTGGGGAAGGCTCTCGGGCTCGCGGGACTGTC
Organism: Streptomyces sp. NPDC051064; assembly: GCF_044455985.1. NCBI lineage: Bacteria > Bacillati > Actinomycetota > Actinomycetes > Kitasatosporales > Streptomycetaceae > Streptomyces > Streptomyces sp. NPDC051064. Next base: position 564,748 of record NZ_JBITFK010000003.1, read on the forward strand.
GGTGGTCGGTGTCGGCAGCGCACTCGGCGGCCACTTGGCGTACCGGCAGGCGTCGGGGGCCAACCACGCGGAATCGGTCGCGAACACGGTGGGCGCCGGGTGGCACGAGGTCGGCGCCGTGTCCGACTTCGAGGTCGGCCGGCCGGTCCGACGCCATGTCGACGGAGTGCCCGTCGTGGTCGTCCGCGAGAGCGGCAACGAGGTGCACGTGCTCGCCGATACGTGCAGTCACATGGGAGGCCCGCTGTCCGAAGGCACCGTCAGCGACGGCTGTGTGCGGTGCCCTTGGCACGGCAGTGTCTTCCGGCTGGCCGACGGCTGGAACGTGGGCGGGCCCGCCACCGCGCCCCAGCCGGCCTTCGAGACGCGGGTTGTCGGCACTCGCGTGGAAGTCCGGCTGATGAGCGGCAGCTGACCTCGCGGTCACCACAGCTACCGGATCTGCACTCGCTCGGCCTGAGGTCCGCGCTGCCCCTGGACGACGTCGAAGCAGACGGATTGGCCCGCCGCGAGCTCCGTGCAGGTGCCTTCCATGATGGCGGAGAAGTGGACGATGATCTCCGGTCCACCCGCACTGGGCAGAATGTAGCCATAACCTTTTTCACTACTGAATGCCTGCACTGTCCCGTTGAACACACTTGCCTCCGACGCAAGGAAGGGGAAAATCCCCTTCACATTAAGGCTCGTGGCCGACGCAGTCGGGTAACACACCCCGCGGACATGGCGACAGCGTCTCCCGCCCCCGGAGCAGTGACCAGACAAGTGGGCAGACGGGCGTCACCCCCGCAGGTGCATTGCGGCGCGGACCACTGCCCCTCGGTTAATGATCAGGCGGGAAAGGGCAGTGGGAAATGCGTAAATCACCATAGAGGGAGAAGTCATGGCAGTTTCCACCCCTGGCTACACCGTCCCCGGCCTCAGCACCAAGGAGGGCAAGCAGCTCATCTCGCTCCTGAGCACGCGCCTGCACGCCCTCAACGATCTGGCGCTCACCCTGAAGCACATCCACTGGAACGTGGTGGGTCCTCACTTCATCGCCGTCCACGAAATGCTCGACCCCCAGACAGCCGCCGCGAGGGTCATGGCCGACGACACGGCGGAGCGCATCTCCACGCTCGGCGGTGAACCGCAGGGCACCCCCGGCGCCCTGGTGGCCGGGCGTACCTGGGAGGACTACAGCATCGGCCGCGCCGACGCGCTCGCGCACCTCGGCGCCCTGGACCTCGTGTACACCGGCGTCATCAAGGATCACCGAGCGGCAGCGTCCAAGGCCGGTTCGATCGATCCGGTCACCGAGGACCTCCTCATCGAGCACCTCCGTTCCCTGGAGCAGTTCCAGTGGTTCGTCCGGGCTCACCTGGAAAGCACCGGCGGCTCTCTCTCCACGGCCGGTGCCGCGACCGAGCAGCAGGCCGCCAAGGCCGCGTCCCCTGCCCGCAGGACGGCCACGAAGCGGCCGGCCGGCCGGGCCGGCAAGTCCAAAGCCTGACGACGGGCTCCCTGCCGCGGAGGAGACCGATCATGGCCACCCGTACACGTGAGACGCCACCGGGTATCGCACCCAGGAGCATCCGGTTGCCGGCGATCGTGCTGGGCGTGGGACTGGGCGGGTTCGTCGACGGCATTCTGCTGCACCAACTGCTCCAGTGGCACCACATGCTGACCGGTACGAACGACGACCGGATCGGGGTGAAGTACTACTCACCGAACACGGTGTCAGGGCTGGAGATGAACACCGTGTGGGACGGCGTCTTCCACGCGATCTGCTGGGTGGCGGTCCTGCTCGGCCTGGGCATCCTCTACAACCGCGTCACGCACAACCGGCGCCGGGTGTGGACCTCACGTGTGCTGTGGGGCTGGGTCCTCGCGGGGTGGGGCCTGTTCAACATCGTCGAGGGGCTCCTGGACCACCAGATCCTCGGCATCCATCACGTCCACGGCGGCCCCCACCGGATCTGGTGGGACATGGGCTTTCTGCTCCTGGGCGCCCTCCTTCTCGTCGTCGGCCATCTCGTGCGGCGCGGCGGCAAGCCCTTCGCCCCGGACGCACCCGAGCCTCCCGGGAGTTCCGGGCAGCGCGTCTGATGGGCGGCGACGCGCACCCCACGCATGACCACGGCCGCGGTGGCAGCAGTGAGGTGTGGGAGGTTCTTCTGCCCCTCACCGCTGTGCTTCTGCTCGCCGGCGCCTACCTCCTCCTCGTTCACCGGGCGCACGGACGCAATCCCGTGCGGAGGTGGAGCCGGTGGCGGACGGCCGGCTTCCTGACCGGATGCGCACTGCTCGGTGCGGCGCTGCTCCCGCCCGTGTCCACGTTCGCCCACCAGGACTTCCGCGGGCACATGGCACAGCACCTGCTCATCGGCATGTACGCGCCGCTCGCCCTGGTCCTCGGAGCGCCGGTGACTCTCCTGCTGCGGACTCTGCCCGCCGCGCGGGCCCGGCGTCCGACCGGCCTCCTGCACCGCCGACCGGTGCGCGTGGCGACCCACCCGGTCTCCGCCCTGGTGCTGAGCACCGGGACTCTCGCGGTGCTCTATTCCACGCCCGTGTACAACGCGACGATGGACGCACCAGGGCTGCACCGGCTGGTGCTCGCCCATTTCCTGTTGTCCGGGTGCCTGTTCGCCCACGCCATCGCCGGCCCGGACCCTGCCCCTGGCCGACCGGGCGTGCCGGCCCGCCTGGTGGCGCTCGGCGTCGCCGTCGCGGCGCACGCGACGCTCTCCCAGCTGATGTACGGGGGGTTCCTGATCGACGTGCGCGCGCCCGTCAGCCAGGTGCAGGGTGGGGCGGAGCTCATGTATTACGGCGGCGACATCGCCGAACTGCTGTTGGCAGGTGCCCTTGTCGCAACCTGGCGGCCTTCACCCCGTCGCGGCGCACGGACGGTCGCCGTGCACCAGAGCCTCCCTGCCCTTGGCCGCCTCTTGCTGAAGCCGTTCATGCGGCCTGGATGAGCTCTGCACGCCCGAACAGCAGCGCGTATCCGGAAGGGAGTTGGGCGAGGATGCGGTCGAGGAGACCGGAGCCTGCGAGATGGCCGACCGTGGTGAGGACGGCTCCGGTGTCCCACCGCGCGGTGGCGGGGGTGCCGCCTGTGCGAGCTGCGAGGTCCTTCACGAATCCCCAGCCGGTGAGCGGTTCGGGGTCGGGGATCTGTGCGGTGAGGGGGAGGGCGGCTTCGTCGGGCAGGCGGGCGGCGAGGTCGGCGCGTTCGGCCCCGGTCAGCTGCCGGCCGAGTCCGGACAGCACGGCATGGGTGACGGCCTCGGCTCGTTCGCGCGTGGGGTACGCGCCCTCGTACCTGATCCGTTCCAGCATCTGATCGAACGTCATGCCCGCTGTGGCACGGATCGGTTCATGCAGGAAGCGCATCGGTGGAATGCCTTTCTGGACGGGGCGGCTGCCGCTGTGACCGGGCGAGGACCGGCAGCCGCGCTGCGGTTGAGTAGCTGCTCAGCGACGTCGGGTGGCCGACGACAGGCTTGACCTGAGGCTCACCCGCCGCACAGGGTGCCGAGCACCGAGGAGCGGCCTGCGGAGCCGCGCCTCCCGCGCTCAGCTTTCCTGCGGGCGGGTGGCACGGGTGCGTTCAGGTGCCGAGCTGCCTGTGGTCGGACTTTCCGCCGATGACGATCTTGCGGGGCTTGGCCCGCTCGGCGATCGGGATCCGCAGGGTCAGCACCCCCGCGTCGTAGTCGGCCCTGATGCGCTCCGTGTCCAGGGTGTCAGCCAGGACCAGCTGCCGGGAGAAGACACCCAGCGGCCGCTCGGAGAGCTCCATCTGCACGTCCTCGCCAGTGGTGACGGGACGGCGCTCAGCCTTGACGGTGAGCATGTTCCGTTCGACGTCGATATCGATCGCGTCCTTTGCGACACCGGGCAGGTCGAGGGCGATCACGTACTCCTCGCCCTCGCGACAGGCGTCCATCGGCATCGCCGACGGCTTGGACCAGGTGCCGGAAACGCCCGTGAGCTGCTGGGCGAGACGGTCGAGTTCGCGGAACGGGTCAGTGCGCATCAACACTGCGAAAACACCTCCACTGGTCAGGCAGAAACTGCCAATGCGCTTCGTCTGACACCGTTGTAGCATGTCATCCAAAGGATGACAACCTTGCTGTCATCCTTCGGATGACAGCAGTAAGGAGCTTTCATGAACCCATCCCCCTCGGGTGGCGAGCCGACATCCTTCGCCGCGGCCGCAGCAGCGCTGAACGCCATCGATGAGGCCGTTCAGGCCGCGCGGACACCAGCACCCGGACCGCACCCGGCAGAGGGCGAGCAGGCGGATTCCCAGCAGGCTGTGGCTGCGCTGCTTCTCCTGCGCGAACTGCGCGAACAGCTGGCCGGATGGGAGCCGGGGCTGATCGAAGCGGCCCGCGCTGCGGGTACCAGCTGGGCCGACCTCGCTCACCCTCTCGGGGTCGCCAGCCGCCAGGCGGCCGAACGCCGCTACTTGCGCGTGCGTCCCGGAGCTCCCGGCACCACCGGCGAACAACGTGTGCAAGCCACCCGCGACCACCGCGCCGCCGACCGCACCGTCACCACGTGGGCTCGGGAGAATGCCGCCGACCTGCGGCAGCTCGCCGGCCAGATCACCGCCCTGACCGACCTCCCCGGCACCTCGACCGCCCGGCTCGCCGCCGCCCTCGCCGACAACGACGTGGTCAACCTCATCGTTCCGCTGACCGATACCCGCCGGCACCTGACAGCCGACCACCCCGACCTGGCCGCCCGCATCGACACCGTCACCCGTCACACCGACCGACTCCGCCAGGACAGCGACGACAAGCGGACCTCACTCCGACCCGGCACCGAGGAGCGGGCTCGGTAGCTTTTTCCTCCGCATCCGGTGTCGCGGGGACCTGCCCTCCTTTCGCGGACCTATGGTGTCCGGTGATGAACAGCGTGGAAGCGACGCGTGCACACATGCTGGGGGATCTGATCGCTGCGAGTCATCTGATGACTCTGGAGCAGCTGCCCGGCACGGTGGCGTCGCACGCTGCCGGGGCGGGCTGGCCTCAGGTGCGGATCTATCTGGCCGATCTGCAACAGGAACGGCTGTATCTCCTGGCCGGCAACGTTGACGTCGGCCCCGGCGATGCCGATGTTCCGGCTGAGCTGTCCGTTGACGGGACGGTGGCAGGGCGGGCCTTCCAGCTGGGGAAGGTGTTTCCGGCCTCGGCCTCCTCCAGGGGGCAGTGGTGGGTCCCGCTGCTGGACGGCGCCGAGCGTCTGGGCGTGCTACGGGTCGGCGTGCCGGGCTCCCAGGTCGAGGCGGACGAAGATCTGAACAGGCTCGCCGGGCTCGTGGCCCTCCTGCTGGAGAGCAAGCGTGGAACGAGCGATTCCTACTCCCGGTTGGTCCGCCGCCGGCGGATGAGGGTCGCTGCGGAGATGGAGTGGCAGCTGATGCCGCCACGGACCTTCGCCACCGACCGTGCCCTGATCAGTGCGGTCATGGAGCCGGCCTACCAGGTGAGCGGAGATGCCTTCGACTACGCCCTGACCGGCGAGACCGTGCATCTGTCGGTCTTCGACGCCATGGGGCACGACACCGCCGCCGGCTTGACCGCCAACCTCGCCCTCGCGGCGGCCCGTAACCACCGCCGCCAGGGCGCCGGTCTACTCGAGACGGCCGAAGGCGTCGGCGAGACCCTCACCGAACAGTTCGCGGGCAGCCGCTACGCCACGAGCATCCTGGCCGACCTGCACCTCACCACCGGCGTGCTGACCTGGACGAACTACGGCCACCACCCACCGGTCGTCATCCGCGGCCACCGTACCGTCGTGCACCTGTCCTGCCCGCCCGTTCCTCCCCTGGGGACCGGCCTGGGCATGCCCGGCACCCTGCGCAGCGACCAACTGGAACCCGGGGACCGCCTGGTGCTCTACACCGACGGCATCACGGAGGCGCGCGACCGGGAAGGGCAGGAATTCGGCCTGGACGGCCTGACCGACTTCCTCATCCGCCACCACGCCGACGGCCTCCCCGTCCCCGAAACCCTGCGCCGTCTGATCGGGCACCACCTGGCGTACCACCTCGGCCGCCTCGACGACGACGCCACCGTGATGCTCCTGGAGTGGCACGGCCCGACCCCGTACCAGCCGGCGCAGCTGCAGGCGCTGACGGGTCTGCCCCGCTCCTCCACCCCGGAGACGATCGCCTCCGCCTGGGCCCAACAGCCCACAGCCCGCTGAGGACGGGGACAACTGACAGTCGCCGTCGGCTCGCCCTTCCCCCCGGGGGCGTTTCGTCAGCCCTGTTCAGTGTCTGGCAACCGCCTCGGCGGGCACCAGGTATGCCTCACGTGCGGGCAGGCGGTGGTACGGATCACTCCCGGCGCCGTCGCTCCCTGCTCGTGACCGCCTGCAACACCAGCACATGAGAGGAACGTCAGATGAAGGTCTCCGACTACGTCCTGCACCGCCTGCGCGAGTGGGAGGTCGACCATGTGTTCGCCTACGCGGGCGATGGCATCAACGGGCTCCTGTCGGCGTGGGGCCGCGCCGAGAACAAGCCGGAGTTCGTTCAGGCCCGGCACGAGGAGATGGCCGCGTTCGAAGCCGTCGGCTACGCCAAGTTCTCCGGCAAGGTCGGCGTGTGTGCCGCGACCTCGGGGCCCGGCGCGATCCACCTGCTCAACGGCCTGTACGACGCGAAACTGGACCACGTCCCCGTCGTGGCGATCGTCGGGCAGACCAACCGCAGCGCCATGGGCAGCTCCTACCAGCAGGAGGTCGACCTGCTGAGCCTGTACAAGGACGTCGCCTCCGAGTTCTGCGAGATGGTGACGGTTCCCGAACAGCTGCCCAACGTCCTCGACCGGGCGATGCGCACCGCCTGCAGCAGGCGGACGGTGACGGCCGTGATCATCCCGGCCGATGTCCAGGACCTCGACTACTCCCCGCCCACCCACGCGTTCAAGATGGTGCCGTCCAGTCTCGGCATGCCCTCGTACGCGCCGGTCCCGGCCGACGCGGAGCTCACCCGCGCAGCGGAAGTCCTGAACGCCGGCGAGAAGGTCGCCCTCCTCATCGGCCAGGGCGCGCGAGGCGCCCGGGCCGAGGTGCAGGAACTCGCCGACGTCCTCGGGGCCGGTGTCGCCAAAGCGCTCCTCGGTAAGGACGCTCTGCCTGACGACCTGCCCTACGTCACCGGAGCGATCGGCCTGCTCGGCACCCGGCCCTCCTACGAGCTGATGCAGGACTGCGACACACTCCTCATGGTCGGTTCCAGCTTCCCCTACAGCCAGTTCCTGCCGGAGTTCGGCCAGGCCCGCGCCGTCCAGATCGACATCGACCCCCACAACGTCGGAATGCGGTACCCGTTCGAGGTCAACCTCGTCGGGGATGCCAAGGAAACCCTCAAGGCACTGCTGCCGCGGCTGAAGCGTAAGAAGCACGGCGCCTGGCGCAAGAAGATCGAGAAGGACACCGCCCGCTGGTGGGACGTCATGGAGCGGCGAGCCGCCGTCGAGGCGGACCCCGTCAATCCCGAGTACGTCGTACACACCCTTGATGCGCTGCTGCCCGACGACGTGATCCTGGCGGCCGACTCCGGCTCGGCCGCCAACTGGTACGCGCGCCATCTGCGCATCCGCGGGACGATGCGCGGCTCCCTGTCCGGCACGCTCGCCACGATGGGACCTGGCGTGCCGTACGTCATCGGCGCCAAGTTCGCCCACCCCGGGCGCCCGGCCATCGCGATCGTCGGCGACGGCGCCATGCAGATGAACGGCATGGCCGAACTCATCACCGCCGCCAAGTACTGGCAGGAGTGGCAGGACCCGCGGCTGATCGTCGCCGTACTGAACAACCAGGACCTCAACCAGGTCACCTGGGAGATGCGCGCCATGTCCGGCGCCCCCCAGTTCCTGCCCTCCCAAGCGCTCCCCGACGTGCCCTACGCCGACTTCGCCCGGTCCATCGGTCTCGGTGGCGTCCGCGTGGAGAAGCCGGACCAGGTGGAGGCGGCATGGAGGGAGGCACTCGGCTCCGACCGTCCCTTCGTGATCGACTTCCGTACCGACCCTGCCGTACCGCCCATTCCCCCGCACGCCACCCGGGAACAGGCCGAGGCGGTCGTCTCCTCCATCGTCAAGGGAGACAGTGACCGCGGCGGCTTGATCAAGCAGGGGCTCAAGGCCAAGGTGCAGGAAATGCTCCCCGGACATCGCCACCGCGACGACGCCCCGGGCACGCAGACCGGGGGGTGACGTCGGCGCCGGCCGGGGCAGTCCCGCTCATCCAGGCCGGAAAGTCCGGCCGGGGTACTCACAGGAACACCACCTCGCGAGGACGCAGATGGTGAGCGAGCTCCTCCGGCGGCAGGACCGCCGCCTCCTCCGCACCCGGCCCCAGCGCCCGGATCTGCGAGGCGAAGGCTTCCACAACGTGCCGCTCACGGGCCTGGATCCCGGCGGGCAGGGTGAGTCACGCCGCCTGGTCCCAGGGCACCCGAGGGTCCTCCGGGCGCGCCCAGTGCCACAGCCGGACGGGGTACTCGGCGAGCGGCACACCGGCCTCGCGGGCCGCGGACCGTCCCGCCGGTGTCCCGCCGGGCGGGGTGCGCTCGGATCGCGAGCGCCGGGTTTTGCGCGTGTGATGGGGGTAGCCGTTCATCTGCCGCAAGTCGTGGACGCTTGTCGGCTCGCTCGAGAGAAGGAGGGTGCCATGCCCGCAGGATCCAGTCCCAAGCGTGAGCGCCAGTACGAGCACATCAAGGAAGGTGCCGAGAAGCGCGGAACCTCCGAGAAGCGGGCGAAGGAGATCGCCGCCCGTACGGTCAACAAGGAACGGGCCCGCTCGGGAGAGTCGGAGTCGGCGAGCAAGGCGTCCAAGAGGGACCCGAAATCAGCCTCTCAGCGCGGCGGTCAGCGTTCGCACAGCGGCCCCGGAGGACCGACCAAGGACCAGCTCTACGAGGAAGCCAAGAAGAAGAACATCGAAGGCCGCTCCTCGATGACCAAGGAGCAGTTGAGCAAGGCACTGGGCCGCTGAGAGCGCACCTCAGGACCTCGCGCCACGGTCGGCCCGCCGGCGCAAGGGGCTCCCTGGTCCAGCCGAATCCGAGGCACACCGGAATGTGACCGAGCCCGGCTCCGGTGATCGCGAGACCACCGACTGACAATGCCCCCGGCACTGGGCCCGGACCGCTCCGTCAGGAGGCGACGCCAAAGGTGTGTCCAGGGCGGCTGACATCGGAGTCTGTCGCTCGGGTACCCGGGCTCCGAGCGACTGTCAGGAGGCGACGATGGAATCCTCGCTCGACCGGATCGGTGATCCCTGGGGCAGCCGGGTCCCCCACGGACGGCACAAGAGCTGGTCCGCCCGGGTGGACACCTTCCTCTCCGAGGGCGTGGAGCCCGCAATGGTGCAGGAGTGGGTGCAAGCCGCCTCGATCCTCCACTCGGACGGCGATGCGATGGACATCGCCGTCATGGACGGCCGCATGGTCGGTGTACGGGGACGAGCCACCGACCGGGTCAACCGCGGCAGGCTCGGCCCCAAGGATCTGTTCGGCTGGCAGGCCAACGCCTCCCCCGACCGGCTGACCCGGCCCCTGGTGCGTGAGAACGGGCGGTTGGTGGAGAGCGACTGGGGCACCGCCATGAGCCGCATCGTCACCCGCTCGCACGAACTGCTGGACGAGCGCGGCCCAGGATCTCTCGGCTTCTACACTTCGGGCCAGCTGTTCCTCGAGGAGTACTACACCCTGGCGGTCCTTGCCAGGGCAGGCATCGGTACCAACCATCTCGACGGCAACACCCGGTTGTGCACCTCGACCGCCGCGGAAGCCCTCAAGGAGTCCTTCGGGTGTGACGGACAGCCCGGCAGCTACGACGACATCGACCACGCCGATGTGATCGCCCTCTTCGGTCACAACATCGCCGAGACCCAGCCCGTGCAGTGGATGAGGATCCTCGATCGCCTGGAAGGTTCCGAGCCCCCGCGGTTGCTGTGTGTGGACCCGCGTCCCACCCAGGTGGCCCGGAGGGCGGCCGTTCACCTTGCCCCGCGCCTCGGCACCAACGTCGCTCTGCTCAACGCGCTGCTGCACGAGATCATCCGGAACGACCGCGTCGATCACGCGTACATCGAGGCGAACACGGTCGGCTACGAGGAACTCTGCGCCGGCGTCAAGGACTGCACCCCGGGGTGGGCAGCAAGCATCTGTGACGTCCCGGTCTCGCGGATCCGCGAGGCAGCCGAACTCCTCGGAACCGCCGACCGGCTGCTCTCCACCGTGCTGCAGGGTTTCTACCAGTCCCATCAGGCGACGGCGGCCGCGGTCCAGGTCAACAATCTGCATCTCATCCGGGGCATGCTGGGACGGGAGGGGGCCGGCGTGCTGCAGATGAACGGGCAGCCCACCGCGCAGAACACCCGTGAGTGCGGAGCCAACGGTGACCTGCCGGGCTTCCGTAACTGGCAGAACGACGCACACGTGGCAGAGCTGGCCGAGGTCTGGAACGTGGCGCCGAGCACCATCCCGCACTACGCGCCTCCTACCCACGCCATGCAGATGTTCCGCTATGCCGAACAGGGCTCGATCCGCATGCTGTGGATCAGTGGCACGAACCCGGCCGTATCGCTGCCCGAACTCGCACGCGTACGCTCGATCCTCGCCCAGGAGAGCTTGTTCGTCGTCGTGCAGGACCTGTTCCTCACCGAGACGGCCCAGTTCGCCGATGTCGTGCTGCCTGCTGCCACCTGGGGCGAGAAGACCGGCACGTTCACCAACGCCGACCGCACCGTACATCTGACCGCCAAAGCCGTGGACCCGCCGGGCGAGGCCCGGCCGGACCTCGACATCTTCCTGGACTACGCCGCACGCATGGATCTCCGCGACAAGGACGGCGGGCCTCTGATCTCCTGGCAGGACCCGGAATCGGCGTTCGCAGCCTGGAAGCGGTGCAGTGAGGGCCGCCCCTGCGACTACAGCGGCCTCACGTACGCGAAGCTGCGCGACGTGGGAGGAATCCAGTGGCCGGTCAACCAGCAGGCGCCGGAGGGTACCGAGCGGCTCTACACCGAGGGCATCAGCTGGGCCGACCCCGACATGTGCGAGACCTACGGCAAGGACCTCGTGACGGGCGCAGTGAACGACGAAGCGGCGTATCGGTCCCTCAACCCGGACGGCAGGGCGATGATCAAGGCCGCCGGCTATGTTCCGGCGCACGAGCAGCCGAGCGAGCAGTACCCGTTCCAGCTGACGACCGGCCGCACCCTCTACCACTTCCACACCCGGACCAAAACCGGCCGCGCACCCCAGCTGAACGAAGCGGCACCTGAGGTGTGGGTCGAGATCAGCGACACGGATGCCGGCGCACAGGGACTTGCGGAGGGCGACCTGGTCGAGGTCCGCTCACCGCGCGGCGCGCTCCGAGGCCGGCTGCGTGTCACACAACTCCGGCCGGGACTGCTTTTCGTGCCGTTCCATTACGGCTACTGGGACACGCCCGCGGGCTCGGGTCCGAACTCCACCACAGCAGGCCGGGCGGCGAACGAGGCAACCATCACCGACTGGGACCCCGTCTCCAAACAACCGCTGTTCAAAACGGCGGCCGCCGCTCTCGCCCTCGTCGAACGGGGCGACGGGACGCAGGCACCCGCTCCCACCACCACCGCGTCCGCACCCGCCGACCCCGCGGGCCTCCGGCCCACGGTCGGAGGGTCCGACGCGCAGGCGTCGCAGGCCCGGGACACCACCTGGGACCTGCCAGGAGGCGACCGATGACCGGGATCCAGCTCGCCCTGAGCACCCTGCACCGCGGTGAAAAACATATGGCGACGGAGCTCATGGCCGTGGCGGACCGACATCGCACAGACCATGAGGTCCACCATGTGGCGACCGATATCGCCGCCTGGTCGCTCGAACACGTGCAACGTCTCGCCGAAGCATCCGCCCGCTACGGTGGCGCAGAGCTCGACGGACCGTACAACGGCTCGTCGGCCGGCGTGTTCCGGGCACTCCAGCACAACCCCCCGGAGCAAGGGAGCCGCGGGTCCGACCCTCGCTTGCTGCTCCTGGGCGATCTCCACGACCTGCATCTCGCCGCGACGCACAACTCGCTGCACTGGGAGATGCTCGCCCAGGTGGCCCAGGCCACCGAAGCCGCCGACGCGCTCACCCTCGCGGGATCCTGCCACCCGCAGACCCTGCGCCAGATGCACTGGACCAACACCATGATCAAAACCCTGTCGCCGCAGGTGCTCAGCAGTCTGTGACGTCGGCGCCGGACCGTGACCCCGGGAGCCACACGGGGCGACCTGGCTTCCGGCATCTCCACCGCGCGGTCCAGTCAGTGGGAGCGGGGCTCCTGGGGACCGGTGTCCCCCATGCCCCTGAGATCCTGCTCCGTCCACTTACTGGTGTCCCGGGGCGTGACATACGGCTCCTCCCCCTGTGGATGGCCGCCGATGACGGCCCGCTCACGAGCCAACTCGGCATCGAACTCAAGACCGAGCAGGATCGCCAGGTTCGTGATCCACAGCCAGACGAGAAAGGTGATCACGCCGGCCACGGCACCGTAAGTCTGGTTGTACGACCCGAAATTGGCGACATAGAAGGCGAAGCCCGCCGACGCGACCATCCAGATCACCAGCGCCAGCAGGCTGCCCAAGGACACGAACTTGAAGCCTCGCCCTTTCGCGTTCGGCGCTGCCCAGTAGAGGATCGCCAACAGCATGGTCACCAGCACCACCAGGACGGGCCATTTCGCGATCGACCAGACGGTCATGGCGGTGTCGCCGATACCCAGTGCGGTACCGAGCCGTCGCGCGAGGCCACCCGAGAGAACGACGATCAGCGCACTGGCACAGGCCAGCACCATCAGCGCCAAGGTCAGGCCGACCCGGACCGGGAGCACCTTCCAGACCGGCCGCCCCTCGGGCACGTCGTACACGACGTTGGAGGCCCGGATGAACGCTGCCACATAACCGGAGGCGGACCACAGCGCGGCCAGCAGCCCCACGATGGCCATGACCAGCCCCGTGCCGCTGCTGGACTGCAACTGGGTCACCGCGTTCCTGAGAACGTCACGCGCCGCGCCGGGAGCAAGCTTCTGAATGTTGTTCAGCACGGTCTGGGTGTTCGACTCACCGGCGATGCCGAGCAGGGAGACAAGAACCAGCAGAGCCGGGAACAGCGCCAGGATGCCGTAGTAGGTCAGTGCCGCCGCCCGATCGGCGAGCTCATCCCGCTTGAACTCCTTGAGCGTACGCCGCAGCACCGCTCCCCACGACGCTCTACCGAACTTCGTAGGCGTGTCCGGTGCGTCGCGCTCCACCTGCGGGTCCGGCCCCGCACGCCCACCCCCGCGCGGCCCCGTGCTGCCCTGGCTGTTCTGTTCGTTCGGCATGTGAATCAGACAATCCCACGCTCACCCGCTGCGCGACTTCGCAGCGGGCCCCGTGCACCTGGACGGACGAGCTACCCCATCCAGGTGCCGGCAGGGTGCACGCACGGCTGCCGGATGCGCCTTTCCGCGACGGCACGCTGCCGCATTTTCGCCCCGTCCACGGGTGCTCCGGGCCCGGTTTCTCTCAACTGCGGATGAGGGAGTCGTCCCGGGGGCGTGCGCCAGGCAGCTGGTGGCGTGCGGCGATCAGAGCGGCGTCCACGTCCCGGGTGCCAGTGGCCACACAGAGCGTGTAGGCGATGTCGTCCATCCGCTGTTGCACCTCCGTGTCGCCGTTCTCCGCCTGCGGAATGCGCAGGGTGTCGAACTGCTCGACAAGGTTCCGCATCACCGCGGGGTGGGCCATCAGGGGCGGCGCCAGTCGCCGGAGGGCAGATGGGATCCCGCCTGCGGCCCCATACGCAGCATGCCGCCGTCCACCACCCAGGACGCCCCGGTCGTGTAGGACGACTCCGGGCCGGCCAGAAAGGACACGACGGAGGCGACTTCCCGGGCGTCACCGGGCCGCCCGAGCGGAATGCCGGGCCGGTCGACGGCCTGCACGTCCGTGTCCTCCTGGCCCGTCATGGGGGTGGCGATCTCACCGGGAGCCACGGAATTCACGGTGATGCCGTACTCGGACAGTTCCAGGGCCATCACCTGCGTCAGCAGTCCCAGACCGCCTTTGGCGGCGCAGTAGGGGGCCGCGCCGACCCTCGGCTGGTGCTCGTGCACGGAGGTGATGTTCACGATGCGGCCCCCTTCGCCCTGAGCGATCATGCGCCGGGCCGCGCGCTGTGAGCAGAGGAAGGGACCGATGAGGTCCACGTCGATGACGTGCCGGACCGTCGCGTGGTCGAGGTCGAGGAAACGGGTGGACGTGCCGGTACCCGCACAGTTGACCAGCACGTCGACGCGGCCCAGTTCGTCCGCCAGCGTGTCCACCACCGTGGCGGCGTCCGGCAGATCCGACAGGTCCAGGCGGGCCACCGCAGCGCGCCGGCCGGCGGCGCGTACCTCAACCGCGGTGCTCTCCGCCCCATCGTGATCGCGGTGCCAGGTGATACCGACGTCCATGCCCTGTTGCGCGAGCCGTACGGCTACGGCTCTGCCGATACCCGAATCCGCCCCTGTGACCAGGGCTACAGGGGCGTCGTCCGGAGCTTCCTCGGTCATATGTCCTCCTGGGCGTGTCAACGCTGCTCCCGGGTTGCCGGACAGACGGGTACCACACGCTCACATCGCCAAACCCTCACGTCCGCCCCGGGCTGTTCCAGACCCGGTGGTCGACACCCGCCGGAGCCGCGTGAGGCCGATCCGCTTCCCCAGCGCATTCGACCGGCGCTGATCACTCTCCAACGCGGTGGGTGAGCGTGAACACTCCTCCGTCGGGATCCTGGAGCATCCGCGAGAACCCCTGCGGCGACCGGGCAGCGGCTGGTGGCTTCGGTTTGCTGCCGCCTGCATCGAGCGCAGCGGCCACCGCGCGTTCGACGTCGTCGACCGCGAAGGTAACCCGCCAGCGTGGTCGCAGGTGTGCCTGGGCAGATGTCTGTATGCCGCCGCCCTGCAGGGAAAGAACCGTTTGTCCCCCCTGGTCGACCTCGACGTGATCGTGCCGGTAGACGACCTGGATGTCAGGTTCGGTGGCCCACCCGAAGACTTCTCCGTAGAAGGCAGAGGCGTCGAACACGTCGCGAGTCTGTAGGTCGACACGGACGGGGGCCAGGCCCTCACCCGATGACCACGCCAGCGCATGCCCTTCCCAGAACCCGAATACGGCGCCGTCCGGGTCCGCGGCCAAGCCGGCGCGCCCCTCACCCAGCGCCACCGGACCCACCGCCAGCGTGGCGCCTCGTTCCTGGATCCGCGCCGCCGCCAGATCCGCGTCACGCACAGCGAAGTACGGCGTCCACACCGAGGCCGGAGTGAAACCCGGATGCCGCTCCCCGATACCCGCCACGGGCGAGCCGTCGGCCGACGCGACGAGAAACTTGTCGCCCAGTGAACTTACTCGGAATTCCCATCCGAGAACTGCCGCGTAGAAGGCTTGGGCGGTGCGCAGATCGCTGACCATCAGGTTGACCCAGCAGGGGACACCCGAGACCGGCACCACGTAATCCGCAGACTCAGACATCACCACTCCTCCGCAGCCACTCCTACACCCGGCCGGCCCGGTACGCGAATCGAGATGAGGGCGCACACAGAACGTGCAATCAAGGCCAAGGACGACGACACCACCCGCACGGGGGTCACCACCACCGACGCGGCTGTCGACGGCAGCCGACAGACCCGCTGGGAGGGGCCCATGACGAGACACTCAGACGGCTGGCCGAGACCGGCATGCGCTGCTCCGTGACACACCGGCCCAGGTGCCCTTCGGGCCCGTCATCACAGAACCGGCTGCCACGACTACGCACCCAGGGCCTGCTTCACCCCGACGAGGACACAGAGGAGCCGCAGCCGCATGCCCCCGTGCTGCGACGTAAGCCACCGCCGCCGCACCGGTCGTCATCTGGAGCCTCCATGGGGTACGAACAGTGCGCGTCCTTGTTCGTCCCGCCCGGTGCGCGCCCACCTCATTCAGAGTGAATGTGCCTACGGTCCGCCGCGACCCGAGCAGCGGTCTTCCGCCTTCTGCCCCGGTCAGTCGGCGCCGACGTCGTGCACCGACACGCGAATCGTGCCGACGGTGCTGTCGGCGGCGTCGGGAATGAGCATCCCCCCGCCGGCACCGGTCCGCAGGTAATCCACTGCGGCCTGGTCGAGCAGCTCGCCGGGAAGGGCTGCGGGGATCCCTGGAGGGTAGGGCGTGAGCATCTCGGCACAGACACGGCCGACCGCCTGGTCCGCGGGGACCTGCTCGACATCGCCGAAGAAGGCGTCGCGCGGAAGCGTCGCCTGCCGCAGACGGAGGTCGCCAGGGTCCGGGATGCGGATGTCCGGTGCCGGTGGCAGCTCGTCGGCGCGGGCAACGAGGTCACGCAGGCCGTCGAGGAGCCGCGCCGTCGTCGAGTCGTCATCGGCATGGGTGAGCAGGGCGTTGATGCGCCGGTAGTCGGACGTGTGCAGGTTGATGCGATGGTTCCGCCGCATCCAGTCGGCGGCGTCGTAACCGCTGAACTTGACTCCGCTCAGGTCGATGAAGACCTGGAGGGGGTCCAGGTCGAAGGCGCGCCCGGGCGCGCAGAAGTCGTCGCGGTCGTTGACGTGCAGGCCCTCGATGTCCTCGATGGCTTCGCGCACACGTCGCGCCCTGGAGAGGGCGTCGTCCAGGAGCTCGCGGCCGTGTTCCACCATCTGGCGACGCCAGCCGTCGAGGGCTGCGTAGATGAGGACCGAGGGGCTGGTGGTGTCCAGGAGGTCGGCGCGGGAGGCGAGGGTCGGGGCGGTGACCAGGTCGCCTTGCAGGTGAAACACCGACCCCTGCTCGAGCCCGGAGCCCATTTTGTGGACGGACGTGACACACACGTCCGCGCCGGCGTCCATGGCCCAGGTGGGCAGCTCGGGGTGGAAAGGCAGGTGCGCACCCCACGCTTCGTCCACGATCAGCGGTACCGCATGCTCGTGGCACAGCGTCGCGATGGCTCCGATGTCAGCGCAGGTTCCGTAAGGGGTAGGGCTGGTGACCAGCGCCCCCCGCGCATCCGGATGCTGCTCGAACGCCGACCGGAAAGCCTCGGGGGCCGGCGGGTGGGCAAGATGCAGATCGGGGTCCCACTGGGGATCGACCCACACCGGGCGGATACCGGCAAGGATCAAGCCGGAGATGACCGATTTGTGCGCGTCGCGTCCGACCAGGAGCTTTTCGTGCGGCCCGGCAACGGACAGCATGGCAGCCTTCACCGACAGCGAACTGCCGCAGGTGGAGAAGAACGTGTGCTGGGCACCGACGGCGTCGGCCATGAGGTCTTCCGCGCGCTCCAATACCTTCTGCGACTGTGTCCGGTCGTCCAGACCGGACACCGCGAGCATGTCCGCACTGAAGACTGCGTCTCCCAGGACAGCCCGTACTCTCGGGTCGGCCCCCCGGCCCTGCTTGTGACCGGGCGGGGTGAACGGCAGTTGTTCCTGCGCCTGGTACGCCTTCAGAGCTTCGAGAACGGGAGCTTTCGAGTGGTCCATGATGTGCGGCTTCCCAGAGCGGGAGGGCGAAAACGGTACGGATGAAGGCCCCGGGGAGGCGGCCCAGGCATAGCCTCGCCGTTCAGGCAGGTGCAGCGGTTCGCGGTCACGCTCTGTGCCGCACGGTCTTCGCCGCCTGCTCCACGTGTCCGCCCATCGCGCGAGCACTCTGCGGTGACAGGCTTGGATCCGCGCGTCCTCAGCGGTGTTGTGGAGCTTCCCGGCCGGTCCGCGGCGATGCTCGTCGCTGATCACCAAGCGTCCTCAGGCTCTTGAGGCCTTGTTGATCCGTCCGAAGTGAGCCCTGCCCGCGCCACCATCATCGCTGATCTCTGCACTGTCATATCCTCCAGCGGGTGGCACCGCGCCCGACCCTGCCGGGCTGCCACGGCCCTGGCACATCTACCGGATCCACGAGCCCGCCGCGGCGTGCGGCACCGACTGCCGGTCGTAGTCAGCGCGGCGGTCTGCGCCGTTGTGGCCGGCTACCGCTCCTACACGGCGATCGCCGAATGGATCAACGACGTCCCAGCCGCGACCATGCTCGCCTTGGGTCTCAACCCTGATCGCAGGCCGTCCGAGACGATGATCCGCCGCCGACGACACCGCCTGGACCAGCCGAAACGCTTCACCACCGAGACCGTCTACGCGATCACGAACCTACACGTGCACCAGGCCCGGCCAGCACAGCTCGCCGCGTGGATCCGCCGCCAACCGCCACCCACGCCCGCGACAGCACCCGACCACTGGCGCTACTCGGCATCACCTAACGACTTTGCCGGGGCCCTGGGTGTCCATCGCACTACTCAAGGTAGTAACTGTGGTCTCCCCGGGGATACGGGCGGCGGCTGCGGCAACGGTTGCCAGGTCGTCGCTCGAGAAGCCGGCGCGGCTCAGCACCGCCAGGGATTTGTTCGTTGCCAGCGTGCACAACGCCAGCTCTGCCGCCTCCTGCTCATTGGCCCCCGCCGCCAGCAACGCCTGCTCCAGCATCGCCCGCAAACCGTCGATCATGGCGCGGACCATCGCCTGGCCCTGTGCGTCGAGGGCCGGGAACTGCGTTGCCGACACCGTGAGCAGGCAGCCATCCGGGACCGTCGGGTCGGCGATGCGGTTCAGGGTGACCTGCAGGTAGGCGGCCACAACGGCGCTAGGGCTCGGGTGGGGGCCGGACAGTGCCTGGTCGTACAGCGGGTGGTAGGTCTGCGCGTACCGTTGGAGGCTTTTTTGGAAGAGGGTGCTCTTGTCGCCGAAGGTGCCGTAGAGCGAGCTCCGGCCCAGGCCCGTGCCCTCGGTCAAGCGATCGATCGAGGCCTCCGAAT
Source organism: Streptomyces sp. NPDC051064 (assembly GCF_044455985.1). Lineage (NCBI taxonomy): Bacteria > Bacillati > Actinomycetota > Actinomycetes > Kitasatosporales > Streptomycetaceae > Streptomyces > Streptomyces sp. NPDC051064. The sequence continues at coordinate 583,604 of NZ_JBITFK010000003.1, forward strand.
AGCCCCAGCGCCAGAAGACGTGCATCGCACGTCGTAGCGCCTCGTCCACGTCGAATTGCTTGCGGCCCGCCATGGTTCGTCAGCCTACACATCTTGCACCGATCGTTTCAAGATGGGTAGGCTCGTCGGCATGACAAGCTTGAATTCGCTACAGCTGCCCGACGGGTTCACAGACGTCTTCACCAGCCAGCTCGTGGAGCTGAACGGGCTGCGGCTGCACGCAGTCACCGGCGGGGATGGTCCGCCGGTGCTGCTGGTCGGCGGGTGGCCACAGACCTGGTACGCCTGGCGGGAGGTGATGCCCGCGCTCGCCCGCGAACACACCGTCGTCGCCGTCGACTCGCGCGGGGCCGGGCTCTCCGACAAGCCGGACGACGGTTACGACGCCGGCACGCTGGCCGCCGATCTGGTCGCGCTGATGGCCGCGCTCGGGCACGACCGGTTCGACGTGGTCGGCCACGACATCGGCACGTGGACCGGATACGCCCTCGCTGCTGATCACCCCGAGCGGGTGGGCCGGCTCGCCGTCGTCGAAGCCGTGATCCCCGGACTCGTGCCGTCCCCGCCGGTCTTCAGCCCGGCCGCGGTCAACCAGAAGCTCTGGCAGTTCGGCTTCAACCGGCTCACCGAGCTCAACGAGGAACTGGTCCGAGGGCGGGAGCGGCTCTTCTTCGGCTGGCAGTTCGCCACCAAGGCCGCCACCCCGGCCGCGATCCCCGCGTACGCCGTCGACGTCTATGTCGACGCGATCGCCGCGGATCCTCGCGCGCTGCGGGCGAGCTTCGCGTACTACCGGGCGCTGGACGAGACGATCGCGCAGAACGAGCAGCGCAGCAAGACCCGGCTGACGCTGCCGGTGCTCGCCGTCGGCGGCGCGCTGTGGAGCGGCGCGAATGCCGCCCAGACGATGCGGCTGGCGGCCGACGACGTCACCGGGGTGGTCCTCGACGACTGCGGCCATTATCCGGCTGAGGAGCAGCCGGAGCGGTTTACCGAAATTCTGGAGGACTTCCTCGGTGGTGAACCGGTAGCAGGCGTGCCGCACGGCTGACACACCACCGAAACCGCCTACGCCACTTCTCACTGTCCCGCCATTCATGGTGGCTCTGCGCACGCCGACGGCCATTGCGGCACACATCGGCACGTCAGGACTCGCTCCACCGTCGGTCGTCCGTCGTTCCACTGCGTCCGTACCGCTTGAATGACCACTCTGTCCCCCGGATTGAGGGACGTGACGTCCGGCCCGAGCACCCATGGGCTGAGCGAGTCAGATATGACGGTTCTGGTCAGTGGTGACCGTGCGCGGTGTCGGAGGCACCACCGAAAAGCCGTGCGACGGCACGGAAGGGCAGGGTGACGACGGTAGCGATGGCCCCGCCGATAGAGCGGATAACGTCAGCGATGGCCTTAAGCATGCGAGATCCTCCCTTGAGATGCCACGGCGCCACTGAGGACGCCGTAATGATGTTCATCCGGCTCGTACCCGGTCGCGTTAGGGGGAAACCCCGCGCTTTCCGGCGACCGGAGAGCAGAGCGGCTCGTCGCGCCCATGATAAGTGGAAAGCCATCTGAGTGGCAGTTGAATTCGGTGCGCTCGCGATCCGTTACACACCGCAGCCCAGACTCCACATTCACCGGAGTCCCGCTATGTGCCCCCCTACTGGGAACCGCGGGGGCCCGCCAGCCGTTCCTCCCCTGGTCGTCGAGGCGACGCGGCTCATTGAGGAATTCCGGTACACCCGGCGAAGCCCTCCTCGAAGCCGCGAAGGACGCCGACAAGCAGGAAGGCGCGACCCGGGTGGCCCCCTGGCCTTGTTGCCGGGGGCACCCAGAAACAGCGTTCTGAAACAGTCCGAGAAGCCCTTGGCGGCCGGCACTGATGGCTGCCGATGCCAACGGCGGTTCGCAGTCGCGTCCGGAAGCGTTGCACGGAAAAGGAGGCTGGACGCCGCCCCCCGCGGCGTCGCGTGCCTGAAGGGAGGGTCATTCCTGGGCGAGCAGACCGGCACGGAGCTTCGCCAGAATGCGGGTGAGGAGACGCGAGACCTGCATCTGGGAAAGGCCGAGGCGCTCGCCGATCTGGGCTTGCGTCAGCTCCTGGCCGAAGCGCAGCTGGATGATGGCGCGTTCGCGTTCGTTCAGGGACTCCATCAAGGGAGCCAGAGCGTGAAGGTTCTCCACCAGGTCCATGTTGGGGTCCAGGTCGCCGACGATCTCGGCGAACGTCCGCCCCTCCTTGCCGGGACTGGTCTCCTCCGCGTTGCTCACAGGCAGGTCCAAGGAGCCCGCGGTGTAGCCATTGGCTGCGATGAGGCCCTCGATGACCTCTTCTTCGTCGATGTTCAGGTGGGTGGCCATCTCGGCGACCGTGGGGTCCCGGTCCAGCTTCGCGGCCAGCTCTTCCTTGCTCCTGGCGAGGATTACCCGCAGTTCCTGGAGTCGGCGCGGGACGTGGACGGCCCATGTGGTGTCGCGGAAGAATCGCTTGATCTCGCCGACGATGTAGGGGATGGCGAAGGAGGTGAACTCGACCTCTCGGGAGAGCTCGAAGCGGTCGATCGCTTTTATCAGGCCGATGGTTCCGACCTGTATGACGTCTTCCATCTGTCCGTCACCGCGGTTTCGGAAGCGCTTGGCAGCGAACTTGACCAGTGACAGATTCATCTCGATCAACGTGTTGCGGGCGTACTGGTACTCTGCGGTCCCCTCTTCGAGTACCTGGAGCCGGTCGAAGAACACCCTGCCCAGTGTGCGGGCGTCCTTCGGCGCGATCTTCTGCGGATCGTCAATCCGTGGAAGTGTCTGAACCGCCGGGTCCGCAACCGAAGCCTGCATGGATATCGACATCGAAGCTTTTCCCCTCCACGTCTCTCATGTCGCCTGTAGGCGAATCGGCGGGTACCCGCGCCGGAACAGCCCACACCCGCCGGATTCAAAGAGTCGACGAAGTACGAGGGTCCCCTGTTCGTGGCGCCCGACGGGGCTGGTGAACCGCACCGGACGGCTCGGTCGTCCCCCGCGATGACGGCATCACCCGGGCCGACCGGCCTCCCGGCGAGGCGGGCACCGAGGCGCAGAGCGAGATCTCGGGCAGCTCCGTCGGAGTGTCCCCGGACGGGGCGGATGCCTCGGTGCGGGCAGCGTCGGCGCCGGCCCGGAGCTCGTCGCGTCCGCGGACCTGGTCGCGGACTGGAGCATTCCCGACGCCGACCGGCCGTTCGTCGACGCCGCGCCCTGGTGCCCTACCTCTCCCCCAGCCGACTTCGTGGTGATCCCGGACACCGGTCATCTGATCCCGCTGGAAGCTCCGGCCCACCTCGTGGACGCCATCACGGCCTTCGCACCGGCAGCCTGACCATCCGCGCGGTCCGGCGACGGTTTGCAGTCCGCAGGACCTGCGGCACACATGGACCACCGTGCCAGTGCCGAATGGTGTGTCCTCCATGCTGCCGCGATCGCCACCGCCGACACCCACGACCGGACGGACCGAGTGCTCCCCCGCTCACAGGTACTGGCACAGCCCCCGGGGCACATAGGCCCCATGGCCCGCACGCCCCACGTACGTGCCGCCTTCGATGACTGGGACACCGCGCGACAGGACCGTCTCGACGCGTCCGGTGATCCGCTTGCCCTCGTACGCCGAGTAGTCGACGTTCATGTGATGCGTGCCGGCGGACAGCACCTGCTCGGCCTCCGGGTCATACACGACGATGTCCGCGTCCGCGCCCGGCGCGATCGTCCCCTTCCTCGGGTAGAGACCGAACATGCGGGCCGGTGCGGCACACGCGATCTCGATCCAGCGCCGGCGCGAGATGTGCCCGTCCACCACAGCCTGATGCAGCAGATCCATCCGGTGCTCCACACCGGGCATGCCGTTGGGAATCTTCGAGAAGTCGCCGATACCCATGTCTTTCTGACCCTTGAAGCAGAACGGGCAGTGGTCCGTGGATACGACTTGCAGGTCGTTGGTCCGCAGCCCCCGCCACAGTGCCGCTTGGTGTTCCTTCGGCCGGAGGGGCGTCGAACAAACGTACTTGGCTCCCTCGAAGTCCGGCTCGGCAAGGTTGTCGGTGGACAGGAAAAGGTACTGCGGGCACGTCTCGCCGAACACGGGCAGACCCTCGTCGCGGGCCCGAGTCAATTCCGCCAGGGCCTCCTGAGCTGATACGTGAACGACGTAGACCGGAGAACCAGCGACCTGACTCAGCCGAATGACGCGGTGCGTCGCTTCGGCTTCCAGGAGAGCCTTGCGGACCTCGCCGTGATAGCGCGGGTCGCGTTCCCCTCGCGCGAGGGCCTGCTCCACGAGGACGTCGATAGCGATGCCGTTCTCGGCGTGCATCATGACCAGGCCGCCGTTCGTGCCCGCTCGCTGCATGGCCCGGAGAATCTGGCCATCGTCCGAATAGAACACGCCGGGATACGCTGTGAAGAGCTTGAACGAGGTCACGCCGGCCTCGATCAGTTTGTCCATCTGTTTGAGGGACGAGTCATTCACATCGGACATGATCATGTGGAATCCGTAGTCGATGGCACATGCGCCGTCGGCCTTCTCGTGCCACGTGTCGAGTCCTTCGCGGAGTGAGCCCCCTTTCGACTGAATGGCGAAGTCGACGATCGTGGTGGTGCCGCCCCAGGCGGCCGCCCGCGTTCCCGTTTCGAAGGTGTCGGAGGACATGGTGCCACCGAACGGCATCTCCATATGGGTGTGGCCGTCCACCCCTCCCGGGATGACGTATTTCCCCGTCGCGTCGATGACCCGGTCGGCTGTCCATCCATGACTGCCGGGAGTGGCCAGTGCGACGACCCGGTGCTCGTCGACGAGCACGTCCAGATGGAGTTCGTCGGACGCGGTGATGACCAGACCACCGGTGATCAGAGTGCTTGCCACAGCTCAGCTCCATTCGCTTTGGATCAGGATTTCGCATCCACGTGCCCCGGCACCGACTGCAGGTCAGGCCGGCCACGAAGGAGGAAGGAGGGCCGGCCCCTCTCCGAAGATCAGGACAGGCCCTCGTTCCCACAGGTCGGACCGGCTTCCCACGGTGAAGATTCGTGGTCACGTCCGACGCGGTGACGACGAGCCGCCGTGGATGACTGAGCGGCTCATGTACCTCTCCTCGCGGTGGCGCGACCGGCCTGCACACGCAGGCCTGGTGCGTGATGACGTACGGGGAAGCGGGCTTCCCCCCGGCTGGGTAGCGCCGCGGGGCTCCCGCCCTCAGGTGGCCGCGTGCAGTGCCTGGCCCAGGATCTCCGCGCCCTCCTCGGCCTCGGCGACGGTGAGCGACAGCGGCGGCGCGATCCGCAGGACGCTGGTGTTGTGGCCGCCGCCCTTCCCGATGAGCAGCCCGCCCGCGCGGGCCGCTTCGAGTACGGCAGCCGCTCCGTCCGGGTCGGCCTCGTCGGTGCCGGGCCTCACCAGCTCGATGCCGATCATGAGCCCTCTGCCGCGCACCTCGCGTACGGCCGGTGAGCCCGCGCCGACCGCCCGGAGCCGCTCGATGAGCAGGCCGCCGACCCGCCGGGCGTTGCCCTGGAGGTCGTGCTCCAGCAGGTACGAGAGGTTGGCGAGCCCGGCGGCCATGGTGACCGGGGAACCGCCGAACGTCGAGATGGAGTTGGCGTCCAGGCAGTTCATGACGTCGGCGCGGGCGACGACTCCGCCGATGGACATGCCGTTGCCGATGCCCTTGGCGAAGGTGAGGATGTCCGGCGGCCCGCTCGAAGCGTGCGCCTGCCAGCCCCAGAAGTGGTCGCCCGTGCGCCCCCAGCCGGTCTGCACCTCGTCGGAGATCCACAGGATGCCGTGCCGGTCGAGGACCTCGCGGAATGCGGCGTACAGCCCGTCGGGCGGCGCGGTGAACCCGCCGACCCCCTGCACGGGTTCGGCGATCAGCGCCGCGACGCCCCGGGTGTGCCCGAGGAGGTCTTCCAGGTCGGCCACGCAGGCATTGATGAACCGTTCGTCGCTCAGCTCCGCGTACGGTCCCCTGGTGCGGACCCCGCCATGGACGTACAGCGTCTGCAGCGGGGACAGGCTCGTCGTCGACCAGGACCTGTTGCCCGTGATGGAGACGGCCGAGAACGACCTGCCGTGGTAGCTGTTGCGCATCGCCAGGATCTGGTTCGACCCGCGGTGGGCGGTGGCGAGCAGCAGGGCGGTGTCGTTGGCCTCGGTGCCCGAAGTGGTGAAGAAGACCCGGGCGTCGGGGATGCCGGAGAGCGTGGCGATCCGCTCGGCGAGCTCGACCATCGGACGGTTGAGGTAGAGGGTCGAGGAGTGGATGAGCCGTCCGGCCTGCTCGGAGACGGCCTTGGTCACCTCGGGCAGGGCGTGCGCGGTCATCGTGGTGAGGATGCCGCCGAAGAAGTCGAGGTAGCGGTTGCCGTCCGCGTCCCAGACGTGGCGGCCCTCCCCGTGGGTGAGCTCCAGGGGGTGCCGGTAGTAGAGGGCCAGCCAGTCGGGGCTGACGGCCAGGTGCCGCTCATGCAGTCCGGTCACGGCTCCACCAGCCCGTCGTACGCGTCCGGCCTGCGGTCCCGGTAGAACGCCCATTGCTGCCGCACCTGCTCGATCAGTCCGAAGTCCAGGTCGCGTACGACGAGTTCCTCCTCCTTGTCGCTGGCCACCTCACCGACGAACTGCCCGCGCGGGTCGACGAAGTAGCTCGTACCGTAGAAGTCGTTGTCGCCGTACTCCTCCTGGCCGACCCGGTTGATCGCTGCGATGAAGTACTCGTTGGCGACGGCGGACGCGGGCTGTTCGAGCTGCCAGAGATAGCCGGAGAGACCGCGCGAGGTGGCGGACGGGTTGTAGACCAACTGGGCTCCGTTGAGTCCGAGTTGGCGCCACCCCTCGGGGAAGTGCCGGTCGTAGCAGATGTAGACGCCGACCTTGCCGACGGCGGTGTCGAAGACCGGCCAGCCGACGTTGCCGGGCTTGAAGTAGTACTTCTCCCAGAACCCCTTGACCTGTGGGATGTGGTGTTTGCGGTACTTGCCGAGGTACGTGCCGTCGGCGTCGATCACCGCGGCGGTGTTGTAGTAGAAGCCGGACTGCTCGACCTCGAACACCGGCAGGACGATCACCATGCCCGTCTCCCGGGCGAGGTCGCGCATGCGCACGACCGTCGGCCCGTCCGGGACGGGTTCCGCCCAGCGGTAGTGCTCGGGTTCCTGGACCTGGCAGAAGTAAGGGGCGTTGAACACCTCCTGGAAGCCGATGATCTTCGCACCCTGCCGGGCGGCCTCGCGCGCGTGTTCCTCATGCTTGGCGATCATGGATTCGGTGTCGCCGGTCCAGGTCGCCTGGACGAGTGCGGCGCGTACGACGTGGGACATGAGCTGCTCCTTCGACGCGGCGTCAGAGAGCCTCTACGTTCTCTACGCCCGTAGACGCGGTGCATAGAGGGAGAACGTAAGCCCCGTCACACAACGGGGCAAGACCATCGCCGTGAAGCGGGGGAGTCGATCATGTTTCGTACCCGAGCGGTCCACACCGTCCCGGAGGGGGCGGCGTCCAGTCCCGCAGGGCTCCGTAGGCGGACCGGAGGCGGTGAAGCCGCGGGTGCCCCCGGAGTGATGGAGCTGGGCGCCGGACGGGCGCGGGCGGTGGTTCCGGATGAGACACAGCCGGGAACCGGTTCTGGGGATGCTCAGCCGGGGTCGCTGCACCTCGGCCGGCGCGGTGTCCGGGTCCAGGAGTGCGTCCAGGGCGCGCAGCAGGTCGCGGGCGCTGGACCGTACGGCTCCGGCGGCCGTGAGTCCGGCATGAGCAGGGGGGCCGCAGGCGGCCGTGCCAACGCCCGGTGATCTGAGGGCGGTTGGGGTCCCGGTCCGTGTCGGCGAGGCCGAGCGGGCCGGTGACGCGCTCGGCCGGCAGGGCCGGATGGTCGCCCCGGTCCCGCCGGCCGCCCCCGCGAGTACGTGGCCCAGCAGACCGCCGCCGAAGGTGGAGTACAGGACCCAGCTGCCGGGCCGGTGCCGTAGCCGGGTACGGCGCAGCGAGGCGAGCAGGTCGTCCTCGGAGAAACCGGCGTACGGGTTGCTGAGCCACCCGCTGCGTACCGCCCGGCCGAGCGGCCGCCTCGTGGACCGGGCCGTCGAGGCCGAAGGTGGCGAGCGGGGCGAGTTGGGCCATCCGCACGGAGCAGCCGCTCCAGTCCTCGGCAGGACCGGGCCCGGCGTCGTCCGCGGGTGCGGGCGCGACGGCGCTCCGGGTGTCGTCCCCGGAGAGCCGGGCGAGCAGGACCGCGGTGGCGCGCCTCGGCTACGGTGCCGCGATGCCCGCAACCCGCAGCGCGTGGACCACATCCCACTCGCGCGCCGCCGACACCTCCCGTGCCGCGGCGAGCAGCTGGGGGACGAGGTGGCGCGGTCCGCCCTCGGCGACGCGTGCCGCGTCCTGCGGGGTCCGGACGCGGACGAACGCGCCCAGCAGCGCACGCGCCTCCGGCTCCAGGCCCGCCCGGTCGAGTGCGACCACGGCGTCGGCGATCTCGCCGGCGGGCCGGGCGACACCCTGCCGGAGCAGCTGCCCGCAGTCGTCGGCACGGCCCGCGGCGGCCAGCGCACCTGCGGCGGCGGCGAGTTCGGCGGGCGGCAGTGAGGACACCTCCCACAGCAGGGTCGCCCAGTCTGCGTCCAGGCCGGCCTCGTGCAGCGCGACGGCGAGCACCGGCAGATGCCCGGCGGGCCACGCGGCGGCCTCGCAGAGCACGACGTGCGCCTCTCCGGTGCGGCCTTCCGCGCGCAGCCGTACGAGCAGCGCGACGGCGTCCTCGGCGGTCCGGCGGGCGGCGGGGTCGGGTTCCGCCGCCCGCGGTGCGGTCCGGCCGGCACCGTCCTGGGCCGTGGCGCCGCCGAAGCGGGCCCCGCGCGGGACGGAGGCGGCCTGCGGGGGGACCGGCAGCACGGGCACGCCCGACGGAACCGGCCCGGCTTCCGTGTCGTCGCCGAGGTCCAGGCCCGCGAAGCGCGCCCCGCGCGGCTTCCCGCGCTTCTTCACGGGGGCGGGCCCCGCCTGCGGTCCCGCTTGTGGACCGCGCTGTACACCGTAAGCCCCGGGCTCCTCCGGGAGGCTGGGCCCGGGAACCGCGGCCGCGCCGTCGGGGGCCGTCGCCTCCGTACCCCCCTGACCCCGGAACCAGTCGTCCGGGACCGTCATCTCCACGGCCGCCAGCCGGTTGCGGAGCTCGGCGCACCGGGCCGAGGCACGGGCGTGGTCGTCCCGCGCCCAGGCCATCGCCTCCGTCTCCCCGTACGCCTCACGCGCCCCGTCCGCCCCGGCCGCCCGCATCCGCCGGGCCGCGTACGACTGCTCCCGCAGCATCACGCCGAGCCGGTCGACGAGGGCCTGCCGCCCGCCCGGCCGCCTGTCGTAGGCGGCCGCCGACGCGGCACACAGCGCGGCGGCGCGTACGGATTCCCGCGCGGCGTACGCGGTGCCGCGCACGGCGGCGAGGTCCTGGAGCAGCGACTCGACCACGTCCCAGGGCGGGACCTCCGAGCCGTCGAAGCAGGCGCGCATGCCGTCGGGGTCGCGCGCGCAGAAGACTCCGTACCAGCCCTGCCCGGGATCGAGCAGGTCAGCAAGGTCCCGTAGGTACTCCGCGAACGCCCTTACTTCCACAGCATGCTGATCCACTGTCACCGTCGCCCTCACCGGTCGCCAGGGACTGGAGCGTTCCAGTCCGCGGGCATTCGACCGCAGGCGTGTTACGGGAGGACTACGCACGCTTTTCCGGCAGGGTGCGTCCGAAGCGCGGCCGGAGCCGGCGCGCCCCGTCAGAGGGTGACGGCGATCCCGGTGTGGGGCCGCTTGCCGAGTCGCGCGACCGTGGCGGGCCAGTCCACGAGCCAGAACTTCCAGGTGTACTTGCGGGCCAGGACCTTGCGGACCGCCGCGGTCCCGTCGCCGTCGAGCAGTCTGGCCGTCCCCTCGGCGCTCGGCGCGCCCTCGGCGACGCGGCCGCGGACGTCGCAGACGGTGACGAGGACACGGCTGTCGTTGCGCAGCCGCTTGACCTTCCAGGAGTCGGACCGCGTCCAGACGTACAGCACACCACCGTCCGCCGCGGCCCAGACGGGCGTGGCGACGGGCGTGCCGTCCTTCCGGTACGTGGTCAGGCTGACGTACTCACTGCGGGCGAAGTCCTGGAGAGTCACGGGCGCGACCCTACTCGGCCTACGCCGTGAGCGGCAGCTCCCCCGGTTCCGGCAGCGGCCCGGGGACGGGCACCGGCACACACAGCGCGAGCAGCTCGTCCATCGACAGCCCGAGGGCTCCCGCCAGCGCCGCGACCGTGAAGAAGGCGGGGGTGGGGGCCCGGCCCGTCTCGATCTTGCGGAGTGTCTCGGCCGAGATTCCCGCGCTCGCCGCGACCGCGACCATGCTGCGTCCGCCGCGCGCCTCACGCAGCACTTCGCCTAGCCGCTCGCCGCGACGGCGCTCTTCTGGTGTCAGGGGATTCCTTACCATGCCGTCATTCTAATACCGCTAGGACCGGTATTGTAATTGGCGCGACACTGATCGTCGGCGGCGGCGACGTACTCCACCCGGACCGGGACGGCTGGACCCTCCGTACGAGTGAGGGCAGCCGGGCGGCCCACGCCGCTCAGGCTCCCCCGGCGAACTTCCGGGCGAGCGTCTCACCGGCACTCACCGCGGCGGCGGGGCTCTCGATCGGCGACACCTCGGAGTCCTTGAAGAGGATGTAGGTGACGCCGGACGCCGTACCCCCGGTCCGGGGGTCCGGATCGATGCCGAGCGCCTCGGCCAGGGCGTACGAACCCTCGCCGATGATCCCGGTGGGCCCCGTGTCCCCCACGACGGCGTAGCGGACCTCGCCGTCGTGGATCACGGCGGCCACACCACCGCCCTTGATCCCCGACTTGGTGTAGTTCCACAGCGGCCCGGGGCCGGGGACGACGACGTACGGCACCCGGGCAGAGTCCAGGGGCTTGCCGTCCGACCCCTGGAACGCCGTCTGAGGCTGGAACGCGGGGTCGGTCCTGGTGTTGCAGGCGGTCGTGATCCGGCCGTCGCAGTCGATGTCCATGTCGGCCTCCCAGAACACGGCCTCATCGGTCCCGCAGACCGGGACCGTGGCTGCGGCGCCCTGGTCGGTCCGGTACTTCCCCTGGGAGATCCGGGTGCACTTCTTCACCTTGGCCAGCAGTTCGGCCGCACCGACCGGGCTCCCCCCGTCCCCGGCCGCGGCGGCGGGGAGTGCCGAGGCGAGCAGAGCGGCACCGGAGAGCGCGGAGAGGACCAGCATTCGCGTACGCACGGTCGTGGATGCCCTTTCACTGGACGCGAGGAACCCCGGCGGGCGCCTCCTTGCCGACGGGCGGCGCGCCATGGACGCGGCCGGCCGTGTAAAGACCTCGGGGCCGGTACGACGCTGCTGAGCGCGACATACCGGCCCCGAGGCCACTGCTACCGCCGGCCGGTCACGAACGACCCCCCGGCGACACCACCATGGCCGAGCCACCGCCGCGCCGCACCTTTTCGGCGGCCGCGAGCCAGCGCCCGTCCGGGAGCCGCTGGACGCCGGTGGCCGCCCCGATCTCCGGATTCGCCTTGAACACGTGCCCGAGGGCCTCCAGCTTTCCGCGCACCGGGCTGTCCCACAGTCCGGGCTCGATCTCGGTCGTCGGGGAGTTGCGCTGGCTGGCACGGGGCGCGGCGATCGCGTCGACCAGCGGCAGCCCCCGGTCCAGGTGGCCGGTCAGCGACTGGAGGACGGTGGTGATGATCGTGGCACCGCCCGGCGACCCCAGGGCCAGCACGGGCTTCCCGTGCTCCAGCACCACCGTCGGCGAGATCGACGAGCGCGGGCGCTTGGACGGGCCCGGCAGGTTCGGGTCGTGGACCGCCGGGTCGGCGGGCGCGAACGAGAAGTCGGTCAGCTCGTTGTTGAGCAGGAAGCCCCGCCCCGGCACGGTGATACCGCTGCCGCCCGTCGACTCGATCGTCAGGGTGTACGCGACGACGTTGCCCCACTTGTCGGCGGTCGTCAGGTGCGTCGTGTTCTCACCCTCGTACGTCGTGGGGGCGGCCTTGCCCCCCGTGGCGCAGCGGGCCGGGTGGCGCGGGTCGCCGGGGGCGAGCGGGCTGGTGAGGACCGCGTCGTCCTTGATGAGGCACTCCCGCGAGTCGGCGAAGCGCTGGCTGATCAGCTCCCGCGTCGGGACGTCCTCGAATGCGGGGTCGCCCACCCAGCGTCCCCGGTCGGCGAACGCGATCCTGCTCGCCTCGATCAGGCGGTGGAGGTACTGCGTCTCGCTCGCCTTCGAAAGGTCCGTCGACTCCAGGATGTTGAGGGCCTCACCCACGCTCGTACCCCCTGACGAGGACGGCGCGATGCCGTACACGTCGAGGCCCCGGTAGGCGGTCCTCGTCGGGGCCTGGCGCAGTGCGCGGTAGGACTTCAGGTCCCCGGTCGTCAGATCTCCCGGCCGCACCACACGCGTCGACGCCGGGTCCACGGGCGGCTTGCGTACCGTCGACACGATGTCCCGGGCCAGGTCGCCCCGGTACAGCTCGTCGACGCCCTCGCGGCCCAGCGTCCTGTACGTACGGGCGAGGTCGGGGTTCTTGAACACCGATCCGGTCACCGGCAACTCGCCGCCGGGCAGGAAGAGTTCGGCGGTGGCGGGAAAGTCGGCGAACCTGGCCTCGTTGGAGGCGGTCTGGGAGCGGAAGGTCTCGTCCACGACGAAGCCGTCGCGCGCCAGCCGCTCGGCCGGTTCGAGCAGCCGCCCGAGCGACTTGGTGCCCCAGGCGTCGAGGGCCTTCTCCCAGGTGGCGGGCGTGCCGGGTGTGCCGACCCCGAGTCCGCTGGTGACGGCGTCGGCGAAGGGGACCGGCTTCCCGTTCTCCAGGAAGAGCGAGGAGTCCGCGCTGCGGGGCGCGGTCTCGCGGCCGTCGATGGTCTGTACCCTGCCCGTCCTCGCGTCGTAGTGGACGAAGTACCCACCGCCTCCGATGCCCGCCGAGTAGGGCTCGGTGACGCCCAGCGCGGCGGCGGTGGCGACCGCCGCGTCGACGGCGTTGCCACCCTTGCGGAGCACCTCGATACCGGCCGCCGAGGCGTCCGCGTCGACACTCGACACCGCTCCCCCGTACCCCACCGCCACCGGGGACTTGGGAGGCGGTGGGGGTGGCGCCGAGGCCGCGGGGGCCGCGGCACCGAGCGAACCGATGACGGCGATCACGAGTGGGAACGACACATTCCGGCCGACGGAATGACGCATCCGTACCTCCTGTGAAGGATCGTCCGCGCAGGGTAACGCCGCAACACCCGCCTCGTCAGGATCGCCTCGGTCACACGTCCGAACGGCCGCTGCCATCCCCGCTCATGAATGACGACGTGCGTACCAGTCCCAGGCCGGCCCCTCGGAGTACACCCGCCCGGTCATGTCGGTGGCGCCTCAGGCGGAGGGACCGCCGGGGTTGTAACTCGCCTCGCAGTCCGAGCGACGGAATCTCCGCCATGAACACGTGGAAGTCGGATCGTCCTGGCCGTAGCCCCACACGGTGTGCCGGTCGGTGGAGACGGCCACCGGGAACGGCGATGGTGCTCGGTCCGGCCGGATCGGGGTGACGCCGTGCCAGACCGCTGTGCGCCCGGACCGTGTGGCCGGTGCGCTCCGCCAGCTTCCTCGGCAGTTCCAGGTGCCGTTCCCCGGCGAAGGGGACGGCCGGCACCATCGGGGTCGTGACCGGCACGCCCTGCCGTTCCAGGTCGGCCGCGACCAGTTCGGCGAAGTCGTCGGCGTCGAGGTCCCGCGTCGTCCCGTCGGGCAGCCGTGCCGTCACCATGTCGTGGCGCCCGTCGGCCAGGACGGCGTAGGGGGGTCACGTGGCGGGCGGGGTCCGGCGCTGCGGCAGGCCCAGCCCGGAGCGGAGGGTGTCGGCCAGCTCCGCCGCGACCCCGGTGCCTGTCGCCCCGCCCAGCAGGTGGCCGGCGACACGGCGCACCGCGTCGCGGAAGCCGTCGCCGGCGTACCGCGAGTCGGCGAGCACCGGGTGCGGCTCCGCCGGCAGCACCAGGGAGACGGCGCCGGCCCAGGCACGGGTGGTGTCGGTCGGGTCCGTTCCGTCGGGTGCCGCGTCCTCGAAGTCGGCGTAGGCCTGCGCCCACAGCCGCCGTGACGCCCGGGCGGCGGCCCTGTCCATGGTGTCCGACCAGGTACCGGGGCGTGTCATCCGCACCCGGAACAGGTCCAGCGGCGACAGCTCGCCCGCGGGCAACCGGCCGTCGCCGCGCAGCGCCATCTCGGTCCGCTGCCCCTGGGAGAGCGTGATGCCGACGGCACCCAGCTCATCCCGGCCCACCGTTTCGCCCTCGGCGGGCCCCGGCGGGGCGAGCGGCAGGTCCCCCTCGGTCAGCTGTCCCGCGATCCAACCGCGCAGGCCTGCGTCCCTCGGAACGACCGGGGTCTCTTCGTCCGCGTCGGCGGCTTCGTCCACGGCCTCGGCCGTGGAAGCGGCGGCCCGGCCGGTGGCGGGGACTCCGGGCGGGTTCGGCGCCTGCGGCACCGGGCGGTCCGGCTCGGCGACGGGCCGGGTGGGGATCGGCCGGACCGGTCCCGGACGGTGCGGGAGGACGGTGTGGGTGCCCGCTCCGCCTTCACGCGTCCCCGTGTCCGTGGCGGGCCCGGTGATCTCGTCGAGCAGTGCCTGGGCGTGCTCGTCGGGGAAGAGCCCGTCCCGAGCGACGTTCTCGCGCAACTCCTGCTCTGTGAGGGGATGGATGTTCCAGTACCGGCCCCAGTTGTCCGTGTAGTCCAGGGCCGGATCGTGGCCCGGTACGTCGTTCAGCGCCAGTTGGGCTCCGCGCATCACCTCGTGGACGGTGTGGTGGCCCACCGTCAGCGAGATGGCCAGCATTCCGGCCCGGATCAGACCGAGATCCAGGTCGACGCCCCACTGCTCCCGCATCCGGGCCGCCTGCAGCATGAAGCGGTACGTGGATCCGGCGGTGCCGGTCGCCACGAGGCCGCCCGAGTCCTCGGAACCGCCCTGGAAACCGGTGTTCATCGGGAGGTCGTACACCGACCTCGCCGGCATCCAGGTCAGCCCGGCCTCGTTGACCGCGAACCGGCGTTCCGCCGCGCTCAACGGCGGACGCGCGGTGTCCGGGTCCGCCGGGGTCACCACCGACAGTTGCAACTCCGCGACCGCGGCCTCCTTCTCCGCGAGAGGCATGTCCGACGCCTGGATCTCCATGGCCTGCCGCATGAACTCGGCGTAGACCTCCCGCTGCCGCCGGCTCGGCCGCTCCGCGGTGATCTCAGGGTGCATCTCCTCGGGGCCGCCGAGCATCTCCGGCACGAGATCGTTGGAGATCCCCTCGTACAGGAACGCCACGAGTTCCCGCAGGTTCCCGCTCCTCACCACACGCTGGAGCGCATCGCGGGTCTTGCCGACGACACCCGCCTTCGCCTTGTTGATGTCGCCGAACGTCGCCAGCTCGCGTGGATACCGCCGGCGCGCCGTCGCCCACGCGGCGCTCGCCATCTTCCGGAACTCCTTCGTCACCGCCTCGTGCTCGGCGAGATACTCACCGAGCCGCGTGTCGAAGGCGACGGACTCCTCGGCATAGCGGATACGCGCCAGGACCCACGGGGGCGCCTCGCTGTTCCTGCGCTCCGGGCTCGGCTGCGCGGAACGGCCCGGCGGCAGGGACCTCTCACGCTCGGTGGTGGTCACGGACTCCGGGGTCGCGGGCCGGGTGACTGCCGGTTCGGCGGTCGGCGCGGGCTCGGTGGTCGTCGGCGGCGTGGCCACGGGATCGCCGGACGGGGCCGGTTCCCCGGTCGGCGTGGTGCGGCCGGACGGCGTCGGCGTGACCGTGCGGTGGTCGTCGATGTCGATCGTCACCACGCGTCCGCGGGCGGGGTCAACGGCGCTGCGCATCCGCTTCGCGGATTTGGTGAGGCCGAAGTCCCTCACGCCGACGCGGGGTCCGTCCGCTCCCGCCTGGAAGGTGCCGAGGATCCGGGCCAGCCTGGCCGCGAGCGCCGTGGTGACGGCGTCGGCCCGCGCCCGGCCGCTGGCCTGTGAGCGGTTGCCGTGCCCGGTGACGGTGACCGACGGCATCGGCAGGCCGTGGGCGCGGTTCCACAGCCCCGCACGTGCCAGCGCGTGGGCGAGGCCGTCGAGCGTGTCGTCCGCGTCGGCGGGGGCGTCGTGCCGCTTCTCCTCGAAGTGGATCGTGCGCTGGTGCAGGCGCGGCGTGTGGCCGTGCAGCACCACCGTCGTCAGCGGGTTGGCCACGGCGGGCGAATCCTCGGACAGCAGGCTCGCGTTGATCTCGTGCGCCGACTCGCCCGGGCGCTTGCTGTACGCCCGGAAGAACCACTGGTCCTTGTTCTCGATCACCGGCGCGGCGGCCCGGATCAGCTCCTTGGCGCGTGATCGCGCCCCGTCCACCTCGCGCAGCGCCAGCGCGTGTTCGGGGCGGCCCTCGTCGAAGTACCAGGGAAGTTGCTCCGCCTGGTGGACGTCGGCGAGGGCCCTGGCCACCGACGCGAAGCCCTCCGTGCGGGAGATCTCCGCCTCGTCCGCACCGCTGCGCCGCAGTTCGGCGAGGCGCCGCTCGGTTCCGGCGGCCAGCGTGGTGAGTTCGTCCTCGCCGTAGCGGTCGAGGTTCTCGTCGATGACGTCGTCGAGGAGTTCTGCCGGGATCTCGCTCCTGGAGTGGGTCTCGTTCTCCAGCGTGATCTGATGCGTACCGTCCTCGGCCGCCAGGACCACCTGGGCAAAGTGGTACGGGGCGTGCGGGCCCACCCGGTCTCCGGGCTTGGCGTGGTTGTGCGTGAACAGCTGACCGCCGCCCTGGTTCGTGGTGCTGACCGACTGGATCAGGTAACCCTCGCCGACCCCCGCCCAGGCGTACTCGTTGACGCCGATACGTCGCGCGGCGGTGGCCAGCCGGGTGCGGGCCGGGTTGTCCTGGGGCTCGTAGCTCAGGGCGCTGCCGTAGCGCTCCCCCGGTGTGGGGGCACCCACCACACCTCCGGTGAAGCGGCTGTCCAGGCCCGTGCGGCGTGCGGCCCAGCGGGGGGTCACGTCGGTGGCGGGGCTCGTGCCCTCGGCGACGTCCGCCAGTGCCTCGGCGAGATGGTGGGTGCCGGTGACCTCCCGGCCGTGCATCCCGTTCACCGGGGCAGTGGCGACGATGCCGCCGGTGGGGCCCCGGAAGGCGACGTGGGACAGGGGCGCGGCTGTCACGCCGGCGACCATCTGGGCGAAGTCCCGTGTGAAGGCGTGCTCCGAACCGCCGGAGGCCGTCAGGAACTCCGGCTCCACCCGGAAGAGCGGCTCGCCGTACGAACCGTCCTCCTTGGGCAGCAGTACGCCCACCGACTCGTCTGCCTTCAGCCGCACCCCTGCCCCGGCCGCTGCCAGCCGCGCCGACGAGCGCTCGATCGCCGTGCGGGTGGCGTACACCTGCTGGCTACGGCCGGGATCGCCGTCGCCCGCCGCGTACATGGCCAGTGTCCGGTCCCCGGAGATGTGCAGCGGCGGCCGGTCGGCCATGAGGACGTCGCCGTGGTCCTGGCGCGGCAGGACCAGCGCGTCGGGCCCCGTGCCGTCCCCGGCCCGGACCTCTCCGACGGACCGCGGGAGCGGCAGGGTGAACAGGACCCCCGTGCCGCGCCGGTCGATGACGCCGTAGTCGCGCGTCGTCAGCGGCCGGGGGCGGCGCGCCTCGATCTGCCTCTCGCGGACCGCCTGATCGGCCAGGCGGTCGAACTCCGCGTCCCCGTCGTCGCTGCTGGACCGGTCGTCGTCGCTGTCCGGGTCGGACACGCTGTCGGTGTCGCTCCCGCTGCCGAGGTCACGGGCTCCGGGCAGGCCCCCGTCCTCCGGCGGGTCGGTCGAGGCCCAGCTCGCGCCGGTGTTGCCGTCGTTCAGGTCCAGCATGAGGTGGCGGGTCCCGGCAGTCGGATGTGTGGCCACACCGACCGGCGCCTCGGGGTGCCAGACGCGGCAGCCGGTGGTCCCGGCGACGAGGGACGCGACGATCGCGGCGTACTCCGGGGGGAGCGCCAGGACGATGTCCGCGCCTCGGGGCCGCCGGGAGTCGTACGAGATGAGCCTGGCCAGCTCTTCGGGGCTCTCGACCCAAAAGGTCCGTCCCGGTATGACGACTTCGACGCCGTGGCCGGCTCCCTCTGCCACGACCAGGTACGGGTTCTGCCACGGAGCGGGCCGCGGGACGACCCGGCCCCGGCCACGCACGGCGTAGGACGCGGTCTCGGGAGCGGGCCGCCCCGGTCCGGTGAAGTCGCGTCCGAGAGCGTTCCTGTCGTCGTCGCGCAGGAGCGTGCCCTCGTCCAGGGCGCCCCGCCCGGTCTCGATCTGCCGGTCGACGAAGTACGAGGCGAGGTCGTCGGTGCTCGCGAGGTCGTCCGAGGAGGCGTCGAGCGCCAGCGAACCCAGCAGCTGGAGATCCGCGGAGCCCGGCCGGGCTCCGTTCCCCATGTGCAGGACGTGCCGGGTGACGCGGATCAGGCCGTTGCGCAGCGCCTGCGGCGACGGGTTCGGGCCCGCCTCCGCCAGGACGAGGTCGTACAGCGCTTCGGAGGTCTCCGCGAGCCGGTCGCGCGGAACGCTGCCCAGCAGGGGGCCGAACAGTGTGTTCAGCCAGCCCTGGCCGGCCCAGACCGGAGGTTCCGCCTCGGAGTCGGAGTCCGTGTCGGACTCCGACTCGTCGGATGCCTCCGCCAGTGTGGGCAGGACGTTTCCGGGGGGAAGCGGAGGCGGCACGGCGCCGTCCGGACCGGTCTGCGGGGAGGCGGCGGGGAGCGACACCGGGTCGACCCATACCGGCTCCCGGAGCTCCGCCGTCGCGCCCGTCCTCGCGTCGTCCCAGCTCGTCCCGTCCGGCGGGGTGTGCGGCGTGATCTCGCCGGCCACGGCGGCCCACAGCTGGAGGTGGCGGGGGCGCAGTCCGCTCTGCGCCAGGCCATCGGGGGCCTGCTCGCGGAACGGGCCCAGCAGGCTGCCGGGCGCGTCGAGCCGGCCGGGGTTGCTCGCGTCGCGCGACTCGTCCCGCAGGAACAGCTGGTGCGCCAGCTCGTGCGCGAAGTCCACCGGGTCGGCGTCGGCCCACCACGCCCGCTGGTTCATCTGCTGGTCCCGGCCCACGAGTTCGACGGTCAGGTGGGGGTTCCGGTCGGGCTGGACGGGCTCGACGGTGACGTGCAGCCGGTCGCCGTTCGGCAGCGTGTGCCCCGGCCCGTTGTAGAACTCCTCCACGCCCTGGAGCACCCGCGTCAGGACGGCGTCCGTGTCGGCCTGCCCGTCCGTGGCACGGAAGGCGAGCCGCACGGTCAGGTCGGTGACGGTCTCGCCGCCGTGGGTGAACCGCCGTACGTCGAAGGCGGACCGCACGACGATGCGCGGCCGGTCGTCGACGCGGGCGCGGGGCGCGCCGGCCGGCGGCGGGGTCTTCGGAACCGTGGCCTCGCGGCGCTCCTGCCCGGTGACGGGCGTGTCACCGGAGTCGGCCTCACGCAGCGGAATGCGGACGGCCGTGTCACCGTCGCCCTCCGGCACCAGGTAGAGGGCCGAGGAGTCCGCCACGACCCGGTGGGGCGCGGAATCCTGATCGAAGTCCTCCATCACGAGCGAGAGCGTGTCCATGTTGGCCACGCGGCCGATCCAGCCGCTGTCGCCCCGCAGGATCGTGCCCGTCGCCCCGTGGACGAAGTCGTGGCCGAAGCGCGTCCACCCGTCCGGCGGGATCTCCTCCCCTCCGGGGAGCCTGATGTGCCCGGTGTCGGCGACCTCGTAACGGAAGGGCTCCGAGCGGGAATCGGCGGGACGCGTGTAGGTGAACCACCGGTTCGGCTGCGGTCCCACGGCGGCCGGCGCGTCGTCCGCGGTCGCGACGGCCGGGGCCTTGCCCTTCCCGGTGTCCGCGCTCGCGGTGCCCGAGGACACGTCTGTTGCGGCCACAGCGGCGGCGGGTACCACGGCGACGGACACGACTGAACCCGGCTCGACACCGCCGAAGCGGGGCCGCATGACGGTGACGGGGCGGCCGATGGGCCACTGCTCCGCGACCGGGTCGAGACCGTCCTCGCGCGAGCCGCCCGGCAGGCCTCCCGGCAGGGAGCCGCCGCGCAGCCCTCGGGTGGTGACGTGCCGCGGTCCTCCGCGGTGGTCGTCGACCGTGATGTTCACGGTGGAAGCCGCGGAGCCGCCGGTGGATGTCCAGCCGTCGCGCACCGAGACCGGCTCGACGGTGAAGCGGCCGACGGTGACGTGCGGCTGGGGCGTGCCGTCCTGGAGTTCCGCGAGCGCTGCGCGGAGCTCCTGGCGGAAAGAGGCCGCGACCGCCTCGGCACGCACCTTCGCGATGTCCCGGCCCAGGAGGCGGGCACCGCGCCGGCCTGTGACCTGGACGTCCGGCAGCGGCAGGCCGTTGGTCTCGTTCCACAGAGCCGTCCTGGCCACCACCTTGGCCAGGTACCGGATGGAGTGCTTCGCGCCCTCGGGCGTCTGCTGGACACCCTTGTCGAAGGAGATGGCCACCGGCAGTGCCTGCTGGCCGCGGAGCACGACGGCCGTCAGCGGATTGGCCTTGGTGGAAGGCCCGTCACCCAGCAGGTCCGCGTTGGCGTCATGGGCCGACTCGCCCGGGCGCTGCGAGTACATCCGCATGTCCCACTGGTGCTTGCCCGGAATGACCGCTTCGAGCTGTCCGATACGGAGCGCGGCGGCGCGGGTGGCGCCCTCCAGCGTCTTCTCGGCCTCGGCACGTTCCGGTGAGCCGGCGGGCGCCGCCAGCGCGTCCGTCCGGGCCTGCTTCGCCCTGATCAGGGCAAGGGTCAGGTCGTGGTAGCCGCGCAGCTCCACGAGGTGCTTGTCGGCACCCGCGTCCGGCCGCTTCTCGATCTCCTGGCGCAGTCGCGACGCGATCTCCCGCAGATCCGCCAGGTCGTGGTTGCGCAGGTTCGCCTGGACCGCTTCGCGGTGCCGGTGGTTGCGTCCGGAGACACGTGCGCGGTTCTCCAGCGAGACCTGATGGCTGCCGTCCTCGCTGGCCAGGACCACGGTGAGGAAGTGGTAGCCGTAGTGCGCGCCGCCGGGCCCCTCCTGCGGTCTGGCGAAGTTGTGCTCCAGGCTCGGCTGGCCCTGCTCGCCGGGGGACGCGACGGACTGCACGACGTAGCCCTCGCCGATGTCGGCCCACGCGTGCTCGTTGACCCCGATCCGGCCGGCCGCGTCCGACAGGGCGTCGCGCCGCGGGTCGTCCTCCTGGGCGAGGCTCAACGCGCTGCCGTACGGGCGGCCGGGCAGGGGACCGCCGTCACCGCCCGCGGGACGGTCGTCCTGGCGGACGAGCGCGGCCGCCCACTCCGGATCCGCCGTGTCCGGATGCGTGTCCCCGTCCGCGAGGTGGCCCAGCGCGTCGGCGAGGTGGTGGGTACCGGTGACCTCCACCCCGTCGGAGGCGTTGACCGGCGCGGTGACCACCGGGCCGGCCCCGGGGGTGCGGAAGACCATGTGCGAGGTGCGGGAGGTGTCGGCGAGCATGTCGGCGAAGTCCCGGCAGACCTCCTCGGTGGACCGACCGGAGCGCGTCAGGAAGACGGGGGTCACCTGGAACAGCTGCCTGCTGCCGCCGCCGGGGGTGGGCAGGATGACGCTCAGGTCCTGGTCGATGCGGAGACGCACCGCGGCGCCCGCACGCGACAGCTTGACCGACGCGCGGTCGACGGCCTCTTGCGTTGCGAAGACCTGCTGCCCGTACGTCCCGCTCTCGACCGCGAGCGTGCGGTCCGAGGAGATCCGCAGGACGGGCCGCTCGGTGACGAGCGTCTCGTGGTAGTCCTGCACGGGTAGGGCGAGTTCGGGTGCGTCGTCCGTGCCCGTCAGGGCCCGCGGGGTCTGCCGGCTCTCCCGGATCCCGCCGGGCCTGCGGAAGATCACGCCTGTGCCGGTGTTGTCCACGACGTCGTAGTCCGTCGTGGTCAGGGGCTCGGCCCGGCGTGCGTCGACTCCCTCGACGTGGCCGCTCCCGTACACGCCGAGCGTGCCCGCGACGTTCCCGTCGCTGCCGGCGTCCTGGCCCGACAGCGTGCTCAGCTCGTACGCCTCCTCGTCGCCCGTGAGCCCGGGGAGGTCGCTGCCGGCCGGGGACCCGGGCGAGGGAGGCAGCGGAACTGCGGCCGGGTCCTGCGGTGGTACTGCCGGGGCGGTACCGACGGGAGTGCCGGCCTGCGTCCTCGGTTCCGGTGCCGGGGTGCGGGGAAGCAGGGGGACGAAGTCGCCGCCACGGCGGCGGAGTCGGAGAGAGGGGCCGTCGGCGGTGGGGCCGGGGAAGGTGTGGGCGGTGCCGTTCTCCTCGACCAGGGTGACGGTGGTGCCGGTGGCCGCGGCGGCCCACTCGGCGACGGCCCGGTCGGCCTCCGGCCCCCAGGGGGCGGTGGCGAGATGGCGGCGCAGGTGGCCCTCCTCGGCTTCCGCGCTCGGAGTCGGCGCGCCCGGGCGGGTGTTCATCGGTGGCGGCGTGAAGAGGGAACCACGCTCGCCGGGGTCGCCGGGCAGTCCGTTCAGACGCATCAGCTGGGCGGGCGGCGCCCCGGCGCGGAGACGAAGCCGTGCCGCCTCGTGGCGGTCCGTCCCGGGCTGCGCCGCCGCCAGGTGCAGGGCCGTGGAGAGCGCGCCGAAGAAGCCGTTGCCACGCCCGGCGGGAGTGCCCTGCGTGTAGGTGGAACCGTCGGGGGCGGTGAGGGACCCGTCCCGGTCGAGGCGGAAGCGCGGGGCGGTGCTGTCCGCGGGCGGCATCCAGGGCGGGGTGACGTGACTGCGGTGCGCGGGCGGCTGCTCGGATGCGGGAAGTGCGGAGTCCGTACCCGCGTCTTCCTCGGTCGCCGGGGGCGGCAGCGGCGTGACGACCGGAGCCGGGGAGCCCGGCGGAAGGGCGGCGTGGAAGAAGCCGCCGGCGGCGAAGAGGACGGGGTCCGCGGCCGGGTCCACGGCGGCCGGGTCGGTGCGGTGCGGGAGGAAGACCTGAACGCGGCCCTCGCCGGTGACCACCGTGAGCGGGGTGCCAAGGACCCGGGCAGCGAGTGCGGGCAGCAGGTCGGCGCCGCCGTGATCGCCGGCTCGGCGCTCGGGCGGGGCAGGTTCGCCGTCCGCGGCGTCCTGGCGCGGTTCGCTCGCGAACGGGCGGGAGAGCGCCGCACCGGCCAGTGCCACCCGCTGTGCGGGGGTCGGCCAGACAGTCACCGGGAGACGTCCGAAGGCATCGAACTCGGCTTGCTGAGCAGCCGTCAGCTGTATCCCGGCCGCATCGATCTCGGCCTGGGTGAAGGTGTCCGCGACGTCCAGGGCGAGCGCGTCGAGCAGGTCCTCGTTGCCGTCCTGGCCCAACGCCCAGGCCAGGCGGTCGCGAGCGGCACCGACGGCCTCGGCCGTGACCGCCGGGTCGCCGGGGTCGCCCGCGAACCGGTCGGCGAGGTCGGTCACGAGCAGGTGGGGCAGGCGGCCTCGGTCCTGGGCGGCGGCGAGCAACGCGTGGAAGAACGAGGCGCCGTCGTGCGGCATGTCGTGCACCTCGCGCACCGTGGTGCCGTCCGGCGAGGTGAGGGTGCGCGGGGCGGAGCCGGCGCCGTCGGTGATCCCGTACGGCGCGGGCGCCTCGGAGCGCCATTCCGGCTCGGCGTACTCCTGCGGGAGGTCCTTCACCGGGACCGAGGCCGAGCCCTGGTGGTGGGCGGTGAGGCGGGAGGCGGCGAGGTGCAGCCGGTGGTGGTCCGCTGCGGCGGTGTCGGTGCGCTGCTCCCAGAGGTGTACTTCGTCGCGCGCGGCCTGCCAGGCGGAGACGGCCGGGGAAGGGGTCACCGCCTGCCCGGAGTTGTCCCGGTCCAGAGCGGTCTGTTCGTCCGCGCTCAGGCCGAGCCAGGCCTCCCGGGCCCGCGCGCGGGCGTCGTAGTAGCCCTTCTCGGCCGTGGCGAGGTCGCCGGCCGCCTTGGCCTGGCCGTCCCAGGCCGCGAGGACCTCGTCGGTGAAGGTGGAGTCGTCCAGGAGGCCGTAGTCGCGGGCGATGTCCTCGCGCAGCCAGACGAGCGCGGTGGTCCCGGCCTCGGCGGCGCGCGGCCCGCGCTTGGCCTTGCCGAGCGCGTGGAGCGGACGGCTCTCGGTGATCCGGTGGTCCACCTCGGCCACCGACAGCCAGCTCACCGGAAGTGCGAAGAGCATGCTCCGGTCGGTGACGACCTTGGTGTGGGTGCCGAGGGTGGTGTCCGCGGTGCCCTTGAGTGTGGTGCCGTCGTTCGTACCGCCGATCGGGGCCGTGGCACCGGGGTTGGTGACGCCCGCGTTGCTGTTGCCCGCCAGCGGCGCGGTGCCCGCCGCGCCCTCGACGTTGTCGGTGATGCCGGCGTCCAGCGCGTCGGAGGTCTTCGCCCGCTGCATGGCCTCCATGCGCGGCTTGTTCTCCACGGCGAGCAGGCGGGCCCCGTGGCGGTGCATCCTCGCGTAGAGACGGGAATCGGCGGTGTGGGACTGGCCGAAGAGGTGGGCGGATGCCTGCGTGGGCAGCGATGCGCCGTTCGCGCCGAGGGCCTCGCGGAAGCCGGAGGTCAGGCCTCCCTGGCTGGTGGCCTCCTGCTGGGCCTGGGCGGGGGCGGTTCCGAGGCCGGTGAGCGGGGTGAGTCGGGCGGTGCGGACGCGTCCGTCGAGGGCCGCGCCGGTGTACCGTCTGCCGAGGTCGCTGTCGCCGAGGCCGTCGGCACGGGCGGTGGCCAGGGTCAGGGCGTCCCGCACGTTGGCGGCGCCCCGGATGTCCACGGCGAGGATGCCGGAACCGATCTCGTCGTCGAACGGCAGGACGTCAGGATCGGCGCTGCCGCCGGTGTCTCCGGTGGATGTGCGCCAGGCGGCGATGCCCTCGGCGCGTGCCTGGTCGGCCGTCAGCATCCGTACCGCGCGCTCGGGCGCCGGCACGTCCTGCTCGGTGAGCGCACCGTCGGCGCCGTCGCCGTCCGGGGTGAGCAGGCTCGCAGGGAGGGTCTCGTGCAGGCTGCCGACGGGGACGGCGGCGGCGCCGGGGGCGAGCGGGTCACCGGTCGCGTCCGTCATGGCGACGGTCAGGGTGTAACTCGTGACGATCTCGGCGTGGGCCTGGGTGGTGGCGATGTTGGGCATCGCGGTGGTGCCGGAGGCCCGGGTCCGGACGCTCGACCGCTGCTTGGCCGCGGTGCCCTGGAGCGAGGGATTTGCGACGAGAAGGCCGCTGTCCGCCGCGCGCTCGCCCGCGCTGAGCGTCCCGTCGGCGCCGCGGTCCAGGGAGGTGCCGCCGGCGTCGTCGCGGGCGGTGGTGCGGTAGTCCTCCAGTTCGTAGCCGGTGCGCAGCCTGTCCACGGTGGTGGTGACCGGGGTCAGTTTGAATGTGACCTGTCCGGGGCTGCCGCCGACCGGCAGGTGGAACGGGCTGGTCCAGGCCCGGTAGCGGACCGGCAGAGTCATGCCGTCGGTCGTCAGCTCGTGCAGGTGCGCGGCGAGGAAGTCCGGCGAGAGCCGCTGGAGGACCTGCTCGCGGTCGTGCGAGGGCACTCCGGCCTTCTCCAGCCGGCCCATCAGCTGCCGCGCCACGGGGCCGGCGTCGAGCTGACCGCTGGGGTGGGTGGGGAATCGGCGGCCGCGCAGGTAGGGCGGCACCCGGTAACCGCCGCCGAGGTTGCGCGGGGTGGTGGTGGCGAGGCCGTCCGGGGCGAGCCCGGCCTCGATGACGTCCTGCATCGGGAGGTGGAACATCACCGCGTCGCGGATGCGCTGGAGCGCGGCGGCGGCGCGGCGCGGGGCGAGGCTGTTGCCGAGGCCCTCGGAGAGCCTTCCGGCCAGGGAGCTGACAAGGGCCCCGGCGCGGGTGCCCACCGCCCCCATCGCCGCCGTCCAGCGGTCCCGCACCGCGATGGTCTCGGTGGTGTCGGCGACCACCAGGTACATCCGCCCGGCGTAGCTGAGGGTGGTGTTGCGTCCCCGGGTGAGGGTCTGCGAGACGCTGCGGCCCTTGCCCCAGGCGTACTGCATGGCGGTCGAGTAGGAGCCGACGACCGCCGGCCGGCCGGGGGCCTGCTGCAGCGGCATGTCGGCGCCCTGGAGGCCGACGGTGGTGCGCGAGACGGTGCTCGCACTGCCGTTGACGCGGTGTTCGTTGCCGACGGTGGCCTCGAGGCTGGCCGGCTTGGGGTCGCTCCTGACCCGGAAGTTGCTCAGTTCGCCGCGGATCGCCGCCTTGAGGTAGTGCGTCCGGAAGGGTCCGGCACCGTTGAGGCCGGTGACACGGGAACCGAACGGGCCGAGATACTGGCCGAGTTGTCCGGCCACGCTGAGGTTGGCCATCGCCCGGCGCAGTGCGGTTCGCACCGGGGCGCCGGGCGCACTGACGTGCCAGGAGGTGTTCGAGGCACGGTCGGCGGTGTCCTGCACCAACCGTTGGCGCTGCGGGCCGCCCTCGGTGCTGAGGACCACGTGCGGGGCGCTCAGGAGCTTCTCGGTGAGCTGCCGGTCGGACGAGTCCGTCCTCGGCAGCGGGCGGATGCCGTCGAGGAGTTGGTCCGCCTCCGCGAAGGAGAGCTGCTGCGGTGCGTCCGGTGCCGGCCCGGCGGCCGGCGGGTCGGCGGGGGTGTGGCGCTCGGAGCCGTGCGCGGCCGGCACGGCGAGCTCGACCCGGCCCACCGTCTCGTTGCCCTCGGTGAGCAGAGGCCGTTCCTCGACCTTGCTGACGAAGACACCCGCGCCCAGCAGGCCGACCGATGCGAGCCGTGCCCAGCCGCGCGGCCTCCGGTGGCCCTCGAAGGAGGCACCCAACTTCACCTGGTAGCTGTAGAGATCGGCACCCGTCTGGAACATCAGGTGGTCGTGGGTGACCGCGACTGTGTTCCTGGTGGTCTTCGTGTCGGTCCGGGCGTGACGGGCCCCGACCGACGCGCTCCCGGTCTGGCGGGGCAGTCCCGCCTCGGGCACCTTGTCGTGGTCGCGCGGCGAGATGCCCAGCTCCACACCGCTGGAGAGGGTGACGGCTGCCTGCTGCCCCTGGCCGGAGACCTCGGTGCCGATCACCGCGTTGCGCAGCGAGCGCTCACTCATGGTGGTCTCGAACCGCCGGTCGGTGAGGCGCGCCCTGAGGACGAGCGTGTGGTGGCCGCGGCGCACCTTGCCGTCCTCGGTGAGGGTGACCGGCACTCCGGTGGTGGTCAGGTCGTCCAGGCTCTGCGCCAGGCTGGGCCGGTTCAGTGCCTCGCGCACCTGGCGGTCGTTGTGCAGCGCGGTCCGCATCCGCCCGTCGCCGTACCAGAATTTGGCCAGCCGCGGGTGCCGCAGCATGAGCGGCGGGGCGAACAGCGACGGGTACGAGTGGTGCAGCGTGTCCAGGACGGTGTCGGCGAAGGCCCGCATGGGGTCCTGGGGGGCGGGCTGGGCTGTCGGGACGGGCGACAGGGTATGCGACTGCTGGGTCTGGACCTGCGGCTGCGGCTGGGGCTGGACAGGGGTCTCCGTCAGTGGCTGCGGCTGGACCTGCGTCCGCGGTCGGCTGGGGCGGAAGCCCTCAGCCCGTACCTGACCGCTCAGGTGGACCGGGTCCTCCCGGGTGAGGTACCAGGGCACCGGCGGCTCGGCATCCGGGTGGGGGCCCGTACGGCCGGGGGTGCGGCTGTCCCAGCCCGCGAGGCGGCGAGCGTCCTGGGTGGAGATCCAGTCCAGGGTGACGACCCGGACCGGGCGGGCCGCCGACGGGAGCTCGCCGGGCTTGCGCACCATCAGGGTGCGCTCGACCCGGTAGAGCGCGACCGGGTGGTTGCGCACGCGGCCGGTCGTCTTCCGCGCGGCGTCGGCGCCGAGATGGTGACTACGGCCGGTGGAGAGGTCCACGCGGGCCAGCGGGCCGCCCTGCAGCCGTACGTCGGTCTCCGCGCCGGTGAGCGTGTAGTTGGGTCCGGCGGTGACCTGGAAGCCCAGACGGGTGTCACGGACGTGGCCGCGCTCGTTCTGGTACGTGGTCTGGGTGAGGTCGCGCAGCTCCGTCTTGACGGACTCGGTGACCAGTGTGGCCCGGTGCGCTACCGACCGCTCCACGATCAGGTGCCCCAGCGGGTGCTGTCCGCTGCCCCGGGTCAGCTCGGGACCGGTGACCGGCCCCGAGAGCCGGCCGAACAGTGCGAGGAGCCGGCCCGGCCTGACATACGAGACCAGAGTGCGGTGCGCCGAACTCCCGGGCCGCGCACCGGATATGGCGAGAGCCACGTCCTCCGGCGGGTCCGTCAGGTGCAGCCCCGTGGTGTCGGTGATCCGCGGCTCGGTCCCGTCCGGGAAGGTGAGCGTCCTCGGGGCCAGCCGGGGCCCCTTGTAGGGCACGGTGAGGTCGTCGGGGAGCCGCCAGCTGAGCCCGTCGCGCACCGCGAACTCCGCCGTGTGCACCTGGGTGCGTCGCCAGCCCGGATGGGTGGAGGCGGAGCCCGACGATACGGACGGGTCGCCGGGCCGGCTGTCCGGTCCGGCGGACGCCGGTGCCTCGGTGACGCGGTCCACCCGCACCCGGTAGTGGACGTCGTCCAGGTGCAGGTGTGAGCCCTCCCAGTTGCGCCACTCGGACTGGTTGTACGCCTGTGTGCCCTGCGCGAAGTCGGTCCTGCGGGTCCAGCCCAGTGAGAAGCCGAGCTTGAGCAGCCAGTTGAGCGGCGGGCCCATGCTCAGCCCGCCCGCGATCCGCCGCCCGAAGCCGACGCTGCGCCCGCCGCCCGTGCCTGCCTGGCCGCGTCGCATGGTGTCCAGACGGACGGTCGCACCGTCCACGTTGGAGAAGCGTTCCCAGCGGTGGTACGGGATGGCCTCGACTGTCATCTCGTGGCCGACCCCGGACTTCTCCCGTCCCACGAAACGCGCACCACGCGGGGCGGTGAAGGCGCCGGGCTGGTCGGTCAGCAGCCGCAGCAGGTCCGCCTCGTCGAACTGGGCGCGCAGCTTCGCAGGCAGCTTGCCCAGGATCTCCTCCGCAACCTGTTCGGGCGAGCGCAGGGTGGTCTTGCCCAGGCCGGTGAAGAGTCCGGTCCGGACACTCCGCGTGGCCCTGTCCGTCCGGCCGCCCGGTGTGCCGTCCGCAGGGTCGGCGTCCGGGCTGAGCAGGACCGTGGGCAGTCGGCTGCCGTCCTCGAAGGTGACGGTGGCCGGCGCCGGACCCGGCGGCCGGGCGTCCGGGCCGGTCATCAGCCGTGCCGGGCGGTGCCGTTCGAGCTGGGTCTCCAGAGGTACCCGCTCGCCACGGTCGGGAGTCTCGGTGCCGGGGCTGTCGAGGTCGGTGATCCCGCCCATGCTGCGAAGCCACTCCCCGAGGGGGCCGGAGCCGGGCGGGTCCTGGGCGGCAGGGTCCTGGGTGGCGGTCGGAGCCGACTCGGGCGTGAGCGGGGCCGAGGCCGGGACCAGTGCGTCGAAGTGGTCCCGTCCGTTGTAGGCCAGATGCAGGGCACCGCCCTGGCCACCCGGGTTGAGGGTGTTGACGAAGGTGCTCCCCGGCGCCTGCGGGTCGGGCTGGACGAGCCGCAGGTCGAGGTCGAGGGTGTGCGCCAGCGACTCCGGCAGCAGGTCGGCGAAGGGCGAGGCCCACAGCGCGGGGAGCTCGGCCGCAGAGGCGACGAGTTCCTTGGTGCCGAGCCGCCACGCCTCGGCCGGGGTGGGCGCCACATCGGCGAGGTGGGGGTAGTCGCTGTCCCGGAGGATCCGCCGCCATGCGGCGGAATCGCCGTCGGTGACGATGTCCCGAGCCGTCCGGTTCCAGTGCCGGGTGATCCGGTCCAGCTCGGCCGGGTCCTGGACCCCCGCGACGGCGCGCATCCGCAGGTCGTCCACCACGGCGAACACCGGGTCCGGGATCGCCACGGCCACGGCGTCGCCCAGCTCGGACCCGGTGATCCGGTCGCGCAGCATGCCACGCAGACCGGCGACGTTCCCCGCGGCCCACGCCGGAGGTATGTCCTGGCTGCGCGCACTGTCGAGCAGCGACCGGAAGAGGCAGTTCCCACCGCCGGGGGTGTCCAGCCGCCTGAAGGCCGCTCCGTCCGCGTGCAGGGTGTCCGCGGTACCGGGGGCAGCCTTGCTGAGGAGGGCCACGTCCTCGGCAGGGCTCTCCGGGCGGCTCTGCGGGGGCGCCAGGCCGGGTTTGCGACGGGCGAGTTCAGCGACGTCCTCGGGGCTCAGGGCGAGCTCGGACAGCGGCAGCGGGCTGTCGGAGAGCGACCAGGTGACCCGCGCGGTGGGCGCGTAGGCCAGACCGCGTACGTCCTCCGGCGAGACCAGGGTGGTCGGCGGGAGAGCGGGCGGTGGCGGGGGCAACAGGGCCTCGAGCGTGGTGTCGGGCCCGGCGGTGGAACGCAGCTCGGCCGCCGCGCGCAGGAAGTCGCCGTACTGCTCGGCCGTCGGTTCGGCCGAAGGATCGCCGGTGGTGGAGCCGGTGGCACCGCGACGGTCGGCGACCATCCGGCGCAGCAGGTCAGGGGTCATGCGGCCGTCGCCGTAGCGGGCCGCGGTGTCCGGGCTGCGCCAGCGCAGGCCGTCCACGAAGGCGATTCCTGCGAGGAGTTCCCGGTTCTCCGGGTTCTGTTCGGCGTCGGGGCCGAGTACTTCGCGCAAGGTGCGCACCTGCTGGAGGGTACGGGCCAGAGCGAAGGCGTCGGCCGGTTCCGGGCCCGTGTGAAGGCCCGCGTCGCGCGCCAGGCCCTCCAGGTCGGCACCGCTGGGCTCCGGCGTGAAGAGCCGCCACCGTCCCGGCCCCTCCGGGCCCTCGGTGAGCACCGCGCGTACATGGCCGTCCTGGTCCCGGGCCGTGCCCGCCTCCGTGGTCGGCGCGTACACCTGGCGTCCGGTCCGGTTCGCCACATGCTGGGCCACCGGCAGCCCGGCCACCTCCGGCTGCCGCCCGGTCTCGCAGGAGAACAGCACCAGCGGCCGGTCCTGACGGCCGCCCTGCGCCCAGGACTTGAGGACCTCGCCCAGTTGCACACCGCTGACCTTCACGGTGGGCCGCGCCGCGTCCTCGGTAGCGAGTGTGACGGTACGGGGGGTGCCGTGCGTCACGAAGTAGTCGGCGCCGCGCCCGGTGCCCGAACCGGGGAGTGCCGTCGGCGGCCCGGTGAACACCGTCCGGGGGGCAGGTGGGGCCGTGGTGGTCCCGGGTGTCGGAGCCCCGGAGGTGGTACGCACGCCACGGAAGGTCTCCTGGCCGAGCAGCGCCCTGCGCCCCGCACTCCGTCCCGTACCGTCCTCGGCCGGGCTCTGCGAGATGGTCAACGTCTGCACAGGTGCCCCCGGCCGGGGCCCCACAGCCGATTCCGGCACCAGGCGCCGCAGTTGCGCGACGGGCACTGTGCGACCGTCCAGGGTGGTGACGACCGGATCGCCCGAGCGGGGTGCGGGGGCGTTTCCACCTGTGGTGTCGGCGTCGCCGCGGCCGGGGCCCTGTCCGGCCGAGGTGTCCACGTCGCCGCGTCCCGACTCCAGGAGCGGGCCCGTCGCTGCCTGGTCCTGGGACGGGCCGGACCGGCCGGTGTCCAGGACACCGTTGCGTACCAGTGAGTCGACCATCTCCGGTACCGCGCGGCCGCCCTGGAACAGGCTGTACATGTTGTCGGGCACGACGGGGCGGAAGCCCTGTTCCAGAAGAAGTTTGGGCAGCAGGATCTGGACGTTGGAGCGCAGGTTGCCGTCCTGGAAGGGGTGGACGACATGCAGCGCGCGGATGGTCCGGGCGATGGAGGCGAGCTTGGCGTCGGCGTCGGCGTCGGGCCGGCCGGTCCGCTCGTAATGCTGCTGGAACAGTGTGTCGACGAGCCGGGGAGTGTCGTCCAACTGATAGTTGGTCGACAGCGAGGGGTTACTGCTCATGAAGCGGGTGAAGATGGTGACCGGCCCGGGTGAGGCCAGCCGCTTGGACCAGTCGTGGGTGGTCATGTCGTACACCAGAGCGCGGTCCGCGATGTGCTCGTCGAAGATGTCGGGAGCGAGGGCCTCACCACGCAACGGGAAATGAGTGGGAGGGCCGCCGGACCAGCCGATCGTCCGGTTGAGGTAGCCGGTCGCCAGGCCGTGCATGACCTGGTACGCGGAGGAGTCCATCGGGGCCGCGACCGTGTCGGGGTCGTCCAGGAACCGGGTGTAGGCCGCGACCATGCCCTCCTGGAAGCCTGGGGACCTGTCGTGGTCGTAGTAGGAGCCGGGATCGTCCGGGAAGGCGGCCAGCGCGTCGTCGTGGTTCTTGGGGTCGATGTAGAACTTCCACCACTCGCTCTCCGGCAGGAAGTCGCGCAGCGTCCCGCGCTGCCGCGTCCGCTCCGGCCGGTGCCCGTCGCCACGCCCCGACTCGACATGCAGATCGGTGGCCGTCTCCGTCAAGGGACGGGACGGGGTGACCGGTTCAGCCCTGCCGGAGGTGTCGGTGGCAGTAGCGGTCGTGGTGACCGTCGGCTCGCCGTCCGGGCCGGCTTCGGTGACGGTCGCGGGAGTCGGCCCGGACGGAAGCACCGTCGCGGGCACCGGGTCCGTGCCGCGCGGTGCGGACTCGGTACGGACCGGTTTCCCGGCGGGCTCCTGGCCGGACGGCGGCGTGGCCGTGGCGGCGCCGGAGGGCGCGGTGCTCTGCACGGCGGGGCGGGGCGCCGCGGTGGCGGGGGGCGGGCCGAGCGCGTCGGCGAGCGGCAGCAGCACGTCCGCGCCGGGGAACACGGTGTCCGCGGTGCCGTCCGGCATCGCGGTGGGCGGCGGGCCGGTGAGCGGGCGCACTCGGACAGGCGCACCCGGCCCTTCACGGGTCAGCTCCGCCGCTGTGCGTACCGGGCCTCCCGCACCGTCCGGCGCGACCGCCGGCCCGAGCACGACGGCGCGGTCGGTCCCGGCACCGTCCAGGAGCGCGACCGCCTCGGGCGATCCCTCCCCCGGCGGCGCCACCTCCGACACCACGATCGTCAGCGGCGCCGCTTGGGGCTCGTGCCCCCCGGCGCGGGTGGGACCTGCCTGCACATCGGTCGTGGCGGTGGTGTCGCCTGCGTCGCCGGCACCGAAGGACGATCCGACGGTGCTCACCTTCGGCGGGGTGGCGGCGAACTCGGCGGCCGGGTCGGTGGTGGTGCCGGGTGTGGGAGTGACGACGTTCTCAGTGGATTCGGATGCGCCCTCTCCCCCTGTCGGGTCGACGGCGTCCGGAGCGGCCGTCACCTCCGGAGCGGGTGCCGTCCGCGAGGAGTCGTCCGGCACTGCCTGTGAGCCGTCCCCCAGGGCCGTGACGTCCGGGGTACGGGTGCTCGGGGACTCGGAGGGGGCCGGGGAACTGCTGGGGGCGCCACCCGGCCGGGCACCGCCGCCCGTGCCGGGTGTCGCGGAGGCGGTGGGGTTGCCCGTGGCGACGGGAGCACCCGCCCCTTGACCTGAGGGCGTAGCCGTACGGTCGTTCTGTTCGGCCGACCCGCCCGGAGGGCTCGTGACGTCGGCCTCCGGGTTCCCGTCGGCCTCCGGGTTCCCGTCGGACGTCACGGGCGAGTTCTCCGGGGGCGACACGGTCGTGGTCGTGTCCCCCGGCGTCGTGTCCCCCGGCGAGGTCACGGCCGAGTTCTCGGGCGTCGTGGCTCCTGGGTTCTCCGGGGCAGTGGCTCCAGGGCTTTCCGGAGCTGTCACGGACGAGTTCTCCGGCACGTCCACGACCGCGTTCTCCGGCGGCGGAGCATCGGGGGCGGCACCCTGCCTGTCGCTTCCCGCGGCGCCTCCGGCGGAGTCGGCCGTGGTCGTCGTCGTGGGCGTGGTCGTGGTCGTGAGGGGGCTGTGGCCGTGGGTGTCCGGGGCAACCGCGAGCGGGGGGTCCATCGTGACCGGGGTGTCGAAGCCGCCGAGGGTGCGGCGCACCTCGTCGGTGTCGATCTGGGTGGCGGGGCCACTACCGGCGGGCACCACCCGCACCTCGGGCAGTTGTGACAGGTTGCCGTGCAGGCCGTCGCGGACGCCGATCTCGGTACCGCCGGGCGGCTGCTGGGTGCCGCGCAGCGCCGCGAGATCGTTCAGAGCCTGCTCACGGGCCTCGGCGGATCCGCTGTGGACCTGCTGCCACAGCTCGTTCTCGGCAGCGGTCACGGGCGGCGAGCCCGGGGAGTAGGCCGGCGGGAACTCCGTGGCGTACGGCGGCGGAGCCTGGGTGGTGTACGGCGAGTTCTCCCCGACGTAGGGCGGGGGCGACTGGGTGCCGGTGACGTCGCCCGGTCCGGTGGTCCGGACGGTCGGCGGGGGCGAGCTGAGCGCGGGCCCGTCGGCGCCCGTGGTGTCCCTGCGCGGGGAACCGTCGGTGCGACCGGAGCCGTCGCCGGAGCGCGGAGAACTGTCGGAGTCACCTGCGCCGCTCGGGACCGTGGGCGGCTGGGTGCCCAACTTGTCGATGATGTGACGCAGTTCAGCGGCGCTGTTCACGGCGGTGTCGGTGAGCGTGGACTCGACCTGGCTGCTGATGCCCGCACCCACGAATGTGGACCAGCTGGTGGACCAGTCGCCGTCGAACGCCCCCTTGATCAGGATCTCGGCGAGCGCCTCCCCGGAGCCGGCTGCGAGGAAGTCGGTTGCCCCCTTGAGCCCGTAGTACCCGGCCAGCGCGCCCGGCCGGTCGGCGTTGTCGAGCAGGATCCGGTTGTTCCGCCACAGGTTGAGGTTGTTCTGGAAGGAGAGCGGATCGTTCCGGAAGGTGACCGGCGGGGTGTTCGAGAGGTTGGGACCGTTCGCGTACGGGGTGGGGCTCGGGGTCGGCCTGGGGCTGGGAGTCGGGGTGGGGGTCGGCGCGGGGGTGGGGGTCGGCTTCGGGGTGGGGGGCGGCGTCGGGGTGGGGGTCGGAGTGGGGTTCGGGCCGATGTTGTTCTTGGGGTCCGGGCCAGGGGTGTTCCCCAGGTTCGGGTTGTTCTTGAAGCCGAGGTCCGGCCCGTTCTTCAGGAAGTTGTTGCCGTAGCCGTTGACGATGTTCTTCGCGAAGCCGTCGAAGATGCTGGTGAGGCCGCCGGCCGCGGCCCCGAACGCAGCGGACTTGAGGATGGCGTCCAAGTCGAAGCCGTCGGGACGGCGGCCGTCCGGGGCGAAGTTGATCATCGCCAGCCGCACC
Organism: Streptomyces sp. NPDC051064; assembly: GCF_044455985.1. NCBI lineage: Bacteria > Bacillati > Actinomycetota > Actinomycetes > Kitasatosporales > Streptomycetaceae > Streptomyces > Streptomyces sp. NPDC051064. The sequence goes on from NZ_JBITFK010000003.1 coordinate 618,757, forward strand.
GCGAAGGTGGTGAACGCTTCGGCGAGCGCCTCGGTCAACGAGGGCGCCAGGTGCAGCCGTTGGAGCAGATGACTGAGCGTGGTGAGGATGAAGAACCGGCTGCGCAGCTTGGCCAGCAGGATCTGGCTGGCCGAGGCGCCACCGGTGAAGAAGGACATCGCGAGGTAGATGGCGATCTCGATGAGCAGCCGGATGATTTCGGCGATGACCTGCCACTTGGACTCCATGATGTCCATGGAGGTCTTGCGCCGGCCTTCGGCGATCAGGTCGAGCTGCCCTGCGAAGTCCTTCAGGTAGTTCTTGCCGCCGTCGTCGACGAGCATGCCCATCGCCTGGCCGTACGACTTGGAGAGGTCGTCCGGCATGGACTCACCGATGTCGTGGATCGACTTGTCGATCAGTGCGGAGAGTCTCTCCAGCTTGCGCCCCAGTCCGGAGTAAGGCAGACGGCTGTCGAAGGCGAGGTCCTCGTCGGCGTCCAAGAGCCTCTGCCCGGTGAGGAGGAAGATCATCTCGTCGACCACGGACGGCACATGAATGCTCATCGGGGACCGTCCTGAAGCCTGCGCGGGCAGGACGGAGCAGCCACTCCCGGCATGGTGCGGGAGCGGCCGACGGTGCGGAGGTCAGCGGCGGCCATGCCCGGCCGTGCCGTCGAGTCCGTCGGTCTCGATGCGGCTGGTGCCCTTCGCGACCTGCTCGATGTTGTGGTCGCGGGTGTCCTTCATCATCCGGACCTGGCTGACCGTGGCGTCGGTGATGCCCACCAGCGCCTCGCGGATGGACATCATGGTGTCCTTGGTGGTCTGCCGCTCCTTCCGCTCCTGCGGCTTGGCCTGCTCCGCGAAGTCGCCTTCCGTGCCGGGCCAGCTCACCGTGGGTGCCAGCTCGTCGAGGAACTCCTCGGTCATGCTCCTGGTCAGGGCACCGATCTCCTCCAGCTGACCGGCCAGGGCCTCGATGCGCTCCGGGTCTACGTAGTACCGCTGTCCCATCGTCAGTCCTCTCCTTCTTCGCCGAGCGCGTCCCGCCAGGCGGGAGCGGCCCGGCCACCGCGTGCCGGGTCCTCGTCGTCCTCGCGCAGCACGTCAGGACCGAAGATGCGCTCCCAGTCCAGTTCGAAGCCCTTCAGCTCCGGCACGTTGCTGCTGGGCTCGGCGAAGGGCGCCATGGCCTTCATCACATGGCGGTTCATCTTCAGACGCGCCGCGTCCGCCGCCTCCAGGACGCTGGCGGCCAGCTCCTGCGGAGACATGTCGCGGTACTTGTTCTCCAGGAACTCGATCCCGGCCAGCTCACCCTGCGGACCCGACGTGGCACGCACCGCACGGTCGGAGGAGAGCGCCGCGAACGAGGCCGTCCGCAGCTCGCGCTCGGTGCGCGCGACCGCCTCCTGGGCCGCCTGAAGTTCGGCCATGGCCTTCTCCAGGCGCTTCTCCAGCGGTTCCGTCACGTCCGCTCCCCTCTGGTCCGTCGGTCTCTTCGCGCGTCCGGGCGTCCTGGTCCTGGCGTCCGCCCTGGCCCCCGGCCCATCGACCGCTCCGTCGATCTTGCCTGGTGAAGGCGCCTGTATGAAACCCGGAACCAGGTGGGATTCGTCTCCGCGCCATGAGAGCGGGCGTCCTGAGCAGCCGTCACCGCCCGATCACGGCTGGGGCGCCGCCCTCCTCGGTGCCCCACACGTCCTCGTCCTCTTCCAGGTAGCCGGCGGAACTGGTGGAGCCGCGTCGCGGCTCCGCTTCTTCCTCGGAGGAGGCGCCGCCGGTGGTCGCCACCCGGGAGGCCGGAGCCAGGAAGGTGTCGCCTTCCTCCTGCCGGTTCCACGGGCTGCGCCGGCGACGCTTGCGGCGCTCGCTCTCCTCCGTCGCGTCGACCAGGACGGCACGCACCCGCTCACCGTTGCCCTTCTCACCGCCCCCACCCATGCCGCCCATGCCGCCGCCCATCGGCATGCCGGGGCTGCCGGGTGTGCCCGGTGCTCCTGGCGTACCGGCCTGGGCTGCACCGGCGACCGGGGTGCCGGCGCTGCTTGCGGAGCCGTCCGAGAGGGGGTCGACCGCGCCGAAGCCGTCCGGGGAGGGGGAGCCGGCCCCGGAGAGGCCACCGCCGAGGCCGCTGGTGCCCGCCTGGCTCCCGCCGATACCCAGGTCGGAGAGCGGCACCTCCCTGGTGGTGGAGCCGCCGGACGTGTCGATCCCTCCGGAGCCGCTCGACCCGTTCAGGCCTCCGAGGTCACCCAGGCCGCTGGACCCGTTCAGGCCGCCCAGGTCGCCCAGGCCGCTCGTCCCGTTCAGGCCGCCTGGATCCCCGAGCCCGTCGAGGATGCGCGAACTGTCTGTCTCACCGGCCGAGTTCAGGTCGTGCAGGTTCACCGTCTCGGTCCTGCCCTGCGGGTCGGTGACGGTGGCGATGCCGGTGTCCGGGTCGATGATCTGCCTGCTGCCGTCCGGGAAGGTGTTCGCCAGCTGGCCGTTGTCCAGGGCGGTGGTGGAGCCGTCCGGGTTGGTCACCGTCGCGCCATGGGTGAGGTCGGTGGTCACGCTGGAGCCGTCCGGACCGGTCATGGTGAACGCCCCGGTGTCCGCGTCGAAGACACCCTTGCTGCCGTCCGAGAACGTGGTGGCGAAGTCGTCGTTGACGAGCGCGGTGTGCCCGCCGGTCGGAGTCTCCAGGCCGGATCCGCCGGGGTTCAGTCGCCCGAGGTCCAGGTCGCTGATCGACTGGGTGGGCAGGTCCGCGTTGATGTCGCCGAGGTCCCCCAGGTCCGTCGGGCCCCCGAGGCTGCTCCGGCCGTTCAGGTCGCCGAGGCTGCCGAGGTTCTGGGTGGTGGTGGCGCCGTCGGCATCGGTGGTGGTGGCCTGGCCGGTCGTGGGGTCGACGACCTGACTGGTGCCGTCGGGGAAGGTGGTGGTCAGCTTTCCGTCGTCGCCGAGCGAGGTGACCGACCCGTCCGGGTTGGTCACTCCGGTGCCGTTGCCCAGGTCTCGCGTGGTGACGCTTCCGTCCGGGTGGGTGGTGGTGACCAGCCCGCTGTCCGGGTCGAAGGTGCTGCTGCTGCCGTCCGGGAAGTCCGACGTGAGCTTGCCGCCGTCGAGCTGGCTGCTGCCGCCGGTGGGGGTGTCGATGGAACCGCCGGTGACGTTGTTCAGATCACCCAGGCTGCCGAGGTTCTGGGTGATGGCCCGGTTGGCGTCGTCGGAGGCCCGGTTGGTCCCGCCCGGGTTGTTGCTGAGCGTGCCGGGACCGCCCAGGGGCTGGGTTATCGGGGGCGGGGCCGTGGCCCCTTGCTGGTTCCCGATCTCGCCGCCCAGGTTGTTCAGGGTCTCGGTGACCGCCTTGTTCACGTCACCGGGGCCGCTGTTGCCCGTGCCACCAGGGTTGTTCACGTCACCCAGGCCGCCGAGGCCCCCGCCGCCGGGATTGTTCAGGCCACCCAGGTCGCCGAGGCTCTCGGTGACCGGCTTGTTTCCGTTCAGCAAGTCGCCGAGACCGCTGAGGTTCAGGTCGTTGCCGCCGCCGGAACCGTTGCCGGGACCGTTGAGGCCGTCGAGGCTCGCCCCCAGGGCCGTTGCCTGCTCCTCGGCCTGGCGCTTGGCCTCATCGGCCGCTGCCTTCTGTTCGTCGCGCAGCTTGTCCGCCTCCGCCTTGTCCGCCGCCCGCTGCGCCTTCGCCTCCTCGCGCAGCTTGTCCGCCTCCGCCTTGTCCGCCGCCCGCTGCGCGTTCGCCTCCTCGCGCAACTTGTCCGCGTAGGCCTTGTCCTCCGCAGCTTTGCGGTCCGCCTCGTCCTTCTCGTCGTCCAGCTTCTTGTCCGCGTAGTCCTCGGAGGCCGTACCGGTCGACTTGGGTTCGGGGATGTTGTCGGAGAAGTCGTTGCCCAGATCGAGGAAGTGGTTGTTCAGGGCCGACTGCACCTTCGCGGCTGCCGCGCCCAGGTGCTGTTCGACGCCCTGGGTCCAGAGCTTGACCGCCCTGTCGCCGACCTTCGCCCAGTTCGCTTTGTCCGTGAGGTCGCCGTAGTTCATCTCCGGCTCCGTGGGCCCCTGGCTGAAGCCTTCCTTCGGGCGGTGGTAGACGTAGGAGTAGGTGGTGTACCCTCCTCCGCCGGTCGTCGCCATGACCTCCGTCATGCCCACGTTGTTCTGGTTCACCCAGGACGCGAGTTCGTCCAGGACGTAGCGCAGCACCTTGTGCGGGTCGTAGTAGTCGGACTTGGCCCAGTCGAGCCACGCCTGCAGCAGTTCCCTGGCCGCGTTCTCCAGGTAGGTGCGGCCCAGTGACAGAGCGCGCGAGTAGACCGTCTTGCCGGTGCCGGTCTCGCCCTCGGTGCCGGCTGTGGCGTTGAAGGTCTCGACATAGCTGTCGTAGTTCTCACGGACCTTCTTCAGCAGGCCGCGGAAGATGTCTGCCGCCTCACCCTTCCAGCTCGCGTCGTCCCGGCTGAAACGGTCCTCCCAGTCCTTCAGCAGTTCGGCGTGCTCCCTGAAGAACTTGGCCGCGTGGTCGAAGGAAGCCCCGGTGGAATTGAAGGACGTCAGGTCCACGATGTCGGCCGTCGGCACACCCAGGTCGCTGAACCTGGCGTCCGTCGTGTTGCCTTCCAGCAGCTTGATAAGCGCCGCCCGCGGCCCGTTCATGTACCGGGCGAGCGGGATGCTGCTCATCTTGTCCTTGTTGTAGTCCGTGAACTCGTTGCCTCCGCGGACGTCCGCGTCGTGGACGTTGTCGGATCCGGGATGGGCGAAGATGACTTCGTCGCCGGCCTTCACACGCCCCTCGAAGACGATGCGGGCCTGCATCATGCTCATCGTCTTGTCGCGGTCGAAGAAATAGATGTCGTAGTCCTCGCCCTTGTTCACAAGGAAGCCGGAGTCCTTGGCCGCCAGGCTGAGGTCGAGTTCCTGGATGTCCATGCGGAAGAGCTTGCCGCCGTGGTCGGACCGGAGTGTGTCGAAGATCGTGCTGCGGTCCGGCACGGGATAGCCGGTGATGTGGGTGACCAGGGTGGCCCAGGTGTCGGCCGAAAGGTCCGACTTGTCTTTGAGATCTCCGATACTGTCCTTGGAGTCTTCGAACCGATCGTCCTCCGCCACCGGGCGCCCTCTCTGGTCGGTTGTCGGTCATGTCGGCGCACGGCGCCTTCGTGGGGTGCGCGGCGGGGGTGTTCCGCACACGGCGCACCGGGCGCCCGGGGTGCCGGCCGGCACGGGCGCCACGGGCTCAGGTGGTCTCCTCGCCCGTCGTCGTCGATGATCCGCTGGTGAGCGTGTCGACCTCTTCGAAGGTCTGGAGCAGCGTCTGCGCGTCGATCGCGTCGAGGTTCTTGTCCTTCGTCTTGTTCGCCTCCTCGATGGTGTCGGTGAGCGCCGCCTTCAACTCCTTGAAGAGCTCCATCTGGTCGCCCAGCAGCTTGTCGATGGCCGTGGCGGCCGTACGGATGTCCTCCACCAGCGCCGGCCCCGAGACCAGTTTGTCCGTGGCCATCTTGCCGATGCGCAGGAGCTGCTTGTCCTGGTCGAGGTTGCCCTCGGTGGTGTGCCCGTCGATGAGAGCACCGAGCGGCCGGACGTCGGACCCGTTGCCGTCCTCGCGGTACTTCTTCGCGGCGGTGTAAGCCGGGTGCACCTCGTTGTCCCGGAAGTTCTCCATCTGCTTGAGGTCGAAATGCTTGACGTCGGCCTTCTCACCAGCCATGGGACGTCCTCCTGCGGTTCGGTGCCGGACGGGGGTACGGGGCGGCCGGGCTGGGCCTCTGCGGGGCCGACGCCCCGGCGGGAGCACGGACGCCGGGGCTCGTCCTCCGTCCATGCGGAGGGCGAGCCCCGGCCGCGGCCTAGCGGGCCCGCACACTGCCCCAGTTGTCGGCGCTCCTGCGCTCGTCACGGGAGTGGTTGTCGTGGATGCTCTGCACCAGGTCGCCGCTGTCACCGAGGAGCAGCGCCATGTTCTTGGTGGCCTGGTCCCACTCGGCCTGGACACCGCGGTACATCTGCTGGTCGTCACCCTCCCAGGAGGTCACGAGCGGCCTCAGCTCGTCCTCCAGGTTGTTGAGGGTCGTGATGATCTGCTGGGTCTGGCCCTTCAGCTCCTCGATCGCGTTCCGGACCGTGGAGTACTGCACATCGATGATGCCGTCAGCCATGACATCTCCTCTCGGATGGCCGGGCGCCGGGGCCCGGGCCGCTCACCGGTTCCGGCCCCCCCTGCGGGGGCCGGTGCCGCGGGGGTGGGTCAGCGCAGCGCTTCGAAGACGCCCTGGCTGGTCTTGCTGTTGAGTACCTCGGTCAGGTCCTGGTTCTCCTTCGCCAGACGGTCGGCCGAGGTCACGTTCTCCTGGAGCGCCTCGACCATCTTGCTGATCTGGACGACGACCTTCTGCGCCTCGCCGTTCCAGCTCCGGAAGAGCTTCAGCAGGGCCTGGCCCTCGTCGCCGCCGACGCCCGAACGCGCGGCGATCTCGGCGACGTTGTTCTGGATCTTCTCGACTGCGCTCCGGGCCGACTCCAGGGAGGAGACACCCCCCAAGCCCTTGGCATAGTCCGCTTTCCTTGCGCCAGTGTCCGCCATGTCGCGCTCCCTTCCTACAGGCCAGTCTTGTCGCACCGTTGCCCCGCCGAGGCTAAAGAGAACCCGGCGTTCCGCGCAACGCGTGTGGGAAAGATTTGAGCATAGGTCAGCTCAGCAGAATCCCTACATGGCAACGAAGTTGTTCCAATGTTTCCTCGGGATGAACCCGCGCCCGAGCCTCGGACCGAGGGAGGTCAACTCGCAGCAGGGCAACGCGACTGCCCCGGAAAACGGGCAGCCAAAACAGGCGAACGGTCATCCGGGCCGCCCGTTTACGGGCATGTGCGCGCATCCACGGGATTCCACGGGCAACGGCCGGGGCGAATATCTGAGCTTTATCTGAGGTTCCCCCTCACGTTGGGCCGTGAAGAATCGGCCCTACGGCACGGAGTTATCCGTCTGCCACCTTTTCCATTTCTTCGATGCCGTATACACCTTTTGACCGGATCAGGGTGCCGAGTCGGCTACGCCGGGAGCGCCCCCGGTGTCTGCCTTGTCCGCCTCCTCGTCACCCTCCGGCACCTCGGCACCGCACTGCGGAGCCGTGACCCTGGGCTTCGAGGCTCCGGAGGCTGCGGCCGGGTCGAGGTCCGCGCCGGTCGGAAGAGCGGCGAGCAGCGGTGCCGGGACCGAGCCGATGTCTCCCTCCGCGTACCCGAGAGCGGCCAGCGATCCCTTGGCCGGTACGCGGTACTTCACGCCGTTGTCCGCCACCAGATAGGTGGTGCCGGCGTGCGCCGCGCCGCTCGCGTTCAGGGCGCGGACCAAGGCGCCGTGCCCTGGCCGTACCACTGTGGCGTCCGTCCTGACACAGGCGGGGCTCAGCGGCTGAGCGGTGCCCTCCGAGACCACGACCGGGGCGAGCCGGGTCAGCGGGGCCAGGACCGACTTGATACGGGTGCCGCCGTCGTCGCCGTCCACCTGCGCGCAGAGCGCGGTGCCGCGCGGCGCGGACTGCGGGACCGGTGGCTTGTCCGGCAGCTCCGCGGACCCGGCGGCGACCGAGTCCTTCGCCCGGTGCGTGCGCAGCGCGTCCGCGCCGACGGCGCGCGCCTCGGGCGACTGCCCCTGGTAGGCGTCCTTCTGGGTGGCCGGGTCGCCCAGCACCAGGGCCGCGCCGAGCCGGGTCAGCGGCATCAGCCCGTCCTTCTGCAGCAGGTGGTAGGTGCTGCCGCCGCCGGGCACGCTGACGTTGAAGACCTGGCCGATCCGGCTGGCTTCGCCGCCGAGGGCCGGGCCTTCCTCACCGCGCCCCGGAACCGCGGGCGGTTTCAGGGCGGGGCCGGGCGCCAGCGCGTCGAGGAAGGCCGCCGAGACCGGCATCGGCGTCTCGGAGCCGTAGCCGAGGGCGTTGCGGGCGTCGGAGGCGCGGTCCAGAGGCAGCCTGCTGCCCCGCCACACCAGGTACTCGTTGTCGCCCGGGCCGCGTACGAGCACCCCGCGGTCCCCGCCGATGCCTTGGGAGTCCAGCGGCGCCCCGGCGACCACGGTGGTGACCCCCGGCTTGTCCACACCGGTACCGGACACGGCGCCCGACGTGCTGGGCAGCGCCCCGTCCGGACCGGTGACGCACATGTGCCAGGCCCCGCCGTCGAGCTGACCAGGACCGGGCACGGCGTCCGGCGCGCCGGGTATGCCGGCCGGGGCCCCCACGGGGATGTCCTGGAGCGAGGCGGTGGCGACGTCCGCGGTCGCCAGGTCGGAGCCTCCGATCAGCCGCGCCGAGGCGTAGTTCCGCACCGGGTGCAGTACGCCGTCGGTGCCGGTCCACAGGTACCGGGCACCGGTGTCGCGGTTGACCACCAGGTGCTCACCGTCACGCCAGCCGTCGTTCCCGCCCGGACGCAGCAGCCCGAAGACGGTGGCGCCCGCCCCGATCAGGACGGTCACCAGTACGCCGAAGACCACCCCTCGGGTGGTGCGCCCGAGGGGGCTCTCGGCGGCGTCCGGATCGGCCGTCAGCAGCCCCGAGCTGAGTCTGCCCATCATGAAACTGTGGGCCTGTACCTGGTCGCGCTTGGACTGCACTGCCTCTCCTCAACAACTCGTTCCCCATGTCCCCGCGTGCGGGTGTACTCAGCCGAACAGTCCGCGCAGCCAGCCGAAGAGGCCCGCCACCCACAGGCTGAGCGGCAGCAGCGCGACGGCGATGAGCGTGTGGGCCAGTTCGGCCGCACGGCCCCAGTACGGCAGCACCCGGCGACCGGGCACCGTCCAGGAGGCGGTCACGAGTCCGGCCGCCGCGGCGAGCAGCACCGCGAAGACCACCAGGCGCCCGTCGCCTTCGCTGTCCACCGCCCAGGCTCGGGCGAGCAGCAGCAGCCCCCAGATTCCGGGCACCGCCAGGGTCAGCCGCTGCCCGGTGTGCACCAGGCCGCGGGAGTGCAGGAGCAGCAGCAGGCTCAGCGCGAGCGCGGTCAGCACCTCGGGCAGGTCGGGGTGTTCGGCGAGGACGACCAGGGCGGCCGCGGCGATGATGCCGGTCGCGGCGAAGAGCGCTGCGACCCAGCGCCCGGCCAGTTCGGTGCGCTCGGCGACCTCGTCGCCCGCGTAGGGGTCGATGCCTTCCTGGAGCTGGCCGGCGGAGGACGGCAGCGCGGGCATCCGCATCCCGGCGAGCTTGAAGGCGAACGGTGCCACCGTCCCGGCGGCGAGCGCGACGACCACCGCCACCAGCGCCACCGCGGCCGGTGCACCCAGGCCCGTGTACCCCATCAGGGCCCCGGCGACGGCGGTGGCCACGGAGACCACCGCGGTAGCCAGCAGGGCCGGGGCGCCGACCGCGGTGACGGCGAGCGCGATGACCGCGCCGCCCGCGCCCGCGGCGCCGGCCGCGAGCAGCCGTGCGCCTACGACCTGCGTGGCGTCCGGGCCGGTCACGTCGCCGCCGGGCAGCACCCAGCCGGCCAGGGCCAGGCACGGGGCGACCAGAAGCCCGAGCGCGGTCGCGGAGAGGCGGTCGCCGACCGCGCGGCTGGCGGAGCCCGCGCCCGCGAGCAGCAGCATTCCGGCCACGGCCGCGCAGGCGGCCCGGGAGGAGGCGGAGCCGGAGACCCCCGGCCAGAACACCATCAGAAGAGCGGCCGCCACGGTGGCCACCGCTGTGCCCGCCAACAGGCCGCGAGACGCCCCGGGGTGCCAGGTGTGCAGCCGCCGGCCCGCGGTGTCGGCTATCCCGTCCACCAGGTCGTCGAGTCGCGCCTCGGGCAACGCCTCGGTGTGCGGGCGGAGGTAGAGCACCTCACCGTCGGACAGCCCGGCGCGGGCCAGGGTGGTCTCCTCGTCGAGCGGGGCGTCGCCGAGACGCTGGAGCACCCAGCCCGCGTGGTCGAGTCCGGCCTCCTCCGCCTCCTCGCCGACGTAACGCAGCAGGGTGGGCAGTAGGTCGGCGACCGGAACATCGGCGGGCACGGCCAGATCAACGGTGACGCTCGGCGCCCGTACGGTCAGGCGGCACGATTCGGCCACCGCACTGTCGGTCATCAGCTGAACTCTCGGCTTCCGTGGAGGCTTTGGCAGGAGGTCTCCCCCCGGGGCGAGGGGATGTGCGAACAGTACGGAAGGTCCGCACGCCCGGGAACGGCTGCCTGGCAAGGAAATTACGTCGGCGCGCCCGGCGACGACAACTGCCGCGTGGACAGTTCGCGTTCCGTGAATGCAGACTACTGCCTACGACCACCGGGTCGTATTGCGGACCGGACTCGCTATCCGGTATGCAATTGCCACCAAGGGAGTTGCTTCTCCCCCATCTGTCCGCCCGAAACATTCACCCGGCGTCCACCGCGTCACGCGGGACCCGGAGAATCAGCGCGGTGCGGTCTTTCCCACTACCGGGTGCACCGGTATTCGGTACGGGCCGGAAAGCCGTAAAACCGGAGGTTCTGTTCCCTTGAGTGTGGTGCTGTTTCGTCGGCCGGCCCGTCGGCGCGGACCGGAGATGCCCGAGGGGCAATTGACCCTCCAGGAGCCGCCGGTCCTCGCCGAGAGCGTGCCGGACACTTCGGCAATATGGACCTATTTGCCGATGGCACTGATGTCGGTGTCGATGATGCTCATGTTCCTGCGGCCCGGCGGTGGGAACGGCGTCTTCATGTATCTGGCGATGGGCGTCATGGCGCTCTCCGCCGGTGCCATGCTGCTGGGTCAGCTGATGCGCCGCTCCAGCGAGCGCAAGCAGCGCCTGAGGGGCGAACGCCGCGACTACCTCCGCTACCTGGCGCAGACCCGCAAGCGGGTCCGGACCACCATCGCGGAGCAGCAGCGGGCACTCGCCTGGCGCCACCCGGAGCCCGGCTCACTGCGCTCGCTGACCCGCACTTCCCGGCTGTGGGAACGCCGCCCGGCCGACGAGGACTTCGGCGAGGTCCGTCTCGCCGTGGGTGAACAGCAGCTCGCACTCACCCTGGACCCGGTCTCCACCCGCCCGGTGGAGGACCTCGAACCCCTCTGCGCGCATGCGCTGCGCCGTTTCATCCGCGCCTACTCCACCATCCCCGACCAGCCCCTCGGCCTCTATCTGCGCTCGTCGGCCCGGATCATGCTGCGCCCCGAGGAGGCACCGGACCAGGAGCCCGCCGTGCCGGGCTCCGCGTCGCCCGGGGAGAGCGGCGGGGCGGAGGGCGGCCGGGCCGTCGACCCCGGCGCCGAGGCGGTACGCGCCCTGGTGCGCGCCGTGCTCGGACAGCTCGCGGTGTTCCACGCTCCCGAGGAGCTGTGGCTCGCCTTCTGCGTCAGCGACGAGCGGCGGCCCGACTGGGAGTGGGTCAAGTGGCTGCCGCACACCCTCGACCCGCACGAGGAGGACGGTGCGGGCCAGGTCCGCCGGATCACCGCCGATCTCAACGAGCTGGACGATCTGCTCGGCGCCGAGTTCGCCGAGCGCCCCGACTTCGACCCGGACGCACGCCCCGGCCGCGACGAGCCCTACACGGTCGTCGTCCTGGACGGCGTCACGGTCCCCGAGGGGCACCGCTGGGAGGGACACGGCTATCGCAACGCCCTGGCCCTCGACATCTCCGGGGCGCTCCGCTGGCGCCCCGGCCGCAACACGCTGCGGCTGACCGTCGGTCCCGACGAGGTGAACCTGGTACGCACCGACCGCAGTCGCAAGGAGCGCTCCGTGCCGCTCGGGCGGCCGGACCGGCTCGGCCCGCTCGGCGCGGAGTCCCTGGCCAGGCTGGTCACCTCCCGCCGGATGAGCCTGGGCACCGACATCGCGCAGCCGCTCGACACCGATGTCGAGCTGACCACTCTGCTCGGCATCCCCGACCTGCACCGGCACGAGCCGCAGACCCTCTTCGACCGGCACACCGGCTCCGCCCGGCTGCGGGTGCCGATCGCGGTCGGTGTGGACGGCCGCCCGGTGGAGCTCGACATCAAGGAGTCCGCGCAGGGCGGCATGGGTCCGCACGGCATGCTCATCGGTGCCACCGGTTCCGGCAAGAGCGAACTCCTGCGCACCCTCGTCCTCGGCCTCGCCCTGACCAACTCGTCGGAGACGCTCAACTTCATCCTGGTCGACTTCAAGGGCGGCGCCACCTTCCTCGGCCTGGAGGAACTCCCGCACACATCCGCCGTCATCACCAACCTCGCCAACGAAGTCGCGCTGGTGGAACGCATGCAGGACGCCCTGCACGGCGAACTCATCCGCCGGCAGGAACTCTTGCGCTCCGCCGGCAACTACACCTCCGCCCTGGAGTACGAGCGGGCCCGCGCCGCCGGGGCGGACCTCGCCCCGCTGCCCAGCCTGTTCGTCGTGGTCGACGAGTTCAGCGAGCTGCTCTCCGCCCACCGTGAGTTCATGGATCTGTTCGTGATGATCGGCCGCCTCGGCCGCTCCCTCGGGGTACACCTGCTGCTCGCCTCGCAGCGCCTGGACGAGGGCCGCATGCACCAGCTCGAGAGTCATCTGTCGTACCGCATCGGTCTGCGCACCTTCTCCGCCATGGAGAGCCGCGGCGTGCTCGGCGTGCCGGACGCCTACGAGTTGCCGGCCCAGCCCGGCAGCGGCTACCTGAAGTCCGGCGTGGAGGCCCTGACCCGGTTCCGCGCCGCCTATTCCTCCGGGACGTACCGGCGCCGCACCGGCGCGGTGGCGCAGGCCCGGGTGGCCAGCCAGGTGGTGCCGTGGACCAGCGGCTGGGTGGTGCCGCGCACCTTGGAGCCGGCGGCCGAGCCGGAGACCGAGGAGACCGGCGACGAGGAGGCCCTGCTCGACGTGGCTCTCGACCGGCTGCGCGACTCGGGTCTCGCCGCCCACCAGGTGTGGTTGCCGCCGCTGAGGGAGCCGTCCCCGCTGGACGCCCTGCTGCCCGGCATCGCGCCCGATCCTGACCGCGGCCTCACCGCCGGCGGCTGGCCCGGCGCCGGAGGGCTGCGGGTCCCGGTCGGCCTCGTGGACAAGCCCTTCGAGCAGCGCCGCGACCCGCTGGTCGTGGACCTCTCCGGAGCGGGCGGCCACGTCGCCGTCGCGGGCGGCTCGCAGAGCGGCAAGTCCACCCTCACTCGCACGTTGATCACCGCTCTCGCCCTCACCCACACCCCCGCCGAGATCCAGTTCTACTGCCTGGACTTCGGCGGTGGCGGCCTCTCACAGCTCGCCGCTCTCCCGCACGTCGGCGGTGTCGCGGCACGGCTCAACCCCGAGCGGGTCCACCGGGCCGTCGCCGAGGTGATGACGCTGCTCGCCCGCCGCGAGCAGTTCTTCGTGGACCACACCCTCGATTCCATGCAGTCCTACCGCCGCCGCCGGGCCGCCGGGGAGTTCCCCGACGAGCCCTTCGGAGACGTGTTCATGGTGGTCGACGGCTGGTCCACGGTCCGTCAGGACTACGACGACCTGATCCCGAAGTTCAACGAACTCGCCGCCCGCGGCCTCAACTACGGCATCCACCTGATCATCACCACAACCCGTTGGGTGGAGCTGTCCGCCCAGGTCCGTGACCAGGCCGCCACCCGCCTCGAACTGCGGATGGGCGACCCGATGGACTCCGAGATCGACACCCGCAAGGCCCGCTCGGTGCCGCGCAGCGGCGGCCGGGGCATCACCGCCGACAGCAAGATGCACTTCCTCGCCGGCCTGCCCCGCCTGGACGGCAGCGGCTCCCTCGACGACCTCGGCGAAGGTGTCGCCCACCTGGTCGCCGAAGTCGCCCGGCACTGGTCCGGCGCACCCGCCCCGCAGGTCCGGATGCTGCCTCACCGGCTCCCGCTCGCCGAACTCCCCGCGCCCGAGGCCACCGAGGGCGGCGGCATGCGTCTTCCGCTCGGCATCGACCAGGATTCCCTGGAGCCGGTCTGGCACGACTTCAGCCGTACGCCGCACTTGATCGCGGTCGGCGACACCGAGAGCGGCAAGACCAACCTGCTGCGCCTCGTCACCAAGGGCGTCACCGCCCGATACTCCCCCACCGAAGCGAAGATCATCGCGGTGGACTACCGCCGCACCCTGGTGGATGCCATCCCGGAGGAGTACCGCATCGGGCACGTGATCTCCCTGGACAACCTCAAGGAAACCATCGAGGGTGCTGCCCGCGCGATGAAGACCCGTGTCCCCGGCGCGGACATCGCACCCGGCCGTATGCGCCAGTGCGACTGGTGGACCGGACCGCGTCTCTTCGTCCTGGTCGACGACTACGACATGGTCTCGGGCAACTCCTTCCAGAGCCCCTTCGAGCCGCTCTTCGAAAGCCTCACCCTCGGCTTCGAGATGGGTCTGCACCTGGTCGTCGCCCGCAGCGCGATGGGCGCCGGCCGCGGCCTCAGCGATGCCCTCATCCGCCGCCTCGACGAGGCCAACAACCCCGCCGTCCTGCTCTCCTGCCCGCCCACGGAAGGCCGTCTCTTCGGCAACGCGAAGCCCCTCAACCTGCCTCCCGGCCGCGCCCTTCACATCGCCCGCCGCAAGCCGCGGCTGATGCAGACGGCGCTGGTCGAGGAGAACCAGGGGCAGTAGGCCGGGTTCGCACACGACGACACCCTCCCGCGGAGCGCCTCGGGAGGGTGTCGTGCTTACGGCTTCAGCCGTCGTGCTCCGGGCTTCTGCTCATTCCGTTCCGCCCGCTCCCGCCGGACGCCAGCCCCGGGCGCGGGCCCGGGAGACGGCGAAACCTGCCCAGAGGACGGCGAGGACGGCGGCGGCGCCGATGAGGACGAGGAGCGTGGCACGGCTGGTGGCGCGGTCGGCGGCAGCGGTGTCGCGTACGGTCACGGGATCGGCGGCGCGCTCGCCGCCGACGGATGGAGCGGGGGCGCCGAGGACCGTGGTGACGGCGGCATAGGGGTCGAGCTGAGGGATGTCGGCGGGGTAGGCGGTGGCCGTCAGGCGGCGGATGACGTCGTCGGGCGCCTCACCCGGATAGGCGGCACGAACCACCGCGACAGCCCCGGCCGCGTAGGCGGTGGCCACCGAGGCGCCCGCGCCGAGGTAGTGGCCGTCGCCGCGCGGGCCGCCGGAGACCACCCCGGCGCCGGGGGCGACCAGGTCGACGCCGTCGGTGCGCAGGGAGCCGTCCGGGCGGACGCCGGTGCGAAGCATGTCGGCGACCGAGAGAACGCCGGGTTCACCGGCCGGCCAGTAGGTACGGGACGGGATCTCGTCGGTACCGCTCCGGGGCGGATCCGGGGTGGCCGCGGCCACCACCACCACGCCCGCGCGGCGGGCCTCGGCCACCGCACGGGTCAGCGCCGCGTCCCGGCGCGGCAGGGCCACCGCGACCGCGATCACATCGGCCCGGGCCGCGGTCGCCTCGCGCAGCGCCTCCGTCACCAGAGCGGGACTTGCCTGCCCACGCGGGTCGGTGCCGCGCAGGGCCAGGACCTTCGCGTTCGGGGCGACCCCGGCCAGTCGCGGGTTGTCCCCGCCGGTCCCGGCGATCAGCCCCGCCAGGAAGGTGCCGTGCCCGACGCAGTCGTCACCGGCCGCGCCCTGGGCCGAGACCCGGCCGTCGAGGCCGGCGGCCCCGGTGGCGACTCCGGTGTCGATCAGTGCGACGGTCATGCCCTCACCGGTGCTGTGCCCGTGCAGCCGGTCCAGGTCGAGGCGCTGACGTGACCAGTCCTGCTTCTTCGCCTGCTCCCTGGAAGCGGGGGTGCAGGCCACCTCCTCGGCCTCCGGATCGAGTGCGGAGGGCATACCGGGCAGTTCCTGGCCCTTCGCTCCGTCGGCCGCCGGTATGCGCGAGGGGGGCGTCGCCTGGGCCGGAACGCCCGCGGGCAGCAGCAGGGCGGCGGCGACACCGGCGCCGGACAGCAGGCGGGCGGCCCGGCGGGCGGGCGGCCTCACCGGGGAGTCACCTTCGGTGCCGCGGCCGTGACGTCCTCGGGGCGGAGGATGCGCAGGTCGTCCAGCGTGGGCGCGGCCAGCGAGCTGAGCCGTCCCGCCTGGCGGGTGACCATCGACTCGACCACCTGACGGGCCAGGCGGGCGTTGCCGAAGGAGCGGTCCCTCGGCAGCCCGTCGAAGTACTCCTTGAGCAACGGGCCGGTGCCGGGCCCGCACTCGTAGCCCATGTTCGCGGCCTGCGCGCGCACGATGGTGACCAGTTCTTCGGAGGAGTAGTCGGCGAATGCGATCCGGCGCGGAAAGCGGGAGGCCAGGCCCGGGTTGGAACCGAGGAAGCGCTCCATCTCGTCGGTGTAGCCGGCGACGATGACGACCACCTCGTCGCGATGGTCCTCCATCAGCTTCAGCAGGGTGTCCACCGCCTCCTGGCCGAAGTCCGCGCCCGCGCCGCGCGGGGTGAGGGTGTACGCCTCGTCGATGAACAGCACACCGCCGCGTGCCCGTTCGAAGACCTCGCGGGTGAGCTGGGCGGTGTGGCCGATGTAGCGGCCGACCAGGTCGGCGCGGGCGGCCTCGATCAGCTGGCCCCTGTCGAGGATGCCGAGCTGGGTCAGGACCTCCCCGTAGAGACGGGCGACCGTGGTCTTGCCGGTGCCGGGCGGGCCGGTGAAGACCAGGTGGTTGCTGAGCGAGGGGACCGGCAGCCCGGCCGCGGCCCTGTGGCGGGCTGTGGTGATGAGGTTGACCAGGTCCGCCACCTCGCGTTTCACCTCGGCCAGGCCGATCATGTCGCCGAGACGGGTCAGCGGGTCGTCGTCCGGCACTGCGGTGTCGGTGGCCGCCGCGGCGGCGGTGGCGGAGACGTCGTCCGGCAGCAGCAGCCGGAGATCGCGCTCACTGACCTGCGGCTGCGCGGAGAGCCGGACCGCCTGCCTGTCCACCATCTCCTCGAACACCCCCCGTGCGGCACGGCCGTTACCGAAGCCGGCGTCCCTCGGCATCGCCCCGAAGTGCGCGGCCAGCGCCGCCGCTGTTCCCTCGCCCAGCTCGTACTGATGTTGGGCGCACATGCTCTCCATGATCGCGACCAGGTCGGGCACCGAGTAGTTCTCGAACTCGACGGTCCGCGAGAAACGGGAGGCCAGACCCGGGTTGGAGCCGAGGAAGGAATCCATCTCACGGGAGTAGCCGGCCGCGACCACCACCACGTCGTCGCGGTGGTCCTCCATCAGCTTCAGCAGGGTGTCCACCGCCTCGCGGCCGAAGTCGGCCCCGCCGTTACCGCTGTCCGAGGTGAGGGTGTACGCCTCGTCGATGAACAGCACGCCGCCGAGCGCCTTCTGGAAGGTCTCGGTGGTCTTGATCGCGGTGCCGCCGACGATCTGTGCGACCAGGTCGGCACGTGAGACCTCCACCAGATGCCCGCTGCGCAGCGAACCCAGCTCGGCCAGGATCGCGCCGTAGAGACGGGCGACGGTGGTCTTGCCGGTGCCGGGCGGGCCCGCGAAGATCAGGTGTCTGCTCATCGGCGGTGCGGACATGCCGAGTTGTTCGCGGCGCTGGGCGAGCTGGGTCAGATTGACCAGGGTGCCCACCTGCTGCTTGACGTTCTCCAGGCCGATCAGCGCGTTGAGGGCGCCGAGCGGGCCGTCCGCGCGGTCCGGCGGGGGCGCGTCCGCAGCGCCGGAGCCGGCCGGGTCGGTGTTCTCGGCGCTGCCGGTGCCCCAGGCGTCCCGCTTGCCGTTGCCCACACTGTTCAGGCCTTCCACCGCGAGCCGTTCGCCGGGCGCGGTCTGCACCAGGCCGCCGCCCTCGTTCTCCCGGGCGAGGCAGTTGACGAGCGAGACCGGCGCGGTGGACTCCACCCGGAAGCCGTCCTGAGCGCCACCGGTGGCCTCGCAACCGCTGAGCGAGGCGAGCGCGCCCTCACGGAGCAGGAAGCCGTGCCCCCTGGGGGCGTGCGCGGCGGTGCGGTTGGCGGTCAGCTCGCCGCCCGCTGCGACCACCACACCTTCCTCGCCGGATATCTCCACGCGGAAGTCGCGGACGGTGACGTTGCCCCCGTCCTCCACGACCAGGCCGCTGGTGGCGGTGTCGGAGACCCCTCCACCGGCCAGGTAGAGGGTGCTGCCGGAGGCCACGCGCACACCCGCGCCCTTGGGCCGGACGATCTCACAGTCCTCGACGCGGCCCCTGGCGTCCTTGGTGGCAGCGATGCCGTCGCCGGTGGGCTCCACCAGCCGGGCCCGGCGCAGCAGCGGGTTGGCGCCGCCCAGCACCGCGACCGCGGGCGAACCGCCGATCACCTCCAGGCGGTCCAGTTCCGGCGCCGAGTCCTCCTCCAGGAGCAGCCCCGCCCCGTCGCAGTCGCGGACCGTCAGTCCGGTCAGCGCCGGGGAGGCGGCCCCGGCGACCCTCACAGCCGCGCCCTGCGCGCCGTCCACCCAGCAGTCCTCGAAGGTGCCGCGCGCCCGGTCGGTGACCAGTACGCCGTGGCCGCGGGTGCGCGAGACGCGGCAGCGGCGCAACACCGGATCGGTGCCCCTGGCCAGCGTGATCCCGTTCCCCGAGGCACCGGTGACGCGGACGTCCTCGAGCGTCGTACGGCCCGCGCTGCTCAGGTGCACACCGGTGCTGGTGTCGTGCACCACGGTGCGCATCACCGAGACGGCGCAGCTCTCCTCCAGGGCGATGGAGGGCTTGTCGGTGGAGGAGATGTCGCAGTCCTCGACGCTGCCACGGGCCTCACCGTTGGCGAGCAGGCCGTTTCCACGGGCGCCGCGCACCGTGCAGTCACGGATGCGTGCCTCCCCCTGCTCCGCGAGGACCATGCCACTGGTGCCCAGGTGCTCGAAGGTGCAGGACTCCACGGTGGTGGGCGCGTTCGAGGTCACCACGATGCCAGCGCCCTGGGGGTTGCTCACCCGGCAGTCGCGCAGCGCGAGGGAGCCCGTGCCCCCGGCCAGCATCGCGGTCCAGGCGGCGCCGACGATCTCGCAGCCGTCGAACGCGGCCTGACCGCGCCGCACGTCCACGGCCGGCAGCTCGGCGTCGCCGCCGCGCAGGGTCAGCTCGGAGAGCATCACGGCGTCGGCGCGCAGCGCGACCGCGCTGCCCGAACGCGGCCGGATCTCCACGGTGCCCCGCCCGTCGGCGGCGGTGAGGGTGACCCTGGTGTGGATGACGAGGTTCTCCGCGTACGTCCCGGGCCGGATGCTGATGAGCGCACCGGTACGGGCAGCGGCGAGTGCCTCACCGATCGTCCGGTAGCGGTCCCTGCTATCGGGGCCGACCGACAGTACCTGGCGCGACACGCACCAACCTCCTTGCTACGGCAACGTCTTCAGCGAGCGCCCCCCTCTTCGCCGGGGACGCGTGTCGGGGAGCCGACGGTGCCATCATGCCTCGCCCCCGGGACCTGCGGGTTCTGGAGCGCCGCTCCGGGCGTCGAGGGTCGCGGTCAGGTGCTCCACTTCTGGGCGGGGTTCCCCGAGCATTTCAGCAGTTGCAGGGCTGCCCGGTTCTCCCGGTTGGCGCCCGCGATGTCGACGCACATGCCGACGACGGTGTTGACCAGGTCGTGCGCGCCGTTCAGGGCGAACTTCTGGGCGTTGTTGCCGTTGCACCGGGCGATCTGGATGACGGTGCCGTCGCTGAAGTTGGCGTTGGCCACGTCCAGGCACAGGCCCTGGATGCGGATGGTGCCGTCGGACGCGAACTGCCATTTCTGGGCGGGGGCGTTGTTGCAGTCCCACATGTGCAGCGCCTTGCCGTCGCTGAAGTCATGGCCCGGTACGTCGATGCAACGGCCCGAGAGATGACTGCGGAAGGAGACGGGGGCGCTGAAGGTGACGGCCGGAGGAGCGGCCGGCTTGTTCTTGGTGCTGCCGGACTTCTGCTCGGTGCTCTGCTTCTTCGGCGCGGCCGGCTTTTCGGCGTCGTCCTTCTTCGGTGTCTCCTTGGACGTGCCCGCCGCCGGGGCGGACGCGGGGGCCTGCTGCACCGTCTTCGCCGGCTTCTCGGTCTTGTCGGTGTCGTCCTTGCCGGCGCTCGGGGAACCGGCCTCGGTCGGAGTCACCGCGAACTCGCCCGGCGTCTCCTGTCCGCTGCCGGTGAGCACGGTCCCGGCCGCCACGGCCGGCTGCTCGGGGTCCTTGTCGTCGTCCGCGGCAAGCACCAGGAACGGCACCGACACAAGCAGCGCGCCCGCGATCGCGGCCCCGGCCAGCACAGCCTTGCCCGGTCGCCCCACCGGCCCGGTCTGCTGCGGCCGGCCGATCGCGGTGGCGGTCATGGTACGCACGAGCCCGGGCAGCCGGCTCTGCGCTGCGGCAGCGGCACCGGGGTCGGCCTCGGACCGGGTCCCGGAGGAGGTCCCGGTCCGTGGCTCGGCCTCGGACTCGGGCTCGGCGGTCGCGCCCTCGCTGGTCTTCTTCTCGGCCTCACCGGCTTCCGCACCGGCCTTCGGCGTCTCCTCCGCCTCACCTGCTTCCGCGCGGGCCTCCGCCCCGGTCTTCGCCTCCGCCGGCCCGGGCCCAGGACCGGACTTGGGCTCGGTCCCGGTCCTGGGCCCAGGCTCGGACTTGGGCTCGGTCCCGGACCTGGGCTCGGCAAGGGCGGCCGCGGCCGTCTCCTCGCTCTCGGAACCGGACTCCGCGCGAACCCGCGGGGAGGCAGGGGGTTGCTGAGCCGAACGCGTCACGGGGTTCTCCCTGTGGTGTGGGGCCAGGGTTCAGAAGGGCTGTCGGCCCGGTCCGCGGAGGGGCCCGCGGCCGGAGCACCGGCACGGTCCGCCGCGCCGGAAGGTGTTTCGGTCATCTCTTCGGCGGGCGCCTTCTCGCCACCCGCCCCGCGGACGGGGGCGGGCAGACTGCCTGCCGGCACGAGCAGGGGCGCCGCGGCTCCGGCGTTGACCATCAACAGCGTGCCGGGATCGCTCAGCGAGCGGACCAGTTCTTCTGCCGGCAGCGTGTCATGGTGAAGTGCCGTGGACATGAACTCGTGTGCCGGCGAGGTGAACAGCAGCACCACAGGGACCCCGTCCCGCCCGGCGGCCATGAGCGGCCCACCGTCCGGTCGGCGCACCACGGTGATGTCCGCGTCCACGAGCGCCGCGAGCGCCGCTTCCACCGTGCCGTAGCCGGTGGCGGCCCGCTGCGCCGCCGCGTCCACCGGGTCGGTGGGCTCAGGCCAGCCGAGCATCCGCGCCGAGGGGCGGTACACGGGATTGGAGCGGTACTCCCCCACGCTCCCCTCGTCGTCCGACCGCCACTCCCCCAGCACCGCCCACTCCGGCGGCGTCCGGTCCTCGGCCCACTCCGGGTCCGCCACCCCGATCCAGTGCCCCGGCGCCTGGCGGGCAGCGTCCCGCACGGCCTCGGGTATCTCGGGCAGGTCCGCGACCTCGTCGGCACCGGTCGCGAATGACTGATGGTCAGCGGACGGAGCGGAGGCATCAGGCACGAATGACTGGGCGCCCTGCCCGCCCTCTTGCCGTTCTCCGGGCCGCATCTCCACCTGAACTCTTGGGTCCGTACGAATCCTTGAGTGCCGGACGATATGAGCGCACGCCGACATTGATCAAACCGAGCCAACAGGATGCCACACCGGCCCCGTCCGTGGGCGCCCGCCACAGCTCCGTATCGGGACCCCGCGCGCCCGCCTGCTGCCCGAATCGAGAACGATCCGGGAGGGGTCAGGCACCGACGGACAAAATGACGGTAACCGTCGGCGTGGAAGCAACCGTAGCCACCCGGAGACGCCGCGACCGGGCCGAGTGGCAGGTTCAGCAGGGAGCAGGGTGACATTGCCGATGAAGAAGGAGGCGAGGAGGCCCCGGACGAGGGTGGGCTGGTTGTCGAACAGGAGCGGGCCGGGCTGGATTCCGTAGATCGTGAACGCGCCGAGCAGAACGGCGGTGGTGGCGCCCCCGCGCTCCCAGGACCAGCGGACGAAGTCGGCATTGCAGGCGGTGTTGGTGGCGGCCCATCCAGAGGTCGTGCCCCGGCCGGATGGCCCACCTCGCCTGTTCCCCGCGTGTCGCGGACGAGATCACCGACCGGTCCGGCGTGCGGGAGCCGGCACCACGCCAGTTATTTCTTGGCGATCAACTGCCCGGCAGGATTGCGCCCCTGCCGCACGACATGTCGCCGCGTCGGAGACCCGCGCGTCCTGCATGTGTCTTCCGCCCGGATCGTGGATTCGGTCGCTCCGTTTCGGGAACGAATATGTCCTCCGCCCCCTGCCCGGGGCGCCGGCCCAACGGGTTCTGATCGAAGGAGGACGTGGACGTTCATGGCTGACGGCTTCGTGAACGAGCGAGCGGGAGCAGGGCGGCTCACCGCCGCGGCCCGGTGGTGGCGGCGCGCCTTCTCGTACGCGGGTGACGAGCGCGCCACCCTGATGGTCGTCGGGAAGAGCACCCTCGCCGCCACCCTCGCCTGGGTGATCGCGTACGACGTCCTGGACGCCGCCTCGCCCGCATTCGCGCCGTTCTCCGCCGTACTGATCATGCAGGTGACGGTCTACCGCTCGGTCGTACAGTCGCTCCGGTACGTCGGCGCGGTCGTCGCGGGAGTACTGGTCCAAGCCGCACTCGGCTACCTCGCGGGCCCGGATCTGCTGACCTTCGTGCTGGTGGCCCTCATCGCCCTCGCGATCGGCCGCTGGAGCGTTCTGGGTGTCCAGGGGCCGCAGGTCGCCACCGCCGCCTTCTTCGCCTTCTCGACCTACACGTCGTCGTCAGGGGACGCGCAACGGTTCTTCCGGCTGGGAGAGATCGTGGTGCTCGTGCTCATCGGCTGCGCGATCGGCACCGCCGTCAACATCCTCGTGGCCCCTCCCCTGCGCTACCGGAGCGCCGAGTACAGCATCCACAACCTCGCTCGGACCCTCCACGACCTCCTCACCGACATCTATCCGGTGCTCGCCGATCAGGTGCCGGACCAGGACACCGCCGCGAAGTGGCGAACCCGCGCGGCGCGTACCGGCGAGATGATCAAACAGGCCCAGTCGGGGCTCCGGACAGCCAAGGAGAGCACCCTGCTCAATCCGCGCCGCCTGTGGCGCCGCTACCGGGGCCACCCGGGCTTCCAGGGGTACGAGGCCGTGCTCGGCGCCCTGGAGCGCATGCTCTACCAGGTCGCCGCCCTCACCCGCGGCCTCGACCGGTCCCGCGAGGGGGGCGAGGCCCTCCAGCCCTTCCTGCAGCGGTACGGGGCGTTCCTGGAGGCGGGCGGCGCGGTCACCGAGGTGCTGACCACGCTGGACGAGACGACCCTGCTGCAGCAGGCGAAACGGCTGGACCGCCTCACCGACGAGGCCGAAGCGCGCCGCGACGAGGTGATCGAGGTGACCGACCGCCTGTCCTTGTCCCTCGCCGACCCCACCGTCCCGTACGGCGTCCTCGTCACCGAGGCGACCCGGCTCACGGAGGAGTTCCGCTACACCTGCCAGGTCCTGCTCGATGCGGCGAAGGAGGGGTCATGGACGACACGGGGTGCCTGAAGAAGGACACCGGACCGGCCGGGGCCCATGCCCGAACTGCCTGATGTCGAAGGGTTCCGCCGGCAACTGGCCGTCTGCGGCGGACAGCGGCGTGTCACCGGTGTGGACGTGCTCGACGCCGGGGTGCTCCAGGGAGTCTCCGAACAGCGGCTCCGCAGGGAATTGACGGGGGCGCGGCTCGGCGTGCCCCGGCGCCACGGCAAGTGGCTGCTGGTTCCCGCGGGCGACGGCCGGACCCTCGCCTGGCACTTCGGTATGACGGGCTCACTGCGGTGCTGCTCCCCTCAGGAACGGATCCACCGGCACGACCGCCTGATCGTGACGCTCGACGACGGGCCGCAATTGCGCTACCGCGACCAGCGCAAGCTGAAAGGGATCTCCTGGATGCGGGGCCCCGCCCTCGACCGCCTTCTGGGCAAGCTCGGTCCGGACGCCCTGACCGTGACGCCGACGGAGTTCGAGGACGCGCTGTCCCGGCGACGGGCCCCGGTCAAGAACGCGCTCATGAACCAGTCGGTCGTGGCCGGCCTCGGAAATCTGCTCTGCGACGAGATCCTCTGGCAGGCGCGTGTCGACCCGCGGACGCCGGCACGCGACCTGGACGCCGCAGCCCGCCGACGCGTCCACGGGACGATGGAACGCGTCCTGCGTACGTCCGTGAGGGCCGAGCGTGTACCCCCCGAGCCCTCATGGCTGACCGGCCGGAGAGACGCGTCGGAACCGACCTGTCCTCGTTGTGGCAGGCCCCTGGAATCGATGCGCATGGCCGGCCGCCGCACGGTCTGGTGCCCGCACTGCCAGACCTGACGAGGGCAGGCCGTGAGGATCCCGGCCCGCCCTCAGCCCTGCCGGTGCTCCGCCGCGGCCCTGATGCCCTCGAGGGTGGCGTCCATGCCCTTGCCCAGTTCGTCGAAGCGGTAGGCGATGATCGCCTCCTCGTGCTCGGGCGTACGCTCGATGTAGGCGCTGAGTCCGCTGCGACCGGGCCCGATCGTGACCGACTGACGCAGCACGGTGCCGTCGCCGTCGGGGGCGAGCGTGAAGGACCAGGTCGCCATCCGGTGTTCCGGCGCCTCGGCCGACTCGCCGTAGCGGCCGTCGACGTCCAGGACGCACCAGGTGAGGGTCCGGCCGGGCTCGAACTCGGTGACGTGGGCGATGGTGCGCCAACGGCCGTTCACGGGGTGCTCGTTGTGCCCGATGTAGCGCGCGCCCGCCGCCGGGGAGGTGGCGCCGTCCTGCCACTCCACCTCCAGCAGCTCGGGACTCCATCCGGCCATGGCCTCGACATCGGCCACGATCTCCCAGACGCGCGCGGGTCCGGCGGAGATCCGGATCTCACGGTGCGTGCTGGGCCCATCGGCGTATCGCATGACAACTCCCCCTGCGGAAACGGTCGTTCGCCGTTTCCGCGAGGGAGGATTCCACGAGCTCCCTCCCGGGGTGCGACCGGGGGTGCGACACCCCCTCGCCTCTTCGCGGATCGCCGCGGTCCGGCATCGGGACGGCCGTTTCCCCGTGGGCGTGGAGCCGCGCTCCACGCCCACGGCGTCCAGGCCGGTCACACGTCGCCTCGTGACCTTCGCCGGTCCTCGCCGCAGCGGCCGCGACCCGGCCGGCGCGCAGCTGACCTTCTCCCCCACCGGGCACCGGTACGGATCGTGTACCGGTGCCGGGTCGAGGAGTGATCACCGGCTGCTGCCGGGCGGATCCAGGGCTACTGCAGACGGCCCGGCAGCACCGTTCCGGGTTCGGCGGCGGCGACGCCCGTCCCCTCCGTCTTCGGATTGCGCCGCTGCCGTCTGGCCACCCAGGTGGCGAACCAGGAGAGCAGCATGCACATACCGATGTAGATGGGCGAGATCACCATGACCACGGGGATGAACGGCAGATCGTAGTCGAGGTTCGACGCGATCAGCTTGCCTGCGTGGAGGAACTCCTCGTAGGTGATCAGATAGCCCAGCGAGGTGTCCTTGAGCGCCACCACCAGCTGGCTGATGATGGTGGGCAGCATCGCTCGGACGGCCTGCGGGGCCAGGACGTGGGTGGTGACCTGCGTCTTGCGCATGCCCAGCGCGTACGCCGCCTCCCGCTGTCCCCGCTCCACGGAGTTGATCCCGGTCCGGAAGACCTCGGCGAGCACGGACCCGTTGTAGAGGGTCAGTCCGGCCACCAGCGCCGGCAGCGGCTGGACCTTGAGGGCGACGAAGATGAAGAAGATCATCACCAGCACGGGCATGGCCCGGAAGAATTCGACCAGCAGCGTCGAGATCCAGCGCACCGGTCTGTGGTCGGAGAGCCGCCCGACGGCGAGCACCGCCCCGAGCGCGAGGGAGAGGACCGCGGCGTACGCGAAGGCCTTCAGGGTGTTGCCGAGTCCGCGCAGCAGCAGTTCCTGGATGCCCTTGTAGGTGAAGGGCGTCCACTTGTCGCTGGTGAACTGGTCGGTGTCGAAGAGGAGATAGAGGATCCAGCCGAGCACCACGAGGATCACGGCCGTCGAGACGATGCCGTAGAGGAAGTGCCGCTTGCGGGTGGCGGGCCCGGGGATGTCGTAGAGCGCGGAGGCGGAGGCGGTGGAGTGGGTCATCGGGCGACTCCCCAGCGCTTCTCCAACACGTTGAAGATCGCGCTGATGGCGAGGGTGATGATCAGG
Organism: Streptomyces sp. NPDC051064; assembly: GCF_044455985.1. Classification (NCBI taxonomy): domain Bacteria; kingdom Bacillati; phylum Actinomycetota; class Actinomycetes; order Kitasatosporales; family Streptomycetaceae; genus Streptomyces; species Streptomyces sp. NPDC051064. The sequence continues at coordinate 644,766 of NZ_JBITFK010000003.1, forward strand.
TAGCCGACGGCGATCCAGATGAAGGACCAGATGATGCTGTAGCCGAGTTCGTTGAGGGTCTTGTAGGTGCCCAGCAGCTCGGTGACGCTGAATGCCCCGGCGATCGCGGAGTTCTTGGCGAGGGCGATGAGCGTCGAGCCCACCGGCGGGATCACGGAGCGGAAGGCCTGGGGCAGCACCACGTTGCCCAGGGTCTGCCCGAAGGACATCCCGAGGCTCCGGGCCGCCTCGCCCTGTCCTGTGGGCACGGTGTTGATGCCGGAGCGCAGGGCCTCGCAGATGAAGGCCGAGGTGTAGCAGCCGAGGGCGAGGACCGCGAAGACCTGGAAGGGCAGGACCAGGCCGAAGCGCGGCAGACCGAGCAGCACGGCGAAGAACAGCAGGGTCAGCGGGGTGTTGCGGAGCACCGCGACCCAGACGGTGCCGATCACCCGGAGCGAGCCGACCGGCGCGACCCGGAACGAGGCCATGACGAAGCCGAGCACCAGCGCCAGGATCGAGGCGTAGACGGTGAGTTCGACGGTGCCGAGGAAGCCCTTGCCGTAGAGCGACCAGTTCTCTGTCAGTACATCCATGGTGGTGGCCGGCCCCTCAGTTCGACGGGTAGCGGTCGATGGGCGGCGGTTTCGGGGCGGGTACCCCGGACAGGCCCAGAGTCGCCTCGAACGCCTTCTTCCAGTTGCCGTTCTTCTCGTTGGCCTCCAGGGCGTCGTTGAGTGCGGCGCGCAGCGCGTTGTCACCGCGCGGGAGGCCGATGCCGTACGGCTCCTCGGAGAAGGGCTTGCCGACCACCTTCATCTCGTCCGGTGCCTTGGCGGCGAAGCCCAGCAGGATGGCGTCGTCGGTGGTGACGGCGTCGACCTGGAAGGTCAGCAGGTTGTCGACGCAGATCGAGTACGTGTCATAGGCGACGAGTTTCGCCTCGGGGTAGTCGGCGGCGATGCGCTGGTACGGCGTGGACCCGGCTGCCGAGCAGACCGTCTTGCCCGCCAGGTCCTGCGGGCCGTGGATGTCGTTCTCGTCGGTGCGCACCAGCAGCCCCTGGCCGGCCATGTAGTAGGGCCCCGCGAAGCCGACGAGCTTCTTGCGCATGTCGTTGATCGTGTAGGTGCCGACGTAGTAGTCGATCTGCCCGTTCTGGAGTGCCGTCTCCCGGTTGGCTGAGGCGATGGTCCGGAAGCGGATCGTGTCCGGATCGAAGCCGAGGGAGGCCGCCATCATGCGGGCGATCTCGATGTCGAAGCCGGAGTAGATCCCGGTGGCCGGGTCCTTCTCGCCGAGGTAGGGCTGGTCCTCCTTGGCGCCGACGACGAGATAGCCACGCCTCTTGGCCTTCTTCCAGGTCTTGGATTCCGGCAGTGAGAAGTTGGTGTCGACCTTGTACCGGGGCAGCGCCCCGGCCTTCGGCCCCTTGACCGGCGGGCTGCCCTCCCTGCCGCAGCCGGCGGAGAGCGCGGCGATCAGGAGGCAGACCAGCACGGCCGCGATGTTCCTCGTACGCAACACGGTGCCCCCTGTCAGTGCTTGAGGATCTTGGACAGGAAGTCCTTGGCGCGGTCGCTCTCCGGGGAGGTGAAGAAGTCCTCCGGCGTGCGGTCCTCGATGATGCATCCGTCGGACATGAAGACGACGCGGTTGGCCGCGGACCGGGCGAAGCCCATCTCGTGCGTGACGACCACCATGGTCATGCCCTCGCGGGCGAGCTGCTGCATGACTTCGAGGACCTCGTTGATCATCTCCGGGTCCAGGGCGGAGGTGGGCTCGTCGAAGAGGAGCGCCTTGGGGTCCATCGCGAGGGCGCGGGCGATGGCGACGCGCTGCTGCTGGCCGCCGGAGAGCTGCGCGGGAAACTTGTCCGCCTGCGAGGCCAGCCCGACCCGCTCCAGAAGTTCCCGGGAGCGCTGGTCGGCCTCGTCCTTCTTGCGCTTGCGGACCTTGAGCTGGGCGAGCGAGACGTTCGCCAGCACGGTCTTGTGGGCGAACAGGTTGAACGACTGGAAGACCATGCCCACTTCGGCCCGGAGCTCCGCGAGGCCCTTCCCCTCCTCGGGGAGCGGCCTGCCGTCGATGGCGATATGACCGGACTCGATCGTCTCGAGCCGGTTGATCGTCCGGCAGAGCGTTGATTTACCCGATCCGGAGGGGCCGATGACCACCACCACCTCCCCGCGGCCGACGGTGAGATTGATGTTCTGCAGTACGTGCAACTTCCCGAAGTGCTTGTTGACGTCCCGCAGCTCGATCAACGGATCGACGGCCATACGCTGCCCTACCCACTTATCGCTTGTGTCGAGGTCAGCGCAAACTATCCGGGGTGAACACGCGCTTCGGGGCCGACACGCACCGGCGGCACATAAGGCTGTTTATCGCGTTTTGGCCTCGGGGCCGCTCTCCGCCGACTCCGCGTACATCTCGGAGAGCTCGGGGCTTCCCGACATCGCCCAGTCCAGGCCGGCGGTGACCACATCGATCTCCCGCCCGGAACCCAGGCGCACCACGGGCTTTCCGCCGGCCAGGATGTCCCAGGCGGCCCCGGGGACGGTCCGCACCAGTACGGTGCCGAGGTAGAGGCCCGCGTCGTTGCCCACCCAGGGCAGCTCCTCCGGGTCGTCCCGCCAGATCGGCGTCAGCTGGTCGAGCGCGGACAACGAGGCGGGGCTGTCGTCGAGTTCGAGGCCGCACTGCCCTGCCCGGGCGCGCAGCAACTCGCATTCCGCGAACAGCTCGGCCACCCCGTCCGGATCGGTCTCGACGGCGGCCGCCAGAGCCATCGCCCGTGTACCGCCTTGGCGCTTCCGCCAGTTGTCCAGGAAGGGAATGTTCATACCACCAGGATCCCATCCCGGACGGCTTCCGCACCGCAGGGCGCGCGATTGTTCCGGTCCCGGGACCCACCCCGTACACCCGCCGGCCACCTCTTTAGGGTAAGAGGATGACGTCGCAGAACTATCTTTCCGAACTCTTCTCGCTGGAAGGCCGGGTCGCCGTGGTGACCGGCGGCAGCTCCGGCATCGGCCGGGCCATCACAGGCGCCCTCGCGCACGCCGGCGCGAGCGTCGTGGTCGTGGCACGCAGGGAGGCGGAACTGGTGCGGACCGTCGGTGAACTGGAAGCCGACGGCTGCCGGGCGGCCTGGGTGAGCGCCGACCTCGGGACCACCGAAGGCGTGCGTACGGCCGGCGAGGGGGCGGCCGCCGCGTTCGGCGAGCCCGACATTCTCGTCAACTGCGCGGGCATCAACCTGCGGCCGCCGATGAGCGAGCTCGACGAGGACGTCTGGGACACCACGATGACGGTGAACCTCAAGGCCCCCTACCTGCTGGGCCGCCGGTTCGGACCGGGCATGGCGGAGCGCGGCTTCGGCCGGATCATCCACATCACCTCCCAGCAGGCGCACCGGGCGTTCGTGCAGAGCGGGGCGTACGGGGTCTCCAAGGGCGCGCTGGAGTCACTGGCCCGCTCGCAGGCCGAGGCATGGTCGCCGTACGGGGTCACCTGCAACACACTGGTGCCCGGATTCGTGATGACGCCGCTCAACGAGCGGCTGTCGTCCGACCCCGAGCGGGTGGCGGCGCTGGCCGCCCGCACGATGGTGGGACGCAACGGGCTGGCCCAGGACTTCGCGGGCGCCGCGGTGTTCCTCGCGAGTGCCGCCTCCACCTACGTCACCGGGCAGTCGCTGTTCGTCGACGGCGGGTTCTCCGTGCACTGAGGCGATCCGGATACGCGGGATGCCGCCCCGGCAAGGGGCGGCATCCGCAGCGCGTTCGCGTTCTCAGCTCCGGGCGTCCGGGGCCGGCTCCCCGGTTTCGGCGGCGACCGCCGCGGCGACGTCGGACGACGCCACGTCCTTGTCGACGCCCAGCCCTGTGAGCACGCCCGCGCCTCCCTCGAACTCCAGCACGGCCAGCACGATGTGCCCGGTCCCGATGAAGTCGTGGCCGAGGCGCAGGGCCTCCCGGAAGGTGAGTTCGAGGACCTTGCGGGCCCCCACGTCGTACGGGATCAGATCGGGCACCTCGCCGGCCGCAGCGGGCAGGGCGAGTGCCGCCGCCTCCCGGACCGCTTCCAGTGAGACCCCCTGCCCTACGATCACCTGGGCACCGAGGGAGTCCGGCTCGGCCAGGAGGCCCAGGACCAGGTGCCCCACCCCCACCTCGTCGTTGCGGGCGGCGTGGGCCTCGTTGCTGGCGCCCATGACGACGTTCCTGGCCTGCTGGTCGAACTGGCCGAAGCCCTGGCTCGGATCCAGGTCCGAGGCCTCGCCGGGCTTCTTGGGCACGAACCTCTTCTGGGCCGCCTGCCGGGTGACGCCCATGCTCCGGCCGATGTCCGTCCACGACGCACCGGAGCGGCGCGCCTGGTCCACGAAGTGACCGATGAGGTGGTCGGCGATCTCACCCAGGTGATCCGCGGCGACCACCGCTCCGGAGAGCTGTTCCAGGGTGTCGCTATGGGACTCCTTGATCGCGTCGATCAGGTCGTCGAGGCGGATGGGCGGATTGGCGCGCAGCGGCTTCGTCATGAGGCAACCCTAGGTTGACACCCATGACTCGTCAACCCGAAGTTGACACTTGAAACCGGCCGTCAGACGTCGAGGTCCACGACCACCGGGGCGTGGTCGGAGGCTCCCTTGCCCTTGCGCTCCTCGCGATCGACGTAGCTGTCCTTGACCGCCGCCGCGAAGGGGGCGTTGCCGTAGACCAGGTCGATGCGCATGCCCTTGTTCTTCGGGAAGCTGAGCTGGCGATAGTCCCAGTAGGTGTACGGGTGGTCGTACTTGAGGGGGCGCGGCACCACGTCGGAGAGCCCTTCCTCGCGCAGCGTCGCGAGCGCGGCCCGCTCGGCGGGGGTGACGTGGGTGGCGCCGACGAACAGCGCCGGGTCCCAGACGTCGTCGTCCGTCGGCGCGATGTTGAAGTCGCCGAGGACCGCGAACGGCAGCGTCCCCGCCGCGTCCGCGGCGACGGCCTTCTGCAGGGCCTCCAGCCAGCGCAGCTTGTAGGCGTAGTGATCGTGGGCGACCTCGCGGCCGTTGGGGACGTAGACCGACCAGACGCGGGCGGGGCCGCACGTCGCCGAGACGGCCCTCGGCTCCTGCACTCCCTCGTAGTCCGGGCCGTCGGGCAGGCCCGTCACGACGTCCGCGAGGCCGACGCGGGAGAGCAGCGCCACGCCGTTCCACCGGCCCGTGGCGTTGACCGCGGACTCGTAACCCGCCTCGCGCAGCGCTTCGGAGGGGAACTGCTCCAGCGTGCATTTGGTCTCCTGGAGGCAGAGCACGTCCGTGCCGCTGCTCTCCAGCCAGGCCAGCAGCCTGGGGAGCCGGGCGGTGATCGAGTTGACGTTCCACGTGGCGATGCGCATGCAGTAAACCTAACCGCTCCCACTGACAGCCGGGTCAGAGACGGGTCGCGTCGCCCGGTGCCAGCCGGCCGTGGTCCGCGCCGCCCAGTGCGCCGATCTGCGTGTCGTAGATCGGGCGGGCGAGGTCGGTGAGCAGGGCGTCGTGGATGTCGATCGCACGGCGCGGCTTCACCTCGCGTACGTAGTCGATGACCTCCGAGATCTTGCTCCAGGGGGCCATGACCGGCAGCATCAGCGTGTCCACGGGGTGGTCGGGCACCGTGAAGGCGTCGCCGGGGTGGAAGACCGAACCGTCCACGAGGAAACCGATGTTGGTGATCCTCGGGATGTCCGGGTGGATCACCGCGTGCAGTTCTCCGTGCACCTGTACGTCGAGCCCCGCGGCGGTGAACGTGTCGCCGTGGCCGACCGTGTGCACGCGCCCCGGGAACGCGGCGGACACCTGCTCGGCCACGCTGCGCAGGGTCCACACGCGCGCGGCGGGATTGGACGCCAACGCCGCGCGCAGCCGCGCCTCGTTGAAGTGATCCGGGTGTTCGTGCGTCACCAGGATCGCGTCGGCACCGACCGCGGCGTCGTCCTCGGCGAACCCACCGGGGTCGATGACGAGCGTCTGCCCGTCCCGCTCCAGGCGGACGCAGGAGTGAATCTTCTTGGTGAGGGTGAGAGACGAAGCGTTCATGCACCCATCCTGCTACGCGGGCGGGGTGGTTTCCTCCTGGATCACGGACTGCGCGATCTCGAACGCCGCGCTTGCCGCCGGGATGCCGCAGTAGACGGCGGTCTGGAGCAGCACCTCCTTGATCTCGACCGGTGTGAGCCCGTTGCGCAGGGCCGCCCTGACGTGCTGCGCGAGCCCGCCCAGGTGTCCGGACGCGACGACGGCGGTGAGGGAGACGCAGCTGCGGGCCCTGCGATCGAGGCCCTCCCTGCTCCAGATCTCGCCCCAGGCGTAGCGGGTGAGGAGGTCCTGGAAGTCGTCGGTGAAGGGGTCGGACGCGGCCGTCGCGGCGTCCACGTGCGCGTCGCCCAGCACCTCGCGCCGGACCTTCATCCCCCGGTCGTACCGGTCGCTTCGTCCCGTAGGGGAGGCGTCGGGCAGGTCGGCCGCGGCCGCGATCTCCGCGACGGGGACGACGGGGGCGAACGGGGCGGAGAAGCCGGGGGCGGAGAAGCCCGGGGACGGCGGCACGGGGATCGACGCCAGGGTGTCCTGCCAGGCGGTCGAGAAGTGCATCAGCAGCAGGTCGGTGACGGCGGCGGGCTGCTCGACCGGGGCCAGGTGGGAGGCTCCGGGGACAAGGGCGAGCCGGGCGTCCGGGATGCCCGCGACGAGGGTCCGGGCCTCGGCGGGGCCGGTGACCTTGTCCTCCGCCCCGACCAGGACGAGGGTCGGCACTCCGATGCGGGGCAGTTCCGTACGGATGTCGAAGGCGGCCAGGGCCTCGCAGGAGGCGATGTAGCAGCCGGGGTCGGTGGTGCGGACCATCTGGACGGCCCACTCGACGATGGCCGGCTGGGCGGCGGCGAAGCCGGGGGTGAACCAGCGCTCCGGGGAGGTCCGGGCGATCGGCTCCAGGCCGTTGCTGCGGACGATCACCCCACGCTGCCGGAATTCGTCGGCGGTGCCGAAGCGGGGCGACGCGGCGACGAGCGCGAGGGCGGCGACCCGGTGCGGGTGGCGCAGCGCGAGGTCGGCGCCCACGGCGCCGCCGATGGAACAGCCGGCGTATCCGAAGCGCTGGACGCCGACGCTGTCCAGTGTGGCGAGGAGGCGGTCGGCCAGGTCGGTGACCGCGGCGGCGGGGTACGCGGGGGCTCCGCCGTGCCCGGGGAGGTCGTAGCGGAAGATCCTCCAGTGCTGGGAGAGCTCCGGTATCTGGCGGTCCCACATGTGCCAGGTGGTGCCGAGCGAGGGCCCGATGACCAGGACGGGGGCGTCCTCCGGACCGTCGAAGCGGTACTGCAGCAGCCGCCCGGGCCCCTGTGCCGTCTGCGGGCCCGGGGCGGGCTGCGGGGCCTGCGCCGCAGGACCGGCCGGCTGCGCACCGCCGGGCCCCTGGGGCTGCCGCGGTACCTGCGGCTGGGCGTGCTGCGGGCCGGGGGCGGGCGGCGGGGCCTGCGGCTGGGTGTCCTGCGGCCCGGGGGGCTGCGGCGAGTGCGGCTGGGCGGGCGCCGGCTGCGGGACCTGCGGCTGGTCGTACGGCTGCGCCGGGGCGGACTGACCTGCGTACGGCTGGGCGTACTGCGGCCCGGAAGCGAGCTGCGGAGCCGGGACGGGCGCCTGCTGCGGAGGCGGGGCGGCCGCCTGCGGCGGCTGCGCAGCCGCCGGCCCTGGGGCCTGCGCGTACACCTGGCCGGGCACGGGCTGGGGGGCCTGGGGCAACTGCCGGATCACTTCGCCCTGCAGGGGCTCGGGGTTGGCCGTCCGCGGGGGCCGGGCGGGCTGCGGGGTCGTCTCGCTCACTTCACTCACTCGCTCCAGGGTAATGAGCAGCCCGTCCGCTCCCCGTCAGGGGGTCGACGCGGAGACCACGTAGACGACCGGGGCCGCCGGATCGGTCATGTTGACGGTGATGTTCTGGGTGGGGCGCGGGTCCTTGTTCTTGTGGACCGTGCCGGCCCAGTCGACGCCCGGTCCGAAGTACCACCCGGTGATCTTGATGTCCCGTTCGCCGATGGTGACCTTGCCGGTCTCCAGCGCGGCACGGCCGGTGCCGACACCGCTCAGGAAGCGGTCGAGCCCGGCGGATGTCGTACGGAACTTCACGTACATCCGGCTGGCTTTCCAGTTGTTCGTCTCGTAGTACTGGACCCCCTGCGCATTGCCCGGAATGGGCAGCTCGAAGATCCGGCGCTGCATGCCGGACGGCCAGTCCTCGCGCAGCCCCTGGGCTGCGGCCTCGGCTTCCTTGTCCTTGCCGGAGCGGCGGCTCTGGCCCGCGGAGATCACCAGGTAGCCGGCCGGGATGCCGATGAGCAGCACGATGATGGTCAGCGTGATCAGGCGCCGTCTGATCACCCTGCGCCGGTCCTCCGGGGGCGTGCCGTCGCCGTCCCCGGAGGACCCGGACGACCCCGAAGAACCCGAGGCGCCGGAGGAGCCCGAGGAACCGGACGACCCGGATGACCCGGAAGGGCCGGACGTAGGAGGCTGGCGCGGCACGATGTGATGCTCGGCTGCGGTCATGATCGGTGATCCCTCGAAGCTGCGGTACGGAGCGGGGTGCGGAGCGCCGGAAGCCGCGGCGCGCGACCCCCGGTCACTCGACGGGGCGGGTGCTGCGCGTGTTCCGGATGGTGCTCGCGGCCTGGTCGTAGAACTGCGCGTACCGCTCGTAGCGCTCGACCCGGCGGCGGTTGGTCCGCCGGAACCTGCGGGCGACCAGACGGGCGAGGTCCGCGGCGCCGACCATACCCGCCTCGGGGCCGAGCTGGGCCTTCGCGATGCGGGCCTCCGGGCGGTAGCCGCGGCCGGTGAGGTGGCGTTTGAAGGCGTCCCTGGCCGGGCCGATCAGCAGGTCGTCGGCGGCGCTGACGCCCCCGCCGATGACGAAGCAGGACGGGTCGAGGGCGGCAGCGAGATTGGCGATGCCCACGCCGAGCCACTGGCCGATGTCCTGGAGGAGCTCGACGCACATGGCGTCGCCCTCGCGGGCCAGCTCGGTGATGAGCGGCCCGGTGATGTCGGGGATGTTGCCCTTGACCCGCTCGATGATGCCGTGCGCCACCGGGGAGTCCGCCGCGGCCAGCTCCCTGGCCTCGCGCACGAGGGCGTTGCCCGAGCTGTACTGCTCCCAGCAGCCGCGGTTGCCGCACGGGCAGCGGTGCCCGCCGGGCACCACCTGCATATGGCCGAACTCACCCGCGACGCCGTACTTGCCCCGCTTGACGTGCCCGTCCTCGAGGATCGCGCCGCCGATGCCGGTGCCCAGCGTGATCATGACCAGATGGTCCTCGCCGCGGCCGGCGCCGAAGCGCCACTCCGCCCAGGCCGCCGTGTTGGCGTCGTTGTCGACCATCACGGGGACCACCAGCCGGGAGGCGATGGCGTCGCGGAGGGGTTCGTCGCGCCACGCCAGGTGCGGGGCGAACAGCACCTTGGAGCGGTCCGCGTCGACCCAGCCCGCCGCACCGATCCCGACGGCGTGCACATCGTGCCGGTCGGAGAGGTCCAGGACCAGCTCGACGATGGTGTCCTCGACGACCTTGGGGCTCTTGGACTTGTCCGGCGTTTCGGTGCGCAGGGTCTCCAGGATGTTGCCGTCGGCATCGACGACTCCGGCCATCACCTTCGTCCCGCCGATGTCGATGCCGACCGTGGGAACCCTGGGTGCCGTGAGGTGCGAACGCCGCTCCTTGGTGCCGACGGTCCGCAGGACGGTGGCGCGGGCGGAGCCGCGGTGTGTGAAGTCGCGGTACGTGCTCATCGTCCCTGCGCAGGTCGGGGGGCCGGTCGGTGATCCGTCCGGCGGCGGACGGCGCCCGCCGCACACGATTCTGCCATTCCCCCCGCCCCGGAACCGGTCTCCGGCTCCGGGGCGGGGGGTGCGGAACGGGGTTTACGGGGTGTCGTCACCGACTGGCCGGCCGCCGAGGTCGTCCGGCGAGGGGGCTCGTTCGAGCTCGTGGCTGAGCTCGTCGAGCTCGCTCCCACCGGCCATCTGGCGGGTCAGTTCGTCGAGTGTGACGTCGTCCTTCGTGTGGCTTGCGGACATCGCGCCACGCTTGAGCAGCACGAACCGGTCACCCACGAGGTACGCGTGGTGAGGGTTGTGCGTGATGAGGACCACGCCGAGCCCGGCGTCCCTGGCGGCCGCGACGTACTTGAGCACGACCCCCGACTGCTTGACGCCCAGCGCCGCGGTCGGCTCGTCGAGGACGAGGACCTTGGCGCCGAAGTACACGGCACGGGCGATGGCCACGCACTGGCGTTCACCGCCTGACAGGGTGCCGATGGGTTGATCGACGTCACGCAGGTCGATGCCCATGCGCAGCAGTTCCGCGCGGGTCGTCTCGCGCATCCGCCGTACGTCGAGGCGCTTGAAGGGGCCGGAGCCCTTCGTCGGCTCGGAGCCGAGGAAGAAGTTGCGCCAGACCGGCATCAGCGGAACGACGGCCAGGTCCTGGTAGACGGTGGCGATGCCCCGGTCCAGGGCGTCGCGGGGGTTGGCGAGCGTGGTCTCCTCGCCCTCGATCAGGAAGGTACCGGCGTCGTGCCGGTGCAGCCCCGCGATGATCTTGATGAGAGTGGACTTGCCGGCGCCGTTGTCGCCGAGGACGCAGGAGATCTCCCCCGCGCGCACCTCCAGCGAGACGTTCTCCAGGGCCTTGATGTTGCCGTAGTACTTGCTGACGCCGTCGAGCTCGACGAGCGCCGGGCCGGCCGTGTCCCGGGGGGCCGGAGCCTGGGTGGCCGTCATTTCGTCGCCTCCGCACGCTTGCGTACCCATGCGTTGAGCAGGGTGGCCAGGAGCAGCATCGCTCCCAGGAAGAACTTGAACCAGTCGGGGTTCCACTCCGCGTAGACGATGCCCTTGCTGGTCATGCCGAAGATGATCGCGCCGATGGCGGACCCGATCGCGGAGCCGTAGCCGCCGGTGATCAGGCAGCCGCCGATGACGGCCGCGATGATGTAGATCAGCTCGTTGCCGACGCCCTCGCCGGACTGGACCACGTCGTACGAGAAGAGCAGGTGCTGTCCGGAGACCCATGCGGCGAAGGCGACCCCGAGGTAGAGCCCGATCCGCGTACGGATCACCGGGACGCCGACCGCGCGTGCGGCGTCGGCCTCGCCGCCGACGGCGAAGATCCAGTTGCCGAAGCGGGTGCGGATCAGGATCCAGGTGGCGATCGCGACGAGCGCCGCCCACCACAGGATGGTGACCTTCAGCTCGACGTCGCCGATGGTGAGGTAGGACGCGAAGACCTTGCGGGCGGAGTCGAAACCCTCCATGTTCCCGATGGCCTTGGTCGACACGGTGCCGCTGATCAGCTTGGTGAAGCCGAGGTTCAGGCCGGTCAGCATGAGGAACGTGCCGAGCGTGATGATGAAGCTCGGGAGCTTGGTGCGGGTCAGCATGAAGCCGTTGAACGCGCCGAAGCCCAGGGTGACCAGCAGCGACACGAAGACGCCGACCCAGACGTTGGCGGTCATCTGGTAGCTGAACATCGAGGAGATCAGCGCCGAGCTGGTCACCATCACACCCGCGGAGAGGTCGAACTCGCCGCCGATCATCAGGAGCGCGACGGGCGCCGCCATGATCCCGATGGTGGAGGCCGCGTACAGCACCGTGCCGAGGCTGGAGGCCTGGAGGAAGCTGTCGGCGACGATCGCGAAGAAGAGGAAGACGGCCGCGGCGCCGACGACCGAGCCGAGCTCGGGCCGGCCGAGGAGCTTGCGCAGCGGGGAGGTGCGCAGCAGGCGTTCGTCGGTGTGGGGCGCCGCCGGTTGCCCGGTCGCGGTCATCGGGTCCCCCGGTTCGTGTACTCCGCCAGCGCGTCGGCGTCGTCGCGGGTGATGACCTGCGGGCCGGTCAGGACGGGCAGGCCGCCGCCGAGCACGTTCTGGTTGTAGCGGTAGAGCCAGAGCAGGTCGACGGCCTCGTACCCCTGGAGGTAGGGCTGCTGGTCGACCGCGAAGCCGAGCGTCTTGTTCTGGAGGCCGGTCACGACGCTCGCGTTGAGGTCGAAGGTGTCGATCTCGGCCTTGCTGCCCGCGGTCTGCTTCGCCTTGACGGCGGCGGCGGCGAAGGGGGCACCGAGGGTGACGACCGCGTCGATGTCCTGGTCGGAGTCGAGCTTGGCCTCGATGGACGCCTGGACGTCGGGCATGTTGGTGCCGTCGACATAGAGGTTCTGCATCGTTCCGCCGAAGGTCTTCTTCGCCCCGGCGCACCGCTGCTCGTGGCCGACGTTGCCCTGCTCGTGCAGGACGCAGAGCACCTTCTTGCGGTCCCGCTTGTCGAGCTCGTCGCCGACGGCCTCGCCCGCGATGGACTCGTCCTGGCCGATGTGGGTGAGCGCGCCGAAGGCCTTGGACTCGGCGGAGCCGGAGTTCACGGTGATCACGGGGATGCCCGCCTTCACCGCCTTGGCCACGACGGTCTTCATCGAGTCGGGCTTGGCCAGCGAGACGATCAGGCCGTCGACCTTCTTGTCGATCGCGGTCTGGACGAGCTCCGCTTGCTGCTGGCCCTCGTCGCTGTGCGAGTAGAGGAAGTTGATGTTGTCCTTGACGGCCGCCTGCTTGGCGCCCTTCTGGACGATGTCCCAGAAGGTGTCGCCATCACCCGAGTGGGTGACCATGGCGAACGTCCAGCGGGGCGTGTTCACCGCGGACCGGCCTTCGGCGGCCTGAGCGGCGCGCTCCTCCGCCCGCTTGCCGCCGGTGCTGCTGCATCCCGCGAGGGAGGCTGCCAGTACCGCTGCCAGCACGGCGCCCATCGCGCGTACCCCTGTCCGAACCCTTGCCACGACGCCGTGCCCTTCTTGTGCTGCTCGCTGTGCTGCCTGGTGAAGCCGGGGAGGGCGGACTCGCCGCCCGGCGGGCCAAGTATCCCCGAGCCCGGACCGGCGTGGACCGGCAGGGGCGCGGTCCGCGCCCTCCCGTCGTTCTAGCGACCTAGCATGACCGCGTCAATGTTTTTGTCCGAACATTCTTACCGGAGGCCGCCGGCCCGGGGTTCAGGGCCGGACGAGCAGCTGGAACTCGAAGGCGTACCGCGAGGCCCGGTAGACGTGCGAGCCGAATTCGACCGTCCGCCCGCCGTCGTCGAAGGTGGTGCGTTCCATGGTCAGCAGCGGGGCGCCCGCGGGCTCCGCGAGCAGCTCACCCTCCTCGGCGGTGGCGGCGCGGGCTCCCACGGTCTGCCGGGCACTGTGCAGGGTGATTCCTGTGGCACGCATCATCCGGTACAGGCCGGTCGACTCCAGCCGCTCGGTGGAGAGGTCGAGCAGCTGCGGCGGCAGGTGGTTGCGCAGGAGCGCCACGGGCTCGTCGTGCGCGTAGCGCACCCGCTCGACGAGATGGACGTCACTGCCCTCCTCGACACCGAGCGCGGCGGCCACCTCGGGTGCCGCCGGCTCGACCGTGTTGCTCAGGACGCGGGTCGCCGGTTTCCGGCCGGCCGTGTCCAGGTCGTCGTAGAGGCTGCTCAGTTCGAGCGGGCGCTTGATGCGGCTGTGCACGACCTGGGTGCCGACACCGCGCCGTCGCACCATCAGCCCCTTGTCGACGAGGGACTGGATGGCCTGGCGGACGGTGGGCCGGGAGAGTCCGAGCCGTGCGGCGAGCTCGAGTTCGTTGCCGAGAAGGCTGCCCGGTGCGAGCCGCCCCTGCTCGATGGCCGCCTCCAGCTGCTGGGCCAGCTGGTAGTAGAGCGGGACGGGGCTGGTGCGGTCCACGCCCAGCCCGAGGGCGGCGGAGTCGGCGGCGGGTTTGGGCACGGCACGGAGCGTACCCCGTACGGGCGCACCGCACCCTTCGATTTGTCAGGACATATAGTTGACAGTGCGCCTGGGGGGCGGCACGTTGGGTCCATGCGCATCGGACTCATCGGCACGGGCCGCATCGGTTCCTTCCACGCGGGCGCCCTGGCACGCCACCCCGCGGTCGCCTCCCTGGTGGTGACGGATCCCGACGCCGCCCGCGCCTCGGTGGTCGCGGCACGGACGGGGGCCACAGCCCTCGCGTCCGCGGAGGAGGTCCTCGGTGCGGGAGTGGACGCCGTCGTGATCACCTCGGCCACCGCGGCGCACGCGGATCTCATCGGCCGGGCGGCCCGGGCCGGCCTGCCCGCCTTCTGCGAGAAGCCCGTCGCACTGGACCTGGCGGGCACGCTGGGCGCGCTGCGCGAGGTCGACCGGGCCGGCAGTGTGCTCCAGCTCGGCTTCATGCGCCGGTTCGACACGGGCTACGCCGCGGCGCGCGCCGCCGTGCGCGGCGGGTCCCTGGGCCGGCTGCACACCGTGAGGGCGGCGACCTCCGACCCCGCTCCCCCACCCGCCGCCTATCTCCCGCTCTCCGGCGGGCTGTTCAGGGACTGCCTGGTGCACGACTTCGACATCCTGCGCTGGGTGACGGGCCGCGAGGTGACCGAGGTGTACGCGACCGGGTCCGACGCGGGCCCTGCGATGTTCCGGGAGGCGGGCGACGTGGACACGGCAGCGGCGCTGCTGACCCTGGACGACGGCACGCTCGCCACGGCGACGGCCACCCGGTGCAACGGGGCCGGTTACGACGTACGCATGGAACTGGCGGGTGAGCGGGACCAGATCGCGGTCGGCCTCGACGACCGTACGCCGCTCACGTCCGTCGAGCCGCAGGGGCCGCCCGCTCCCGCCAAGCCGTGGCCGGGCTTCCTGGAGCGGTTCGCCCCGGCGTACGAGGCGGAGCTGGACGCGTTCCTCGCCGTCGTACGCGGAGAGCTTCCGAACCCGTGCGACGGCCGGGAGGCGCTGCACGCGCTGCGCGTCGCCGAGGCGTGCGAGCTGTCGCGCCGGGAGCGCCGTCCCGTACGGATGGCGGAGATCGCCGAGGCCTGACCGTCCTCCCCCGCCGCGCACCGGGCGGTGAGGCCTCTACCAGGCCACCGGCAGGCTCAGCGGGCCCCGGATCAGCATGCCCGTACGCCAGGACAGGCCGGCCGGGTCCACGTCGAGCCGCAGCTCCGGGCAGCGTTCGAGGAGCGACCGGATGGCGATGCGGGCCTCGATGCGGGCCAGTGGCGCACCCAGGCAGTAGTGGATGCCGTGGCCGAAGGCGACGTGCCCGCGGGCGTCCCGCGTGATGTCGAAGCGGTCGGCGTCCGGGTAGCGGGCGGGATCGCGGTCGCAGTCGGCCATCGCGACCAGGACGAGCTCGCCACCGCCGGGGATCACCGTGCCCGAGACGTCGAGCGGGTCGGTGGTGAAGCGGTAGGTGGGGGTCTCGACCGGCCCCTCGTAGCGGAGCGTCTCCTCGACCGCGTTGTCGATCAGCCCGAAATCCGTGCGCAGCGCGGCGAGTTGGCCGGGATGCGTCAGCAGACTCAGGACGCCGTTGGAGATGAGGTTGACCGTGGTCTCGTGTCCGGCGACGAGCAGCAGCCAGGCCATGCCCATGAGTTCGTCGGCGGAGAGCTGGTCGCCGTCGTCGTCCGACGTGTGGATGAGCGCGCTCATCAGGTCGTCCCCGGGGGCCGCGCGCTTCTCCTCGACCAGCCCGGCGAGGTACGCGGTCATCGCTGCTTTGGCCCGGCCGCGCGCCTCGGCGTCGAGGGACGAGACGGCGGTGTCGGACCATGCGCGGAAGGCCTGCCGGTCCAGGGACGGCACACCCAGCAGTTCGCAGATGACGGCCATCGGCAGGGGGACCGACAGCGACTTGACCAGGTCGGCGGACCGGCCGGGGCCGCCGGTCATGGAGTCGAGGAATCCGTCCGTCATCTCCTGGACGCGCGGGGCGAGCCGTTCCATACGGCGCGGGGTGAACTCCCGGGCCACGAGCCTGCGCAGCCGGGTGTGGACCGGGGCGTCGCTGCCCAGCATGGACGTGCCCACGGACACCTTGCCGACGCCGAGCGAGGGCGACGCGGCGCGCCAGTCCTTGGAGAGCCGCTGGTCGGCGAGGAGGGCTCTCCCCGCGTCGTACCCGACGACCAGCCAGGCCTCGGCGCCCTCCGGGATGCGGACCCGGTGGACCGGACCGAGGGCACGTAAGCGCGCGTAGACGGGATACGGGTCGCGGATGAAGTCCTCGCCGAGGGCTCCGAGGTCGAGCAGGGCCTGGGTGGTCAACGCGTTTCCCTTCAGACCGGGCGGGCGGAGAGAACGGTCCCCTGCGCGACCGCGCACAGGGTCTCCGCCCCCTCGTCGTCCACGGTGTACAGGTCGCAGCGCACGACGGCCTGTCTGCGGCCGGTGTGGACCACCTCGGCACGGGCGCTCAGGGTGCGGCCGCTCGCCGGCCGGACGTACTGGATCGAGAATCCGCCGGTCAGGACGGCCGCTCCGAGCGTCGTCCCGGCGGCGAAGGTCAGCGCGTTGTCGGCCGCGTAGGAGAGCACCCCGCCGTGCAGGAACCCGTTCTGCTGGGTGAGCTCCTTGCGCACGTCGACCTCGAGGGCGGCCGCGCCGCCCCCGAACGCCGTGATCCGCGCGCCGACGAGCCCGCTGAACGGCTGGCTGTCGAGGATCTGCTGCGCCGTGTCCAGGGTGAGTTCGGTCATGGACGCCATCTCACCTCACCAGCGCACCGGAAGGCGGCGGACGCCCCGGAGCAGCAGCCCGGGCAGCCAGTCGGGCTCCCCTCCGTCCGGGTCACGGACGAGTCCGGGGCAGCGCTCCAGCAGGGCGCGGATCGCGATGCGGCCCTCCATCCGGGCCAGTGGAGCGCCCAGGCAGAAGTGGATGCCGTGCCCGAAGGCCAGGTGCCCCTGCGCCTCGCGCCGGATGTCGAAGGTGTCCGGGTCCGGATAGCGGCCGGGGTCCCGGTCCCCGGAGCCCAGGGCGACCAGCACGGCCTCGCCCCGCGGTATGACGACCGGGCCGATCGCGACGGGTCCGCGGGTGAAGCGGAAGGTGGCCGTCTCCACCGGCCCGTCGTAGCGGAGCATCTCCTCGACGGCGCCGTCGATCAGCTCCGGCCGGGCGCGGAGCAGGGCCAGCTGGTCCGGGTGGTCGAGCAGCGCGCGCACGCCGTTGGCGATCAGGTTCACGGTCGTCTCGTGTCCGGCGACCAGGAGCAGGAAGGCCATGCCGATCAGTTCGTCCGGCGACAGGCGGTCGCCCTCGTCGTCGTGCGCCTGGATCAGGGCGCTCATCAGGTCGTCGCCCGGGGCACACCGCTTGTCCTCGACCAGCTCTTCCAGGTAGGCGCCCATCGCGTGGACCGCCTCGCTCTCCTTCTCCGGCGAGACGGGCGTGACGATGGCGTTGGACAGCAGGCGGAAGGCGTCCCGGTCGATGTCGGGTACGCCGAGGAGCTCGCAGATCACGGTCATCGGCAGCGGGAAGGCGAACGCGTCGATGAGATCGGCGCTCCCGGCGGGCACCATCGCGTCGAGGAGGTCCCGGGTGATCTGCTCGACGCGCGGACGCAGCGCCTCGATCCGCCGGGCCGTGAATTCGCGTGCGACGAGTTTGCGCAGCCTGGTGTGGTGCGGGGCGTCCATCTCCAGCATGTTGGCGTTGATCGGGTTGCTCGACGCGGACAAGAGCTCCGTCGTACGCCAGTCCTTGCTGAACCGCTGGTCGGCGAGGGCCGCACGGGCATCCTCGTAACCGACGATCATCCAGATGCGCTCGAAGTCGTCGGTACGGACCTGGTGCACCGGCCCCTCGGCGCGCATTTTCGCGTAGTACGGATACGGATTCGCGCTGAAGTCCGCCACCCCGCGCAGATCGACCACTGTCATCGTCCGCCCCCTCCTCCGGTCTGACCGGTTCAGCCTAGGCGGCTGTCCGGCGCCCCGTCCTCGTCCTCATGGAGGAGACCCGCGTCCTCGACGACCACGGGCTCTTCGTCAACATCGTGCTGCTCGTGACCGGCGGAGCCGTGATGGTCGCGGCGGACTCGATCAGGACGTGACGCAGGACGCGACGGCAGGACGCGGCGTCAGGACGTGACGTCCGCGCGGCGGCGCCCCCACGCGGTGCCCGTCAGCACGAGCACCGCGCCGAGCGCCCCCAGCACGCCGAGGCGCTCTCCGCCGATCGCCATGCCGGCGGCGGCGGCCCAGAGCGGCTCCGTCCCGAGGAGCAGGCTGACGCGGGACGGAGAGGTGCGGCGTACCGACCACATCTGCACGAAGAACGCGAACAGCGTGCAGAAGACGGACAGGAACAGCAGCCCCGCCCACTCGGCGGCGCCGAAGTCCGCCGCCACCGTCCAGGGCGCGGGGCCGGTCCCGGGCACGGCGGCCAGTACGGCGAAGACGGCGACCGCGCTGCCGAGCTGCACCGTGGTCAGGGAGAGCGAGTCGGCGTCCTGGACCGCCTTGATGCGCGCCATCGCGAGGACGTGGACCGTACGGGCGACGGCCGCGAGCAGCATCAGGAGGTCCCCTGCCGAAGGGCTGGTGAAGCCGGCGCCCTGGGTCAGCAGCACCACACCCGTGACGGAGAGGCCCGCCGCCGCCAGGAAGGCGGCCGGCGGCCTGACCCGGGTGACGGCGGCCTCGGCCAGCGGGGTGAAGACCATGGTGAGGCTGATGATGAGCCCCGCGTTGGTGGCCGACGTGTGCACGACCCCGTACGTCTCCAGCAGGAAGATCCCGCTGAGCACCAGTCCCAGCAGACCGGCGCCCCGCCACTGCGCGCCGCTCAGCGCCCGCAGGCCGCGCCACCCGGCGACGGCCAGGGCGGGCAGCACGATCGCGAAGCGGAGCACGAGGACGGCGATCACGGTGTGCGTCGTGGTGATGCCCTTGGCCGCGAGGTAGCTGGCCCCCCAGACGGCGGCGACGAGCAGGAGCGGCAGATCGGTGACCCACGCGCGGCGGGGCGGGGCGAGAGCGGGCAGGACGGCAGCGGACACCTGGTTCTCCTGGTTCTCCACAGCGGGAACGATGTGGAGACCTCGCCGGCTCACACGGGAAGCGCTCACGGTACCGAACGCCGCCGCGCTCGGGAACCTCTGTCCGCAGGGTGGTTCGGCCACCTGTTCGCAGGAGTCGTCACCGCTGGAAGCGGGCCCCCGGCGGTGCCGGCTCCTCCTAGAATGTCGGTCTTGGGACGCTCGGACACACGGAGTTGGCACATGGGTGGAGCGCGGCTGGACGGACGGGTCGAGCGGGGGAACCAGACCAGGCAGCTGGTGCTGGGGCGCGCGGTCCACGTCGCCTCGACCGAGGGGCTGGAGGGCCTGTCGCTCGGCCGGCTGGCCACGGAGCTGAAGCTGAGCAAGAGCGGGGTGTTCGCCCTCTTCGGCTCCAAGGAGGAGCTGCAGCTCGCCACGGTGCGCGCGGCTGTGACCGTCTTCGTCGAGCACGTGCTGACTCCGACCAGGGCGGTTCCGCCCGGGCTGGGCCGCGTCTGGCGGATGTGCGAGAGCTGGCTCTCCTACTCGCAGCGCCGGGTGTTCAGTGGCGGTTGCTTCTTCTACGCGACCATCGCCGAGTTCGACTCCCGGGAGGGCAAGGTGCACGACGCGCTGGCCTCCACGCAGACGGGCTGGGTCACCTTCGTGGAGGAGACGCTCGAGGAGGCCAGGGTGCGGGGGGAACTCGTCGCGGACACGGACGTCTCGCAGCTGGCCTTCGAGCTCATCGCGTTCATGGAACTGGCCAACGCCGAGTCCGTGCTGCACAACAACAACCCCGGCTACACCAAGGCGACGCGGGCCATCCTGGGGCGTCTGCACACGGTCGCCACCGACCCGTCCGCGCTGCCGGCGGCCCCCGGACCGAAGTAGCCGCACGTCCGTTCATCGGCTCGCCGGGCCGTGGGGAGAGCAGGACGCACGTAGGCCCGTGTCACACGCCTGGCGGGTCGAAGTCTCCGAACCGGGCAGGTCCCTCGGGCCGGTAGGTGTGGATCGCGATCCCGCTTCCGGTGGTCCGGGCACCGATCAGCTCGAAGGCCGTCGGCTTCCCGCCTTCCGCGAAGAGCCGCTTGCCGCTCCCCAGATAGACCGGGTGGACGAGCAGGTTGACCTCGTCGATCAGGCCGTGCGCCAGGAGGGATCGCGCCAGCATGCCGCTGCCGTGGATCTGCAGCTCACCCTCCGCCGTCCGCTCCTTGAGCCGGGCGACCTCGGCCGGCACGTCGCCGGAGACCACTGTCGTGTTCTCCCACTCCGGGGCGGTCAGGGTGGTGGAGACGACATGCTTGGGCAGGGTGTTGAGACGTGCGGCGATCGGGTCCTGCGGGTCGGTGACCCTGGGCCAGTAGGACGCGAAGATGTCGTACGTACGCCGTCCCAGGAGAAAGGCGCCCGACCGGTCGAAGACCTCGTTGGTGAAGGCCGCCATGCCGTCGTCCGCGAAGGGCACCAGCCAGCCGCCGTACTCGAACCCGCCGCTGGTGTCCTCGTCGGTGCCTCCGGGCGCCTGCATCACGCCGTCGAGGGACACGAACGTGGTGAGAGTCAGCTTCGCCATGGTCCCGCTCCTTCGCGTCGTGCCAGGGTCATGGGTCCCGGCAGTCCGTCCGCTTCCACCTGTTCCGACCCCACTTTCGGGCGAAAGTCATCTGTACGCCCGCCGAGGTCAGCCGCGATTCCACGGTCACAGATCGACTACATCGCCGATGTCTCGCACATACCTTCGATACATAGAGTGCATGCGCACCACACACATCACTCGTGCCGGACTCTCCGTGCTCGTCGCCATGGCCGCGCTGACCGCCTGCACCGAGGAACCCGAAGGGACCCCCGGAGCCGCGCCGTCCTCGTCCCGCTCCACCGGTCCCTCCACGTCGTCCCCCACCGCCCCGGTGGACACGGCGGCACTGGAATCGTCCGTACGCGTGTACGTGACGGCCTACTACGAGCCGGACGCCGACGCCGCCTACGCGCTCGTCTCCACGCGCTGCCGGAAGGACATGTCCGATGCGCAGTTCGAGGCGCTCGTCGACCGGGCGACGCAGACGGCCGAGCAGCTGGGGAAGACCTACACCCTGAAGCGGCTGTCCGTGGACAGCCTCCACGAGAACGACGCAGAGGTGACCTACGGCGTGGGCGAGCCGAAGTACGACGAGCGGTCCTCCTGGGTGCGGGAGGACGGTGAGTGGCACAACGACCTCTGCTGACGGGGGGCCGCGCCGCCGCGCGCCGCGCCCGACGGCCCGTCCTACGCTGGCGGGGACGGTACGCGAACGAAACGGGAGACCATGAGCCAGACACCGCCCCCGGTCCGCAATCTCCACGACGGCAGCACCATCCCCGCGGTGGGCCTCGGCACCTGGCCGCTCGACGACGAGGCGGCCGAGCAGGCCGTCGCCGGGGCGCTGCGGGCCGGCTACCGACTCGTGGACACCGCGCTGAACTACGGGAACGAGACCGGCACCGGCCGCGGCATCGCGAGCTCCGGAGTGCCGCGGCAGGACGTCTTCGTCACGACCAAGGTGCCCGGCCGCCACCACGGTTACGAGGAGACGCTGGCCTCCTTCGAGGAGTCGCGCGGCAAGCTGGGGCTGGAGTACGTCGATCTGTATCTCATCCACTGGCCGCTACCCCGGGTGGACAAGTACGTCGACACCTGGAAGGCGATGATCAAGCTCCGTGAGGACGGCCTCGTCCGCTCCATCGGTGTCTCCAACTTCACAGCGGAGCACCTGGAGCGGCTGGAGCGGGAGACGGGCGTGCTGCCTGTGGTGAACCAGATCGAGATGCATCCGCTGCTCCCGCAGGAGGAGCTGCGGGCGGTGCACGACGCGAAGGGCATCGTCACGGAGAGCTGGAGTCCGCTGGCCCGGGGGCGCCAGGTGCTCGAGGCGCCCGAGGTGGTCGCCACCGCCGAGGCCCACGGCGTGACGCCTGGCCAGGTCGTGCTGCGGTGGCACACGCAGCTGGGGGCGGTGCCGATCCCGAAGTCCGCGGATCCCGGGCGGCAGCGGGAGAATCTCGACCTGTTCGGTTTCGAGCTGACACAGCGGGAACTGGACCTGATCGGGGCCCGGCCGCCTCACCGTTTCGGCGGCGACCCCGATACGCACGAGGAGTTCTGACCGCGGTCGCGGGCGTCACCGGTGGCGGCCGGGGCGCCCCGGCCGCCACCGGCCGCGCGGGGCCGCGGTCACCGGTTGCGCGGGGTGACCTCCGACATCCGGAACCAGTCGTCCCCGGGCACCTCGACGTTGATGATCTCCGGTACCTCGCTGACGAGCTCCGACATGGTGTCGATCGCCTTCTTGAAGTGCTCGGAGTTCACATGCGCCACACCCGCCTCCTCCGACGCGAACGCCTCCAGCAGGACGAACTGGTCCGGGTTCTCGACGCTGTAGGACCAGTCGAAGAAGAGGTTGCCCTCCTCCTGGCGGGTGGCGAGGGTGAAGTCCTCGACGGCCGGGAGCCAGTTGTCCCGCTCGGCGGTACGCACGGTGAACTTGACGACGATGAAGATCATGGGGACTCCTGGTCGGGGGCGGCGGCGTCCCGACCAGGGTCCCATATCCGTACAGGCCGGGCGTGAACCGGCACACCAGCCCCGGGGCCGTCAGCCGCCGAGCGCCTCGTGACGGGCGGTCAGCCGCGCCGCCCCCTCCTCGGTGAGCGAGCCGAAGAGCCGCAGCCGGGAGATCCCGCCGTCCGGGAAGATGTCGATCCGGACGTGCGTGGAGCGCACGGGCTCAGGCAGGACGAAGCGGTGGTTCGTGTCGGGCTGGAGCCGGGTGCGGGGCAGGATCTCCGACCACTCGCCGTCATCGCCGTCACTGACCGAGATCTCCGCCCAGCCCGCCGCGTTGCCCTTGAGGTAGGCCGTGTCGATCTCGACCGCCCGGATCTCCGACTGCTCCGCCAGCCGGTAGCGGATCCAGTCATTGCCCTTGTCGCGCCGGCGGCGGGTCTCCCAGCCGTCGTCCATCTTGTGGGAGCGGCCCGGCGCGATCGTGTTGGTGGCCGGGGAGTAGAAGCGGTCGGAGGCGTCCTCGACCTGGCCGCCGTTCTCCAGGGCCGCCAGGTCGAACGTACCGAGCGCGGCGAGCCATGCCGGGTCGGGGGCCACCTCGCCGTGGACGCGCAGGCGGGCTATGCCTCCGTCGGGGTGCTGATTGACCCGGAGGTGGGTGAACCGCTGCCCCGCGTCGACGGCGAAGCCGTTGGCCGCGTGGCCGCCGACGGCCGTACGGGGGACGAGGGTCGTCCACTTCACGCCGGGCGCGAGGAGGTCCTCGGGCGACGGGGAGCCGGGCAGCGAGGTCGCCTCGACGGAGACCGACTGCGGGTAGTTGCCGCGGAAGTGCGCGGTGTCGACGACCAGCCCACGGACCACACCGGGAGCGCCGAGGCGTACGAGGGCCCAGTCGTGGTCCTCGTCGGTGGGGTGCGGCTCTGCGGCGCCCGTACCGCGCCGGCGGCGGGTCTCCCAGCCGTCCATGATCTTGCCCTTGTGCCCGAAGCGCTCGGGATCGAACTCCGCGGGCTCCGGCTTCAGCAGGTTCTCCCGCTCGGCGAAGAACTCGTCGTTGGCGGCGATGACCCCTGCGCCGAGACGCCGGTCGGCGAGGTCCACGAGGTGGGTGAAGGGAAAGTCGGCGGTGCGGTAGTCGGCGTACGGGTCGCCTCCCCCGTAAGGGCTCGCGTCGCCGGTGAAGTGCGGTGTCGCCGTCATGGATCAGCGGTTCCTTTCGAGGAGGCGGCCGGTGGGTTCGGCGAGTACGCCGTCGGCCGCGATCCGCGTGCCGCGCAGCCAGGTGGACCTGACGACGCCGTGCAGGGTCTTGCCCGCGTAGGCGGTGACCTGGTTGCGGTGGAAGAGTCCGGCCGGATCGACGGTGAAGGTCTCGTCGGGGGCGAGAACCGCGAAGTCCGCGTCCCGTCCGGCCTCGATGGCGCCCTTGCGGGTGAGCCCGGCGAGGCCGGCGGGGGCGGCGGACATCCAACGCGCCACGTCGTCGAGGGTGTGGCCGCGCCGGCGTGCCTCGGTCCAGATGGCGGGCAGGCCCAGCTGCAGCGAGGAGATCCCTCCCCAGGCGGAGGCGAAGTCGGGGGTCTTGAGGTCCGTGGTGCAGGGCGAGTGGTCGGAGACGATGCAGTCGATCGTGCCGTCGGCGAGCCCGGCCCAGAGCGCGTCCTGGTTCGCGGCCTCCCGGATGGGCGGGCAGCACTTGAACTCGGTGGCACCGTCGGGGACTTCCTCCGCGGTCAGGGTGAGGAAGTGCGGGCACGACTCGACGGTGACGCGTACGCCCTCGCGCTTGGCGGCGGCGATCAGCGGCAGGGCGTCGCTGGAGGAGAGGTGCAGGACGTGCACGCGGGCGTTCAGCCGCTTCGCGTGGGCGATGAGGCCCTCGATGGCGGCGTTCTCCGCGTCACGGGGGCGGGAGGCGAGGAAGTCTGTGTACTTCTCCCCGCTCTTCTGCGGAGCCTCGGCCAGGTGGTGGGGATCCTCCGCGTGCACGATCAGGAGCCCGCCGAAGCCCGCGATCTCGGCCATCGAGCGGGCCAGCTGCTCCTGGTCCAGCTCGGGGAACTCCTCGACGCCGGAGGGCGAGAGGAAGCACTTGAAGCCGAAGACCCCGGCCTCGTGCAGGGGGCGCAGATCCTTCGTGTTGGAGGGGATCGCACCGCCCCAGAAGCCGGTGTCGATATGCGCCTTGGGGGCGGCCACACCCTGCTTGACGCGCAGATGCTCGACGGTGGTGGTCGGCGGGAGGGAGTTGAGCGGCATGTCGAGGAGGGTCGTGATGCCACCCGCCGCCGCGGCGCGGGTGGCGGTCCAGAAGCCCTCCCACTCGGTGCGGCCGGGGTCGTTCACATGGACGTGGGTGTCGACGAGGCCGGGCAGCAGGACGTCGTCCCCGAAGTCCTCGACGTGGGCGCCGTCGGGCACCTCGGTGTCGTACGGCAGGACCGCCTCGATCTCCCCGCCGGCGACGAGGACCGCCGCCGCGCGGGTTCCCTCGGGGGTGACCACGCGCGTCGAGCGGAGTACCTGCTTCTTGCCCACTCCGGACACCTGTGCTCCTCACGCAGACTTCAACGATTTGTTGAAGGAGTCTTCACTCGGGGCGGCGGCCCGTCAAGACCCCTCCCCCGCCCTGGGCGCCCCCGTGGACGGACCCGTGGAGCACCCATCGGAGCACCCGTGACACTGATTGGATATTTCCACGAAGTAAAAGTTCATTTTCGACATGCGAAACGTAGAATGGGCCATGAGCGGCACCACCGCGCTTCGGGCCGTACGCGTCCCGGACCGCCGACACCAGGACAAAACAGGTCCTGACCGGCAAGGACGCCGCACCGGGAGCAGTGGGCCGATCGGGAACAGCCCGGTAGGCTGCTGCCTTGCCTCCGCTTCGAAAGGACCGTTGACGTGCCGCCGTCCCACGCCAGCACATCCGACTCCAAGCCCGCCGGTCCGAGCGGCGGCGTGCAGTCCCTCGAGCGCGCCTTCGATCTGCTGGAGCGCATGGCGGACGCCGGGGGCGAGGTCGGGCTCAGCGAGCTCTCCGCGAGCAGCGGACTCCCCCTCCCGACCATCCACCGGCTGATGCGCACCCTGGTCGTCTGCGGCTACGTGCGCCAGCAGCCCAACCGGCGTTACGCGCTGGGCCCCCGTCTGATCCGCCTCGGCGAGTCCTCGGCCCGCCTGCTGGGCACATGGGCGCGGCCTTACCTCCAGCGGCTGGTCGAGGAGACCGGCGAGACGGCGAACATGGCGCTGCTCGACGGGGACGAGATCGTGTACGTCGCCCAGGTGCCCTCGAAGCACTCGATGCGGATGTTCACCGAGGTCGGCCGGCGGGTGCTCCCCCACTCCACCGGTGTGGGCAAGGCCCTCCTCGCGCACACCCCGGCGGACGAGGTGCGTGCCCTGCTGGCCCGTACGGGCATGCCGGCGGCCACCGAGAAGACGATCACCACTCCGGACGGCTTCCTCGACGCGCTCGAACAGGTGCGGAGGGCGGGCTACGCGGTGGACGACAACGAGCAGGAGATCGGGGTCCGCTGCCTCGCGGTATCGGTGCCGGACTCCCCCACCTCGGCGGCCATCTCCATCTCCGGGCCCGCGGGCCGGGTGACGGAGACGGCGACCGAGCGGATCGTGCCGATCCTGCAGCAGATCGCGAAGGAGCTCTCGGAGGCACTGGCCAGCAGCGGCGGCTCGACGGGCTGAGCCCCGCCGGGCGGCCCCTCAGGCCGGGGCGGGCACCGAGAGGCGTCCGTCCACCATGGTCACCGTGGCGTCCACCCTGTCCAGGTGCGCCCGGTCGTGGGTGACCATGACCGTGGCCGTCGAGCGCTCCCGGGTCAGCCCGAGCAGCAGGTCGAGGACCGCCGCGCCGCGTTCGTGGTCGAGCGCGCTGGTCGGCTCGTCGACGAGCAGCACCGCCGGTTCGTTCATCAGGGCGCGGGCGATGTTGATCCGCTGGCGCTGACCGCCCGACAGCTGGTGCGGCCTGCGGCCGGCCCTGTCGGCCAGGCCCACCGACTCCAGGAGTTCCAGCGCCCGGCCCCGGGCCGCGCGTACCGAGCCGTGCGACAGATGCGCCATCACCTGGAGCTGCTCCACGGCCGTGAGCGACGGCAGCAGATGGGGCTGCTGGAAGACGATGCCGATACGGTCCCTGCGCAGGGCCGCCTTGTCGGCACGGCTGAGCCCTGCGGTCTCCGTACCGGCGACGACGACGCGTCCGCGGTCCGGGGTGACGAGCGTGGCGGCCACCGCGAGAAGGCTGGACTTGCCCGAACCGGACGGTCCGACGACCGCCGTGAGCGTGCCCGCCGGCACCTCCAGGGAGACCCGGTCGAGTGCGGTGAGCCGGGCGTCGCCGTCCGGGTAGGTGAGGGTGACATCGGTGAGTGTGAGGGTCATCGGGCGCTCCCGAGTGCGGTGAGGGGGTCGACGGCGGTGATCCGCCGGATGGACAGGGCGGCCCCGAGTGCGCCGAGGACGATCATCACGCCGCCCGGGACGAGCACGGTCGACGCGTCGAGGACGAACGGCACCGCGCCGCCGTCCCCGCCGACCAGCGCGCCGATCCCCGAGGCGAGCACGGTGCCCACGCCCGTGCCGACGGCCAGCATCACCACGGCCTGCCCGAGCGCGTCCTTCAGCAGATACGGCGTGGAGGCGCCCAGCGCCTTGAGCACGGCCACGTCGCCGCTGCGCTGGATCGTCCAGACCGTGAAGAAGGCGCCGATGACGAGCGCGGAGATGGCGAAGAGGAAGCCGCGCATCAGCTGGAGCGAGCCGTTCTCCGCCTGGTAGGAGCCGATCGCCGTGAGGGAGTCCTCCAGGGTCAGCGTGCTGGTGCCCGCCGCCCTGTCACCGGCGGGGAGATCGGCGCCGGCGGTCGTGGTCAGGGCGATCACGGTGGCCTGCCGCCCGGTCCCGCCGATGCGCTGCCAGTCGGCGAGCGAGGTCCACACCACCGGTGTGTGGCTGTACGAGGCGTCACCGCCGACCGCCGACACGGTCATCCGGGAACCGCCCAGGACGAGGGAGTCGCCTGCCGCGGTACCGAGCTCGTCGGCCGCCTGCGCGGAGAGCACGACCCGGCCCTCTCCCAGACCGTCGGGCGCGAGCCCGCCGTCCGGTTCGGCGCCGAAGGCAGACACCGCGGCCGTGCGGTTCCCGTCGCCGGCTGCGGCGTTCAGCGTCCGGATGCCCAACGGCCGGGCGGCGGTGACGCCCGGCCGCTCCGCCCAGGTGCGCCAGGCGCTCTCCTTCACGGCCGAGTCGGAGAAGGACACCGACCGGCCGTCCGGTGGCGCGGCGAACGCGACACGGTCGGCGTCCAGGCCGGTGACGGCCGAGGTGTTCTCCCTTCCCAGGCCGGCTGTGAGGCCGGACAGCAGCCCCACGAGCAGCGTGATCAGCACGACGACCGTGCCCATGAGGGCGAACCTGCCCCTGGCGAACCGTAGATCTCTCCATGCGACGAACATGCCTCCAGGTTCGACCCCCGGACCTGCGAGAACATCGCGCGTCGGACGGGGCCGGCATCAACCTTTCGATTGACCGGCCCGGCGCCCGGCGCGTCTACGCTGGAACGGTCATGGATTCGCGAGCACCCACCTCCGTCACCACCGCGCTGCGGCTCTGTCTGCACGCGCTGCTGGTGGGGCTGCTGCTGCTCGCCGCGCTCCGCGCGACCGGCGACGGCGCCCGGCACGACACGGCCGTCGTCGTGCTGGCGGGTGTGATGGCCGCGCTGTACGGGGCGGGCGCGCTCGCCCCTGTCGTCCGGCCGCACACCCGCGCCGCCGCCGTCTGGCTCACCGCGCTGGGCGCCGTGTGGCTGGCGTTGCTCGTCCTGTCGTCCGACGCGCTGTGGGTCGCCTTCCCGCTCTACTTCCTCCAGCTGCATCTGCTGCCGGCGCGGTGGGGCCTGCCCGCCGTCGCGGTGACGGCCGCGGCGGCGATCGCCAGTTTCGTGCTGCACGGGCAGGAGGTCACGCCCGGCTCCTTCATCGGCCCGCTGCTGGGCGCGGCGGTGGCCGTCGCGACCGTGTTCGGCTACGACGCCCTGTTCCGCGAGAGCGAGCGGCGCCGCGAGCTCATCGACGAGCTCGTCTCCACCCGGGCGGAGCTCGCCGCCGCGGAGCGCGCCGCGGGCACCCTGGCCGAGCGGGAGCGACTGGCCCGGGAGATCCACGACACCCTCGCCCAGGGCCTGTCGAGCATCCAGCTCCTGCTGCGGGCCGCCGAGCGTTCGCTCCCCGGGGACTCCCCCGCGACCACGCACGTCCGGCGGGCCCGCGAGGCCGCCCAGGACAATCTGGCCGAGGCCCGCCGCTTCGTCCGGGCCCTGACCCCGCCGGACCTGCAGCGGGGTTCCCTGGCGGCGGCCCTGTCCCGCCTCTCGTCCCGTACCTCTGCACCTGGTCTCACGGTGCAGTTCGCGGTCAGCGGCAGGCCGGCCGAGCTGCCCACCCCGTACGAGGTGGCGCTGTTGCGGACCGCGCAGTCGGCGCTGGCCAACACCGTGCGGCACTCGGGCGCGCGACGGGCGGAGATCACCCTCAGTTTCATGGAGACTTCGGTGGCCCTGGACGTGGTGGACGACGGCCGGGGCTTCGACACGGCTGCCGAGCCGGTGACGAGCAGCGGCGGCGGCTTCGGCCTGCCCGCGATGCGCGCACGGGCCCGTTCGCTGGGCGGGACGCTGAGCGTGGAGTCGGGTTCCGGCCAGGGGACGGCCGTCGCGGTCACACTGCCGCTCCCGTCGGCCGACGGGCCGGCGGCGGAGTACATCGGAACCACGGAAGGCAGGGCGGCGTGACCGGCCCGGTCAGGCTGCTGCTCGCCGACGACCATCCGGTGGTCCGCGCGGGGCTGCGCGCGGTCCTGGACACCGAGCCGGACTTCCAGGTGGTCGCCGAGGCCTCCACCGCCGAACGCGCCGTCGCCCTGGCCGCGACCGGCGTCTGCGACGTGGTCCTGATGGACCTGCAGTTCGGCTCGGGCATGCACGGGGCGGAGGCCACCGCGGCGATCACCGCCGCCCCGGACGCGCCCCGGGTACTGATCCTCACGACGTACGACTCGGACGCCGACATCCTGGCCGCCGTCGAGGCGGGCGCCGGCGGCTATCTGCTGAAGGACGCCCCGCCGGAGGAGCTGGCAGCCGCCGTGCGTACGGCGGCGGCCGGCCGCTCGGCGCTGGCCCCGGCGGTCGCCCACCGGCTGATGGACCGCATGCGGACACCGGCTCAGGCCCTCACCAGGCGTGAGCTGGAGGTGCTCCAGCTGGTCGGCGAGGGCCTGTCGAACCAGCAGATCAGCAAGAGGCTCTTCCTGAGCCAGGCGACGGTGAAGTCCCATCTGGTGCACATCTACGCGAAGCTCGGCGTCGACTCACGCACCTCGGCCGTGGCCGCGGCGACGGCGCGGCGGCTGATCCGCCGCTGACGTCGCGGGCGCCCCTGACGTCGCGGGCCCCGCTCACGTCACAGGTGGCGGCGCGGCGGCTCCCCGAAGAGCTCCACGGCGACCCGTACGTCCCGGAGGCCCGGGGCCAGGGCGCTGACCGAACCGATCGCCCCCGCGACCAGCAGCAGCGAACGGCGCAGCCTGGGTATCTCGGGCCTCCCGCTGACCGCCATGGCGTCCAGCGCGGCCAGCTCGTCCTCGGCCATACCCCGGTCCGGGAACTCGGCGGGATGCCCGGCGAGTTCGCGGCGGAGCCGGGATACGGCCGTACGCAGCTCCGTCACCCTCGGGTCCTCGCCGCTCCCGGTCAACCGCTCCTGCCCCACGCTTCGCAACAAAGCACTCCCCCTCGCACGTCATTGTGCCGGTGTGTCGACCTGGCCCCGGGCGGCGGTCAAGTGCCTGGGGCCGTCCGCAAGTTAACGCCACCGGAGGTGGCGGGCGCCACTGTGCGGACAAGGAATCAGGGTACCTCCGGGGTGTGACAGCCACTCCGCCGGTACGCATGGCGCAGTGGTATCCAGGGCACATGGCTCTCACACAACCGATCCCCGTAATCGCCGGAGTGCTGCTCGCCGCCGGTGGCGGCCGTCGCCTCGGCGGCCGGCCGAAAGCCCTGCTGGAACACCGCGGCCGCCCCCTGGTCGAGCACGCGGTGCGGTCCCTGCGCAACGGCGGGTGCGGACCCGTCCGAGTCGTCCTGGGTGCAGCGGCCGAGGAGGTGCAGGCTCTGGCGGACCTCTCGGCGTGCGAGGTGACGGTGAACCCGTCGTGGGAGGAGGGGATGGGCTCCTCGCTCAGGGCGGGGCTGGGCGCCCTCGCCGGTTCGGACGTGGACGCGGCCCTCGTGCTCCTGGTCGACCAGCCGGGCATCGGGGCGGAGGCGGTGGCGCGCGTGCGCTCGGCGTACCGCTCCCGGGCGTCGCTGGCGGCTGCCGCGTACGACGGGGAGCGCGGCCATCCCGTGCTGTTCGGGGCCGACCGGTGGCCGGACATCTCCGCGGCCGCGGTCGGCGATCAGGGGGCGCGGGCGTACCTGCGGGCGCATCGCGATGCGATCACGCTCGTCGAGTGTTCCGATGTGGCTCAGGCGTACGACATCGACACGGCGGAGGACCTGACGCGCCTGGAGTGAACGGACCGTACCGGACCTGGCACGCCGCGCCACCGGAGCGGCACGTCTGTCGACCCGGAGAATCTCGACATCAACAAACCATTGAACTTCCACCATGAGGAAACTAATATCCACTGATCAGAAGCCCATGGTTCCGCTTCCGGTTCCTCGGCGGTACCCATGGCCGTATCTCGGACCCCTGGCACCCCGTGCCGTCCCGGGCGACCCGGCGGCCGTGGGATGCCGCCGCACCACCCGCTGAAGGAGTGACAGCTCATGTCCGCACCAGCGCCGTCCCCGCTGGCCATCGTCGACGCCGAGCCCCTGCCGAGGCAGGAAGAGGTCCTGACCGATGCGGCCCTCGCGTTCGTGGCCGAGCTCCACCGGCGGTTCACGCCCCGGCGTGACGAGCTGCTCGCCCGCCGAGGCGAGCGCCGCGCCGAGATCGCCCGCACCTCCACACTGGACTTCCTGCCGGAGACGGAAGCGGTCCGCGTGGACGACACCTGGAAGGTCGCCCCGGCCCCGGCCGCGCTGGACGACCGCCGGGTGGAGATCACCGGTCCGACCGACCGCAAGATGACCATCAACGCCCTGAACTCGGGCGCCAAGGTCTGGCTCGCCGACTTCGAGGACGCGTCCGCCCCCACGTGGGAGAACGTGATCACCGGCCAGCTCAACCTGATCGACGCGTACACCCGGAACATCGACTTCACCGACCCGAACTCCGGCAAGTCGTACGCCCTCAAGCCCGCCGAGGAGCTCGCGACCGTCGTCACGCGCCCCCGCGGCTGGCACCTGAACGAGCGCCACCTCCAGCTCGACGGCACCCCGGTGCCCGGCGCGCTGGTCGACTTCGGTCTCTACTTCTTCCACAACGCGCAGCGCCTGATCGACCTCGGCAAGGGCCCGTACTTCTACCTGCCGAAGACGGAGTCGCACCTGGAGGCACGCCTCTGGAACGACATCTTCGTCTTCGCCCAGGACTACGTCGGCATCCCGCAGGGAACGGTCCGCGCGACCGTCCTGATCGAGACGATCACCGCCGCGTACGAGATGGAGGAGATCCTCTACGAGCTCCGCGACCACGCCTCCGGGCTGAACGCGGGCCGCTGGGACTACCTCTTCTCCATCGTCAAGAACTTCCGCGACGGCGGCTCGAAGTTCGTCCTGCCGGACCGCAACCTGGTCACGATGACCGCCCCGTTCATGCGGGCGTACACCGAACTCCTGGTCCGCACCTGCCACAAGCGCGGCGCGCACGCCATCGGCGGCATGGCGGCCTTCATCCCGTCGAGGCGTGACGCCGAGGTCAACAAGGTGGCCTTCGAGAAGGTCAAGGCCGACAAGGACCGCGAGGCGAACGACGGCTTCGACGGCTCCTGGGTGGCGCACCCGGACCTGGTCCCGATCGCGATGGAGTCCTTCGACGCGGTCCTGGGCGCCAAGCCGAACCAGAAGGACCGGCTGCGCGAGGACGTCACGGTGGCGGCGGGCGACCTGATCGCCATCGACACGCTGGACGCGAAGCCCTCGTACGACGGCCTGCGCAACGCGGTCGCGGTCGGCATCCGCTACATCGAGGCGTGGCTGCGGGGCATGGGCGCGGTCGCCATCTTCAACCTGATGGAGGACGCGGCCACCGCCGAGATCTCGCGCTCGCAGATCTGGCAGTGGATCAACGCGGACGTGGTCTTCGAGAACGGCGAACACGCCACCGCGGACCTGGCCCGCAAGGTCGCCGCCGAGGAGCTCGACGCGATCCGCGCGGAGATCGGCGACGAGACCTTCGAGTCCGGCAAGTGGCAGCAGGCCCACGACCTGCTGCTCCAGGTCTCGCTGGACCAGGACTACGCGGACTTCCTGACGCTGCCGGCGTACGAGCAGCTGGGCTGACCGCACACCGCGAAGCGCCGCACCCCGCGATTCACCGCACGGGTGCGGCGCTTCCGGCATGCGGGGAGTCCGCCGGCGCCCCGAAGCCCGCACGACGGCGAACACGCCGGGGCAATGCCCTACTGCGGCTCCTCCTGCCTGGTGAACGCGGCGTCAGGTCATGGGCCGTGGTGATGTCCGAGTCGGCTCCGTGGGCTTCGGCACCTTCGAAGACGGCGGCCGCGGCGCTGCGCGGGAACATGGCCTGTTCGTATGCGGTGAGCGCGGCCTCGATGTCATCGGGGTGTGCGGCGATGGCCTTGCCGAGTTCGGCGCCGTCGAGCATGGCCAGGTCGGCGCCTTCGCCGTTCGGGACCGAGAGGTGGGCGGCGTCGCCGAGCAGCGTCACTCCCGGCACACGGCCCCACCGGTGGCCGGTCGGCAGGGCGTGAAGGGTGCGCAGGACCTGCGCGGTGTCGCCGTCGGTGACCGGCGCGGTGAGCTCCGGCGCCCATCCCTCGAACTCCTGGGCGATCCGTGCGGTGGCCGCTTCGGAATCGGTGGAATCGACGGCGGCGAACCAGTCCTGCGGCTCGGTCAGCCCCACGTAGGCGTGCAGCGTGTCGCCCTTCTCCCGGTGGGCGAAGTTCTCCCTGCCCGGTGTGAGCACGATCATCGACCCGCTGCCGACCGCTTTCGCGGCAGCGGGGTGCCGGGTCTCGGCATCGAAACAGGTAGGCCTCGAAGACCGGCTTGTGCCCCCACCGGACGGTGCCGGCCGGGAGCGATTCGAGCAGGATCTGCCGCAGCTCACCGCGCAGCACCTCGGGGCGTGCCCCCGTGCCGTCGTCGGCCTGGTCGGACAGGACCGTCCCGTCCGGCTCGAGGACCCGCATCGGGGGAACCGCGTACTGGCGTGCGACACCGAACCGGGCGCCGTTATGATCACGCACGGCAAGGCTGTAGCGCAGAGGTCGTCGCGCCCACGCATCAAGCTGGAGGACGCCGGTTCGAATCCGGCCGGTCTTGCCACCTGTTCTTGGAGGGATGGCGTCGGCATGCCGGGCGGCGGGGGACGCGGTGTCCGCTCCGGCCGGGTGAGCCGGCAAGGGACTGGAGAGTTGTGATGTCGCAGCCGATGCCCGTGCGCTGCCCGGCGATCGAACACCCTGACATCCCGCTCGCCGACACGGCGCTGCTGGATCCGCTGGTGACGCGGCTCGCCGCGGAGCCGCCTGTCGGGGCGGACGAGGTGTTCCCGCTGGGGACCCTGCGCGGCGACGGGCGTGTCGATCTCTGCAAGCAAGGGCTCGGGGCCTCCGGTGCGGCCAGGGTGATGCCCGCGCTCGCGCGGTCGCCGCACGCCGCGCATGTCCTCCTCGGCACCAATTCCCTCGGGGACGAGGGCGCGCGCTCGGTCGCGGACGCACTGCGGCTGGACGGGCACGGGCTGCGGACGGTCTATCTCGGCTGCAATCGCATCGGGGCCGAGGGCGCCGCCGCGCTCGCCGGGGCGCTCGGCCCGGACAGCACCGTCCGGGCTCTCTGGCTGAAGCGCAATCCGCTGGGTGACGCGGGGGTACGGACGCTCGCGCCGATGCTGGCCCGCAACACCGTGCTGCGCACCCTGGACCTGGTCAACAGCGGGATCACGGCTGCCGCGCTGGAGGTCCTGCTCGACGTGCTCCGGACCCGGGAACAGCCCCTGGAGAGGCTGTTCCTCGGCGGCAACGGGCTCGGTGCGGAGTCCGCGCCGCTCCTTGCCGCGCTGATCCGTGAGGCGGGCGTGCGGGAGCTGTACCTGCCGGCCAACCACCTCGGTGACGCGGGAGCCGCCCAGCTCGCCGCCGCGGCCGACCCGGCGCGCCCGGTCCGGCTCGGGCTCGGCGGCAACGGGATCGGGCCTGCCGGGGCGTCCGCTCTGGCCGACGCGCTCGGCGGGATCGAGGCGCTCGACCTGGGGCGCCCGTTGTCGCAGCGCAGCCTCGGGGCGACCGGCAACGCGACCGGCGACGCGGGGGCCCACGCGCTGGCCGCCGCCCTGCCCGGCAGCCCGCTGCGACGCCTCGAACTGGCCCACACGGGACTGACCGGCCGCGGTGCGAAGGAACTGCTGGGCGCTGTCGGCGCGGACTCCCGGCTGGAGTACGTGGGTCTCGGCCCCGGACTCCCCCGCAAGGTGAAGCGGTCCTTCACCGCGCGGCTGCGTCCGGATGCCGGCGCCCACGCGGATCTCCGTGCGATACGGAGCGTCTACCGGTGAGGCGTGGTCCCGAGAAGCGGTTCATCTCCACGGAGGACGTGGCCGGCCTGCGGCGGATCCGTCGGTACGCGGTGCCCCGCCGGCTGATCGAGCAGGCCACGGAACGGCGGCTGGCCGGTGACTGGCGGGGTGCTCTCGCGGTGGCGGGGGTCGACGTGGCCTTCGACCCGGCCGAGGCGGCCGCCACGTACGGGAGCGTCGTGGCCGCGTCCCTCGTGTCGGACCTGCGCCACCTCGTGCCCGACCTGGTGCGCTGGCATCTGCCCCGGGTCCTCGGGGGCCGCTCGACGATCGACACCGACCGCACGGTCGTCCTGGCGGGTTACGGGGCCGGACTGCCCATGGCGCCGTATCTCCATCTGCGTACGCCTCCGATGGCCGACGGCCCGCAGCGGCTCGCACTGCGCTTCGGTGCCGTGCCCGGCGAGACCTCTCCAGGTGTGTTCGCCGTGCGTATCGAGGACTGGCGGTCGGTCCGCCACCTGTGGGACGCGCGGCACACGGACGGGCTTCGGGCGGCGGTCGGTGGCGGTGGCGGCCGGATTCCCTTCTTCCACGACGACGGCACGCCGCTCACCCCCGAGGAACTCGCCGCTCCCGGTGACGACGCGGCGGCCCGGGCGGAACGGGTGACTCTGCTTCATCAGGAGGGCAAGGTCTCCGAGGCGTTCGCCGCCGCGGGTGTCGACTGGGATCCTTCGCTGCCGCCGTCCGAGCGATCGTGGCGGCGCGTGGACGCCGAGGAGATCGTCCGCCGGACGGCCATCGACATCCCCCGGCTGGAGTCGGCTGTGCGGCGCGCGACGGCCGTGAGCGGCAGGGAGCGCTTCCTGGTCGCGAACTTCTATCGGGGGCACGTCCTGCTGGACCTCACGGATCACAGCGGCGGCGGACGGCTCCGGGCCCGCGTCGTCGAGTCGAGGAGGCCGGCCGCGGAGCCCCCCTCCCTCCCGGAGGCGGCCTGGCGCCGTCTCCCCGACCTCGACCTGCTGCGGATCGGCGCCATACCGCCGGGGTGGCTGCATCCGCTGGTCGCGCGTGCTCTGTTCCCCTCCCTCGAAGGGCCGTTCGGCCCGCCGGGCCCTTCCGCGCCGCGTCCCGTGCGGGTGAGGTGCCGCGGTGAGTGGCACGAAGTCGCCTTCCGGGACGGTGCGCTCCGGTCCCCGCACACCGAGGAGGAGCGACGACGCGAGAGTGCAATGCGGGCGTTCGGCGGTGCCGTAGCCGGCTGTTTCGCGGCGGAGCACTCCGTCACGTCGGGAACGGGGCGGCTCCCGAAGGGGCTGCGGGAACAGCGCCAGGAGCTGTTCCAGCGGGCCCAGCACGGGGACACCCCAGGAGTTCTCGAGATGCTGGCCGCGGGCGTGGACCTCCGGGTGAAGGACGGCAGACGGCGGAGCCTGCTGCATGTCCTGCCTCTGCTCGATCACGAGACGTTGTTGCCCCGGCTGCTGGCGGCAGGACTCGATCTGGAGGCCCATGACCACATCGAGCGCACCCCGTTGGCCGTCGCGGTGAGCGAGAGGGGCTCCACCGCGCTGGTGCGGGCGCTGCTCGACGCCGGTGCCCGGATCGACGTGACCGACGCGACGGAGCTCTCGCTGGCCCAGATGATCCGCAGGTACAAGCGCGGGGAGCTCGGCTTCCTCCGGGAGCGGGTGGTCGCGGAGCACCCGGGCATCGGGTCGGCGGGGTACGACAAGTGGATCGAGAACGCCGAAGAGGACGAGGAACGGTGACCGCCACCACCCGGCCCGCCCCCGGACCGCTGGACGCGGCCGACGAGCTCAACCGGCGGCTGCGCACCACCCGCACCGAGCCCTCCGGGAGTCCGCAACTGGAGGCGCTGGCACTGGCTGTGACGGCCAATCAGCCGGTGCTCCTGTGGGGCGAGCCCGGAATCGGCAAGTCCGCCGGGATGGAGCAGCTCGCCGCCGGTCTCGGCCTGGAGCTGGAGACGGTCATCGCGAGCGTCCACGAGCCGTCGGACTTCGCCGGGCTGCCGGTCGTGGGGGACGATCCGGCGGTGACGGGTGTACCGATGGCGCCACCCGACTGGGCGGTCCGGCTCACCCGTACCGGCCAGGGCCTGTTGTTCTTCGACGAGTTGTCGTCGGCGCCTCCCGCGGTGCAGGCCGCACTCCTGCGGGTCGTGCTCGAACGGCGGGTGGGCAGCCTGCGGTTGCCGGACGCCGTACGTGTCGTGGCGGCGGCCAACCCTCCGTCGAGCGCGGCGGACGGCTGGCATCTCAGCCCGCCGCTCGCCAACCGTTTCGTCCATCTGCGGTGGACGCACGACCCGCGCACCGTCGCCCGCGGCATGGCGGGGACATGGCCCGACCTGAGCGTGCCGGTCGTCGATCCGGCCAGGGTGCCGGGCGCGGTGGCACGGGCCCGGGGTGCGGTCTCCGGCTTCCTGACGGCGCGGCCGGGCCTGGTCCACCACATTCCGGCCGACGCGGAGAGCCGGGGCCGGGCCTGGCCGTCCCCGAGGACCTGGGACATGGCTCTGCGGCTGCTGGCCACGGGCTACGCGGCGGGTGCGGGGCGGGAGGCTGTCGCGGCCGTGCTCACCGGTGCGGTCGGGGACGGTGCCGGCATCGAGTTGCTGTCCTACCTGGAGCACCTGGACCTGCCCGATCCCGACCGCGTACTCGCCGATCCTGACGCGTTCGCGCTGCCCGGGCGCGGGGACCGGCAGCTCGCCTTCCTGATCGCGGTCGTCGCCGCGGTCCAGGGTGATCTCACCCGAGAGCGCTGGGAGGCGGGGTGGGCCGTGCTGGCGAAGGCCGTGGACGCGGGTGTGCCCGACGTGGCCGCCCGGGCCGCGGTCGACCTGGCGGGGATGCGCAGCCTCGACTGGCCGGTACCGCCCGGCATCGACGGCTTCCTGGACCTGCTTCGGCAGTCCGGCGCCCTGCCGCACGGTGGTTGACCTGGACACCACGAAGCTGCTCGCGGCGCGTTACCGGGCAGCGGCGGACCGTCCGTACCTCGCGTCGGCGCTGTACGCCCTGACCGTGGTGCCGAGCGACGAGGTGCCGACCATGGGCGTGGACCGGCACTGGCGCTGCTACGTCTCGCCCCGCTTCGTCGAGCGGACCCCGGTGGCCGAGCTCGCGGCGGTGTGGGTGCACGAGGTGGCGCACCTGCTGCGCGACCACCACGGGCGGGCGGAGCTGCTGCCCGCGGCGGAGCAGCGTGACCGGCACCGGGTGAACATCGCGCAGGACTGCGAGATCAACGACGACCTGATCGCCGACGGACTGCCCCTGCCCGCTGGGCGGCTGGAGCCGCGTCTCTTCGGCCTTCCGCAGGGGCAGCTCTTCGAGGCGTATCTGCCGGCCCTGCCGCCCTCCCCCGTCATCCACGACTGCGGGTCGGGAGCCCATGGGCAGCCGTCCCCCTGGGAGTCGGGCGGGCGTACGGAGGCGAGGGGAGTCGGCCCGGTCGAGGCGGAGGCGCTGAGGCGCGCGACGGCGGAGGCCATGCGCGCCCATGTACGTGCCAGGGGCGCCCTGCCCGGTGGCTGGCAGCGCTGGGCGGACGAGCTCCTCGAGCCCACGGTCGACTGGCGGCAGGTGCTCACGGGCGCCGTACGGGAAGCGGCCGCCTGGGCCGCCGGGGCGCTCGACTACACCTACCGCCGGCCGTCCCGCCGGAGCGCGGCGCTGCGCGGCGTCGTGCTGCCCAGCCTGCGGCGGCCGCTGCCCAGGGTCGCGGTCGTGATCGACACCTCGGGGTCGATGGGCGAGGCGGAGATCGCCGCCGCGCTCGCCGAGGTCACCGGTGTGCTGCGCGAGGTGGGGATCCGGGGAAACCGGGTGACGGTCCTGGCCTGCGACGCCGATGTCCAGGCCGTCTCCCGGGTGACGTCCGCCGAACAGGTCACGCTGGGCGGCGGCGGTGGAACCGACATGCGGGCCGGGATCGCGGCGGCGCTTGGGGGGCCCGAACGCCCGGACGTGATCGTGATTCTGACGGACGGTCATACGCCGTGGCCGGACGAGCCCCCGGCGTGCCGGCTCGTCGCCGCCCTCATCGGCCCGTCCGCCCCGGCCGCTCCCCCGTGGGTCGAGACGGTGCGCGTCACGGGCTGAGCCCCGGTGGACGACAGCGGGCCGTGGTCCGCTCCTGAGCACCGGGCCGCGGAAGATGAGTGCGGCTACTCAGGCTCGTGGCGCCCCCACGGCCGACGATGGGCATCAACATCGTCGAGCTCAGGAGACCGGACATGCTCAGCCGCCTCGCCGACGTCCTGGTGCCCACCGTCGGCCGCCTTTCGATCACCACCGACGCGGGCGCCGAACTCGCCCCCGGCAGCATCATCGTCGCCAACCACACGTCGCTCGCCGACCCCGCCGTCGTGCTCGCCGCGCTGCACCGCCTCGGGGTCCGTCCGGTCGTCATGGCGGCCGCCGGACTGTGGCGCGTCCCGCTGCTCGGCCGTGTGCTCGCCCTCGAAGGGCACATCCCGGTCCACCGGGGCGACCGGCGCGCGGCGGACGCCCTGGACGGAGCCGTCGAGGCGCTCGGGCGCGGGCGCCTGGTCCTGATCTACGCCGAGGGCGGTCTCCCGCACCGGACGGACGCCGCGGAAGCGGCACCCGAAGCCTTCCGCAGCGGCCTGTCCCGGCTGGTCCGGCGCAGCGGGGCCCCGGTGGTGCCGGTGGGCCAGGCCGGCGCACGCCGGGTCACCTCGGGGAGCACGGCCAAGCAGCTCGCGGGCCTGTTCACGGCCCCGCTGCGCCGCCCGGAACTGCACGTACACGTGGGAGCGCCACTCGAGTTGACGGCGGATGGTGCCGCCCGGACCGAACAGGCCCGCACCGCGGTGACGGCCGCCTGGCGGACGGCTGCCGCACGGCTCGGAGAGCCCGCGGCGCTCGCCGCCTGAGGAGTCGCCGGCTCACCCGCCGGAGGGGATGTCCACGTAGTCCTTGAAGACATGGCCCCGGGTGACCACACGCCGGGAAGCCCGCGCACCTCGCCTGCCGACCGCCTCCTCCGCGGGCTCCGGCACCGCCGCCGGGGTCCGGTACCTTAGCGTGCCGGCCCGCTCGGGGGCGATACTGAT
This sequence comes from Streptomyces sp. NPDC051064, assembly GCF_044455985.1. Lineage (NCBI taxonomy): Bacteria > Bacillati > Actinomycetota > Actinomycetes > Kitasatosporales > Streptomycetaceae > Streptomyces > Streptomyces sp. NPDC051064. The sequence continues at coordinate 684,986 of NZ_JBITFK010000003.1, forward strand.
CGGGACGGTCGCCTCGCCGCGCGCCGGCTCCGGACGGGGCAGGTGGGGACGCACTTCTGTCGATGCCTCCGAGAGGAGCCGTTCATGACCACGGCGAAGGACCTGTTCATCATCACCATGGACCCGCGGCCGGAGCACGCCGTGGGGCAGGGCGACCTGTCGCTCGCACTCGCGGGCGCCGAGCTGATCGATCTCATCGGTGCGGGGGCGGTCACCGTGGACGGTGACCGCATCGTGCCGGGTGAGCCGCGGACGCCGGACGACGCGCTCCTCGGCGACGCCGCGGCAGGGCTCACCCGGCAACCGCCCTACGAGCGGATCGACGACTGGCTGTGGCGCCGGGGCCAGGACCTCTCGGCCACGTACCAGGCCGGTCTGGAGAACGACGGCGAGCTGACGCGGAAGCGGAGCGGCCGGTCGCCCTTCGGGTCGGAACGTGTCGAACCGGCCGATACGCCCGGCCGCCGTCGGGCGGCCGACCGCCGGGATGCGGGGGAACCCGTGCTGGCCGCCCTCGCCTCGGCCGTGGGCATCGACGGCGGCCGGTCCGACGACGAGCCCGGCCTCGACGACGAGGCGGTGACGACCGTGGTGGCCGCCGTCCACGACGCGGTGATGGAGCTGGAGGCCGTACGCCAGAGGCGGACCATCGAGAACACGGCCTTCGCCAACCTCTGGCGCGGCCCCTGAGCGACCGGCCGCCGGTCAGCCGCGCAGCACCACCGTGCGCTGGGCCGAGAAGTCGCCCCACGTCCCGTCGGGGAGCTTGGGCCGGAGCTTGAGCGAGTACCGGGTACCGGGCGGGTCGGTCAGGGTGAGCCGGTACGTCGCCCTGCCCTTGGGCGGTGTGCCGCCCCAGACGATCGTGGTGGTCAGCTTTCCGTTCAGGAAGAGCTGGTACGCGGGAATCGTGCCTCCGGTGTCCGGCTGGTCCCAGGAGAGGTCGACGAGGTACTCCTCGCCCTGCGCCGTCGTCGTCGTCCGCAGTCCGGTGGGTGCCGTGCTCGCGGGGGCGCCCGGCGCGGACCGGGTGGTGAGGTCGAGCGCGTTGCTGTCCGGCGAGGAACGGTCGGCGGCGTCGCGGGCGCGGACGGTGAAGGTGTAGACGGTGCCGGGGCGCAGGCCCTTGAGCCGGGCCGAGGTCCGCGTGCCCGGGACGCTGTGGATCCTGGAATCCTCCTGGTAGATGTCGTACGAGGTGACGCCCACGTCGTCCGTGGAGCCGCCCCAGGACAGGGTGACCGTCCGGCCGCTGTCCGCCTTGCCCCGCAGCTTCGTCGGTCCGGTCGGCGCTTCCTCGTCGGCGGGCGCGGCGGCGGGGGTGGTGACGGCGGCCGCGGCGCTCGGGGCGGAGTGGTTTCCGGCGGCGTCGCGGGCCCTGACGGTGAAGGTGTAGGCCGTGGACGCGGCCAGACCGTCGATGTCGGTCATCAGCTTCGTCGCGTCCACCGAGGCGGCCTTCCTCCCCTCACGGTAGACGTCGTAGCCGGTGATCCCCTCGTTGTCGGAGGACGGCTCCCACATGACGTGCGCGGAGGAGGCACTGCCGGCCTGTGCTGTCACTCCCCTGGGGGCTGTCGGGTTCTTGGTGTCCGCTTCCGCGGGTCCGCCGCAGGCGGTGAGACCGGCGAGGAGCAGCGTGGCGGAACAGGCCAACGCGGTGCGTGCGTGGGGGCGTTGCACGGTGATGCCTTCCATCCGACAGCAATGGTCCAGACCTATATGCCATGCGGGCGGGACCGCCGACAAGAGGGCGGACCGGAACGTTCCGCGATGTCCCCGATGAGTTCCGGGCGCGGAAACGGTCTGAAGAGCATGGAAACGAACAATGCGACCGCGCCCGGCATCGATCTCGGACCGGCGGCGCGGCAGGTCCAGGAACTGATCCGCGCAGTCGACGACCGGCAGCTGGACGGCCCGACCCCCTGCCCCGACTACGCGGTACGGGAGCTGATCGGGCACCTGCTGGGCCTGACCGTCGCCTTCCGCGACGCGGCTCACAAGAAGCTCGGCCCCACGACCGGCACTCCCCCGACTTCCGCCCTGCCGGTCCTGCCCGCCGACTGGCGCACGGAGCTGCCGCCCCTGCTGGACGAGCTGGTCGCGGCCTGGCGGTCCCCGGCCGCCCTGGAGGGCATGACCCAGGCGGGCGGGGTTGATCTTCCCGGGCAGGTCGCCGGGATGGTCGCGCGTAACGAGCTGGTCGTGCACGGCTGGGACCTGGCCAGGGCGACGGGGCAGGAGTTCCGGGCGGACGAGGCGAGCCTGCGCTCATCGGAGGCGATGCTGGCACCCGGGGACGACGACAGGTCCGGCCCTGACGCGATCTTCGGCCCGCCGGTCTCCGTCCCGGCCGACGCGCCGCTGGCCGACCGCGTGATCGCGCTGAGCGGGCGCCGGCCCGACTGGCAGCCCGGCGACTGACGGCGTCGTGCCCGGGGCCGGCGGTGGCGTCGTGCACGGGGCCGGCGGTCAGGAGGCGGCCGGGGCGGCTCAGCTGGTGAAGAACTCGGTGATCTGCTGGGCCACCTGGTCCGCGTGCTTCTTGTGCACATCGTGGCCGCCGCCCAGGGTGAGCAGCCGGCAGTCGGGGATGAGCGAGGCCATGTCGGCCAGCCTCCCCTGCGGCATGCTGCTCTCCGGGCCGCCGGCGATCATCAGCGTCGGGGCGACGATCTGCCCCAGCTCCTGCTCCCAACGGGGGTCCGGCTCGGCCACCTGGGCCCGGACGGCCGGCACGGCGTTCTCGTCGTAGTCCACCGGGCCCGTGGGGTGGTTGTCGGCCATCAGCTGTCCCGGGAACGGCGGCGGGGTCTCGACCAGCACCAGGCGCTCCACCCGGTCCGCGTGCTCCTCGGCGAGCAGATAGGCGACCACGCCGCCCATGGAGTGGCCGACGAGGCCGACCCGGTCGAGCTCGCAGGCGTCGAGGAACTCCAGGACGTCGTCCCGCATCTGCTCGAGGCCGTACTCGTCGGGCCAGTCGCTCTCGCCGTGGCCGCGCAGATCGATGGCGTACACCCGCCATTCCTCGCCGAGCAGGGTGCCGACGGCCTCCCAGCTCAGGGACGAGCCGCCGAGGCCGTGCAAGAGGACGACGGGCGACCCGAAGGGGTCGCCCCAGGTCCGATACGCCAGCCGTACTTCGCCGACGTCCACAACAGACTGATCTTCCATATCCCGAACGCTACAGGCGCCCCGCCCCCGCCGGCGCCGCCCCCCGGCCTGGCACGCTTGGTGCGTGAAGCACAGACGTCTCGCCCTCGCCGCCGTCGCGGCCCTCGTCCTGACCGGCTGCTCCGGATCCGGCTCCGGCTCCCCCGAGAAGGGGCTCGACGACCCGGCGAAGAAGGACATCGCGATGCGGCTCGTGTCCAGCGCAGAGAACTCCACGCTGGACTGGAAGGCCCAGTACGGCTACATCGAGGACATCGGCGACGGCCGCGGCTACACCGCGGGCATCATCGGATTCTGCTCCGGTACGGGCGATCTGCTGAAGGTCGTCGAGCGCTACACGGCGAAGCGTCCGGGAAACACGCTCCGGGACTTCCTGCCGGCACTGCGCGCGGTGAACGGCACCGACTCGCACGAGGGGCTCGGCAGCGCCTTCACCGAGGCCTGGGCGGAGGCCGCGGCGGACCCGGCCTTCCGGTCGGCACAGGACGCGGAGCGTGACAGCTCGTACTTCGACCCGGCGGTGAAGCGCGCCGAGGCCGACGGGCTCAGCGCCCTGGGGCAGTTCATCTACTACGACGCCTACGTGATGCACGGGTACGCCGACACCGACGGCACGGTCGGCTTCCGGACGATACGCACCCAGGCCCTCGCCGAGAACGATCCGCCCTCCGAGGGCGGCGACGAGGAGGCGTATCTCCACGCCTTCCTGAACGCCCGGGTGGCCGCGATCCGCAAGGAGCCCTCGCACAGCGACACCAGCCGGGTGGAGACCGCCCAACGTGTCTTCGTACGCGAGGGGAAGCTCCAGCTGGAGACCCCGCTGGCGTGGAAGGTCTACGGGGAGAGCTTCCGCATCGACGGCGGCTGACCAGCCTCCGGCAACCGGGTGCCAAGGGGTTACCGGGCACTCCGAGACCTGATAGGAAAGCTTCCTAACAGAACATCGGAACGACGAACTCCCCTGGGAGGACCGGTGCATCACCCCCACAACAGCACCTCACGTCGCACCACCCGATTCATCCGCACCGCCGGACTCGCCGTGCTGGCCCTCGGGCTGACCTTCACGGCGATGCCGGCCACCGCTCACGCCGGCGCCCCCACGCCGCCGGCCGCACACCTGGAGGCAGCCGCGACCGGACTCGACGACCCCGCGAAGAAGGACATCGCGATGCGACTGGTGTCCAGCGCGGAGAACTCCACGCTGGACTGGGAGGCCCAGTACGGCTACATCGAGGACATCGGCGACGGCCGCGGCTACACCGCCGGCGTCATCGGATTCTGCTCCGGCACCGGGGACATGCTCGACCTGGTGGAGCTGTACACCGAGCGGAAGCCGGGCAACGTGCTGGCCGCGTACCTGCCCGCCCTGCGGGCGGTGGACGGCACGGATTCGCACGAGGGGCTGGACCCCGGCTTCACCGGCCACTGGGCCGAGGCCGCGTCGGACCCCGCCTTCCAGCAGGCGCAGAACGACGAGCGTGACCGGGTCTACTTCGATCCGGCGGTGCGCCAGGGCAAGGCCGACGGGCTCGGCACGCTCGGCCAGTTCGCTTACTACGACGCCATCGTGATGCACGGCGGCGGCAGCGACAGCACGAGCTTCGGCTCGATCAGGGAGAGGGCGCTGGCCCAGGCGAGCCCGCCGTCGCAGGGCGGCGACGAGGTGGCCTACCTCGACGCGTTCCTGGACGCCCGGGTCTGGGCGATGAAGCAGGAGGAGGCCCACTCGGACACCAGCCGGGTGGACACGGCCCAGCGGGTGTTCCTGCGGAACGGCAATCTGGATCTCGATCCGCCGCTGGACTGGCAGGTCTACGGCGACAGCTTCCACATCGGCTGACACCGGCCGCACCCGGTGCGCGTACGGGCTCTCCCCCGTGAGGGGTTCCCGTACGCGCACCGGTGTGTCAGTGGGCGACGGGCAGGGCCATCGGATCCTTCGGCTGTTCGCTGTCCGCGGCCTCCGTCCCCGGTTCCGCGTCCGGCGTCCGGCCCCAGTGGTTGAAGGCCAGGTTCAGCACGATCGCCACCACGCAGCCGGTGGAGATGCCCGAGTCCAGGACGACGAGCAGGTCCTCGGGGAAGGCGTGGTAGAAGTCCGGCGCGGCGATCGGGATGAGGCCGACGCCCACGGCCGCCGCGACGATCAGGGCGTTCTCGCCCTTCTCCAGGGCAGCGGTGGCCAGCGTCTGGATACCGCTCGCCGCGACCGACCCGAAGAGCACGATGCCGGCGCCGCCGAGGACCGGGAGCGGCACGAGGGCGATGACGGACGCGGCCACGGGTACCAGCCCGAGCAGCACCAGGATGACTCCGCCCGCGGCGACGACGAACCGGCTGCGGACCTTGGTCATGGCGACCAGCCCGATGTTCTGGGCGAACGCACTGCACATGAAGCCGTTGAAGAGCGGGCTGACGGCGCTGCCCAGGGTGTCGGCGCGCAGTCCGCCCTCGATGGTCCGCTCGTCCGCCGGACGGCCGACGATCTTGCCGAGGGCCAGCATGTCGGCGGTCGACTCGGTCATACAGACCAGCATCACGATGCACATCGAGATGATCGCGGCGATCTCGAACTGCGGTGCGCCGAAGTGGAACGGCGTCGGGAAACCGACCACGTCGGCGTCGCCCAGTGCCCCGAAGTCGGTGATGCCGGCGGGGATCGCGATCAGGGTGCCGATGACCAGGCCGAGCAGGATGGCGATCTGCTGGAGGAAGCCCCGCAGCAGCTTGCGCAGGGCCAGCACGATCACGAGGGTGACGGCGGCCATCGTGATGTTCGTCATCGAGCCGTAGTCGTCGGCGGTCGCGTTGCCGCCCTGCGACCAGTTGAAGGCGACCGGGAGCAGTGAGACGCCGATCAGCGTGATGACGGTGCCGGTGACGACGGGCGGGAAGAACCGCACCAGTTTGCAGAAGTACGGGGCGAGGACGAAGCCGAGGAGGCCGGCGACGATGATCGCGCCGAAGATGACGGCGATGCCGTCGTGCCCGCGGTCCTTGCCGATCGCGATCATCGGGGTGACCCCGGCGAAGGAGACGCCGTTGACGAACGGCAGTTTGGCGCCTATTCGCCAGAAGCCGAGGGTCTGGAGCAGGGTGGCTATCCCCGCGGTGAAGAGGCTCGCCCCCATCAGGAAGGCGGTCTCCTTGGCGCTGAGACCCACGGCGGGCCCCACGATCATGGGCGGGGCCACCACACCCGCGTACATCGCGGCGACGTGCTGCAGGCCGCTGGTGAACATCCTGAGGGGCGGGAGCGTCTCGTCGACCGGGTGCTTCCGGTCCAATCCTCCTTCTCCTGCGCCGACGGCGAGTGCGTCTGCTTCGGTTGTGTCTGTTCGGACTGCTTCTGCTTCGACTGCGTTCTTGCGAAACCTGGGCTTAGCTGCCACGGCTTCCTCCGGTCGGGTGCACGTCGGGCGACGTGGGTGTCAGGGAGGTGATGCTGAGCGGTGCGTTGGTGCAGGTCGTGCAGCTGGTGCGGGCAGCTTGGAGCTCACCTGTGCGGGTGCGCGTACGGGACGTACGCGCACCCGCACAGGCTGCCGTGAACCTGATGGGTCCACGGCGGCCGGCCGAGGGCCGTCCCCCTCGGCCGGCCTGTCAGGGGGTGCGGAGCATCAGGCCCCGGCGGCGATCTGTGCGAGGCGCCTGGCCTCGTCACGGGTCGCGCGGGCGATGGCGTCCTCGTCCACGGTGGTGAGGCGACTGTCCTCGACGACGGTCCTGCCGTTGACGAGGGAGAGGGTGACGGGGGCCGCGGCGCCGAAGACCAGGGCGGTCACGGGGTCCGCGATGGAGGCGTGGGCCAGGGTGTCCAGCTTCCAGAGCACGAGGTCGGCGAGCTTCCCCGGTTCCAGCGAGCCGATCTCCTGGGCCCGGCCGAGGACCTGCGCGCCGCCGTACGTGCCGAGGCGCAGGGCCTGGCGCGCGTCGAGGGCCTTCTCACGGTGGGCGCCGAGGCGGTTGATGAGGAGGGCGTTGCGCAGTTCGGTGTGGAGTTCGCCGGACTCGTTGGACGCGGTGCCGTCGACGCCGAGCCCGACCGGGACACCGGCGGCGAGCATGTCGGGGACGCGTGCGATGCCGGCCGCGAGGCGGGCGTTGGAGGACGGGCAGTGCGCGACGCCGGTGCCGGTGCGGGCGAAGGCGGCGATGTCGGAGTCGTTCATGTGGACGCAGTGCGCCATCCACACGTCGTCACCGAGCCAGCCGGTCGACTCGAAGTAGTCCGTCGGCCCCATCCCGAACAGCTCCTTGCAGAACTGCTCCTCCTCGACGGTCTCCGAACCGTGCGTGTGCAGGCGCACGCCGCGACGGCGGGCCAACTCGGCTCCCTGGCGCATCAGTTCGGTGGAGACGGAGAAGGGCGAGCAGGGGGCGACAGCGATCTGCGTCATCGCGCCGAACGAGGTGTCGTGGTGTTCGTCGATGGTGGCCTCGGTGGCGGCGAGCGCTCCGTCGAGGGTCTCCACGGCGAAGTCCGGTGGCAGTCCGCCGTCCTTCTCGCTGCGGTCCATGGAGCCGCGGGCGAGCGTGAAGCGTACGCCCATGTCACGGGCGGCGCCGATGATCGCGCCGGACAGGTCGCCGGAGCCACGGGGGTAGACGTAGTGGTGGTCCATCGCGGTGGTCACCCCGCCGCGGGCCATCATCGCGAGCGAACCCTGGGCGGCCGCGCGGGCCATCGGCTCGTCGATGCGCGCCCACGTCGGGTACAGCGCGACCAGCCAGTCGAAGAGGTTGTGGTCGGTCGCCAGGCCCCGGGTGATCCACTGGTAGAAGTGGTGGTGGGTGTTGACCAGGCCCGGCGTGACCAGGTGGCCGGTGCCGTCGACGCGCCGTACGACGTCCGCGAGGCCCTCAGGGGCCTTGCCCGCGCCGACGGACTCGATGCGGTTGCCCGCCACGACGACGTGCCCGGACGCGTATTCGGTGTCGTGGGCGTCGACCGTGGCGATGGAACAGTTCTCGATGACGATGCGCTGCGGGTCTGCCGATGCTGCCATGGCGCTTCCTTCTTCTTTCCGGGGATGTGTGGGCACGGCAGGACCCTAGGAGGATTTGAGTGCCACAGCGTTACGGCTGTGGGTGCCGAGATGATGGAAGAACAGGTTGAGCAGGACCGCCACGAGCGCTCCCGCACTGATCCCGGAGCCGAGCACCGTCTGCGCCCAGGACGGGAATCCCGCGTAGAAGCCGGGTGCCGCGAGCGGGATGATGCCCGCGCCGAGTGCCACGGCCACGAGGATGATGTTGGAGCTGTCGTCGAGCCCCGCCTCGGACAGGGTCCGGATGCCGCTCACCGCGATCGAGCCGAACAGGACGATGCCGGCGCCGCCGAGCACGGGCATCGGGACGAGGGAGACGACCGCCCCGAGGACGGGGAAGGCGCCCAGGACGATCAGGGCACCGCCCGCGGCGGCGACCACGTACCGGCTGCGCACCCGCGTCAGCGACACGACGCCTACGTTCTGGGCGAAGGCGCTGGTCGGGAAGCCCCCGAAGACCGGGCCGAGGAGGGTGGCGATGCCGTCGGTGCGCAGACCGCGGGTGATGGTGGGGCCGTCGGTGCGCCGGTCGCAGATCTCGCCGAGCGCCAGCATGCCGGCGGACGACTCCGTCATCAGCACCAGCATCACGATGCACAGGGAGAGGATCGCGGCGGGCTGGAACTCGGGCGGTCCGAAGGCGAAGGGTGTGGGCAGGGCGGCGACGGGTGCGGAGCCGAGCGCGGAGAAGTCGGCGAGACCGAACGGGATGGCGGCCAGCGTGCCGATGAACATGCCTGCGAGCAGGGCGACTTGCTTGACGAAGCCGCGTCCGAAGCGCTGGATCAGCAGGATGACGACGAGAGTGAAGGCGGCCAGTGCCAGATACTTCATGGCGCCGAAGTCATCGGCGGTGGCGTCGCCTCCCTGGGCCCAGCCGACGGGTACCGGCATCAGCGTGACGCCGATGAGGGTGATGACGACGCCGGTGACGAGCGGCGGGAAGAAGCGCAGCAGCCGCCCGAAGAACGGGCCGACGGCCAGGCAGAAGACACCTGCGACGAGTACCGCCCCGTAGATCGCGGGGAGTTGGTGGCCGGGGGCGCTGGTCTCCGCAATGGCGAGCATCGGCGCGATCCCGGCGGAGGACGCCGCGTTGACGAAGGGCAGCCGGTTCCCGGCGAAGCGTCCGGCGCCGAGGGTCTGGAGGAGGGTGGCCAGGCCGGCGATCAGGAGACTCGCCGCGATCAGCCGGGTCATGCCGGCCGCGTCGAGTCCCACGGCCTGCCCGATGATGAGCGGAGGGGTGACGACGCCCGCGTACATGGCGGCGATGTGCTGGAGCGCGGCGGGGACGAGCCGCGAGGGCGGAAGCTTCTCGTCCACCGGGTGAACTGCCGTGCCGGCACGGGTCGGTGGTGCGTTACATGGGCCTTTCGCCGGCCCCGTTACAGGCTGTGCCATGGAATGTCCCTCCGGGATGACCGGCCCCCGCCCGCGGCGGGGCGGGGGCCGGTTCAGCACCGCGTCAGAGGTTGGTCATGTCGACCGGGATCTTCGGCTCGACGCCGTCCCGGAGCACCGTCGCCTCGATGAGGCCGTACGGACGGTCGGCGGCGAAGTACACCTCGTTGTCGTTCTTGAGCCCGAACGGCTCCAGGTCGACGAGGAAGTGGTGGTTGTTCGGCAGCGAGAAGCGGATCTCGTCGATCTCGCTGCGGTTGTTGATGATGCGCGAACCCATCTGGTAGAGGGTCTGCTGGAGGGAGAGGGAGTACGTCTCCGCGAAGGCCTGGAGCATGTGCTTGCGCGTCTGCTCGTAGGACTTCTCCCAGTTCGGCATGCGCTCCTCGTCGCTGGTCCAGTTGTACCGCCACTTCGCGGAGACGTCGGTCGCGAGGATGCGGTCGTACGCCTCCTTCAGCGTCGTGTACTTGTCCTTGACGTAGCCCCAGAACTCCGAGTTGGTGGAGTTCATGACGGTGAGGTCCTTGAGGCCGGAGATGACCTCCCACTTCGCGCCGTCGAAGGTGATCTGGGTGGTGCGCGTCTCCTGGCCCTTGCGGACGAAGGAGTGCTTGACCTCGTCGGCACCGATGAACTTCGAGTTGCCGTCGGAGGTCGCGATGCGCTCCCAGGCGTACTCCTCGATCCGGATCCGGGCCACCTTGATCGGCTCCTGCGAGGACACGAAGTGCCGGGCCAGGTGGATGCCGAACTGCTCGGCGGACTCGATGCCGTGTTCCTTGGCGAAGGCGAACACCGTGTTCTTGGTGGTGTCGGTCGGCAGGACGTTGGCGTTGGAGCCGGAGTAGTGGACGTCGTCCATGTCGCCGGAGAGGGCGACCGAGACGTTGAGGTCCTTGATGTGGTGGGTGTCGCCGTCCCGCGTGATCTTGACGACTCGGTTCTCTGCTTTGCCGTACTGGTTCTGGCCGAGAATCGTGGGCATTGTCTGCTAGCTCCCTCGGTAAACGGAGTAGCCGAACGGGTTGAGCAGCAGCGGTACGTGATAGTGCTCGCCCGGGGTGACGGCGAATGCGATCGCCACCTCCGGGAAGAACGCGCCGCTGTCCCTTACGCGGGGGGCGTCCTGCTGCGCCTCGGCTTGCTTCTTCGCGGTGAAGTACGACTCGGTGTCGAAGACGAGCCGTACGTGGGTGGTTCCTTCCGGCAGGGCCGGCAGGTCTTTGCAGCGCCCGTCCGCGTCGGTCGCGGATCCGCCGAGCGTCACATACTGCGTGTCGCCGCCGCTGCGGGCGGCCAGGGAGACGGTGACGGCTTCGGCGGGACGGCCGACGCTGGTGTCCAGGATGTGGGTGGACACCGATGCGGTGGTGTCGGTGCTCAAGACCGTCACGCTCCTTGTTCTCAAAAGTGCTGTACGGGTGCCTGACTCTTCAGGAGTCCTGCACGAGGCGGGTCAGGCGGATGCGGTTGATCTTGCCCAGCTCGGTGCGGACGATCTCACGTTCCTGCTCGGGCGAGTTGCCGATCCGTGCCTTCACCGCGTCGCGCATCTGTTCACCGGTGGTTCCGGTGGCGCAGATCAGGAAGACATGTCCGAACCGCTCCTGGTAGGCCAGGTTGAGTTCGAGCATCTCCGCCTTGAGCTCCTCGGACGCACCGGCCATCCCCCGCTGCTCACGGGCGGAGGCCGGGTCCCCCGGCTTGGGGCGGCCGATCGGCGGGTGGCCGGCCATGGCCTCGGCCAGGTCCTCCGGTGAGAGTTCGGCCAGTGCGGCGTCGCTCGCGGAGAACAGGGCTTCCGTCCCGGCGTAGGGCCGGTGGGCGAGGACGGAACTTCCCCACGCCGCACTGGCACACACCTCGTGCAGCGCGGCTGCGGCCTCTGCGGCCGCCAGGGTGTTGAACCGGGCGAGGCCCGGTGTGGAGCTCGTAGTCACGGGAGCCTCCGTGGCTTTTTTCGCTGTGCGTTGTCGGGCTGCGGACAGCTAACGCCCTCCACAACACCACGTCAACAGTTTGTTGAACTTCCGGGGACAAGTAATGCCGCCGCCCGAATTCCCGGACGACGGCATTGCACCGCATTACGCGTCGCTACTCACCCTTGGCGGCATTGTCCCGGTTCAGATAGTTGTAGACCGTGAAGCGGCTGACGCCGAGCGCGCCCGCCACGGTCTCCACACCGTGCCGCACGGAGAAGGCACCGCGCGCCTCAAGGGTGCGTACGACGCCCTGCTTGGCCTTCCGGTCCAGCTCGGCCAGTGGCATCCCGTGCCGCCGCTCCATCGCGGACAGGATGTGGTCGAGCGATTCGGAGAGCTGCGGGAGCCGTACGGCTATGACGTCGGCCCCCTCCCACGCGAGGAGCACGTCCTCGGGGGTGGCCTGCTCCGGGGCGAGCAGCTCCGCCCCCATGGCGTCGACGAGCGGCTTCACCGCGGTGACCAGCGGGTGGTCGGCCGGTTCGGTCACGGGGTGTCCTCCCCGATCACGTTGAGCTGGAGGGAGACCCGGGTGGCGCCCGAGGCCAGGGCCTTCCGCAGCAGGGAGTCCACCGCGGTGAGCACCTCGTCCGCGCCCCCTTCCGCCGTGTTCCCGAAGGGGCCCACGTCCACCGCGTCGAGGTCGGCGGTCTGGATGACCTCGCGGGCCACCACCGCGTGGGCGGGTGCCTCGTCGAGATCGAAGGGCTCGGTGGTGAATTCCACCCTCAAGCGCACGGTGCCTCCCTCATGTTCCCGCCGCGTCCGTCGGCTCGCACGGCTCGTCCCGACCCTAAGGCACGGGCCGCCGGGCCCGGAGGGCCCGGACGGGGCCTCCTGGACGGACCGCGCCTCACGGCCCGGCCTGGATGTCCCCCCGGGTGGACGAGGCGATCGGGTCGCCGCGCGCGAAGTAGCGACGCCCCGAGGTTGTGGACTACGTCTTGCACGTGAAGGACCAGGTCCTCTCCCCCGCCCAGGTCTCCGGGGTGGTGAGCGGGTACCGCGCGGCGGACACCACGTTCCAGGACACGGTGCCGGCCACCTGACCAGGCAGATGTGAGAGGGAGCGCGGTGGATGGCGAGGAGCCCTCCACCTCGCTCCCGCGTGTCCGGAATTCGGTTTCCCTCTTGACAGCCTCACCACACGCCAGGCAATCTTCCGTTAAGCAGAAACTAACTTCCGCGATACGGAAGGAGCGCACGATGGGTTACTCGGACCAGCGCTTCGATGTGAACCTCTCGATCCTCTTCACCGAACTCCCGCTCCTGGAGCGCCCCGCGGCGGCGGCCGCCGCGGGCTTCACCGCGGTCGAGCTCTGGTGGCCCTGGATCGAGACCCCCACCCCCGCGCAGGCCGAGCTCGACGCCCTGAAGAAGGCGCTCGACGACGCGGGCACGCGGCTGGTGGGGCTGAACTTCTACGCGGGCCGCCTCCCGGGCCCCGACCGCGGGGCGCTCTCGCTGCCCGGCGAGGAGTCGGACCGCTTCCGCGCCAACATCGACGTGGCGGCGGACTTCGCGGCCTCGGTCGGCTGCAAGGCGCTCAACGCGCTCTACGGCAACCGCGTCGAGGGCGTGGACCCGGCCGTCCAGGACGAACTCGCCCTGGAGAACCTGGTCCTGGCCGCCCGCGCGGCCCACCGGATCGGGGCCACGCTTCTGATCGAGACCCTCAACGACACGGAGTCGCCGCTCTACCCCCTGGTCAGCGCACCGGCGGGCGTCGGGGTCGTCGACCGTGTCAACGAGGCGACGGGCCTGGGCAATGCCACGTTCCTGCTGGACCTTTACCACCTGTCGATGAACGGCGAGGACCTCAGCCAGGTGATCAAGGCGTACGCCGCGAAGACCGGCCACGTCCAGATCGCCGACAACCCGGGGCGCGGCGCGCCCGGCACCGGCTCGCTCCCGCTGGAGCGCCTCCTCGACGAGCTGACCGAGGCCGGTTACGACGGCCGGGTCGGCCTGGAGTACAAGCCGGGCGACCGGCCGAGCGCGGAGTCCTTCGGCTGGCTCCCGGCCGAGGCCCGGCCCGCCCGCTGAGGCTCGCCCCCTCCCGCACACACGCTTACCGGAAGGCAACCCTCATGAGCAGCAACCTCCCCAAGGTCGCCTGGATCGGGCTCGGCATCATGGGCTCGCCCATGTCGGAGAACCTGATCAAGGCCGGATACCAGGTGACCGGCTACACCCTGGAGCAGGACAAGATCGACCGGCTGGTCGCGGCGGGCGGCAAGGGTGCCGCCTCGATCGCGGAGGCGGTTCGCGACGCCGATGTCGTGGTCACCATGGTCCCCGCCTCCCCGCAGGTCGAGGCCATCGCGTACGGCCCCGACGGCATCCTGGAGAACGCCAGGCAGGGCGCCCTGCTGATCGACATGTCGTCGATCACCCCGCAGACCTCCGTGGACCTGGCTTCGAGCGCGAAGGACAAGGGCATCCGCGTGCTGGACGCCCCGGTCTCCGGCGGTGAGGCCGGAGCGATCGAGGCCGTCCTGTCCATCATGGTCGGCGGCGAGCAGAGCGACTTCGACGCCGCGAAGCCGCTGCTGGACGCGCTCGGCAGGACGATCGTGCTGTGCGGCCCGCACGGCTCCGGCCAGACGGTGAAGGCGGCCAACCAGCTGATCGTCGCGGTCAACATCCAGGCCTGCGCCGAAGCCGTCGTCTTCCTGGAGAAGTCCGGGGTCGACCTCGCCGCCGCGCTCGACGTGCTGAACGGCGGCCTCGCCGGCTCGACCGTCCTGACCCGCAAGAAGGACAACTTCCTGAAGCGGGACTTCGCCCCGGGCTTCCGGATCGACCTGCACCACAAGGACATGGGCATCGTCACGGACGCCGCCCGCAACGTCGGCGCGGCACTCCCCGTCGGCGGGGTCGTGGCGCAGCTCGTGGCGTCCCTGCGCGCGCAGGGTGACGGCGGCCTGGACCACTCCGCGCTGCTGCGCTCGGTCGAGCGGCTCTCCGGCTCCCAGGTCTGACACCCCGGCCCTCCCCAGGGGCCCCATGAACTCCGGGTCGCGGTGGCGCTGACACCTGTCCTGTCGCGCCCAGGCGCTGCCGCGACCCGGAACCCCCTCCTCCAATTTCAACAAATTGTTGACGCTTCGATACCGGCGAATCTACGCTCCTGAGGCCGTCAGCAGCCCCGTACGGAAGGCCTCCATGTCCCAGCGTGTGCTCACGACCGAGTCAGGCGCCCCGGTCGCCGACAACCAGAACTCCGCCACGGCCGGCGCCGGCGGGCCGATCCTCGTCCAGGACCAGCACCTGCTCGAGAAGCTCGCCCGCTTCAACCGTGAGCGCATCCCGGAGCGCGTCGTCCACGCCCGCGGCTCCGGCGCGTACGGCTACTTCGAGGTGACGGACGACGTCACCGGCTTTACCCGTGCCGACTTCCTCTCCGAGGTGGGCCGCCGCACCGAGACGTTCATCCGCTTCTCGACCGTCGCCGACTCGCTGGGCGGCGCGGACGCCGTCCGCGACCCGCGCGGCTTCGCCCTCAAGTTCTATACGAACGACGGCAATTACGACCTCGTCGGCAACAACACCCCGGTGTTCTTCATCAAGGACCCGATCAAGTTCCCCGACTTCATCCACTCCCAGAAGCGGGACCCTTTCACGGGCAGGCAGGAGCCGGACAACGTCTGGGACTTCTGGGCGAACTCCCCCGAGGCGACGCACCAGATCACCTGGCTGATGGGTGACCGGGGAATTCCTGCCTCGTACCGTCACATGCACGGCTTCGGCTCGCACACGTACCAGTGGACGAACGCGAAGGGCGAGGCCTTCTTCGTCAAGTACCACTTCAAGACCAACCAGGGGGTGCGCTCCCTCTCCGCCGAGCAGGCCGCCGAGCAGGTCGGCAAGGACGCCAACTCGCACCAGACGGACCTGCTCCAGGCCATCGAGCGTGGAGTCAACCCGTCCTGGACGCTGCACGTGCAGCTGATGCCGGCCGCCGAGGCGGCGGACTACCGCTTCAACCCGTTCGACGTGACGAAGGTGTGGCCGCACGCCGACTACCCGCTCCAGCGCGTCGGCCGGCTGGTGCTGGACCGCAACCCGGACAACGTCTTCGCCGAGGTGGAGCAGGCGGCGTTCTCGCCGAACAACTTCGTGCCCGGCATCGGTCCTTCGCCGGACAAGATGCTCCAGGGCCGACTGTTCGCGTACGCCGACGCGCAGCGCTACCGGCTGGGCATCAACCACACCCAGCTCCCGGTCAACGCTCCGAAGGCCGCCGACGTCGACAACTACGGCCGCGACGGGCTGCACGCCACCCGGTACGGCTCGCGCCAGGACAAGAACTACGAGCCCAACTCGTACGCCGGCCCCGCGCAGACCGGAGCGGCCCTCGCCTCCCCGCTCGCGGTGCACGGCTGGACGGGTACGCACGAGGCGCCCCTGCACGCGAAGGACGACGACTTCTTCCAGGCGGGCGAGCTCTACCGGCTGATGTCGGCGGACGAGAAGGGCCGCCTGATCGCCAACATCGCGGGCGGACTCTCACAGGTCACCCGCGACGACGTGATCGAGAAGAACCTCGCCCACTTCCACGCCGCCGACGCCGACTACGGCAAGCGCGTCGAGGAGGCCGTCCGCGCCCTGCGCGAGGACTGAGCCTCTCCCGAACCCTGCCCGTGCCGCACACCCGGATGAGGGGTGGCGAGCGGCACGGCCAGGACGAGACCGCGGCGGCGGACGACGCCAGTGCGGTGGTGAGGGCCCGGGCGGCCCGGTTCCGGACCTGAAGGCACCGGCCCCCGGCAGCCCGCTCGCCGCCGCCGCGGTCGCTGTGACAGATCACCGGGGTGGGGGGGGCGCGGGGGGGGGGGGGCGCCCCCCCCGGGGGGGGGGGGGGGGGGGGGCGCCGGGGGGGGGGGGGCCCCGCCCCGCCCCCCCCCCGCCCACTCAACCCCCAGCCCCCCCC